>CAWARR010000005.1:0-106277 GCA_963784535.1 uncultured Actinomycetota bacterium | reverse complement strand
GGCGAGCAGCGTGACGGCCGGCCTCTTCGTGGCGTACATCGACCGGCAGGCACGACACGGAGCGGACCGGCACGCGGGCCGGTCCGCTGAGCGCGTGGACCAGACCAGGAGCGGACGCCGATGACCGCCGGACACCACACCAGTACAGCGCACCCCGCCGACAGCGCACCCGGGGCCGGCGGACGGAACCCCGGCGGACGGAACCCCGGCGGACAGGAACCCCGGCGGCCAGTATCCCCCGGCGCCCCGGCCCACGACGCCGAACAGGACGCCGTGGCCGAGCGGGTGGGCCGCATCCTCGCCGCCCACGCCGGGGAACGCGCGCGGAGCCCTGCTCCCCGTGCTGCATGAGGTGCAGGCCGCGCACGGGTTCTCCCCCGAGGCGCCGTGCCGGTCGTCGCCGCGGCGCTCAACCTCTCCCGCGCCGACGTCCACGGGGTGGTCTCCTTCTACCGCGACTTCCGCACCGAGCCGGCCGGGCGCACCTCGTCCGGGTCTGCCGGGCCGAGGCCTGCCAGGCGGTCGGCGCCGAGGCCCTGGTCGCCGAGGCCACCGCCGGCTCGGCGTCGAGTTCGGTGGCACCACCGCGGACGGCGCGGTGACCCTGGAGGAGGTGTTCTGCCTCGGCAACTGCGCCCTCGGCCCGTCGGTGCAGGTCGACGGCCGGGTCCACGGCCGGGTCGACGCCGACCGGCTCGCCGCGCTGGTGGCCGAGGGAGCGGAGCGTGACGAACCGGTCACCGTCTTCGTGCCGCGCGGACACCGCGGCCCGCTCGGTGGGCGCCGACGAGGTCGCCGACCCGCTGCTCGCCGAGGCGGCCCGGGCCGGCCGGGCTGCGGCATCGTGCGCAACGGCTCGCGCGGCATGCTCTGGCTCGAGCCGCTGGTCGAGGTCGAGACGCCGCGCCGGCCGGGTCGCCTACGGTCCGGTCGCGCGCCGACGACGTCGCCGGCGCTGCTCGTCGAGCCGGGCTGCTCGACGGCGCAGCGCGTGCGCATCCGCTGGCGCTCGGGCCGACCGAGGAGATCGGCTGGCTGCGCGACCAGCAGCGGCTCACCTTCGCCCGGGTCGGCGTGGATCGACCCGCTCTCGGCCGACGGACTACCTCGCCCACGGCGGCCTGGCCGGCCTGCGCGCGGGCGCTCGAGCTGTGCGCCCGGGCCGAGGTCGTCGAGGAGGTCGATCGCATCGGGGCTGCGCGGACGCGGCGGCGCCGGATTCCCGGCCGGGATCAATGGCAGACGGTGCTGCGCGGCGCCGACGGCGCGCCGAAGTACGTCTGCTGCAACGCCGACGAGGGCGACAGCGGCACCTTCGCCGACCGGATGCTGATGGAGGGCGACCCGTTCCTGCCCCATCGAGGGCATGGCTGATCGCCGCGCACGCCGTCGGCGCCGCGCGAGGGCTACGTCTACCTCCGCTCGGAGTACCCGGACGCGGTGGCGACGATGCGCGCGGCGATCGAGGTCGCGCACGCCCGCGGGCTGGCTGGGCGAGCGACGTGCTCGGCTCCGGCCTGCGCCTTCGACCTGCACGTGCGGGTCGGCGCCGGCGCCTACATCTGCGGCGAGGAGACCTCGATGCTGGAGAGCCTCGAGGGCAAGCGCGGCCGTGGTGCGGGCCAAGCCGCCGCTGCCGGCGCGTCCAGGGCCTCTTCGGCCGCGCCGACCGTGGTCAACAACGTGCTCACCCTGGCGGCCGTGCCGACGATCCTGGCCGACGGCGGCGCAGGCGTACCGCGACGCTCGGCATCGGGCGCTCGCGCGGCACCCAGGTGTTCCAGCTCGCCGGCAACATCGCCCGCGGCGGCATCGTCGAGACCGCCTTCGGGGTCACGCTGCGCGAGCTGGTCGAGGACTACGGCGGCGGCACCCGCAGCGGGCGGCCCGTCCGCGCGGTCCAGGTCGGCGGCCCGCTCGGCGCCTACCTGCCGGCAGAGCCGTCTCGACCTGCCGATGGACTACGAGGCGTTCGCCGCGTCGGGCGCGATGGTCGGGCCACGGCGGCGTCGTGGTGTTCGACGACACCGTCGACATGGCCGCGCAGGCCCGGTTCGCGATGGAGTTCTGCGCCGAGGAGTCCTGCGGCAAGTGCACCCCGTGCCGGATCGGCTCGGTGCGCGGGGTCGAGGTGATCGACCGGATCGTCGCGCGGACGACGGGACGCGACGCGAGGCCGACCTGGTCCTGCTCGAGGACCTGTGCGACACTGATGGCCGACGGGCTCGCTGTGCGCGATGGGCGGGCTGACGCCGCATGCCGGTGCGCAGCGCCCTGCGAGCACTTCCCGCGAGGACTTCGCCCCGCCCGACGCCGACACGGCGACGGCGGCACGGACCCGGAGGTGCACGCCATGACCCTGCTGAAGGAACCCGACCTCGGCACGCCGGCGCGCGGCCGGGCGCGCGCCGCCGTCGACGCTGACGATCGACGGGCACGCCGGTCAGCGTGCCCGCCGGCACCTCGGTGATGCGGGCCGCCGCGCTGGCCGGGATCGACGTCCCCAAGCTGTGCGCCACCGACAGCCTGGAGGCCTTCGGCTCGTGCCGGCTGTGCCTGGTCGAGGTCGAGGGCGGCCGCGGCACGCCGGCGTCCTGCACCACCCCGGTCGCCGACGGGATGGCGGTGCGCACCCAGAGCCCCGCAGCTGCGAACGCTGCGCCGCGGCGTGATGGAGCTGTACATCTCCGACCACCCGCTCGACTGCCTGACCTGCGCCGCCAACGGCGACTGCGAGCTGCAGGACATGGCCGGCGTCGTCGGGCTGCGCGAGGTGCGCTACGGCTACGCCGGCGACGAACCACCTCGAGCGCCGCACGACCAGGACACGACAGCAACCCCTACTTCGACTTCGACCCGAGCAAGTGCATCGTCTGCTCGCGCTGCGTGCGGGCCTGCGACGAGGTGCAGGGCACGTTCGCGCTGACCATCTGCCGGCCGCGGGTTCGACTCGAAGGTCTCGCGCCGGCGGCGGCGAGTCGTTCATGGACTCGGAGTGCGTCTCCTGCGGCGCCTGCGTGCAGGCCTGCCCGACCGCGACGCTGAAGGAGAAGAGCGTCGTCGAGCTCGGGCATGCCGACCCGCACCGTGCTCACCACCTGCGCCTACTGCGGCGTCGGCTGCTCGTTCAAGGCCGAGCTGCGGGGCGACCAGCTCGTGCGGATGGTGCCGTACGAAGGAGGGCGGCGCGAACGAGGGCCACTCCTGCGTCAAGGGCCGCTTCGCCTTCGGCTACGCCACCCACCCCGACCGGGTGCTGACGCCGATGATGCGCGAGCGGCCGACCGACCCCTGGCGCGAGGTCGCGCTGGGACGAGGCGATCGCGCTCACGTGGCCCAGCCGGTTGCTCGCGCATCCAGGCCGAGCACGGCGTCGGTGCCGATCGGCGGCGATCACCTCGTCGCGCTGCACCAACGAGGAGGTCTACGTCGTCCAGAAGCTGGTCCGGGCGGCGTTCGGCAACAACAACGTCGACACCTGCGCGCGGGTCTGCCACTCCCCGACCGGCTACGGGCTGAAGCAGACCTTCGGCACCTCGGCCGGCACCCAGGACTTCCGCTCGGTCGACGCAGGCCGACGTCGATCATGGTGATCGGCGCCAACCCGACCGACGCGCACCCGGTGTTCGCCTCGCGGATGAAGCGGCGGCTGCGCGAGGGCGCGCAGCTGATCGTCGTCGACCCGCGGCGGATCGACCTGGTGCGGTCCCCGCACGTGCGAGGCGGCGCTCCACCTGCAGCTCGCGCCCGGCACCAACGTGGCGGTGATCAACGCGATCGCGCACGTGGTGGTCACCGAGGGCCTCGCTGGACGCCGAGTTCGTGGCCGAGCGCTGCGAGGGTGACGACGAGTGGGCGGAGTTCATCGCCCGCGCCGAGAACAGCCCGGAGGCCGCCGAGCAGGTCACCGGCGTGCCCGGCCGCCGAGGTCCGCGCCGCCGCCCGGCTCTACGCCGGCGCGCCCGAACGCGGCGATCTACTACGGGCTCGGGGTCACCGAGCACAGCCAGGGCTCGACGATGGTGATGGGCATGGCCAACCTGGCCATGGCGACCGGCAACATCGGCCGCGACGGGGTCGGCGTCAACCCGCTGCGCGGGCAGAACAACGTGCAGGGCTCGTGCGACATGGGCTCGTTCCCGCACGAGCTGCCGGGCTACCGGCACGTCTCCGACGACGCGGTGCGCGAGGTGTTCGAGACGCTGTGGGGCCGGCCGCTGCTGGCACGAGCCGGGGCTGCGGATCCCGAACATGTTCGACGCCGCGATCGACGGCAGCTTCCGCGGCGCTCTTCGTCCAGGGCGAGGACATCGCCCAGTCCGACCCGAACACCGCCGCACGTCGCGGCCGCGCCCTGGCGGCGCTCGACCTGCTCGTCGTGCAGGACCTGTTCCTCAACGAGACCGCGAAGTTCGCCCACGTCTTCCTGCCCGGGACGTCGTTCCTGGAGAAGGACGGCACCTTCACCAACGCCGAGCGGCGGATCAACCGGGTGCGCCCGGTGATGCCACCGCGCAACGGCCCACGGCCTCGCGGCGAACGGCGCACCGGCGGCTCGGGCGGCAAGCACGAGTGGCAGATCGTCTGCGAGCTCGCGCAGGCGATGGGCTACCCGATGCGCTACGACCACCCCAGCCAGATCATGGACGAGATCGCGGCGACCACACCCGACCTTCGCCGGGGTGTCGTTCGACCTGCTCGACCAGCTCGGCAGCGTGCAGTGGCCGTGCAACGACGCCGCCCCCGAGGGCACGCCGATCATGCACGTCGGCGCGCTTCGTCCGCGGCAAGGGCCGGTTCGTCGCGACCCCGTACGTGCCGACCGACGGAGCGCACGCACCCGGCGGTTCCCGCTCATCCTCACGACCGGGCGGATCCTCACCCAGTACAACGTCGGCGCGCAGACCCGGCGCACGGCCAACGTCGCCTGGCACCCGCGAGGACGTGCTCGAGATCCACCCGCACGACGCCGAGGACCGCGGCATCGCGGACGGCGACCTGGTCACGCTGGCGCAGCCGGGTCGGGCGAGACCACGCTGCACGCGGCAGGTCACCGACCGGATGCCGGTCGGGCGTCGTCTACACCACCTTCCACCACCCGGTCACCGGGGCGAACGTGGTGACGACCGAGAACTCCGACTGGGCCACGAACTGCCCGGAGTACAAGGTCACGGCGGTGCAGGTGTCACTCGGTGAGCATGCCGCGCTCGAGCAGGCCGGGCGGGAGCAGGCCGCGCTCGAGCAGGCCGGGCGGGAGCAGGCCGGGCGGGAGCGGGCGGGGCGGGAGCAGGCCGGGCGGGAGCGGGCGGGGCGGGAGCAGGCCGGCGGGCTGCCGGTGGCGGGGGCCGGGGAGTGACCGGCACCGACCCGAATCTGCGGATGGCCAACGACATCGCCGCGCAGTTCCGGCACCTGCCGCACGGGCAGGCGGTGGAGGCCGTCGCGGCCCACCTGCGCTCGTTCTGGGATCCCCGGATGCGCAGGGCGCTGGTGCAGCGCGTCGCTTCGGCATCCGGCGAGGAGCCGATCGACCCGATCGTCGCCGAAGCCGCCGGTGCCCTCGGGCCCTGAGCTACCTGGCGCTGGCGTGCATGATCACCCCCCTAAGGGAGTGGCGCGGGCGTGCATGATCACCCCCTAGAGGGTGGGGTGCCGGCGCGCAGCAGGGAACCGCGCCCGGTCGGCCAGGGCAGGCACGCCGTCCCCGACCCCGGCACGGTGTACACGTCGATGCCGTGGTCGATCGTGGTCGCGACGATCTCCAGCCGCCCGTCCCCGTCGAGGTCGGCGATCGACGGCGCCGCGGCGATGCCGATCCCGTTGCCGTCGCGGCGCTGGTTGCGCAGCCGGGTGTCGGACAGCAACCGCCCGCCGGCCGACAGCACCAGCAGGTGCCCGCCGCCCGGGCTGAGCGAGTACGTGCCGAGCACCAGTTCCGGCGTCCCGTCGCGGTTCAGGTCGGCGGCGACCACCTCGGAGCCGAAGGTGCGGGCCGCGCCGTGGGCGAAGTCGTAGGTCCACAGCAGCTTCCCGGTGGAGGACACCGCGTAGACCTTGCCGTCCGGCACCGGGACGACGATGTCCGGCCGGGCGTCGCCGTCGAGGTCGACCAGGGTCGGCGCCGGGATCCCGGTCGGGGGGTACCAGTCGCCGTCCGCGCGCACCGCGGGCTTGCCCGACAGCACCGGGTCGGTGAACCCCGCGTGCCGGCGCGCCGAGCGGACCCCACCCGCCTGGGCGCCGTCGAAGGCCATCACCGCGTACCCCTGCGTCTCGTACGGTTCCTTCTGCTCGGCGTTGGGCACCCCGATCACCTCGTTGTGCCCGTCGCCGTCCAGGTCGGCGACGGCCGGCGGCGAAGCGGTCCACTGCAGCCACGAGGTCGTGCGCACGTCGGGCCACGGCCCCGTGTGGGTGTGGTACTGCGCATCCTCCACCGCAGGATCGAGCCAGCGGATGAACTGGCCCCAGGCCAGCCGGCGACCGACGTACCCGCTCTCCCGGTTGGTGTACCAGCGCGAAGCGGGTACCGACGTCCCGTCGGCGTTGAAGACGTTGAGCTCGTGGTTGTCGTAGCTGACCACGATCTCCGGTTCCGGATCGTCGTCGAGGTTGCCGACGGCGACGTTCTCGCCGTACGTGCCGTACCCGTGGTTGCCGATCCCGTTCAGGTCGGCGTCGTTGCCCGCGCCGTGCAGGGTGTTGTACCGCGGCCACGAGGTCGCCGGGGCTCCCGCCGGGTGGAAGAGCTTCCCGGTGGCCGTGAGGACGAACACCTGCGCCCCCGTGTCGGAGGTGTTCGTGGTGGTGACCACGATCTCCAGCCGCCCGTCGCCGTCGAGGTCGGCCGCCGCCATCCCGCGCGTCTCCGGGCACTGCCCGCCGCTGCAGGTGGAGACCGGCCAGCCGCGCTTCAGCCGCAGCGCGTGGTCGCGGTACTCGTAGGCGGCCACGGTCCCGTCGTTGCCGCCGACGACGATGTCGGTGACGTGGTCGCCGTCCAGGTCGGCCACCACCGCGGGGGCGTACACCCGGCCCTTCGTGGCGGTCCCCGTCCCCAGCCGGCGCCCGGTGGCGTCGAACACGGAGGTGGCGTACTCGGGGGCGACGATCTCGAGCCGGCCGTCGCCGTCGAGATCGGCCAGCGCGGGGGAGGAGAACCAGCCCGTCTGGCCGGTGGCGATGGTGCGGACGAACTTCGGCCGGGCCGTCGCCGCGCCGGCGACCGCCCCGTCGGCCGGGCACGAGCCCGCCCCCGCCGGGGTGGGGGACGGCGTTGCGGCGGCGGTCGCGGAACTCGGTGGCGGGCCGCCCGCCCCCGTCGCCGGTTGCGCCGGGGTGGTCCCCGCGGGGTCGCCTCCGCCCGTGCTGCAGGCGGCGCTCAGCGCGAGCGTCCCGGCCACCATCACCAGCGGGCGCCAGCGCCGCCCCTGCCCCTGCCGCTGCGAAGCGCGTCGCACGCCGCGCACCCTACCCCGCGGGGATCATGCTCTCGTAGAGCGTCGTGCGCCGGCGCAGCGTGCGCCCGGCCGCCTCGGCCACCGCGCGCAGCCCGTCCTCGTCGATCAGCTGGCCGTGAGCGGCACCGGCGGCCCGGCTGATGTTCTCCTCCATCAGCGTGCCGCCGAGGTCGTCGACGCCCGATCGCAGCAGTTGGCTGACGCCACGGGCGCCGAGCTTCACCCACGAGGCCTGGATGTGGTCGATCGCGCCGTGGTAGACGATCCGGGCGGTGGCGTGCAGCAGCACCACCTCGCGCCAGGTCGGGCCCCGCCGCGCCGCCCGCTTGAGGTAGATCGGGGCGGCCATGTGCACGAACGGCAGCCCCACGAACTCGGTGAACCCGCCGGTGCGGCGCTGCAGGTCGAGGGTGCGCAGCAGGTGCCGGGCCTGGTGCACCGGCCGCTCCACCGAGCCGAACATCATCGTCACGTTCGAGCGCAGTCCGACACCGTGGGCGGTCTCGTGACAGTCCAGCCACTCCTGGGTGCTGATCTTGTCGGGGCACAGCACGGCGCGCACCTCGTCGTCGAGGATCTCCGCGGCGGTGCCGGGCAGCGAGCGCAGTCCGGCGTCCTTCAGCCGCAGCAGGTAGGCCTCCAGCGGCTCGCCGAGCCGGCGCGCACCCTCGGTGACCTCCAGGGCGGTGAACCCGTGCACGTGCAGGTCCGGGACGGCAGCGGTCACCGCACGGGCCACGTCGACGTAGTAGTTGCCGTCGAAGCTCGGGTGGATGCCGCCCTGCAGACAGACCTCGCTCGCGCCGAGCTCGGCCGCCTCGCGCGCCCGCGCAACGATGTCGTCAAGGGTGAGCAGGTAGGGCGTGCCGCGCAGGTTGAGGGTCAGCGGGCCTTTGGAGAAGCCGCAGAAGCGGCACTTGAAGGTGCAGACGTTGGTGTAGTTGATGTTCCGGTTGTGCACGAAGGTGACGACGTCGCCGCAGGCCCGGGCGCGTAGCTCGTCGGCGAGCGCGGCGACGGCGGCCAGCTGCGGGCCGCGGGCGCCCAGCAGGGCGACCACCTCGCCCTCGCCGGGCTGCTGCCCGGCCCGTACCCCGGCAAGCACCTCGGCGACCTGGCCCGTGGCCGCCGGGGCATCGTGGCCCTGCCGCAGCAGCGCCGGTGGCTCGTCGTCGGTGCCGGAGTACCAGGCCGTGGATCGCCGGCCGGCGATCGCGACCTCGGCCCCGGTGCCGACGTTCACCGCGTCGCGGTAGCGCTCGGGCAGCACCGTCCCGGGGTCGTCGCGGCCGAGCCCCTCGGCGTCGCTGCGGTCCTGGACGGCGAAGTGCAGGTCGGCGTCGAGCCAGCGTCCGGAATCGGCGGCGTACTCGGGGTAGACCCCGAGCCGGGGCGCCAGCACCAGCCCACGGCTCTCGGTGACCGTGCGCAGCCGCTCCAGGTGTGGCCAGGGGCGCTCGGGGTTGACGTGGTCGGCGGTCACCGGGGAGATCCCGCCCCAGTCGTCGATGCCGGCGTCGAGCAGCGCCCCGAAGTCGTCGCTGAGGTTCGGCGGGGCCTGCACGTGCACCTGCGGCGGCAGCAGTAGCCGGGCCAGCGCAATGGCGCGCAGGTGCTGCTCAGGTGGGCAGCCGGGGTGGTCGCGCATCGCCGTGCCCGGCTTGGGCATGAAGTTCTGCACGATCACCTCCTGCACGTGGCCGTGCTCGCGGTGCGCGGCGGCGATGGCCAGCAGGGCCTCGGCCCGCGCCCGCTCCGACTCCCCGATCCCGACCAGGATCCCGGTGGTGAACGGGATCGCCAGCCGCCCGGCGGCGTGCAGGGTCTGCAACCGGCGCGCGGGCGTCTTGTCCGGGGCGCCGCGGTGGGCGGGCAGGTCCGCCTCGAGCGACTCGAGCATCATCCCCTGGCTCACGCTCACCCCGCGCAGCCGCTCCAGCTCGGCGGCGGGCAGGGCCCCGGCGTTGACGTGCGGCAGCAGCCCCGTCTCGGTGAGCACCAGGGCGCACATCGCCCACAGGTAGTCCACGGTGGAGGCGTACCCGTGCGCCGCGAGCCAGTCCCGGGCCTGCGGGTAGCGGTCCTCCGGGCCCTCGCCGAGGGTGAACAGCGCCTCGTGGCAACCGGCCCGCGCCCCTTCGGTGGCGATGGCGAGCACCTGCTCGGGGGTCAGGTAGGCGGCGTGCGCGCGGCCCGGGGACTGCGCGAACGTGCAGTACCCGCAGCGGTCGCGGCAGAGCTGGGTGAGCGGGATGAACACCTTCGGCGAGTAGGTGACCCGGGCGCCGGTGGTGTCCGCCCGCACCGCCCGGGCGGCGGCGGTCAACTGCTCCACGGGGAGGTCGAGCAGCTCGTCCAGCCCGGCGGGCCCGAGCAGCGCGGGGGACATGCGCGGTGCGCTCGGCGCGGGGACCGGGATCGTCCTCGGCTCGCTCACGGGACCTCCAGGTCGGCCGGCTTTTCGCCCTAGCCTGGCAGTGCCGCCGGCTTCACGCGCCCCGGGGGGTGTCTCTGTGTCGGTGTCGAGCGGTGGCCGGCTCAGCCCCAGACGTCCGCGGCCGTCTCCACCACCAGCCGCAGCTTCGCCCACTGTTCCTGCTCGGTGAGGGTGTTGCCCTCGACCGTCGAGGAGAACCCGCATTGCGGGGACAGGCAGAGCTGCTCCAGCGGGACGTAGCGGGCGGCCTCGTCGATCCGCCGCCGCAGCGAGTCCTTGGTCTCCAGCCCCCCGCTCTTGGTGGTGACCAGGCCCAGCACCACGTACTTGCCGGGCGGCACGAACCGCAGCGGCTCGAACCCGCCCGACCGCTCGTCGTCCCACTCCATGAAGAAGCCGTCCACGTCGAGCGTGGTGAACAGGGCCTCGGCGACGAAGTCGTACCCGCCGCTGGCCACCCACGAGGAGCGGAAGTTGCCCCGGCACATGTGCGTGGTGATGGACATCCCGGCGGGGCGGCCGGCGAGCGCGGCGTTGATCTGGCGGATGTAGCGCTCGTGCTGGTGCTCGGCGTCGCCGCCGATGGAGGCCACCAGCTCGCGCTGGGTGGGGTCGTTGAGGTAGGCGAGGCTGGTGTCGTCGAACTGCAGGTAGGTGCAGCCGAGCGCGCCGAGCCGGGCGACCTCCTCGGCGTAGGCCGCGGACAGGTCGGCCCAGAACTGGTCGAGGTCGGGGTACACCTGCTCGTCGATCGCGGCCCGCCCGCCGCGGTAGTGGACCATGCTCGGCGAGGGGATGGTCAGCTTCGGCACCGGCCGCCCGTCACCCGCCCGCCCGTCACCCGGAAGGTCGGCCACGGTGTCGCGCAGGTAGCTGAACGCGTCGCCGAAGATGGTCTCCGGCAGGCTGATCCGCCCGTCGATGCGCAGCGCGGCGGGGCTGAAGTCGAGGTCGCCCTTCGCGTTGTGGAAGGTCACCTTCATCCGCTCGTCGGCCTGCCGGGTGCCACCGAGGGCGTAGATGAAGTCCATGTGCCACGAGGCGCGGCGGAACTCCCCGTCGGTGGCGGTGGAGAGCCCGACGTCGCGCTGGCGGGAGACGACCTCGCGGATGGCCTCGTCCTCGACCTGGCGCAGCGCGGCGGCGTCGATGCGGCCGGCGGCGCGGTCCTCGCGGGCCTGCAGCAGGCGCCGGGGGCGCAGCAGGCTGCCGACATGGTCGGCACGGAAGGGCGGCTGGGTGCGTGCGGTCATCGTGGCTCCCGTCGCGCCGACGTCCGGATCGGCAGGGGTCTGCCGGGTGGGGCGCGAGGTTAACACCCCGGCTCGCACTCGGCGACCGCGCTGCGCGGCCCGCTCGGCTGTCGCCGCTGCCGCTGCGCTGCGATGATGCCGATGGGCCCGACGACGGGCCCCGCGGTGCCGACGGTGGCCACCCGCCGTGGCCCGTGGGCGCCAGCCGGTGCGCAGGAGGACGGCCGATGGGACTCGCAGCCGATCTCGGTGTCATCGTGCGAACGCCCCGCCTTCCCGGGCGGGTGGTCGCCGCGGTGGCCTCCACCCGGCCCGGGGCGTGGTTCTTCGCCCGCACCCTGCATCACGTCGACCGGGCGGTGCTCAGCCTCAGCCGCGGGCGGGTCACCCTCACCGATGTGCTCGCCGAGCTCCCGGCCGTGCTGCTGACCACCGTCGGGGCCCGCTCGGGCCTGCCCCGGACGGTGCCGCTGGTAGCCGTCCCGGCCGGGGAGCACCTGGCGGTCATCGGATCGAACTTCGGCGGGCACCGCCACCCCGGCTGGGTGCACAACCTGCTCGCCGAGCCCCGCGCCAGCCTCGCCCGCGAGGGTCGGGTGGTGGCCGTGCGGGCCCGCGAGGCCACCGGCGCCGAGGCGGAGCAGATCTGGGCCCGGGCCAGGGCCATGTACAGGGGCTACTCCAGCTACCCGCAACGCACCGCCGGCCGGGTGATCCGGGTCTTCGTGCTCGAGCCCGACGCGGGCAGCTGAGCGCCGGTCAGCGTCCGGCGGCGCGGCCCTCCGCGTCGAGCACGGCGACCTCGCGGCCGCCGAGCACCGCCCGCAGCGCGGCCAGCGCGGGGTCGTGCGGGCTGCCCAGTCGCATCGCAAGCTCGCGGGCGGAGCTGTCGATCGCGTGCACGATCAGCCGCACCGCCGGTGCCGTGCCCGCAGTGCCCGGCCCGGGGTCGACCTCGACCTGCAGGTGGACGCCGCGCCCGCTGCCCTGGCCGGCCTGGTACACCCAGGCGCGCACCAGCTCGGCCAGGTTCGCGCCCGGGACCACCACAACTTCCACCGGCCCGGCGCCGAGCGCCGCCGCGAGCGCCGCAGCGGCCGGCTCGGACCAGTCGTCCACCGGCATCTGCGGGAGCACCGCGACGACCGCGCCGCGGCCTCCGGCCACCGCGCCGGCGAGGCCGATCGGTTCCGGCGCGCCCACCGAGCGCCAGGCCGCGAGCAGCTCCGGAGCCACCACCAGGCCGGTCACCGCGCTCGTCGTGCTCGTCATGCACCCACCCTAGCCAGCGCCGGGGAGCCGCCGGGCCACCCGCCGACGGCCTGCCTGGCCACCCGCCGGTGGACCTGCCTGGCCACCCGCCGGGTGAGGTCAGTTCTCGTCCAGCACGAGCGCCAGCCGGGGGCAGGAGCTGACCGCGCGCCGGGCGTGTGCTTCGAGGTGGTCGGGGACGGGGAAGCCGCGTCCCGCTGCGGCGCCGGAGCGGGCCATGGGGTAGCCCCATGGGTCCTCCGCGAGGGTCTCGGGGAGCAGTTCGACGCAGTGCCCGCGCGCCTCACAGAGGGTCCAGTCGACCTGCAGCCGCAGCCTGGTGCGGGGGGCGGGGGCCCCACCGGGGGGGCCGCCCGGCCGGGCGGGTGCCGTGGTCGCGGTCCGGGTGGTCGCCGTCCCGGTGGTGGTGGTCCGGGTGGTGGCGGGGGTGGTGGTCATGGCTGCCTCCTGGGCAGGAAGGGCGGGTCGGGCGGGTCCGGGGTGGCGGGTCGGGCGGGGCGGGCGGGGCGGGCCGGGTGGGCTCAGGCGGCGCCCGCCAGGCAGCGGCCGGCGAGGTGAGCCTCGACGTCGTCGGCGAAGGTGCGCAGGGCGCTGCGCACCAGCCGGACGGTCCCGTCGGGGTGGTGGCACACCCCGCGCCCCTCGAGCAGGCCGGACAGCTGGTGGGTGGCCTGCAACAGCCGCTCGTCGCGGCCGTGACGGGCCAGCCGGGTGAGGGTGTCGGCGAGGTGCGGCAACCCGTTCAGGCACGGACCGCACTGTCGGGCGCTCTGCCCGGCCAGGTAGCTGACGATGCGCGCGGTGTGGTCCAGCCCGCAGCTGCCCCGGGGGAGCGCGATCACTACTCCGGCACCGGGGGAGGCACCCCAGGGCGCCAGCCCGCTGCGCGACATCGGCGCTTCCGCCGCCTGAGCGGCGGGCAGCCAGGCGCCGTGGTAACCGCCCACCAGCACGGCCCGCAGCGGCTCGTTGGCGCCACCGGCGAGCCGGATCACCTCGGCGATCGACGTGCCGTACGCAGCCTCGACCACGCCCGGGCGACGCACGGCCCCGCTCACCGTGGACAGGAAGGTGCCGGGCTGGTCGGCCACCCCGACGGCGCGGAACCACTGCGCACCGAAACGGCCGATCAGGGCTACGTGAGCGAGGGTCTCGACGTTCTGCACCAGGGTGGGGCGGCCCCGGAACCCGGACTCGACCACGAGCCTGCGCTTGAACCGGGGCAGGGCGGGACGTCCCTCGAGTGCCGAGACGACGGCCGTCTCCTCGCCCGAGACGAACGCGTCCGGGGCTTCGTGCACCTCGACCGGGCGGCGGTCCCAGCCGGCGGCGGTCCGCTCGGCCAGCGCCGCGCGCGCGCTGTCGGCGCCGGGACCGGGCTTGACGTAGAGGTACACCTCCTCGGCGCCGACCGCGTCGGCGGCCAGTTGCAGCCCGTCCAGCACCAGGTGCGGTGCGGTCATCAGCAGCGTGGCGTCCTTGGCGCTGGCGGGTTCGCCCTCGGCGGCGTTGCCGATGACGACCGGGCGCCGGCCGGCACCGACGGCGACCACCTTGCGCCAGGTGGGGAACGCGGCCCCGCCCCGCCCGGTGAGCCCGGCCTGCTCCAGCTCCTCGACCAGGGTGGCGGGGCGATCCCGCCACGGCAGCCCGCCGAGCCGCGCGCTGTGCGCGGGCAGGCCGTCCGCAGCGGCGGCGAGCAGCCGTTGCACGGTGGCCGTCGCTGCGGTGGCGGTAGCGGTGGCGGTCATCGCGAGATCTCCTCCAGGACGCGGGGCTCACGGGCGCCGGCGGCGCCTGCGCGCAGTTCGGTGGGACGCCCGCCGGGGTGCCGGCCGGCCGGACCGGTGCGGGGAGGAAGCCCGGACAGGCTGCCGGGCCGGACCCAGGTGCGCTCGGCATGGTCGAAGTTCGGGCTCACCCGCCAGCTCAGCGCAGCGCCGACGGCGGCGATGCAGGTCACCGTGAGCGCCCGCATCCAGGTCTGCCCGGCGTCGGTGCCGGTGCCGATGCCGTGTACCAGGGCCACCGGCCAGGCCGCGTAGGCCAGCCAGTGGACACCCCGCCAGACCCTGGCCCCGAGGCGGTTGCGCAGCAGGCTGGTCACCACCAGGGCGAGCATCAGGTCGCTGCCTAGGGTGCCGAGGCCGAGCCACAGGGTCCGGTAGCTCCCGCTGAAGGGGAGCACGAGGTCGAGCAGCTTCAGCTGTGCGTACGGGTCGAACAGCAGCGTGGTGACGTGCACGGTGAGCAGCACGATGGTGAGCAGGCTTGCGCTGCGGTGCACGGCGCCGACGGCGAAGCGGGGCAGGCCCGGCAGGGCGCGGCCGCCACGGGTGGCGATCCCGAGCGCCACGACCAGGGTCAGCAGCAGCAGCGTGACGATGCCGGTGCCGCGGGCCAGGTACCACAGGGCACTGGTGAGTTGGGTGCTGGTCATCGCTGGTCCTCCTGCGGCCAGGTGCGGGTGGTGTGGACGGACAGGTCGGCGCTGACCAGCCGGGCGGGGATGTCGAGGCCGTCGAGCCAGCCCGGAGCGCTCGCCCCGCGGACCACGGCTGCGGTGCTCAGCGCGTTCGCGTCGACGCAGCGGAACGCCGCCACGGTGACGGTGCGCCAGCAGGGGTCGGCCGGAAGGCAGGTGCGGGGGTTGAGGATGTGGTGCACGGCGCGCTCGCCGTGCCGCCAGGTCCGGCACACCGTGCTGGACGTGGCGACAGCGGCGCCGGCCGGCAGCGCGATCGCGCCGGCAGGGTCGCCGGGCAGGTCCTGGACCAGGATCTGCCAGCCGCCCGCCGGCCCAGGTCCGGCGGTGGCGATGTCGCCGCCGAGGCTGACCAGGACGCCGGTGTCGAGGCGTTCGGCGACCAGGCGGGCGCAGCGGTCGGCGGTGAAAGCCTTCGCGCTCGCCCCGAGGTCGACCACGATCCCGGCCGGCACCCTCAGCGTCCGCCCGTCCAGGTGCAGCTGCCGCCAGGTCGGCGGCCGGTTCACGGTGATGCGGGTGAAGCCGCCGGTGGCCAGCGGTCGCAGGCCGGCGATGTCACGGTCGAGCGCGCTCAGGTCGCGGTCGTAGCCGAGGTCGGTGAGGGCCGCGCCCACGGTGGGGTCGACATCGCCGTCGGTGGCCCGGGCGGCGTCCAGGGCGGCGGCGATGAGCTCCGCGAGCAGCGGGCTCACCTGCACCGGCATCCCGGCGGCCCGGTGCACCGCGTTGATCTCGGAGTCGGTGCGGAATCGGCTGGCCGCTCGGTCGACGGCGGCGAGCTGCTCGGCCACCAGGGTGTGGGCGGCGTCGAGGGCCTCCGGCCGGGTCACCACCAGGCGTGCGGTGGTGCTCCAGACCGGCCATTCGAGGGTGTCGGCGCCGATCCGCGTCGCGGGGCCGGTGCCGGCGGCCGCGCTCGTGCGGCCCCCCGGGGCGGTGGACGTGCTGACGGGCACGCCGGTCACGACCCGCCGGTGCTGGCCTGGGCCGCACCGTTGCCGGTGGAGACCGACGGCGAAGTGGCGGCCGTGCCGCCGGTGGACCCGCTGGTGCTGCTCGCGGTGGTGCCGGTGGTGGCCGTCGTCGTGGCCGTCGACCCGGCATGGGCCATGGTTGCCACGGCGACCGACCCGACCACGGAGAGGGCGACCAGCCCGGTCGTGAGGGCGCCGGAGCGGCGCAGTCCCCTGTCGCGGGAGTTCATCGTGGGCTCCTTCGGCGGTCGGTGAGTGTTCTGCTCGGTGCTGTCCCTCAATCTGGGGCACCCGGATCGCCAGGCTCTGTGCTCGGGCTGTGGCCTTGCTGTGAGCGTCGAGGCCGCCGTCGGGCGCGCAGGCCCGGGTTTACCCCACCCGGAGGTGTGCGGGAGCTGCATCGCCGCGGCGTTGACCGTCCGCATACCGATGGCGGTGTCCAGGGACAGCCGGGCGGCCCCGGGGCGTTCAGGCGAGGTGCTGGCCGGCGAGTACCTCGGTGGGGCGTCCCGCGGCGCGCAACAGGTCGGCGAGCAGGGTGGCCTCGCGCACCTCGGCCAGGTAGGCGGGGTGGCCACCACGGGCGCCGAACAGCCGGCCCTTGTACACCAGGTAGGCGACCGCCACCAGGTTCACCGCGAGCGCCCCGGCCTTGAACACGCTGGGGTGGTGCAGGAGCTCGTAGCCCTCCAGCGGGACGAACGCCGAGGTGGCGATCGCGGCGAGGTACTCCGCCCAGCGCCACCCGCCCCACAGCCCGACGCCCTCGACCACCTGCGTGGCGCCGTACCCGGCGATCAGCCAGGCCACGGTGAGGTAGGTGCCCCCGGAGTGCCCGAGCAGCCGCTGTGCCTCCTCGATCAGGCTGGAACGCAGTACGTCCCACCCGATCTGGGCCCCGAGCGGCTGGGCCGCGGTGGCCATGCGGCCGAGCCATTCGGCGACCGCGACGTGGCTGCTGGCCAGCCGGGCGATGCCGGCGGCGGCGACCAGCAGCAGCGCCCCCCGGCTCCCGCGTTCCACGGCGAGCAGCCGGAGCAGGGCCAGCTTGCGCCCGTGCGCCCCGCGCAGCACCTGGGGCACCTGGGCGAGCGGCACCGGCGCGCCCGCGGTGCCCAGCACCTGGCCGGGGCGGACCAGGGTCGCGGGGTCGTGGAAGCCGCCGCAGCGCAGGCAGCGCAGCAGCGGGCCGTCGGGCCCGGTGGCCCGCAGGGCGGTCGCGACCGGGTCGTCCAGGTGAGCCAGCACGTGACCGAGGCGTGCGCACCGGCGCTGCAGCCAGGAGGACTCGCGACGGCGCAGCGGGGGGGCCGGCGCCGGGGCCGGCGCGGATGCCGCCGGGGCACCGCTGTCCGGCGCGGGAGTCTGGGTATCCACCGTGTCCTCGTCCTCCTCGCGCCCGCGCATCGCCCCCGGGGCTCCCGACAGCTCCCTCTACGGGGACGTAGGTCCCTTGTAGCAGATCGTCGTTCCGCAGGAAGGAATGGGGTAGGACCGTTGTCGCCGGGCACTACACCCTGACTTCACTGGTCGGAGCAGGCGGGCTGCGTGCCTGCCTGATCTGTCGCACCGTGTCCGAAGGGGCACGGACCCTGCACCCATCGACCGAAGGAGTTCGTATGGCTGTCCTGCGCATGGGCTACGTCCATGTCCGGGTCACCGACCTGGCCAAGGCGAAGGACCACTACGCCAACACTCTGGGCCTCTACCCGACCCGGGAGGAGCCCGGTCGCCTGTTCTTCAAGGGCTGGGACGAGTGGGACCACCACTCGGTCGTGCTCGAGGAGGGTGGCGTCGGCGCGAGCAAGTTCGGGTTCAAGGTCTGGGACCCGGCCGAGCTCGACGTCTACGAGAAGCGCGCCCAGGCGTTCGGCGTGACCGTGGAGCGGATGAGCGCCGGTGAGAACCCGGAGGTCGGCGACGGCCTGCGCATCCGGCTGCCGATCGAGCACACCATCGAGCTCTACCACTCGATGACGCCGGTGGGGCTCGAAGTGGGCACCCACAACCCGGACGCCTTCCCCCGCCACCTGGTCGGCGTCGGCGCACCGATGCTCGACCACGCGCTGCTCATCGGTGACGACATCGACACCACCCAGCGCTTCTTCCACGAGGTGCTCGACTTCTACACCACGGAGAAGGCGCAGACGACGCTCGGCGACGACGCCGACTCGATCGCCATCTGGCTGTCGGCCGGGCAGAAGGTTCACGACATCGCGCTGCTGAAGGGCGAGAACGGCAAGCTGCACCACTTCGCCTTCCAGCTGCGGGACTGGAACGACATCCTGCACGCGGCGGACCTGTTCGCGATGGACGACGTGCCGATCGACGTCGGCCCCACCCGGCACGGCATCACCCGCGGCGAGACCATCTACTTCTGGGACCCCGCGGGGAACCGGAACGAGACCTTCGCCGGCGGCTACACCTCCTACCGCGACCGCCCGACGGTGATCTGGACGGCTGACCAGATCGCGAAGGGGATCTTCTACCACGCCCGGGAGCTGAAGGACACGTTCATGAACGTGTACACCTGATCGGCTGCCGCCAGGCCGCCCCGCGGGTCAGCCGGGCCCGGGTCCACCGCTGCGGTGGGCCCGGGCCCGAGGCGTGTCCGCGCCGTGCGGAGGGCCGCGGGCGCGGACCCGGCGGGCCCGGGTTACGCTGCGCTCGGTCGGCGTGCACCGGTCGCTACCGGCGGTGGCACGCGAGGGCGGGGGCGTTGAGAAGGAGTCCGCGATGCTCCGGCTGGCGCAGGATGCGAACCGCCCGCCGTGGCCCGGCGGGCGGCTCGTCCACGGGGTCGTTGGTGCCGCCGGGTGGCTGCTGGCCGCTGCCGCCGGGGTGTTCCAGCTGCTGCGTGCCCATCGCAACCACATCGTCGGGCTCGACCTGCGCCCGCTGTACCAGGCCGGGCAGGCGGTGCTGGCCGGGCGCCCGATCTACGGGGTGCGCGGCTTCGTGTACCCGCCGTCCGGGGCCCTCGTCGGGGTGGCGCTCACCCGCTGGCCGCTGCACGTCCTGGTATGGGGCTACCTGGTGCTCGAGCTGATCGTGCTGGCGCTGCTGGCGGTGGTCAGCACCTGGTGGCTGGCGGCCCCGCGGTCGGGCGCGCCGCTGGCCGGCTTCGCCGTGGCGGTGCTGGTGATGAGCCACACCGCCTCCAGGTCGCTGGCGCTGGACAACATCTCGCTGCTGCTGGCTGCGGTGGCGCTGGGGGTGGTCTGGCTCTTCGGCACCGGGCGCTGGCTGGCGGGGTGTCTGCTGCTGGTGGCCTCGCTGCTGCTCAAGCCGCTGCTGTTGCCGCTGCTGGTGATCCCGCTGCTGTCCAGGCGCCTGCGCCCGCTGCTGCTCGCCCTCGGCGCGGGGGCCGTGGCGTTCGTGCTGTCGCTGCCCGCCACCACCGGTCTCGGCCAGCTTCCACGGGTGGTGGGCAAGTTGCTGCACGGCTCGGTCCTGGTGGGCCGGATGGCTGCGGA
Organism: uncultured Actinomycetota bacterium; assembly: GCA_963784535.1. Taxonomy (GTDB): domain Bacteria; phylum Actinomycetota; class Actinomycetes; order Actinomycetales; family Kineosporiaceae; genus CAWARR01. The sequence continues at coordinate 86,917 of CAWARR010000005.1, read as the reverse complement.
GAACCTGTCGCTGAACGGGTTCATCCAGGCCGACCACCTCGCGCCACTGCTGGTCCAGCCGGCTCGTGCCCTCGTCGTGGTGTTGCTGGGCTGGGCGGTCTGGAGGCGTGGCCGCGACCGGCCCGCGCCGGACGTCGGGCGCACCGCGGTGCTGGCCTCCGTGCTGCTCCTCGCGGTGCTGCTGGCGGGGACCCTCAGCGAGGTGCACTACCTCTTCGCGGTGCTGCCAGGGGGTCTCGCGGTGCTGGTGACGACCCGCTACCTGCCCGCCCGGCTGGCCGCCGTCGTCGGCGCGCTGGCGGTGCTGGCACCGGTGCGGCACGGGTCGCCGCTGGTCTTCCAAGACCTGCTCGTGCTCGGCGAGGTGGCGTTCTTCCTCGCCGGGGTGCTGGCGCTGACCCGGATGGCCGCGACGGGTTCACCTCCCGACCCCGCCGCCACCGCGGTGGGCCCCCGCGCCCGCTGCTCCGGTAGCGACCCCCCGGCGGTTTGCCGCACCGGCCGGCGTGCTAGCCAGCAGGGCGTCGGCCCCCGCGGTGGCGACGAGCACATCCTGCTCGGCGCTGCCGCCGGATACCTCGCCCCTGCTGGCGATCAGCGCACCGTCGAAGCGCACCGCCACCCCGCCGCCGAAGACCACCAGCCGCGGCGTGTGCACGATCCCGGTCAGCAGTGCGGGCTCCTTCTCGATCATCGGGTACCACTCCTGGGTGGGCACCCCGTTGAAGGCGGCGACCGTGTAGGCCTTGTCCTGGGCGATTCCCGCCGACAGCAGCGGGGCGCCGTCCATCCGGGCGAAGGCGACGAGGTTTCCCGCCGGGTCGGCGACGGCGACGCACACCGCCACGCCCTCCTGCACCGCCCGCGCGACTGCCGCGGCGACCGCCCGCGGGCCGCCGGGAGCTGATGGTGGGCACGGCGCGGGTGATCGGGTCGGGGTCGCTCACTGCGGGGCTCCTGTCGGGGGTGGTCGGGGGGTGGTCGGGGGGTGGTCGGGGGCGAGCCCCGGGTCAGCGTTTGATCAACGGCGAGCGTAGGCCACCGGAGTTGCGGTTGCTCTCGTCGAGGAATTCCTCGCGGTAGATGTCACGCGGGAACAGCCGCCGCGACATCAGCGTCTTCATTGCCGCCTCGACCATCCCGGGGGGCCCGCAGAGGTAGGCGACGTGCCCGGCGAGGCTGGGGTGGTCGGCCGCCAGCACCTCGGTGACCAGCCCGGAGGCGAAGGACCCGGCCACCTCCTCGGACAGGCACGGCCGGTAGCGGAAGCGCTGCGGGAACCGCCGCGCCAGGTCGGTGAACAGCTCCACGTCGTAGAGCGCGTCGTGGGTGCGGGCGCCCTGGTAGAGGGTGAGGTGTTCGGGCCCGCCGCCACCGTCGAGCAGGGCGTGCCTGATCATGGCGGCGATCGGGGCCAGGCCCGTCCCGCCCGCCACCAGAACGGCGGGCTCGGTACGGGCCGCGCGCAGCACGAAGCGCCCGTAGGGACCGGTGAGCTGCACCGGGTCGCCCACGGCGAGCCCGGCGAACACCCAGCCGTCGCTGCACAGCCCGCCGGGGGTCCGCCGGATGTGGAACTCCAGCCGGCGCTTCCGGCTCGGCGGGTTGGCCATCGAGTAGGTGCGGGTGACGCCGCTGCGCCCCCCGGCCACCTCGACGGGCAGCTGCCAGGCCATGTACTGGCCGGCGTCGAAGGCCAGCTCCCGATCGAGTTCGAGCACCACCCGCCGGGTGTCGCGGGCGACGTCGTCGAGCGAGACCACGGTGGCGGAGTAGTCCTCGACCGGGTGGACGGGCAGGCCCTCCTCCGCGTCGACATCGGCCTCCAGCACCACGTCGCTGCGGGGGGTGGCGCAGCACAGCAACGCCTTGCCCTCCTCGCGCTCGAAGTCCATCAGCGCGAAGGCGGAGGCGTCGCCGTGGTCGACGTCTCCCTCGAGCACCTCGACCTTGCAGGTGCCGCAGGTGCCGTGGGTGCACGAGTGCGGCACCCAGACCCCGGCGCGCAGGCAGGCGTCGAGGATGGTCTGGTCCGGTCGGCAGTCGACCTCGCGGCCGGCCGGCTCGACGGTGATCCGGTGCGTCGCTGTCACGGGAGGGGCTCCTCGGTCTCCCCCCTCGGCGGTGATCATGCACGCCCGCGCCGCCCACAGGTGGCGCCGGCGTGCATGATCACGCGGGGAGGGGGCGGGTCAGGTCAGGACGGTGGTGAAGCGCTCGTTGAGCTCGCGCTGGATGTAGAAGATCCCCTTCCCGAGCTGCTCCGGCGTCCAGTTCACCGTCGGGCGGTCGGGGAAGGCCACGTACCCGCCGGAGAAGACCTCGTTGCGGTTCCCGGAGGGGTCGAAGAAGTAGATCGTCTCCCCGCGCGTGATGCCGTGCTGGGTCGGGCCGATGTCGACCGACACCTCGTCCATCGAGAAGAAGTCCCCGGCGCGCTTGATCTCCGACCAGTCGGCGAGCTCGAAGGCGAAGTGGTGCAGCTTGCCGTTCGGCCCTTTGATCACCGCGATGTCGTGCACCGTGTTGCCGGCCGTCATCCACGTCCCGATGTAGTCGGCGTGCTCGTCCAGCGTGGTCACCACCCGCTCGGTGGCGTAGAAGCCGAGCACGTCGTGGAAGAACCGGTCCATCGTGTTGACGTCCTCGGCGGTGATCAGCGCGTGGTCGATCCGGGGCGCGCCGACCCCGACCAGGTGGCGGGGGAACACCTCGGGGTTGTGCGTCCCCACCTCGGTGCCGACGCTCGTCATCGCGTGGTAGATCTCGACGACGTGCTCCGACGGGGTGACGATGCGCAGCCCGTCGCTGGTCTCGAGGTTGTCACCGGCGCTCATCCGCTCGGTGCTGGCGCCGAAGGCCTGGGCGGCGTTCTCGATGGTGTCGATGTCAGCGGGGTCGGAGACCTTGAAGCCGAGCTTGACCAGGCCGACACCGCCGCTCTCGAGGACGACGGAGTGGTGATCCCACTCGTCCCAGCCCTTGTAGTACATCCGGTCGGTGGTCTCGTGCACGGGGTACAGGCCGAGGGTGTTGCCGTAGTGGCTCTTGGCCTCGGGCAGGTCGGTGACGCGGGCGTGGACGTAGCCCAGCCTGGTGACGCCGTGGAGTGGCATGGCGTGCCTTCTCTCGCTGTGTGGACTGTGTGGACTGGTGGACGGAGGTGGTGGACGGAGGTGGTGGACGGAGGTGGTGGACGGAGGTGGGGCAGGGGCCGGGCGGAGGTGGGGCAGGGGCCGGCGGGTCAGGTCGCCCGGTGCAGGAGGGCCAGGAACGGGTTGGTCCGGCGCAGGTCGCCGTGCCGCAGCGAGACTTCGACATCCCCCTGCGGCACGGCCCGGCAGGACAGGCAGGTGCCGCTGTCCTTCTCCTGCCGGGTGAGCACCGTCTCCGCGACGCTGTGGTCGTAGTCGACCTGCCCGTCGAGCAGGTCGACCTTGCAGATGCCGCAGCCGCCGCGCCGGCAGCCGATCCGGTAGGCGTAGCCGGCCGCGTACAGGCCGTCGAGGATGCTGCTTCCCTCGCCGATGTTGACCCGGACGTCCCCCGGCTGCACGGTCACCCTGGGCATGGCGGGCCGCTCAGGCGCTCTGGCAGGTGAGCAGGCTCTTGTGACCCACTCCCAACCCGGTCAGCGTCTCCTCCCCCGTCGGCGTGACGGGGTTGCCGTCCACCGTCCAGGTGAGGGTGGTCGTCGCGGCGTCGAAGTCGGGGTCGCAGGAGAACAGCGGGTGCACCATCCCGGCGAGGAAGTCGTTCCAGCTCATGGCCTTCGGGGCCCGGAAGCAGGCCGCGGCCACGAACCAGAGGTTGCCCTTCCACCAGACGTGGACGAGCTGGTCGTCGCCGTACAGTTCCTGGCGGGAGCGGGAGGGGAAGGCGTAGGCCCCGATTGCACGCACAGCCATGTCGTGTCCTCTCCTCTCAGTTCCCGGCGACCGGGGTGGGTTCGGCTGCCTCGGGTTCGGCCGCCTCGGGTTCGGCCGCCTCGGGTTCGGCGGCCGGGCCGGTGGCGTGCCACCGCTGCCAGTCCTGCTCCTCCACCGAGCCGACGTACTCGCCGTTGTCGCCCGGCTGGAGCTTGTACCAGGCCAGCACGTCGGGGACCGTCGGGCCGCCACAGTTGCCCTGGTAGATCTGGTGCACCGGCAGCCAGGCCTGCACGTACTTCTCCGGCTCGCGCTCGAAGATCCACTGGCAGCCGTCGGAGCAGAAGTCGTAGCGCTCGCCCTCGTACTCGGTGTGCCGCTGGCACTGCGTGGTGGGGTCACCGGGTTCGGTGAAGCCCATCGGGATCTGGCAGACCTGGCAGAGCTGGGGCAGGCCCTGGAAGAAGTAGCGCCCGCCGTCGTCCACGACGCGCTGCGCCTTGTCCCACAACGGCTTGTACAGCTGCTCGAACGTGTCGGGGTACTGCTCGGCGAGCCAGGCCTGGTGCTCGGCGTCCGGGACCGTCGTGGTGAACGCCGCGGCGAAGCTGAACTGGTAGAGGATCCAGTACACCTGGTGGGACAGGATCTCCTTCTCGGCGATGGCGTGCTCGACGTGCCTCGGCGGGGTGATGCCGTAGTAGGCAAGGTCGGGGAAGAGGTTTCCGAGCATCTGCTGCTCGAAGTACAGCTCGAAGGCCTCCTTCCAGCTCATCACCTTGCGCGGGAGCATGTAGTCGAGCATCTGCGAGACCAGGGCGAGCAACCGGTAGCCGCGCCAGAACCACTTGTCGATCCAGGCCTGCACGATCGGCACGTTGTCGGGGTCCTGCTCGAGCAGGAACTTGATCGCCTCCAGCCCGAAGGTCATGTGCCGGCTCTCGTCGCTCTGCGCCGAGAAGCCGAACGTCATGGTCGGCAGGTCGCCGTTGAAGCTGGCGCCGGACATGAACGGCACGAACAGCAGGTTGGTCAGCAGGTACTCGAACGAGAACCCGATCGCGATCAGGAACTCGAACGGGCCGGCCGTGACCGCGTCGTCGAAGTAGGACTTCGGCACCGACAGGTACCAGACCCGGTCGTGCTGGTGGTTCCAGGAGTGGAAGCCGGAGTAGTACTTGTTGTAGTTGGACAGGGTGTGGATCTCGGTCTGGGCGTGCCGCAGTTCGTCCTGGGACTGGCACAGGGCCGCGAAGCGCGGGCCGGGGCCGTTGAGGAAGCGGGCCAGGTAGGCGAAGTTGCGGTGCGCCTGGTACTCCAGCGGGGTGACCCCCTGCAGGAACAGCTTCATCGCGTTGAGATAGCGCGCGTCGGTCAGCTGCAGGTGCCCCTGGCCCTGGGCGAAGGAGTCGAGCACCGCATACAGCCGCTTGTCCTTCTCCGCCTGGTACTTCATGTAGGCGTCGATGGTCAGCCGGAAGGGGTCCTCCCACTTCGACCAGTCATGGATCTTGATCCCCTCGAACTCGGTGTAGGGGAACGCTTGCGCCGGCTCGACGTAGGACAGGTCCCAGTCGAGGTCGCTGGTGAGGGCGGCGTAGCGCTGCCGCATCGACATCTTGCGCGTGGTGGCCATGTCAGCGATCTCCCTCAGTGATCCCACTGGATGACGATCTGGTCGTCATCCCACTCGTCGATGTGGCCGAAGTAGGAGACGATCGCGAGCTGGAACTCGTGGGTCTCCCATTCCCGGCCGAGCCGGGCCTCGACACTGGTCCGGTTGACCACGAGCCGCCCCGGCGCCGTGATCCTGACCAGCCCGGGCATGTGCCGGACGCTGCACCCGGGGTTGTCCGCCTCGATCGCGTCCATCACGGGGCGGTTGAGGTCGTTCTCCTGCAGGTCGACCCCGACGTCGCGGACGGGGCGGGCTGTCGGCTGGCTCATCACGCCCCCTTCGCCGCGAAGGTGTCCTGCAGCCGGGCGGCGGCCGCATCGACGGAGTCCACGCACCCCGCGGCGACGTGCGCGTCGGCCTCGGCGGCCAGCGCCCGGACGGCCGCACCGGCGCGCGGCAGCAGGTCGGCGACGGCCGCGGCCAGGACGGCCCGGTTGCTTTCGCCCTGCTCGGGATCGTTCACCCACGCGGCGTACAGCGCCTCGACCCAACGCCGATGGTCGGTGAACCAGCCGGCGAGGTGTTGGGCGATCAGTGAATACGCGCCGGCCCCGCCCAGCAGGGCTGCTTCGTCCAGGTGGGTGTAGAGCAGCCCGTAGCTCAGCTGGTCGGCCAGGTCGAGACCGAGATGGGCGATGGCCCAGTCCTTCTCGACCAGCAGTTCCTCGGTGTAGCGGCGCAGCGGCTGCAGTGCCTCGGCGCCCGTCCAGCGCTGCTTCGCCGCAGCGAGCAGGTCGTCGCCGCCGCCGCCGAGCGCGATGCCCACCCGGGAGAGGGTCTGCGCGTTGCCGATCCGGTCGAAGGAGGCGTACGACAGGCACTGGGTGACGGTGGTGCCGTAGCCGAAGCGGCAGCCGTAGGCGCTGACCAGCTGGCCGCCGGTCTCGTAGTGCCGCAACGGGAGCACGACGTCGCTGATGAGCGCCTTCCACTCCGCCGGGAGGCGCTCGAGCAGGTCGCGGCGCTCGAGGTACTGCATGGTGGACGCGAAGGCCTCGTAGAGGTTCGAGCGGGCGGTCACGTACGGCGCGTAGTACATCTGCCGCGGGTCGGTGAACGAGTACGGGTCGGTGAGCCGCACCGCGCTGTAGGTGGGGTCGTAGATCTCGTGCTCGGGGTCCCACAGCGGGCGGTAGTGGAAGTTGGCCGTCGGCTGGATCTCCAGCGAGCCCTCCTCGTACCGGGTGGCGGGGCGATCCCCCAGCCGCTCGGTGAGGTTGGTGAAGGTCTTGCGCTTCGGTTCGATGACCTGGGTGCGCAACTCGTACTGCACGTCGCCTCCTTACGTCGTGCCGGCCCTGGCGTATGCCAGGAATGATGTGGTTCGTCCCGAACTCGGGGCGGGACGGTTCCGTGCTGGGGAACGTCGCCCGAGAGTTCAGGCGCTGACCTGGTGGTTGGGGAGCCCCGCCGCGACGAGCAGCAGGACGAGCAGGTCGGCGACGGCCTCAGGGCCTTCCAGCTCGCGCGCCGGGCCGGGCTCGACACCGTCGCCGAGCAGCCGGCCGTAGGCGATGCCCTCCTCGAACCGGGTCACCACCCGCACCGCGCGGCCGCGCAACCTGACGGTGAAGGCCAGCTCGCCGGCGCCGACCTCGTCGTACAGGCTCAGATGGTCGTCGCTGTCGGCGAGCACGGCGTTCGCCTCGCACAGCAGCTGCTCGGTGAGCGAGCGGACGGCCACGTGCCGGTCGGCGCCGACGTTGGCCGGCATCCCGACCGAGGGCCTGGTGCGGTAGTGCAGCGGGGTCGGCTCGACGTCGCCGGCTTCTGCTCCGACGAGCTCGGCCACCCTGAGCATGAACGGCGTCACGTGATCTCCCTCCGTGGCGTGCCCGCGGGTGCGGCTCAGCCACGGTGAGTCAGCTCACAGGACTTTGGGCCCGGGTGTTCCGCAGGGAGGAACGCCGGGGAAGTCGGCCGCCGCCGCTCAGCGCGGCGCGCCGAGCGCGCGGGAGAGGGCGAGCGCCGCCGTGCGCACCGCCGGGGCCATCCGCTCCACGTCGAGCCGCTCGGCCCGGCCCGTCACCGACAGCGCGGCCTGCACCTGGCCGTCCGGGCCGAACACCGGAGCGGCCGCGCAGACGACGCCCATCGCCGACTCCTGCCGGTCGAAGGAGACTCCGCTGTCACTGATGCCGCGCAGCTCCCGGATGAACGCCCCGGGCATGATCACCGTGTAGGGGGTGCGCCGGGTGAGCCCGGCGTCGATCCGGGCCTTGACCGTCTCGGGCGGGCTGAAGGCGAGGATCGCCTTGCCCACCCCGGTGGCGTGCGCCGGCATCCGGCCGCCGACCCGGGAGGGCAGCGGCTGGGAGTCGCGCACCCGGAGGATCTCCAGGTAGACCACCTCGAGGCCTTCCAACACGGCCAGGTGGACGTTGGACAGGGTGGCGTCGCGCAGGTCCTCCATGAACGGCAGCGCGGCCTCCTTCACGGTGCGTTGCCGCGGTACCAGCTGGCCCAGCTCGAACAGCTGCATGCCCAACCGGGCCCCGCGGGCGGTCTGCTCGAGCAGGCCCAGCCGGACCAGCTCGGCGACCAGCCGGTGCACGGTGGACTTCGCCAGGCCGGTGCGCCGGGCCAGTGCGGAGACCCCCAGGTCGGTGTGCTCGGCGTCGAAGGCGGACAGCAGGGACATGGCTCGCTCGAGGACCGATACCGGCTGCCCGTCCCATTGGGCGGAACGCATGTCTTGCATGGTTCACGACCGCCGGGTGAGTGTCTAGTGCAGGCTCGCAGGAGCCGGCCGGCCGTCCCCCATCCCTGGCGGCGCCGTGCTACCTCGACGCGGAGGGCGCGATGACGACGATCACGGACCTGGAGGCGACGCCGCCCGGGCATCGGCCCGGCGCCGTCGGGCCCGGCGGGCCGGTTCGCACGGACCTGCGGCTGGTGCGCGGCTCGGCCCGCCGCGCCGCCCGACCCGACCCCGACGCCGGTGGGCGGGACGGTGGGGTGAAGTCGGTGATGGCGGCCCTGGACGTGCTCGACTGTTTCGCCGACTCCGACGAGCTGGGCGTCAGCGACATCGCCCGCCGGCTGGGGGTGGCCAAGTCCACCGCCCACCGGCTGCTCACCTCGTTGTGCGCCCGCGGGCTGGCCGAGCGGAACCCGGAGTCGGGCCAGTACCGGCTCGGCCTGCACCTGTTCGAGCTGGGTCAGCTGGCGGCGGAGCGGATGCGGCTGCGGCGGGCGGCGATGCCGCTGCTGGAGGAGCTGCGTCAGGTGAGCGGGTGCACCGTGCACCTGGCGGTGCCCGCCGGCGCCGACGTGCTGTACGTCGAGCGGCTGGAGACGCTGCGGGGCATGCACCTGATGACGTCCGTGGCCCGGCGCCAGCCCTCGCACTGCACCAGTTCGGGCAAGGTGATGGCGGCCTACGACGTGGACTTCGCCCGGGCCCGGCGGACGGCGGGCTTCCCCGGCCTGACCGACGTGAGCATCCGCACCGTCGCCGACTACGACCGCACCCTGGTGGAGGTCCGCCGCCGCGGGGTCGGCACCAACGTCGGCGAGGCCAAGGTGGGGCTGTCATCGGTGGCGGCCCCGGTGCTCGACTCCGCCGGCCGCGCGCAGGCGGCGATCTCGCTGGTCGGCCCGGCGCAGGAGCTCACCCGCGACTTCGGCCGGCCGGCCCGGTTGGTCACGATCGCCGCCCGCAAGCTGGCCCGCACGCTCGGGATCTGACCCCGGCCCCATCGCCCCCGCCCACCGACCAGCTCGAGGACGAGCCGGTGGGACTGCCACGCCCCGCAGTACCAACCGGAAGGAGACCTGGATGGATGCCGTCTCGCGCGCCGAGGCCGCGGACGCGCTGCTGGCCGCCTACGACACCGGCAAGCCGGTCGAGCCGCTGATCGACACCTACCCCGACATCGCGCTCGACGACGCCTACGAGATCCAGCTGCTGCAGATCGCCCGCCGGCTCGCCGGTCGCCCCGCCGCCGGCGCCGCCGTTCCCGGGGCCGGCGCCGGGCGCCCGGGGAGCATCAAGGGCCACAAGGTGGGGCTCACCTCGGCGGCGATGCAGCGGCAGATGGGGGTCGACCAGCCCGACTACGGGCACCTGCTGGACGACATGTTCTACCTCGAGAACGTGCCCGTGCCGGCGGCGACCTTCCTCCAGCCGCGGGTGGAGCCCGAGGTGGCGTTCGTGCTCAAGCGGTCGTTGCAGGGCCCGGGCGTGACCGTTGCCGAGGCGATCGCCGCCGTCGACTTCGTCCTCCCGTCGCTGGAGATCATCGACAGCCGGATCCGGGACTGGAAGATCGGCATCCTCGACACCATCGCCGACAACGCCTCCTCCGGCGGGGTCGTGCTGGGCAGCAGTCCTGCCCCGCTGGACGCGCTGGACCTGCGCCGGATGGGCTGCCTGCTGCACCGCAACGGCGAAGTGGTGGGCACCGGAGCGGGCGGGGCCGTGCTCGGCTCGCCACTGAACTCGCTGGTCTGGCTGGCCAACACGGTGGGCGCGCGCGGCGTCGTGCTCGAGGCCGGCCACGTCATTCTCCCCGGCTCGATCACGGCCTCGGTGCCGGTCGCGCCGGGTGACAGCTTCACGGCGACGTTCGCCGGCCTCGGCAGCGTCACTGCACGGTTCGCGAAGGAGGGGAACTCATGAGTAAGGCGATCGCCGCGATCGTCGGACCGGGGAACATCGGCACGGACCTGATGTTCAAGCTGCTCCGCCGCAGCGAGCGGCTGCAGCCCCGGTACATGGTCGGGGTGGATCCGGCGTCCGACGGGCTGCGCCGGGCGCGCAGCGTCGGGCTGGAGGCCAGCCACGAGGGAGTGGACTGGCTGCTGCGCCAGGACCCGTTGCCGGACATCGTGTTCGAGGCCACCAGCGCGAAGGCCCATCTGGCCAACGCCCCGCGCTACGCGGAGGCGGGAATCGTCGCGGTGGACCTGACCCCGGCGGCGGTGGGCCCCTACGTGTGCCCCCCGGTGAACCTGGCGTTCAACCTCGACGCGACCAACGTCAACATGATCACCTGCGGCGGGCAGGCCACCACCCCGATGGTGCGGGCGATCAGCAGCGTGGTGGACGTCCCCTACGCCGAGATCGTCGCCTCGATCGCGTCCCGGTCGGCGGGCCCGGGCACGCGGGCAAACATCGACGAGTTCACCGACACCACGTCCAGGGCACTGGAAGTGGTCGGTGGCGCCACCCGGGGCAAGGCGATCATCATCCTCAACCCTGTCGAGCCGCCGATGATCATGCGGAACACGGTGTTCTGCGCGATCCCCGCCGAGGCCGCCGAGGCCGGCGCGCTGCAGGACGCGGTGACCGCCTCGATCCACGCGATGGCGGACACGGTGCGGGAGTACGTGCCGGGCTACAGCCTGCGCGCGGACCCGCAGTACGACCCGGCCCGGGAGACCTGGAACGGCATGGCCCGGGTGGCGGTCTTCCTCGAGGTCCGCGGGCGTGGGGACTACCTGCCCGACTACGCCGGCAACCTCGACATCATCACGTCGGCCTCGGCCCGGGTCGGCGACCTGATCGCCGCGCACCGGTTCACGGCCGCCGACACCACGTCCAGCACCAGCGTGAGCGCGGGAGTCCGTCCATGACCGAGGCAGCCATCACCGAGCAGGCAGCGCCGGCGCTGCGGATCACCGACTCGACCCTGCGGGACGGCTCGCACGCGATGCGCCACCAGTTCACCGAGGAACAGGTGCGGGCCGTCGTGCACGCCCTGGACGGGGCCGGCGTGCAGGTGGTCGAGGTGGCCCACGGCGACGGCCTCGGCGGCTCGAGCTTCAACTACGGCTTCTCCCGGGTGGATGAGTTCCAGCTCATCGCCGCGGCCGTGCAGGAGGCGAAGCAGGCCCGGATCGCGGTGCTGATGCTGCCCGGCGTGGGCACCGTCGAGCACCTGCGCCGGGCCCGCGAGGCGGGCGCCGACGTGGCCCGGATCGCCACTCACTGCACCGAGGCCGACACCTCCATCCAGCACTTCGGGGCGGCCCGTGAGCTGGGCATGGAGACGGTCGGGTTCCTGATGCTGAGCCACCGCACCACGCCGGAGAACCTCGCGGCGCAGGCGCGGATCATGGTCGACGCGGGCGCGCAGTGCGTCTACGTGGTCGACTCCGCGGGCGCGCTCGTGCTCGGTGACGCCCAGGCACGGGTGGAGGCGGTGCTCGCCGAGATCGGCGCCCAGGCTCAGGTCGGGTTCCACGGCCACCAGAACCTGTCGATGGGCGTCGCCAACTCGGTGCTGGCCTACCAGGCCGGGGCCCGCCAGATCGACGGCGCGCTCTGCGCGCTCGGCGCGGGGGCGGGCAACTCCCCGACCGAGGTGCTGGCGGCGACCTTCGAGCGGCTCGGGGTGCCCACCGGGGTCGACGTGCAAGGGGTGCTCGCCGCCGCCGAGGACGTCGTCAAGCCGGTGATCCCGCGGCTGCCGTGGATGGACCGGTCCTCGATCATCCAGGGGTACGCCGGGGTGTACTCCAGCTTCCTGTTGCACGCCGAGCGCGCGGCGGAACGGTACGGCGTCGCCGCGCACGAGATCCTGCAGCGGGTCGGAGAGGCCGGGTATGTGGGAGGCCAGGAGGACATGATCATCGATATCGCCCTGCAGCTGCGCCAGGAGCGCGAGCTCGGCGACCTCGCCGCGGTGGGGGTGCGCTGATGGCCGGGACTTCCCCGGCCGCGGGCTGGGACGTGGCCCGCGCCGCGGCGGTGCTGCTGGAGTGCGAGGACTCGCGCACCGACCGCGCCCCGATCACCGACGAGTGGCCGGAGCTCGACCTGGACACCGCGTACGCCGTGCAGGACGAGACGCTGCGCCTCCGGCTGGCCCGGGGCGAGCACCTGATCGGGGTGAAGCTGGGCCTGACCAGCCGCGCCAAGCAGCGCCGGATGGGCATCGAGGTGCCGCTGGTCGCCTGGCTCACCGACGCGATGGTGCTGCCGGCCGGGGAGCCGGTGCCGCAGCACCGGCTGATCCATCCGCGGGTGGAGCCGGAGATCGTGTTCGTGATGGGCGAGCGACTGCAGGGCCCGGGGGTCACCGCGGCGCGCGCGCTGGGCGGCGTGGCGTCGGTGCACGGCGGCGCAGAGGTGATCGACAGCCGTTACCGCGACTTCCGCTTCACCCTGGCGGACGTGGTGGCGGACAACGCCTCCAGCGGTGCCTTCGTCACCGGCCCGATCGGCCTGCCTGCGTCCGGGCTCGACCTGACCACCGAGGCCGTGATGGTCGAGGTGGACGGGGCGATCGTCGACTCCGCCACCGGTGCCGCCGTGCAGGGGCACCCGGCCGAGGCCCTCGCGCTGGCGGTGAACGACCTGGGCCGGCGCGGGCTGGCCCTCGAAGAGGGGTGGATCGTGCTCACCGGCGGGATGACCGACGCGGTGTTCGCCCCGCCCGGGTCGAGCATCGGCTGCCACTTCACCTCGCTGGGGTCGGTGTACCTCAACGGCGGTCCGGCGGCGGGGAGCAGCTGATGCCGCTGGTCGAGGTGACGCTGGTCGAGGGCCGCACGCCCGAGCAACTGCGCACGCTGATCCACGAGCTGCACGCCGCAGTGGTCCGGGCCGTGCAGGTGGCGCCGGACAGCGTGCGGGTGGTGCTGCGCGAGGTTCCGGCCACCCACTGGGCGGCCGCGGACGTGACCATCGCCGAGCGCCGCGCCGGGCATCCGGCGGCCGGTCAACCGAGGGACGGGCAGGGGAAGGAATGAGCATGGACTACTACGGCCACGTCATCGGCGGCGAGGAGGTGGACTCGCTCGACGGTGCCCGGATGGACTCCGTCGACCCGTACACCCAGCAGCCGTGGGCGCAGGTCGCGCTCGGTGGCAGCGCCGACGCCGACCGCGCGGTGGCGGCCGCGCGGGTCGCCTTCGACACCGGCCCCTGGCCGCGGATGGGGTACGAGAAGCGGCAACGGCTGATCCATGCCCTCGCCGACCTGATGGAGGAGCACGTCGACGAGCTCGCCCTGGCCGACACGCGGGACATGGGCAAGCCGATCACGCAGGCCCGCCACGACGTCGCCCGCAGTGTGTGGAACTTCCGGTTCTTCGCCGACCACGCGCGGCTGTCGACGGGCGAGGCCTACCCGATGGACTCCGGGCACCACGCCTACTCACGGCTCGACCCCGCCGGTGTCGTGGTGGCCATCTCGCCGTGGAACTTCCCGCTGATGATGAGCACCTGGAAGGTGGCGCCGGCGCTGGCCTGGGGCAACACCGTGGTGCTCAAGCCGGCGGAGGACACCCCGGTCTCGGCGACCGTCCTCGCCCGGCTCGCGCTGGAGGCGGGCATTCCGCCGGGGGTGCTCAACGTGGTCCACGGCTACGGGCCCGACTCGGTCGGCTCGGCGCTGACCTCCAACCCCGACGTCGACCGGATCACCTTCACCGGGGAGTCCGGCACCGGGCGGATCATCAGTGCGGCGGCCGCGCGCAATCTCGTCCCGGTCAGCCTCGAGCTGGGAGGCAAGGGCGCCAACATCGTCTTCGACGACGCCGACCTCGACAACGCCGTGCGCTGGGCGATCGAGGCGATCTTCCGCAACGCCGGGCAGGTCTGCCTCGCGGGCAGCCGGCTGTACGTCCAGCGCGGCATCTACGAGGACTTCGTGCAGCGCTACAAGGCGGCCGCCGAGGCATTGGTGATGGGTGACCCGCAGGACCCGGCGACCGAGTTCTCCGCGGCGCTGGCCAGCCAGGAGCACTACACGAAGGTGTCCGGCTACCTCGACCGGGCCGCGCTCGGCGGCGGCCGGATCGTCACCGGCGGAGTGGGCGACGGGTGGGGTGTGCTGCCCACGATCATCGCCGACACCGCCCCGGACGCCCGGGTGGTGAAGGAGGAGATCTTCGGTCCGGTGGTCGTCGCGACGCCCTTCGACACCGAGCAGGAGGCCGTCGCGCTAGCGAACGACACCCGCTACGGGCTGAACGCGATGGTGTTCACCGAGAACCTGTCCCGGGCGCACCGGGTCTCGGCCGCGCTGCGGGCCGGCACGGTCTGGGTGAACTGCTTCTTCATCCGCGACCTGCGGGCGCCGTTCGGGGGCGTCGGGGACTCCGGCGTGGGCCGCGAGGGCGGCAACTTCAGCCGCGAGTTCTTCACCGAGCCCAAGGCCGTGGTGATGCAGATCTCCGCCGGCTGAGGCTCGACGGGCGGCCGCGGCCGTCACCCTCCTGGAGCACCGGGAAGCCCCGGCGAGCGGTCCCACGGCGTCGGATGCGGCACCATGGGCCCGAGGTCAGGAGGGTGATGGCGGACGCGGAGCTGGGCCCTGCGGGCGCGCTCGCGGGCGAGCCCGCCTGGCCGGGGTGGCCCGCGTCCGCGGGCGGGCTGAGCCGCCCCTACCGCCCACCGGACGCGGGGATGCCCTGGCGGCTGGACTTCCACCACCCGCGGGGCGTGGTGCCGCTGGGTGTGGACCTGCTCGACGCGATGACCGCCGCGAGCCAGTCGGCCGCCCACCGCTGGGGGCTGGGCGCCGGGTTCACCGCCCGGCTGGTGGGGCCGCACGTGTACTTCGGCCCGGCGTCGGGGGCCGCCCCGGAGGACCACTCCTGGATGGGCGATGCCGCCGTGGTGGGCCCACTGCGCGGGTACGCCGGCAGGTTCCGGCGGGAATGGGCCGAGGATGCCGGCCGGCTGCGCGCGGGCCTGCGACCGCTCGAGGCGGCCACCGTGCCGGGGCTCGCCGCGGCGGGGCTGCCCGAGCTGCGCGCCTACCTGGAGCGTGCCCGGACGCTGCACCGGCAGGCCTGGCAGGTGCACTTCGACACCATGTATCCGCTGCTCGGGCTGCTGCGCCTCTTTCTCGCCGAGTGCGCCGAGGTCGGTGTGGAGCCGGCGCAGGCGGCGGCGCTGCTGCAGGGCGAGGCCAGCGCGGTGTCCGTGGCCGACCAGCAGTTGCGCGACCTGGTGGCCCTGGCCCGCTCCGAGGGGCTCGACACGGTCGCCCGGGACGGGGGTGTGGCCGGGCTGACCGAGGTGCTGCGCGCCGGCAGCCACGCGGGGGCGTGGCCGCAGGCGCTGGCGGGGTTCGTCGCCGGGCACGGCTACCGCGGACAGTCCGGTGCCGACCTGGCCACCCCGGGTTGGGTCGAGGACGCGGCACCGCTGCTGGCCCTGGTGCAGCAGATGCTCGCCGACCCCCCGGTGGCGGCGCACCCGCCGGAGCCGGCGACGCTGCGCGCCGAGCGCATCGCCGCCGGGCTGGCACCCGCCGCACGGGCCCGGTTCCGCACCGCCCTGGGGGTCGCGCGCGAGGCGAACTTCTCCTGGTGGAACGAGGACCACAACGTGGTCATCGACCTGCGGGCGCACCTGCCGGTGCGGGCGGCGGCGCTGGCGGCGGGCGCGCTGCTGGCCACCACGCCGGCCGACGCGCCGCTGTACCTGCACCGGGCCGAGCTGGACGACGTGCTGGCGGGGCGGGCGGGCTGGTCGGAGCTGGCCGGCGTCGCGGCGCAGCGCCGGGAGTACGTGGCCCGTTGGCAGCCGCTGCGCCGGGGGCTCCCCTCCACGCTCGGGCGCTCGGTGGCCGTCCGCGACCTGGTGCTGCGCGAGATCCTCGGTGCCGACAGGTTGGGCGGCGACGGGGATCGTGGCGGCGGCGCGTTCGGGCCGATGCTGCGGCTGCACGGGCTCGGCGTCTCGCTCGGGGTGGCCCGGGGCTCCGCCCGGGTGCTGGCCGACGTGAGCGGGTTGGCCGAGGTGCGGGCGGGGGAGGTGCTGGTGTGCGAGGCGACCTCCCCGGCGTGGACGCCCGTGTTCGACCGCATCGCCGGCTGCGTCTGCGACCAGGGCGGGATGCTCACCCACGCTGCGATCATCGCCCGCGAGCTGGGGGTGCCCGCGGTCTGCGGGGTGCAGCGGGGGACGTCGACGATCCGCACCGGCGACCTCGTCGAGGTCGACGGCGAGGCCGGGCTGGTGCGGGTGTGGCCCGCCGCAGCGCAGTCACGCCCGCCCCAATAATCACTCACAGTAGCCGCGCTGGGCGGGTCTGCCCGGCGCGGTCGATGGCCGCCGGTGCGGCGGCGGAACCTTCGCCCAACGCTGGGCGAACAACGCGTGAACCGAGCTCGAACGTGGTCCTAACAGGATCACGAAGTCGCAGGTCGAGCGGGTGAACGGGGGGCGACGGCGCACCGCCCGCCCGGCTGGCGGGGGCTGGACGTCCGGCCCCGGGCGGCCCCTCGTCTGCCATCCTGGCAGCGCCTGGCGACGGGAGGGATCGTGGACTGGGTGCTGCTCAGCGTAGTCGGCGTGGCGGTGCTCGCACTGTTGTTCGACTTCTCCAACGGTTTCCACGACGCCGCGAACTCGATAGCCACCGTGGTCGCCACCCGGGCGATGCCCGCCCGCTGGGCGGTCTGGTTCTCCGCCCTGTGCAACTTCGCCGCGTACTTCTTCGTGGGCACCGCCGTGGCCAACACGGTCGCCACGACGGTCGACCCCGGGCAGGAGGGGGTGGCGGTCGTGTTCTCCGCCCTGCTCGCGGCCATCGCCTGGAACTACGCGACCTGGTACGTGGGGATGCCCTCCTCCTCCAGCCATGCGGTGATCGGGGGCCTGGTCGGCGCGGGGCTCGCCGCCGGGGGTACCGACGCGGTGAACTGGACCAGCCTGCGCAAGACCGCCGTCGCGATCGTCGTCTCCCCGGCGGTCGCGCTCAGCGTCGGCATCGCGGCGACGGCCCTGGTGGTGGTGATCCAGAAGGTGACGAAGTGGTCGGACGACGCGCGCCCGTTCAAGGGCCTGCAGGTTGTCTCGGCCGCCGCGGTGTCCTTCGGCCACGGCGCGAACGACGCGCAGAAGACGATGGGCATGATCGCGGCGCTGCTGGCCGCCACCGGGTACGTGCACTCCGACGTCGGGGCCGGGCAGGTGCGTGGTGCCCGAGTGGGTGGCGCTGTCGGCGTACGCCGCGATCGCCGCCGGCACCGTGTGGGGTGGGTGGCGGATCATCGAGACCGTCGGCCTGCGGCTGACGAACCTCAACGCCCGCACCGGGGTGGCGGCCAACATCGGCGCCACCGCCGCCATCTTCGGCGCCACCCGGCTCGGCATCCCCATCTCCACCACCCACGCCGCGACGTCCTCCGTGGTGGGCGCCGGGCTCGCCGCCCGGCGGGGGCTGAACGGGCGGGTGATCGCGGAGATGGTGGTGGCCTGGACCGTCACCATCCCGGCGTCCGCGCTGGTGGGCTGGGCGGCGTATCACGTCACCCAGTTGCCCGCTCCCGCCGCCGTCCCGCTGGTGGCACTGCTCGTCGCGGGGCTGCTGGGCGGCATCGGCTGGGCGATGCGGCACACCATCGGTGCCCGGGAGGTGGAGGGCGAGCTTGCGCCCGCGCCGGTTCCGGAGCGTCCCGGGCGCAGCGTGGCGCTCGACACCACTGCCCGGGTGGGCTGAGGCCCCAACCGCAGGAAGCCCGGCGGCTGCCCTAGCATCGGGCCAGCCGCCGGGGCGCCACGGCAGA
Organism: uncultured Actinomycetota bacterium; assembly: GCA_963784535.1. Taxonomy (GTDB): domain Bacteria; phylum Actinomycetota; class Actinomycetes; order Actinomycetales; family Kineosporiaceae; genus CAWARR01. The sequence continues at coordinate 68,893 of CAWARR010000005.1, read as the reverse complement.
CGCGTGGCACGCAGTGCGCCGGGCGGATCGTGCTGAAGGGACTGGTGGGAGGCAGCCATGCCCTTCGCCGCGACCGCGGGCCGGCAGGCCCTGGACAGCCTGCGCGATGCCCGCCCGATGCCGTACTGGACCGATTCGCCGCTGCGGCCCGAGCCGGTCGGCGCGCTGGTGGGCAGCACCGATGCCGATCTCGTGGTGGTCGGCGCCGGGTACACCGGGCTGTGGACCGCGCTGCTGGCCAAGGAGGCAGACCCCGGGGCCGATGTCGTCGTGCTCGAGGGTGCCACCGCCGGGCACGCGGCCTCGGGGCGGAACGGGGGTTTCTGCTCCGCGTCGCTGACCCACGGCCTGGCCAACGGCGCCTCCCGCTTCGGCGCCGAGCTCCCGCAGCTGCTCGAGCTCGGCCGGCGCAACCTCGACGGGATCGAGGAGACGCTGACCCGGTACGGCATCGACGCCTCCTTCGAGCGCACCGGCGAGCTGACGGTGGCCACCGACCCGCACCACGTCGCGGAACTGGAGGAACTGCACGCCCTGGCGGCCCGGTACGGGGAGCAGCTGATCCGGCTCGACCGCGACACGGTGCAGGAGCAGGTGCACTCCCGGCGCTACCTCGGGGGGCTGCTCGACGCCGCCGGCACCGCGCTGGTCGACCCGGCCAGGCTGGCCTGGGGTCTGCGCGCCGCCTGCCTGCAGCTCGGGGTCAGGCTGCACGAGCACACGCCGGTCACCGGGCTCGGGCCGCAGGGCGCGGCGATCCGGGTGAGCACCCTCCACGGCAGCGTCCGCGGCGCCCGGGTCGCGCTGGCCACCAACGCCTTTCCGCCGCTGCTGCGGCGGCTGCGGCACTACGTGGTGCCGGTCTACGACTACGCCCTGGTCACCGAGCCGCTGAGCGCGCAGCAGCGCGCCGCCGTGGGCTGGGCGGGGCGGCAGGGCATCGGTGATGCCGGTAACCAGTTCCACTACTACCGGCTGACCGACGACAACCGGATCCTGTTCGGCGGGTACGACGCCGTCTACTACCGGGGGAACGGGTTCGGGCCGCGGCTGGAGCAGCGCCCGGAGTCCTTCGGCCTGCTCGCCGAGCACCTGCTGGAGACCTTCCCGCAGCTGGAAGGCATCCGGGTGAGTCACGTGTGGGGCGGGGCGATCGACACCTGTTCCCGCTTCAGCTCCTTCTGGGGTACCGCCCACCAGGGGCGGGTCGGGTACGTCGCCGGCTACACCGGGCTGGGGGTGGGTGCCACCCGGTTCGGCGCCGCCGTGCTGCTCGACCTGCTCGGTGGGCGTGACACCGAGCGCACGCGGCTGGAGATGGTGGGCTCGCGCCCGCTGCCGTTCCCGCCGGAGCCGCTGCGGGCGATCGGGATCAACCTGACCCGGTGGTCGCTGGACCGGGCAGACCGTGACGGCGGGCGGCGCAACCTGTGGCTGCGGTCCCTGGACCGGGTCGGGCTCGGGTTCGACTCCTGAGCTCCGGGCCCGGCGCTGACACGGCGTGCCCGGCCGGCTGCGCGGCGAATGGATGATCCGCCGAAGGGCGGGTGTGCAGAAGGGCATTGTCGTGTGACACTTGTCACGCCAATCCGTGACGTGCCGAAGTCATCCAACGACGTGCAGTCACGCAATTGCCCGACACACTAGGGCGCGGGCCACCGGGGGGCGGGCCGACGGGCCGATCGCGCGACCCGTTCGCCCACTTTCGTCTGGGTGCACCAGGCCCGGTCGTGGGTATGGTCGATCCAGAGGGACAGACGGAGGGGCCCTCCAGCCGGCGGTCCCCCCTCCTTCCGCTGACTGAATGGAGTGATCCTGAGTGCAGGGTCAGCCCCCTCCCGTCGACGGCGCCACGGGGGCAACGGGCACCGGGCCCATCCCGCTGTTCGAGGAGTTCGAGGACCTCGAGGACCTCGACCCCGCAGCGCTGGAGCGTGAGCCCGCGGACCTGGACCTCGGCCTGCGACGGCTGGCGACGGGGTTCGGGGGCACCCCTGCGGCGCCGCCCACCGGGAACTACGAGCTGCTGATCGTCGCCAACCGGCTTCCGGTGGACCGGCGCGAGGACGCGGACGGCTGCTCGGGCTGGCAACCGAGCCCGGGTGGCCTGGTGGCGGCGCTCGAGCCGGTGATGCGCCACCACGAGGGTGCGTGGCTGGGCTGGACCGGGGCGGCCGGCGAAGCCCCGGAGCCGTTCGACTTCGCGGGCACCCACCTGGTCCCCGTCCCGATGGACGCGCTCGAGGTCGAGCGCCACTACGAGGGCATGGCCAACGGCACGCTGTGGCCGCTGTACCACGACGTGATCGTCGCCCCCGACCTTCCACCGGGCCTGGTGGGAGGCCTACGTCCGGGTCAACCGCAGGTTCGCCGCCGCCGCCGCCGCCGAGGCCGCGCGCGGAGCCTCGGTCTGGGTGCAGGACTACCAGCTGCAGCTCCTCCCGCGGATGCTCCGCCGCTCGCGGCCGGATCTGCGCATCGGCTTCTTCAACCACATCCCCTTCCCGCCGTACGAGATCTTCGCCCAGCTGCCCTGGAGGCGGCAGGTGATCAAGGGGCTGCTCGGCGCGGACCTGCTCGGCTTCCAGCGGCCGGCGGACGCGAACAACTTCCTGCGGGCCTGCCGGCGCAACGGGATCCCGGCCCAGGGCGGCATGATCCGGGTGGACGGGGCGGCCCGCCCGGGCCGGCCACCGGGGGCCACCCCCGGCCGCGCGGTGCGGGCCGCGGCCTTCCCGGTGTCCATCGATGCCGCGCTGTTCGAGCAGATCGCCCGCCGCCCGGAGGTGCAGGCCAGGGCGCGCCAGATCCGCAAGGAGCTCGGCGACCCCGACCTGGTGCTGCTCGGCGTGGACCGGCTGGACTACACCAAGGGGATCCTGCACCGGCTGCAGGCCTACGGCGAGCTGCTCGACGAAGGCCGGCTGACCACCCCCGGAGCGGTGCTCGTGCAGGTGGCCACGCCCAGCCGGGAGCGGGTGGAGCAGTACCAGCACATGCGCGAGCAGGTCGAGGTGAGCGTCGGCCGGATCAACGGCACCCACGGGCAGCTGGGTTTCCCCGCGGTGCACTACCTGCACCAGTCCCAGCCGCGGGAGGAGCTGGTCGCCCTCTATCTCGCTGCCGACGTCATGCTCGTCACCTCGCTGCGGGACGGGATGAACCTGGTCGCCAAGGAGTACGTGGCCACCCGGTTCGACGAGCGCGGTGCACTGGTGCTCAGCGAGTTCACCGGCGCGGCGATCGAGCTCAAGCAGGCGTTCGTGGTGAACCCGCACGACATCGACGGGCTGAAGTCCGGCATCGTCGCCGCCGCCTCGGCCGGGCCGCGGGAGTCCGCCCGCCGGATGCGGGCGCTGCGCCGACGGGTGTCGGAGTTCGACGTCACCCGCTGGGCGGCGGAGTTCCTGGAGGCGCTGGACCGGGTGCGACCGCGACCGGCGGTGACGAAGAACGGGCGGCCGGGGCTGGTCAACCTCGCCGCGCTGGAGGTCGGTGGGCGTACGGTCGACGAGCGTCCCTGAGGACGTCACGGCGCATCGGGGGTCATGGTGAGCGAGCCGGACGGTGAGTGAGCTGGCGGAGGGTCTGCCCGCGGGGCTGGTCGGGGCGTTGGGCCGGCTGGCGGCCCGTCCGCGGCTGCTGGTGGCGCTGGACTTCGACGGGGTGCTCGCCCCGCTCGTCGACGACCCGGACGCCTCGCGCCCGCTGCCCGCGGCCGCCGCGGCGCTGGCCCGGCTGGCGGCATCGCCACGGGTGGTGCCGGCGCTGGTGTCGGGCCGCACGCTGGCCGACCTGCGCCGGCTCGGCGATCCGCCCGCGACGGCGGTGCTGGTCGGCAGCCACGGGGCGCAGCTGGCCCTTCCGGGCGAGCCCGAGCCGGAGGGCGTGGACCTGCTCGACGGCCCCTCCCGCCAGCTGCTGGAGTCGGTGCTGGGGGCGCTGCGGCAGATCAGCGCCCGGTACGCGGGGACGGCGGTGGAGGTGAAGCCGGCGGGCGCCGTGCTGCACACCCGGCGCGCGGGCCGCCTCGCGGCGCAGCAGGCGACCGAGCAGGCCCTGGCCGGGCCCGCCGGATGGCACGGTGTGCACCTCACCCTCGGCAAGGAGGTCGTCGACCTGTCGGTGCTGGACGTCACCAAGGGGAGCGCCGTGCAGCGGCTGCGCATCGAGCGCGGGGTTGCCGGCCGGTGGTGGCGGCGTGCTCTACGCCGGCGACGACGTGACCGACGAGCGGGCGTTCGCCGTGCTCGACGACGCCGCGGGGGACGTCACCGTCAAGGTGGGCCCGGGCCCCACCCATGCCCGGCACCGGGTCGCCGACCCCGAGCAGTTCGCCGCCGTGCTGGAGCGGCTCGCGGCGCTGCTGGACCAGACCCGCCCGGGCTGAGCGGGGCGGCCCTGACCCCGCGGGTCCGGTTGGGGTTCGCGGGGGGTGCTGGGCAGCACCACCGGGCAGGGGGCAGGATGCCGGGGGTGAGCGTGCCTCCCGGTGGAACCGATCGCTCCCCCGACACCGCGAGGCTGCTCGGGGAGTACCGGGCCCACGCCGGGACGGTCGATGAGCTGCTCGGCGCGGACGGCTCGCCCCGGCCGGGGCAGGACGACCTGGCGGCCGGCATCGCCCTGCTCGGCCCCGGCGGCCTGCTCGCCCGGCGCGCGCAGGCACGCAGCCTGGTCGAGGACGACGGGGTCACCTACGGCATGCCCGATCCCGCCTCCGGCGTACCCCGGCGGTGGGGGGTCGATCCGTTGCCGACAGTCCTCGACGGCGCGCAGTGGGCCCCGCTGGAGGCCGGCCTCGCCCAGCGCGCGCTGCTGCTGGACCTGGTGCTCGCCGACCTGTACGGAACCCGCTCGGTGCTCGAGCGCCGGCTGCTCCCGGCCGAGCTGGTGCTGGGCCACGGGGGCTTCCTGCGCGCCGCCGACCAGGTGCGGGTGCCCGGGCCCGGCAGTTGCTGCTCAGCGCGACCGATCTCGCCCGGGCCGCCGACGGGCAGTGGCAGGTGCTCGGTGACCGGGCCCAGGCGCCGTCCGGCGCGGGCTACGCGATGGCAGAACCGGCGGGTGGTCGCGCGGGTGATGGCGGGCCTGCACCGGGACCTGCGCCCGGCGCGGTTGCGCGGGTTCTTCCACGCCGTGCGCGCCGCCGTGCAGCAGGCCGCGCCCCGCCGGGGCGCAGGCCCCGCGGGTGGTGCTGCTCACCCCGGGACCGGGCAGCGAGACCGCGTTCGACCAGGCCTTCCTGTCCACCCTGCTGGGCTACCCGCTGGTGAGCGGGCAGGACCTCACCGTGCGCGCCGGTCGGGTGTGGATGCGCTCACTGGAGCGGCTCGAACCCGTCGATGTGGTGGTGCGCCGCGTCGACGCCTGGTTCTGCGACCCGCTGGAGCTGCGCCCGGACTCCCGGCTGGGCGTTCCGGGGCTGCTCGAGGCGGCCCGGCGGGGGACCGTCGCGGTGGTGAACCCGCTCGGTGCGGGGGTGCTGGAGAACCCCGGCCTGTTGCCCTTCCTGCCGGCGCTGTCGAAGGCGCTGCTCGGCGAGCCGTTGGCGCTGCCGAGCGTGCCTACCTGGTGGTGCGGTGACCGGGCGTCCCGGTCGCACGTGCTCGCCCGGCTCGACCGGCTGGTGGTGCGGCCGATCTCGCGCGGGGTGGGCCGGGGCAGCCGGTTCGGGTGGGAGCTGTCCACCGCGGAGCTCGAGGAGCTGCGCCGCCGGATCGAGGCGGCGCCGCACGCCTGGTGCGGGCAGGAGGCGCTGGAGCTGAGCACCGCCCCCGTGGTGACCCCGGCGGGGTTGCAGCGCGGCGCCGGCTGGTGCTGCGCTGCTTCGCGGTGGCCGCCGGCGGTGGCTACCAGGTGATGGCCGGCGGGCTGGCGCGGGTCGCGCCGGCCGGCAGCCGGGTGGTCTCGAGCCGGTCCGGCGGGCTCGCCAAGGACGTGTGGGTGCTGGAGCCCGAGCCGGCGACGGGGCTCGCGGCGACGCTGCCCGCGGCCGGGACGCGGCAGCCGGCCCGGTCGGGCCGGGCGGCCTCACGGCCGGTGACATGGCAGCGGCCGGTGACATGGCAGCGGCCGGTGACACGGCAGCGGCCGGTGCGGGCGCGCTGCCGGTCCCTACCCTGGCGTCGCGGGTGGCCGAGGATCTCTTCTGGCTCGGCCGCTACGCCGAGCGGGCCGAGGACACCGCCCGGCTGTTGCGCGTGGTGGACGACCTCGCGCGAGGACTACGCCGGCCGGCCGGCCTCGCCGGGGTGCGGACGCGCTGGCGGTGCTGCTGGGCGCGTTGGGCGGCGCCACCGGGACGCAGCTCGGCCCCGGCGGCGGCGTGCCCGCGCCGCTGCACGCCGCGCTGCTGGAGCTGACCGTGGAGGCGACCCGCGCGGGCACGCTGGCCTTCGCCGTCCGCCGGACGGTGCGAGGCGGCGCACGCGGTGCGCGAGCAGCTGTCCATCGACACCTGGCTGGTGCTCGGCAGCCTCGACCGCGTGCTGGAGGAGTTGGCGGCCCGCGCGGCCGATGCGGCGTCGGGCGACTCTCCGCCGTTGCAGCCGACCCTCGCCCGGGTGCTGGAGGGCGCTGCTCGCGCTGGCCGGGCTGGGCGCCGAGAGCATGGTGCGGGATGCGGGTTGGGCGTTCATGGACGCCGGGCGCCGGATCGAGCGGGCGCTGCAGATGGTGGCGCTGCTGCGGCACACCCTGCGGCGGGAATGGCCCGGACCGGTCGACGCGCTGGTCCGCGAGGCGGTGCTCGGGGCCGGGGAGAGCATCATCACCCACCGCCGACGGATCGCGGCGGGCGGCTTGCCGGCCGGTTCGGCGACGGCGCTCACCGTCGGGGCGCTGCAGTTGATGCTGCTGGACCGCGGGAGCCCGCGGGCGGTGGGCTTCCAGCTCGAGCGGCTCGCCGGCCTCCTCGAGGCGCTTCCCGAGCAGCCGCGCGGGGCGGGCGTGCTGGCCCGGCTGCGTGACCTGCGGGCCCGGCTGGGCGAGGCGGACCTGTGGGCGCTGGCCGGCGCGGAGCCCGACGGCAGCAGGCCCGGGCTGCGCGGGCTGCTGGAGGCGCTGGAGGGCGACCTGGCGGGGCTGGCAGCGGCGATCGGCGCGGCGCACTTCGCGCCGGTCGCGCGCGCCGCGACCGCTGCCGGAGGGGTCCGGGTGGGGGGCGGCGTGAGCGCGGGACGGACCTACCAGGTGCGACACCGCACCGAGTACACCTACGGCGAGCCGGTGACCGCTTCCTACGGCAGCGCGCACCTGACCCCGCTGAGCACGCCCGTGCAGCGCATCCGCGACGCCCGGGTGGAGGTGACCCCGGAGCCGGGCCTGCTCGGCGAGCGGCAGGACTACTTCGGCAACCGGTGCACCTACTTCGAGGTGCATCAGCCCGCACACCCGGCTCGAGGTGACGGCGAGCAGCGTGGTCGAGGTGAGCCGGGAACCGGTGGAGCTGGCCGGGTTGGACGCCTGGACCTGCCGGGACGCCCGACCCGCCGGGACGGCTCGACCCGCCGGGACGGCTCGACCCGCCGGGACGGCGAGGCAACGGCGGCCGGGTGGCCGGGGCCGGCCGACTTCGTCCTGCCGTCGCCGCAGGTGCCGCTCGGCCCGTTGCTGGAGGAGTACGCGGCGGGGGTGCTGGACCCCGGGCGGCCGCTCGGCGCCGCGCTGGCCGAACTGGTGCACCGCATCCACGCGGACTTCGCCTACGTCACCGGCGTCACCTCGGTCACCACGACGCTGGAGGAGGTGCTGCGCCGGCGCGAGGGCGTCTGCCAGGACTTCGCCCACCTGGCGGTCGGCTGCCTGCGCGCCGCCGGGCTGGCCGCCCGCTACGTCAGCGGCTACCTGGAGACCGATCCCGCCCGCCGGGCAGCCCCGGCTGCAGGGCGCCGACGCCTCGCACGCCTGGTTCTCGGTGCTGGTGCCCGCGCTGGGCTGGGTCGACCTGGACCCGACGAACGAGCAGCCGGTGGACGCCCGCTACATCGCCGTCGCCGTGGGCCGTGACTACACCGATGTCGCCCCGGTGAAGGGGGTGATCTTCACCGAGGGTGCGCGCAGCACCCTGTCCGTCGGGGTCGACGTGGTGCGCCTGCCCGACGGGTGAGCGCGGCGCCGTGCCGGCACCGCCCGGCCGGGGCCGGTCGGGCGGTTACGCGTCGTCCCACCGGAAGACACGGGTGGCGATGAAGGCGACCACGGCGGCGAAGCCGGCGAGCACTGCGAGCGGGGCGAGGATGGCGCCCACGCCCTGCCCTCGGGAGAGCACGGCGAGCATGCCGTCGTTCATCCAGCGCAGCGGCAATGCCTTCGACACGGTGCGCAGCCAGGCCGGGGCCTGGGAGATGTCGAAGAAGGTGCCGGACAGGAACGCCATCGGCAGCACGATGAAGTTCGACAACGCGCTGGCCGCCTCCTCCGTCTTGGCGATCGCGCCGACGAACAGGCCGATCGACAAGAACGCCAGGGTGCCCAGGATGAGCAGCGGGAGCGCCAGCCACCAGTTCCCGGCGAGCTTGAGGCCGAACGGTGGCGTGAGTGCGACCCCGACGAACACCGTGGCCTGGACCAGCGCCACCACCAGGCTCACGCCCACCCGGGCGCCCACCACGACCCAGATCGGGGCGGGCGACAGCCGCATCCGACGCAGCAACTGCTTGCGCCGCCAGGAGACCAGCGTGAGCGCCGCTCCGAACGCGGCCGAGGTCGCCACCCCCCACGACAGGATCCCGGGGGTGATGAACTGGATCGCCTTCAGGCTGCTGTCCTCGACCTGGCTGGACGCCAGCGAGTACGTCGGAGGGCGTCCGGAGGCGGCGATGTTCGCGGTGCCGACGACCGCCTGCACGATGCCCTGGATCTGGGCCGCCTTCACCGAGTCGGACGCCGCGTAGCGCAGGGTGAGGGAGTTGCCGTTCTCGATCAGGGCCGCCGGCAGGTCGCCGGAACGGACCTTGGCCAGCGCGGCGTCGGCGGTGGCGAAGTGCTGCCCTTTCAACACCTCCGCGGGCAGCCGGGAGACGATCGGGCCGTTGCCCACGACGGCGATGGTGGTGGCGCTGGTCGAGGCGCCGCGGAAGATCAGCCCGAACACCACGAGGAACATCAGCGGGAAGAAGAAGGTGAAGAACAGCGCGGTCCGGTCGCGGAAGAAGCTGCGCAGCATCGCCCGCGCCAGCGTGCGCAACTGGATCCAGGCGGACGGGTGGAAGGCAGGTCCCGCCGGGGAGGAGCTCATGCCCGGTACTCCCGTCCGGTCAGGTTGAGGAAGACGTCCTCGAGGGTGGCGGTACGCACGCTGACCCCGTCGAGGCGATCTGCCTCGGCGAGCGCGGTGAGCACCCGGGCCGGGGTGCGGGAGGCGATCACCACCTCGTCGTCATCGGCGTCGACGTGGTCGGCGCCGGGTAACTGCAGGGCGCTGGCCGGATCGAGGACACCGCGGGGCAGGGCGATCCGGGTCGGCGCGTCCAGGCCGCGCACCAGCGCGGCGGGGGTGTCCAGGGCGAGGATGCGGCCCGCGTCCATGATGGCCACCCGGTCGCACAGCGCCTCGGCCTCGTCCAGGTAGTGGGTCGTGTAGATCACTGTCACACCGCCGCGTTGGATGTCCCGCAGCAGCTCCCACAGATTGCGGCGGGCCTGCGGGTCCAGCGCCGCGGTCGGTTCGTCGAAGAAGACGATCTGCGGGGAGTGCACCAGCGCGCAGGCGATGGACAGCCGCTGACGCTGCCCTCCGGACAGCTTGCTCTCCGGGGTGTCGGCCTTGTCGCCGAGGCCGACGACGTCGAGCATGGCGGCCGCCCGGCGGGCCGGAACGCCGTACAACGCGCCGAAGGTCTCCAGTTGCTCGCGGGCGGTGAGCTTGTCGAAGAAGGCGCTGGCCTGCAGTTGTACCCCGATCCGGGGGAGCAGGCCGGCGTTGCGCGGCCATGGGCTCTCCCCGAGCAGCCGCACGCTGCCCGCGTCGGGCTCGCGGATGCCCTCGATGATCTCCAGCGTGGTGGTCTTCCCGGCGCCGTTGGGGCCGAGGATCCCGAAGAACTCCCCGGCCCGGACGGAGAAGCTCACCCCGTCGACGGCGCGCAGGTCCCCGTAGGCCTTGACCAGGCCCTCGACCACGACCGCGGGCCCTGCGTCCGCGGCCGCGGTGGTGCCCTCCGCCGTGGCCAGCTGCTGACGTGCCCCCGTTCGGTCCATGTCGCGGAACGCTAGCGAAAGACGGCGCTCTTCGCAGCCGGGGCCGTCCCTGCCGCACATGTTCGGTGTGTACCGATTCGCGGGGATCGGTGCTGGTCAGACGCGCCTTCGGGGGGCCGGAGGGGCTTCCCGCCGGGCGTGTCTTGTGGTTGCCTGGACGTCTCTTGGGACTTGTGTGAATTGTGTGACGGATGTTTCCAACGTGGCGACGTAGAGTGTACGGTTGGCGAGTTTCTGTGACGAAGAGCAGGTGGCGGGGGCCGCAGGCGAGCCACGAGCTGGAGGTCGAGATGAGGGCACGCCCCCTCGGTGTGATCGCTGCCGCTGCAATCCTGCTCGCCCCGCTCGGGCTGGTGCTGGTCGCCGCACCGGCACTCGCCGATCCGACCTACCCCAGCGCCGGGCAGGTCCAGCAGGCCAAGGACGCGGCCGCAGCCAAGGCGGCCGCGGTGAAGAAGGTGCAGTCCCAGCTCACTGCCGTGAACGCGCGGCTCGACGCGGCCCAGGTGGCGCTCGGCCAGGCGGCCGAGGCCTACGACGCCGCCCAGATCGTGCTCGCCCAGCGCACCCAGGCCGCGACGATCGCCCGGGCCAGCGCGGGAAGGGCCGCCACCTCGTTCGGGTCGGCCCAGGCCGATGTGGGGCGGCTGGCCGCCCAGGCCTACCGTGACGGCGGCGACCTGGCGATGCTCTCCGCGGTGCTCACCTCCTCCGGCCCGCAGGACGTCCTCGACCGCGCCGCGATGATCCAGGACATGGCCTCCCGGCAGGACCGGGTGCTGCAACAGCTGGACTCCGCCCGGCTCGCCTCGACCCTGCTGCAGCAACAGGCCGACGCGGCGGTGCGCCAGCAGCAGCGGGCGGCGAACGATCTCGCCGCGGCTCGCGGCGCGGCGGAGTCGGCGGCGAGGTCGGCGGCCGCGGCGGTGACCAGGACGCAGTCACAACAGGCGACGTTGGTGGCCCAGCTCGCGCAGCTGCAGAAGACCTCCGTGCACCTCGAGCAGCAGCGCCAGGCGGCGCTGGAGGCGCAGCGCCAGGCGGCGCTGGAACGCCAGCGCAAGGCGGCCGCCGCCGCCGCTGCCGCCGCCGCGCGGGCCCGCGACGCGGCCGAGGGCGCGCAGTCCGGTCACTCCGCCGGCCCCTCGACGGGCGACGCCGGTGGATCGTCGGCGGGTACTGCCCAGGGCGGGATGATCGCGGTCGCCTGGGCCAAGCGCCAGCTCGGCCTGCCCTACCAGTGGGGCGGTGCGGGGCCGCGCTCCTACGACTGCTCGGGCCTGACGATGCGGGCCTGGCAGCAGGCCGGGGTGAACCTGCCGCACTACGCCGCGTCCCAGTACGACCTCTCCCGGAAGGTCAGCTACAGCTCGATGCGGCCGGGGGACCTCATCTTCTACGCCACGAACACCTCGGTGCCCGCCACCATCCACCACGTCACGATGTACATCGGCGGGGGAATGATGATCGAGGCGCCGATGACCGGGCTGGACGTGCGGATCGTGCCCATTCGTTGGGGCGGGGCGATGCCCTGGGCCGGGCGTCCCTGATCCGCCACGCTCCGGGCACGGCGGGGGAGGCGGTCAGGCGGGGTGCTGGCTCGCGGCGAGCCGTTGGCGGGAGGCGATGATCTCGGCCTCGGCGTCGGCCTTGGTCGCCCAGTGCGCGCCCTCGACGCTCTTGCCGGGCTCGAGGTCCTTGTAGGTCTCGAAGAAGTGCTGGATCTCCAGCAGGTCGAACTCGGAGACGTCCGGCAGGTCCTGGATGTGCGCGTCGCGCGGGTCACCCGCCGGCACGCACAGCACCTTGTCGTCGCCACCCTTCTCGTCACGCATGTGGAACATGCCGATGGCGCGGCAGCGGATCAGGCAGCCAGGGAAGGTGGGCTCCTCGAGAATCACCAGCGCGTCCAGCGGGTCGCCGTCCTCGCCCAGGGTGTCTTCGACGAACCCGTAGTCGTGCGGGTATCGGGTCGAGGTGAACAGCATGCGGTCCAACCGGATGCGCCCGGTGAGGTGATCCATCTCGTACTTGTTCCGCTGCCCCTTCGGGATCTCGATGGTCACGTCGAAATCCACCATTGCCTCCGTCGCCTGCTCGTCGGGTCGGCCCGCTCTCGGGGTGCCGCGCGCCACACACTAGTGTCCTGACAGCCTCGGGCGATCGCCGGGGAAGGGCTGCGGCGTCAACCCGGCCGGGCAACGAACCCAGGGGGTCCCGTGGGGCGAGTCACCACCAGGGTGGTGGTCCGCGCCGGCGCAGTGGTCGCCGGCCTGCTCTGCCTGGTGCTCGCCGCGCGCGGGGTGATGGTGCCGATGCGGCACCACCCCGCTGCCACGACGTCACCGGCTGCCGCCGGGGCGGGCCCGGCGGCCTCGACCTCGTCGCCGGCCCCCGGCGCGAGCCCGCCGGCAGCGGCTGCCGAGGTTCTGCCGGGCCTGGGGACGGACACCCCGCTGCCCACCGGGACCGGCCTGCAGCGGGAGCTGGGACCGTTGCTGCACGCGACGGCGCTGGGGTCGGCGGTGTCGCTGGACGTGCTGGACGCCGCCACCGGCCGCGACCTGATGGCCGTCGGCGCGCAGCGGCCACTGGTGCCCGCGTCCACCGCGAAGCTGCTCACCACCACCGCCGCGCTGTCGCTGCTCGGACCGCAGGCAACCCTGCCCACCGAGGTGGTCGACGGCGCGACCCCGCAGGAGGTGGTGCTGGTCGGCGGCGGTGACGTGCTGCTCGGCAGCGGCCACGGCAACCCCGCGACCGTGCCCGGACGGGCCGGCCTCGCCGATCTGGCCGCGCGGACGGCTGCGGCGCTGCTGGCCCAGGGCCGCACCGAGGTCGCCGTCCGCCTCGACGACACGCTGTTCGAGGGCCCCGCCGTGAGCCCGGCCTGGCAGCGCTCCGACGTGTCCGAGGGGTACGTGGCGCCGGTGATGGCGCTGGAGGTCGCCGAGGGCATGGTGGCCGGGCGGACGGCGCGGCAGCAGGACCCGGCCCTGGCGGCGGCGAAGAGGTTCGCGACGCTGCTCGCCGCCGACGGGATCCGGACCGTCGGCCAGGTGGTGCGGATGGCCGCGCCCGCCGACCCCACCGTGCTGGCGCAGGTGCGGTCGGCGCCGCTCGCCGACCTGGTCGAGTACGCCCTCACCGAGAGCGACAACACCGTCGCCGAGGCGCTGGCCCGGGAGGTGGCGCTGCACAGCGGCCGCCCCGCCACCTTCGCCGACGCGGGAGTGGCGGTGCTCGACACGGTGGGCCTGCTCGGAGTCCCGACCGACGGGGCGAAGCTGGTGGGCGGCAGCGGCCTGGCCACCGGCAGCGCGGTCCCGGCCCGCACCCTCACCCGCGTGCTCGCCCTCGACGCCTCCGACGCGCACCCGGAGCTGCGTGCGGTGCTGACCGGCCTGCCGGTCGCCGGGGCGTCGGGGACCCTCGCCGACCGCTTCGACAGCGGTGGCCAGGCCAAGGCACTCGGGCTGGTGCGGGCGAAGACCGGCACCCTCACCGGTGTCAGCTCGCTCGCCGGGATCGTGGTCGACGCCGACGGCCGGCTGCTCGTGTTCGCGGTGATGGCCGACCGCACCGGCGCCACCCCCGCCGCCCGCAGGGCCCTGGACGACGTGGCTGCCGCGCTGTCCGCGTGCGGGTGCCGCTGACCGGCGGCCGCGCCCGCGGCCGGGGACCACGTACGGTGGACCGCATGGCAGCACTCAGCCCCGCACCGGTGGACCTGCTGGTCGACTGGGAGCTGGCCGCGCGCACGGCGGCCGTGCTCGGGCGGCCCGGCCCACAGGTCACCGCGGCGCAGGCCGCGCAGGTCGTGGACGAGCTGCGCCGGCATGCCGATGCCGCGGTCCCGCACGTCTGCCGGGTCAGCGGGCTGGCCGCTCCGCAGGGCGGTGGCGCCGTGGTGGTGGACCGGGCGGGGTGGGCGCGGGCCAACGCGATGGCCTTCCGCGGACTGCTCGAACCGGTCGTGGCGCAGGCCTTCGAGCGCCGCGGGCGGTTGCCGGGGGCGTCGCTGGCCTCGGTGGGCAGCAGGGTCACCGGCGCGGAGGTCGGCTCGCTGCTGGGGTTCCTGTCCTCCCGGGTGCTCGGGCAGTACGACCCCTTCGGGCCCGGCCCGGCCCGGCTGCTGCTGGTAGCTCCCAACGTCGTCCAGGTGGAGCGCGAGCTCGACGTCGACAGCACCGACTTCCGGCTGTGGGTGTGCCTGCACGAAGAGACCCACCGGGTGCAGTTCAGCGCCACCCCCTGGCTGGCCGCGCACCTGGCCGGGGAGATCCGCGGGCTGGTCGGCGACCTCATGATCGACCCCACCCAGCTCGCCGACCGGCTCGCCGCCGGCGTGCGTGGCCTGCCCGACCTGTTCCGCCAGGGGGGATCGGGCGCGACGCTGCTCGAGGCGGTGCAGACGCCCGCGCAGCGCGAGCGGCTGGCCCGGGTGACGGCGGTGATGGCGCTGCTCGAGGGCCACGCCGACGTGGTGATGGACGAGGTCGGTCCCCAGGTCATCCCCAGCGTGGAGGTCATCCGCGCCCGGTTCACCCGGCGCCGGGCCGGCCGCGGCGCCGTGGACCAGCTGCTGCGCCGGCTGCTGGGGCTGGAGGCCAAGCTGCGCCAGTACGTCGACGGTGCGAGGTTCGTGCGCGAGGTCAGCGCCCGGGTGGGGACCGACGGGTTCAACGCCGTCTGGTCCTCGGCACAGGCGCTGCCGTTACCCGCCGAGATCGCCGACCCGTCGGCGTGGGTGCGGCGGGTCCACGGCTGAGCCCCGTCAACGGCTGAGCCTCGTCAACGGCTGAGCCCCGTCCACGGCTGGGGCGCCGCTCGGGTGCTCGGGGAGGAGATGGCGTGGGCGGACCGGACCCGGCGGTCGCGGCCGTACGTGCGGCCGTGCGGCACGCACTCGCCGATCTGCCACCGGGCACCCTGGTGTTGGTGGCCTGCAGCGGCGGCCCCGATTCGCTGGCACTGGCCGCGGCGACGGGGTTCGTCGCCGCCCGGAGCGGGTTGCGTGCGGGGGCGGTGGTGGTCGACCACGGCTGGCACCCCGACTCCGGGCAGGTGGCGGAGGGCGCGGCGCAGGCCTGCCGCGGGCTCGGGCTGACCCCGGTGCAGGTGCGGGCGGTCTCGGCCGCCGCGGCCCCCGGTGGCGGCGGGCCCGAGGCCGCGGCCCGGCTGGCCCGCTACCGGGCACTGGACGCCGCCGCCGATCAGCTCGCGGCGGGGGCGGTGCTGCTCGGGCACACCCTCGACGACCAGGCCGAGTCGGTGCTGCTCGGGCTGGCCCGCGGTTCGGGGGCGCGCTCGCTGGCGGGGATGCCCGCCCGGCGCGGCCGTTACCGGCGCCCGTTGCTGGGGCTCGGCCGGGCCGTCACCGTGCGGGCGTGCCGGGCGCTCGACCTGCAGCCCTGGACGGACCCGGCGAACGCCGACCCGGCCTACGCCCGCTCGCGGCTGCGCCGGGCGGTGAGCCTGCTCGAGCAGGCGCTCGGCCCGGGCCTGGGGCCGGCACTGGCGCGCAGCGCCGACCTGCTGCGCGAGGACGCCGACGCCCTCGACGCGCTCGCCGCCGACCTGCTCGCCCGGGCGGTGCCGGAAACGGGGGAGGTGCCGGACGCCGGGGGTGACCGCGGGGGCGGCGCCGCCGTGGTGCTCGACGTCGCCGTGATCACCCCCGCGGCCGAGGCGGTGCGGCGCCGGGCGCTGCTGCTGGCGGCCCGCCGGGCGGGCTGCCCCGGGTGCGCTGGGGCGGCGGCACGTGCTCGCCGTCGACGCCCTGCTGGTCCGCTGGCACGGGCAGGGGCCGGTGCACCTACCCGGGCAGGTCACCGCCCGACGTGACTGTGGGAGGCTTCTGCTCGTCGGTCGCGGGGTCACCCCGCAGGGGGAAGGACGGGAGTGACGTGGACGCCAGCGACATGGCGGGGGACCTCAAGGAGGTCCTGCTCAGCGAGGAGCAGATCCTCACCCGGTTGGCCGAACTGGCAGCGCGGATCGACGCCGACTACGCGGACAGGGACCCGCTGCTGGTGGGGGTGCTCAAGGGTGCCGTGACCGTGATGGCGGACCTCGCCCGGGCCCTGCGGCTGCCGGTGGAGAGCGACTGGATGGCGGTCTCCTCCTACGGGTCGGGGACCAAGTCCTCCGGGGTGGTCCGCATCCTCAAGGACCTGGACCGCGACATCACCGGTCGGCACGTGCTGATCGTGGAGGACATCGTCGACTCCGGGCTGACGCTGTCGTGGCTGATGGCCAACCTGGGCTCGCGCGGCCCGGCCTCGGTGGAGGTCTGCTCGCTGCTGCGCAAGCCGGACGCGGCCAAGGTCGAGGTGCCGCTGCGCTACGTGGGGTTCGACATCCCGAACGAGTTCGTCGTCGGCTATGGCCTGGACTACGCCGAGCGGTACCGCAACCTGCGCGTCGTCGGCACGCTGGCCCCGCACGTGTACGCGCCGGGATGAGCCCCGCTCCCGGTCCGGAGGGCTGAACGCCCGGCGCCGGAACCCGCAGGAACACCCGTGGTCACCTGCCCGTTGCACCCCACGACGCTGCGTCTCGTCCTGGTGGGGCGGTGTACCGTCGTCATAAGTGCGCGCGAGCAGGAGGGACGGGGCCGCAAGCCCCCGCCGGATGGATGTCAAGCGACTGACCCGAGGCCCTTTGATCTGGGTGATCGCGGCCCTGGCTGTGGTGATCATCGGCGCGCGCCTGTTCGCGCCCGGCCAGTTCCAGACCGTCGACACCTCGGTGGCGGTCCAGCTGATCCAGACCAACCAGGTCGAAAAGGCCGTCATGGTCAACGGCGACCAGCAGCTCGAGCTGACCCTGAAGACGGCATACCAGGGCAAGGGCAAGCTGGTGATGGCCTACTACGTCGACGCCCGCGGCCCCGAGCTGGTCACCCTGCTCACCCAGCACCAGCCCTCCAAGGGGTTCAACGACGAGGTCCCCAAGCAGTCGTGGTGGGGCAGCCTGCTGATGACGGTGGTGCCGCTGCTGCTGATCCTCGGCCTGTTCTGGTTCCTGATGGGCCAGATGCAGGGCGGCGGGTCCGGGTGATGAACTTCGGAAAGTCCCGGGCGAAGCTGGTCAGCAAGGACATGCCGAAGGTGACCTTCGCCGACGTCGCCGGGGCTGACGAGGCCGTCGAGGAGCTGCAGGAGATCAAGGAGTTCCTCGCCGAGCCGGCGAAGTTCCAGGCGGTGGGCGCGAAGATCCCCAAGGGCGTGCTGCTCTACGGCCAGCCCGGTACCGGCAAGACCCTGCTCGCCCGGGCGGTGGCCGGTGAGGCCGGCGTCCCGTTCTACTCCATCTCGGGGTCGGACTTCGTCGAGATGTTCGTCGGCGTCGGCGCCAGCCGGGTTCGTGACCTGTTCGAGCAGGCCAAGGCCAACGCGCCGGCGATCGTGTTCGTCGACGAGATCGACGCCGTCGGCCGGCACCGCGGCGCGGGCCTGGGCGGTGGGCACGACGAGCGCGAGCAGACCCTGAACCAGCTGCTGGTCGAGATGGACGGCTTCGACGTCAAGACCAACGTGATCCTCATCGCCGCCACCAACCGGCCCGACATCCTCGACCCGGCGCTGCTGCGCCCGGGCCGGTTCGACCGGCAGATCGCGGTCGACGCCCCGGACATGCAGGGGCGCAACCGGATCCTGCAGGTGCACGCCAAGGGCAAGCCGATGGCGCCCAGCGTCGACCTGATGGCGGTGGCACGCCGCACGCCCGGCTTCACCGGGGCCGACCTGGCGAACGTGCTGAACGAGGCCGCGCTGCTGACGGCGCGCGCCGGGGCGCGGGTGATCGACGACCGCGCGCTGGACGAGGCGATCGACCGGGTGGTCGCCGGCCCGCAGCGGCGCACCCGGATCATGAACGACAAGGAGAAGAAGATCACCGCCTACCACGAGGGCGGCCATGCCCTGGTGGCGGCGGCGCTGCGGCACACCGACCCGGTGACGAAGGTGACGATCCTGCCGCGCGGGCGGGCCCTCGGCTACACGATGGTGCTGCCGGTCGACGACAAGTACTCGACCACCCGCAACGAGATGCTCGACCAGCTCGCCTACGCCCTGGGCGGGCGGGTGGCCGAGGAGCTGGTCTTCCACGACCCGACCACCGGCGCCAGCAACGACATCGAGAAGGCCACCGCGCTCGCCCGCAAGATGGTCACCGAGTACGGGATGTCCGAGCGGGTCGGGGCGATCAAGCTGGGCCAGAGCCAGGGCGAGGTCTTCCTCGGGCGCGACTTCGGCCACCAGCGTGACTACTCCGAGGACGTCGCCAGCGTGATCGACGAGGAGGTGCGCCGGCTGATCGAGAACGCCCACGACGAGGCCTGGGAGGTCCTGGTCGAGAACCGTGGCGTGCTCGACGACCTGGTGCTGCAGCTGCTCGACCGCGAGACCCTGAACAAGGACGAGCTCGCGGTCGTCTTCGGCCCCGTGGTGCGGCGCCCGGAGCGCTCGGTGTGGATGTCCAGCGACCGGCGCGCCGTCTCCGACATCCCTCCGGTCCAGACCCCCGCGGAGCGGGCTGCGGCCAACGGTCACGAGGTGTCGGCTGCGGCGCCCGCGTGGCCGGGCACGGCCGAGCCGTCCGGGGAGTCCCGCTGACCGTCCGGCCGCAGTACGACCCGGCCCGGGTGGAGCGGGCGATCCGGGAGATCCTCATCGGTATCGGCGAGGACCCCGACCGGGACGGGCTGAGGGAGACCCCGGCACGGGTGGCCCGGGCGTACGCGGAGATGTTCGCCGGGCTGTGGCAGTCCCCCGCGGACGTGCTCACCACCACCTTCGAGCTCGGGCACGACGAGCTCGTGGTGGTGAAGGACATCGAGGTCTTCTCCAGCTGCGAGCACCACCTGGTGCCCTTTCACGGCATCGCCCACGTGGGGTACATCCCCGGTCCCGACGGGCGGATCACCGGGCTGTCGAAGCTTGCCCGGCTGGTCGACGTGTTCGCCCGCCGGCCGCAGGTGCAGGAACGGCTGACCAGTCAGGTCGCCGACGCCGTGGTCGAGCACCTGGCCCCGCGCGGGGTGATCGTGGTGGTCGAGTGCGAGCACATGTGCATGACGATGCGCGGCGTGCGCAAGCCCGGTTCGCGGACCGTCACCTCCGCGGTGCGCGGCCAGCTGCGCGACGCCGCGACCCGGGCCGAGGCGATGAGCCTCATCCGCGGCTGAGCTCCTCGACGGCGACGGCGACGGCGACGGCGACGGCGACGGCGACGGCGGGTGGCGACGGCGGGTGGCGACGGCGACGGCGGGTGGTCGGCGATCTGACCGGCCGGCGCGGGCGTGTCGGTCCACCGCCCTGCGCCCGTGGCGCGCTAGACATTGAGCTGCACGCAGCCCGCGGAGCGCGCAGCAGCGGGTCAGTGGCATGACGAGGGCCCCTCGAAGTATGAGTTCGAGGGGCCCTCGCCCTGATCGCTGCAGCCGGTCACCTACCCGCGAGGGGGATCGGCACCCGTCTCCGGTCCGACGTTCCGGCAGACCTGGCGGAACCGTGGTCCCACCGGCCGACCGGCGATCATCCGGCGCCGCCTCCGGGCGCTCCCGCGGCGTCGTCCACGGCCCGGGGGACTGGCCTCCGGTTCGGCACCCGGCACCAGGCCGGCCCCGCGGCTGTCGACACGTCCCCGCAACCGGTTGCAGCAAATGCGGCCGGAGCTGCCCGCCCGCCTCGCGCTCACCGACTACGGCACGCCGGTCCGGTTCGACCGGACCGGCGATCCCCCGGAAGTCTTCCGGGATCGACTGCCCTTCCCCGCGGCGTGGGAGAATGTCTACTCCCGCCCCGCACCCGGCGCAAGGGTTTCGGCGCACCGGATCTCACCTCACAGCCGGGTTGGCCTCCCGTTCACTTCCCTTGTGCCGCAACGGTTCCCGAACCTGTGGATGGGGCTGTGGGAAAGCTGGGCACAGGGTGTGGACACCGGGGGGTCAGGCTGTGGACACACCGGGTCCGGCTGTGGAGAGGCTGTGGAAGCCGGGGACAGCGGCCGCCGTCTAGGGTGGGGCCGTGCACGAGGTCACAGGGCTGCCGGAGTCCCTCGACGGGCTCGACCGCTGCCTCGTCATGGGCGTGGTCAACGTGACTCCTGACTCCTTCAGCGACGGCGGGCGCTGGTTCGAGCGGGACGAAGCGGTGGCCCAAGGGCTGCGCCTGGTGGCGCAGGGCGCCGACCTCGTCGACGTGGGTGGCGAGTCCACCCGCCCCGGTGCGGCCCGGGTGGAGCGCGAGGAGGAGCTTCGCCGGGTGCTCCCGGTGGTCTCCGCGCTCGCCGAGGCCGGGGTCGTGGTCAGCATCGACACGATGCGGGCGGAGGTCGCCGACGCAGCCCTGGCCGCGGGCGCGGTGATCGTCAACGACGTCAGCGGCGGCCTCGCGGACCCGCACATGGCCACTCTGGTGGCAGAGGCGCGGGCACCCTACGTGGCCATGCACTGGCGCGGCCCGAGTGATCGGATGGAACGCCTGGCAGAGTATGGCGACGTGGTGGGCGACGTCGTCGCCGAGCTCACCGCCCGGCTGGACGCCCTGGTCGGCGCGGGGGTGGACCCGCGGCAGGTGCTGCTCGATCCCGGGCTGGGGTTCGCCAAGCGCGGCGAGCACAACTGGCAACTGCTCGCGCACCTGGACCGGCTGCTGGAGATCGGCCGCCCGCTGGTCGTGGGCGCCTCCCGGAAGCGGTTCCTCGGCACCCTGCTGGCCGGGCCGGACGGCGGGCCCGCCCCGGTGGAGGCGCGCGACGACGCCACCGCGGCGACCTCGGCGCTGGCCGCCGCGGCCGGGGTGTGGTGCGTGCGGGTGCACGAGGTGCGCGGCTCGGTCGACGCGGTGCGGGTGGCTGCCGCCTGGCGCGCGGCCGGGCGCCCCGGAGCGGGCCGGGGAGCGCGGCGATGAGCCTGCCGCCGGTGCCCGACGCGACCGGCCGCCCGCTGGACCAGATCCGGTTGCTCGGGCTGTCGGCGCACGGCCGGCACGGGGTCTTCGACCACGAGCGGCGCGACGGGCAGACCTTCGCCGTCGACGTGGTGGTGCACCTGGACACCCGGCCGGCCGCGGCCGGCGATGCGCTCGGCGACACCGTCGACTACGGGCGGCTCGCCGTGGCGGTGGCGGACATCGTGCGCGGCGACCCGGTGGATCTGATCGAGACCCTCGCCGCCCGGGTGGCCGCCGCCTGCCTCGAGGACGCCCGGGTGGCCGCCGCCGACGTCACCGTGCACAAGCCGTCCGCCCCTGTGCCCGAGTCGTTCACCGACATCGCGGTGACCATCCGCCGGTACCAGGGTGACCGGGTCCCCGCCGCGGCCGCCGCCGCTGCCACCGCCGCCGGCAGGCTCGACCGGCGCCCGGAGCGGCCCGTGCCCGCGGTGCTCGCCCTCGGCGCGAACCTCGGCGACCGGGCGGCCACGCTGCACGCCGCGGTCGACGAGCTGGCAGGGGTGCCCGGGGTGCGGGTACGGGCGGTCTCGGGGCTGGTCGAGACGGAACCCGTCGGCGGTCCCGAGCAGCCGGACTACCTCAACGCCGTGGTCCTGGTCGAGACCGGCTTGTCCGCGCTGGAACTGCTGGATGCCTGCCAGCAGCTGGAGGCGATCCACCTTCGCACCCGGCAGGTGCGCTGGGGTGCGCGCACCCTGGACGTCGACGTGATCAGCTACGCCGGGCTGCGCGCCGCCACCGAGCGGCTGGTGCTGCCGCACCCGCGGGCCGCCGAGCGGGCGTTCGTGCTGCGGCCGTGGTTGGACGTCGACCCGGGGGCGAGCCTGCCCGGTCCGGACGGCCCGCTGCCGGTCGCTGCCCTGCTCGCTGCCGCCGCTGACCGCAACGGGGTGCGGGCCTGGGGTCGTCCCGCCGGAGCCGACGCGGAGCCGGCCCGATGACCCCGGCCCGACCGCTGACCCTGCTCGTGGTCGGGATCGCTGTCACCGTGCTGGGCTGGCTGGCCCTGGACACCTGGACCGGCCGCGGGGGTGAGCCGCTGCCCATGCCCTGGGCCGCAGGGGTGGGGACGCTGGCGCTGGCCGTCGCCGTGATGGCCGCCGGACTGCCGGTGCGGCGCTGGGTGGCGGGGCGGCGCGAACAGCCGCTGGACCCGCTGGTGGCCGCGCGCACGGTGGTGCTGGCGAAGGCGGCGGCATACACGGGCGCGACCCTCGCCGGGTGGTACTCGGCACAGGCGCTGGTCACCCTGCCCGACCTGGTCGGGGCGCGGCTGACGCGGCTGCTGGTGGCCGCCGGAGCAGCCCTCACTGCCGTCGCGCTCGCCGCCGCCGGGTTGGTGGTTCAGCGCTGGTGCCGGGTCCCGCCCGACGACGGCGACGAGCGGCCCGACGGGCAGGAGTGAGCGGTGACCGCGTCGTCCCGCATCGTGCGCCGCCCCGACGTCGGCGCCGTCGGCGCGCCGCGCCCCGCGCTGGGCGGCGAGCAGCACGCCTCGCGACGGCTGCAGGCGAGGCTGCTGGCGGACGACGCGGACCATGCCGCCGCCGCGGAGCTGATCGCCAGCTACCGGCAGATGGCGGCGGAGTGGGGAGCTTGGGCCGAGCAGTTCGGCGACTACGCGCTGCCGGTCGCCGCCGGACTCGGCTACGCCCGACCGCAGCCGGTCGCGGTGGAGCTGTGCTGTGGCAGCGGGCAGGCCACCGCCGAGTTGGTGCGGGCCGGGTACAGGGTCCTCGCGCTCGACTCCAGCCTCGCGATGCTCGCCGCCGTGCCGCCCGCGCCCGCGGTGGGCAGGGTGGCGGCCGACGTGCGGCGGCTGCCGCTGGCCGACGCGAGCTGTCCGCTGGTGGTCGGTCTGAACGCGGTGCTGGTGCCCGCCGAGGTGCGCCGCGTGCTGAGCCCGGACGGGCAGCTGCTCTGGGGCTGTTCCTTCGGGCCCGGGACGCCGCTCTACGTGGCGCCGGAAGAACTGTTGGATCATCTCGGATCGGGCTGGGTCGGGCAGTACGGCCGCGCCGGGCGCGGCGAGTGGGTCCTCGCGGAACGGAGCACCTGAGGTGATCGACGTCGAACTTCTGGGACCCTTCCTGCTGCCCCGCCGGGTGCGGGTGGAGGAGACGCTGCGGGAGGGGCTGTCCGGGGAGCGGCTGCTGGCGGCGGTGACGGCCACCGGAGCGGTGTTCTACGCCGACCACAAGTCGGCCGAAGGGATGCGGCTGGAGCCGTCGGCGCAGCGCTCGCCGCTGGTGGTGAGTGCGCCGTCGCAGTGCACCGCTGAGGTGTCGGTCCGGGTGGACGCGCGCTCGGTGGGCGTGGTGCGGGCCCGCTGCCGGGTGCGTGACCTCGATGAGCTGGGGACGGTCGAGGAGGACCTGGCGGCGGCGGTCAACGTGGCGCTGCCCGGCTGGTGCGACCACTTCCTCGCGGGCATGCCCCCCGCCCAGTTGCTGGACCCGCCCGCCGAGGCGCTGCCGGGCGGGCGGGTGCTGTGGTGGCACCGGATCCTGCACGGGCTGGACCCGGCCGCGGAGCCCGACGCCACCAGGGTGTTCGGGGTCGAGGCGGTGCTGGCCGCCGGCGCCCGGGTTCGGGTGGGGGACGGCTACACCACCGTGCTGGCCCCACCCGGCAGCGACAGCGCGGAGGTGTTCGACGGGCTGGAGGCGGCGACCGTCGACTGGGTGGTGCTGGACGAGGTCAACCGCGAGCTCGCCGGAACCCTGCTCGGCCTCACGTCGGCCGAGGTGGACGTGCTGCCCTACGACCGCACGCTGGAGCTGGAGCGCCGGCTCAGCCTGCTCCTGCTGCTGCGCGACGAGCAGACCCGCTACGTCGCCAACGGCGTCGGCCGGGTGGTGCACGCGGCGCGGGCGGTGTGGCGGTCCGAGGACGACGTGGCGGCGCTGTCGCGGCGGGTGCAGGCGGTGCGCGACCTCACCCTGGCCTGGCGGATCCGTGCCGACGCCCGTCGCGACGAGCGGCGCAACCGGATCATCTGGGCGCTCACCGTGGTGGTCGGGCTGCAGGCGCTGCTCGCGGTGTTCGACTTCGTCACCAACGACCTGGTCCGGGTGGTGAGCGGGTTGCGGCTCGGCATCGGAGTGGCATTCCTGGGCGCTGCGGTCGTGCTGCTGCTGGCGGAGGTACGGGCGAGCATGATCCGGCAGGGGCGGTGGCCCTTCCCCGCCGCGGCCGACCATCGACACCCGGATCGTCACTGATCGTCGTCGGACCCGGCCGTCCGGGGGCGCGGGCGTCACGCTGTGCCCGCCGTCCGGGGCGGACACGCCGTGGCGCGCCGCCCAGGTTCCCGCGATCGTCACATCCGGGCACCTAGGCTGACGGCCGTGTCCGGTCGTCATGTCACGCGCCAGCTCCGGCTGTGGGCGCCCACCGCCCTCGCCGCCGTTGCCGCCATCACTCCCACCACCGCCATCGTGCTCGCCTTCGGGTCGGCGGGATCGGGGTACCTGCTGCACCGCGCCGACGTCGCCGCGGCGGGTGCCGCGCTCGCCGGGGGTGGGCTCGCCGTCGAACGGATGCAGGGCCGGGCCACCCGGCGGCGGATGCGCCGGCAGCGCTGGGAGCAGCGGGCCCGGGTCCGCGAGGCGCAGACGGCGGCCGACGAGCTGCGCCAGGAACTGCACGACGCCCAGCACACCCTCGACGCGCTGCGCACCCGGCTGGTCTCGGTGCAGGACCGGCTCGCGCGGGTGGCCGCGGCGGGCGACGGCGACCGCGCCGCCGGGCAGGGCGCGGCGTCGGTCGCGGGGCTGCCGCCCGCGACCGAGCTGTCGGCGGTCGCGGGGCTGCCGCCCGCGACCGAGCTGTCGGCGGTCGCGGGGCTGCCGCCCGCGACCGAGCTGTCGGCGGTCGCGGGGCTGCCGCCCGCGACCGAGCTGTCGGCGGTCGCGGGGCTGCCGCCCGCGACCGAGCTGTCGGCGGTCGCGGGGCTGCCGCCCGCGACCGAGCTGCCGGCGGTGTTCGGCGGTTCGCGGGAGCAGCCCGGCCCGGCCCGGTTGGTCCCGGCCCGGTTGGTCCCGGCCCGCTCGCTGGCGGCCCGGTCGGCCGCGGCCCGCAGCGCGGGCGGGCGGGTGGGAACGGGCTCCGCCTGGTTCGAGACCGAACCCGACACGATGCTGATCCCGCGGGTGTCCGCCACGACGGCACCCGCGGCGCCCGTCCCGTTCCGGCTGCCCGAGCCCGCGTCCGTGCTGCCCCAGCTGTACCCGGGGCGCTCGGCGGCGCTGCCGCCGGGGCCGCGCGACCCGATCAGCGGGCCGATCGCGATCGCCGTCGACCTCGCCGCCGCCCGCGACGGCGCGTTGTTCACCGCCGCCGGCCACCCGGCGGCCCCGGCCGCCGACGTCGACGCGCTGGTGTACGCCGCCCTGGCCGACGCGGAGAGCGACGACCTCACCCGGGTGCTCGAAGGGGGCTCGGCGCGCCCCGGTGGCCGCCGGTCGCCGGGCCTTGCCCCGGGCCCGGAAACGCCGGCCGCCCTGCTGGTGGCCGGTGCCCGCGCCGTCGCCGACTCCTCGGCGCTGCCGGTGCGCGGCCGGCACAGCGCCTGAAGCTACTTGTCGACGTCCCCGACGACGAAGAAGGTCGAGCCGAGGATCGCCACCATGTCGGAGACCAGGCAGCCCGGCAGCATCCGCGAGAGCACCTGGACGTTGTTGAACGACGCCGAGCGCAGCTTCAGCCGCCACGGCACCTTGTCGCCCTTGGAGACCAGGTAGTACCCGTTGATCCCGAGCGGGTTCTCGGTCCAGCGGTAGATGTGCCCCTCGGGCACCCGCAGCACCTTCGGGAGCCGAACGTTCACCGGCCCGGCGGGCAGGCCGCGCAGCCGGTCGATGCACGCGTCGGCGAGGTCGAGGCTGACGTGCACCTGCTCCAGCAGCACCTCCAGCCGGGCCAGGCAGTCCCCGTCAGTGCGGGTCACCACCCGGCCGGGGCCGCCGGGGGCGAACAGCTCCGCGTAGGCCAGGTAGGGCTCGTCGCGGCGGAGGTCGACGTCCAGGCCGCTGGCCCGCCCGATCGGCCCGCTGACGCCGTACTCGGCAGCGAGCTCGGCCGGCAGCACCCCGACGCCGGCCGTGCGGGCGCGCACGATCTCGTTGCCGACGAGCAGGCTCTCCAGATCGGGCATCCGTGAGCGGACCATAGCCACGGCGGCGCCGACCCGGCCCAGCCAGCCCGCGGGCAGGTCGTCCTTGAGCCCGCCGACGCGGTTGAACATGTAGTGCATCCGGCCGCCGGAGATCTCCTCCATGACGGCCTGCAGCTCCTCGCGCTCGCGGAAGGCGTAGAACACCGGAGTGATCGCGCCGAGCTCGAGCGGGTAGGAGCCGAGGAACATCAGGTGGCTCAGCACCCGGTTGAGCTCGGCCAGCAGGGTGCGGGCCCACACCGCCCGCTCCGGCACGTCCATCCCGAGCATCTGCTCGGCGGCCAGCACCACGCCGAGCTCGTTCGCGAACGCCGAGAGCCAGTCGTGCCGGTTCGCCAGCACGATGATCTGCCGGTAGTCGCGCACCTCGAACAGCTTCTCCGCGCCGCGGTGCATGTAGCCCACCATCGGCTCGGCGGAGACGATCTGCTCGCCGTCCACGACGATGCGCAGCCGCAGCACGCCATGGGTGGCCGGGTGCTGCGGCCCGATGTTGAGCACCATGTCCGCGGTGGCCAGGCCACCGGACCCGACGTCGACGGTGAGTTCCTGCCCGGGCGTCGTGGTTGCCGTGCTGTTCACGGCCCGAGTCTTGCACGCCGCGGCCCGCGGGGTCAGGACCTCCAGTCCTGGTGCCCGGCGCCGTCGCCCCCCGGTGCCCCGCCCGGCGGCGGTGGCGCCAGGGGGGGTGCTGCGGGTGCGGGCCGCGTGACATGCTGGCGACATGTCGAGCCCCGCAGCGCTGGGTGCCGGTGAGCCCTTCGATCCCGACGGCGTTGCGTGGACCCGGGTCTCGCCCCGGCTGGCTTCCGTCCGGCGGGTGATCGTCGGTGTCCCCCTGCTCCTGCTCGCCGTCGCCGTGCTGGTGACGGCGCTGGTCATCGGCCCGCTGGTGGTGGCCCTGCTCGGGGCGCTGCCGCTCGCCGCTGCGGCCTGGGCGTGGTGGCTGACCGGGCGCCAGGTGGGCGCGTGGGGGTACGCCGAACGCGCCGACGACCTGCTCGTGCGACACGGGCTGATGTGGCGCTCGATCGTCGTCGTGCCCTACGGGCGGATGCAGTACGTGGACGTGCACGCAGGGCCGGTGGACCGTGCCTTCGGCATCGCCCGGGTACAGCTGCACACCGCCTCGGCGGCCAGCGACGCGGCGATCCCCGGGCTGGCGCCGCAGGAGGCGTCCCGGCTGCGCGACCGGCTGGCCTCGCGCGGGCAGGCGCAGCTGGCGGGGTTGTGACCGCCGCGGACGGCCCGTCGGCCACCGGCCCGGGCGGGGCCACGCCCCCCGGGGGGCCGGTTCAGCCCCGGGTCGACGAGGCCGACGGGCAGTGGCACCGGGTGCACCCGCTCACCCCCGCCATCCGGTCCTGGCAGGCGCTGGTGATCCTCGTCATCGTCCTCGGGCAGGAGTGGGGCCAGTCGGCGCTCGCCGGCCGGCAGGACGTGCCCGGTCAGGGTGTCGGCCGGCTCGGCGGGCGGATGCTGGCCGGTGGCGGGGCGGTGCTCGTGGTGCTGCTGGCCATCGGCGGAACCTTCGCGGTGATGTCCTGGCGGATGACCCGCTACCGGGTCACCGCGGACGCGCTGGAGCTGCACCACGGGGTGATCTCCCGGCGCCAGCGCCGGGCCCGGCTGGACCGGCTGCAGGCGGTGGACGTCGTGCAACCACTGGTGGCGCGGATCGTCGGGCTGGCCCGGCTCAACGTGGAGGTCGCCGGCGGCTCGGACTCGAAGATCGAGCTGTCCTACCTCACCCAGGACCAGGCCCAGCGGCTGCGCAACCACCTGCTGGCCCGGGCCGCCGGGGTCCGACTACGAGACCACCGACGCGCCCGAGGCGCCGGAGCACCACGTGCTGGAGGTGCCGCTGCAGCGGCTGGTGGGCTCGATCGCGCTCTCCGGGCCGACCGTCACCCTGGCGGTGGTGGTGAGCGTGCTGGTCGGGGTGTCGGTGGGCACCGGCAGCTTCGCGGCCGCCGGCGGGCATCCTGCCCGGGGGGCTCGGGTTCGCCAGCCTGCTCTGGCAGCGCTTCAGCGCCGGGTTCGGCTTCCGGGTGGCCACCTCGCCGGACGGCCTGCGGCTGCGGCACGGGCTGCTGGAGCACCGCACCCAGACCGTTCCCCCCGGTCGGGTGCAGGCGGTGCGGCTGAGCCAGCCGCTGCTGTGGCGCCACAACGACTGGTGGCGGCTGCGGGTCAACGTCGCCGGCTACACCCGCCGGGAGGACAGCCGGCGCGACACCGAGAGCCTGCTGCTGCCCGTCGGCACCCGCGAGGAGGCGATGGCGGTGCTGTCGTTCGTGCTGCCCGACCTCGGGGTGCCGACGGGCGAGGACCCCCGCCGGGTGCTGGCCGCGGGGCTGTCCGGCAGCGGCCCGGGCGACGGCTTCGTCACCGACCCGCGCGCCGCCCGCTGGCTGGATCCGCTCGCCTGGCGGCGCAACGGCTACCGCGTCACCGGCGAGGCGCTGGTGATCCGCCGTGGGCGGCTGCACCGCCACCTCGACCTGGTGCCGCACGCCCGCACGCAGAGCTGCGGGGTGCGGCAGGCGCTGTTGCAGCGTGCGCTGGGCGTGGCCTCGTTCCACCTGCACTCCACCCCGGGGCCGATCTCGCCGGTGGTGCCGCACCTGTCCGCCGCCGACGCGGCCGTGCTGCTGTCGGAGCAGTCGGCGCGCGCGCACCGGGCCAGACTGTCCGCCGGGCCCGAGCTGTGGATGCAGCAGGCCCCCACCCCCCCACCCCTAACCCCCCCCCCCACCCCGTAACCCCTCCCCCACCCCGTCAACCCCTCCCCCCACCCCGTAACCCCTCCCCCCACCCCGTAACCCCTCCCCCCACCCCGTAACCCTCTCCCCCACCCCGAGCCCCCCTTCCCCGGTGATCATGCACGGCAGCGTCACCCCGAGGACGGGGCGCGCAGGCGGGGCGCGCAGGCGGGTGCCAGCGCGGGGACGGTCAGCAGGCGGGGACGGTCAGCAGGCGGGGACGGTCACCACGAGGGGAGGGGGCGCCCGGCAGGCTGCAGCAGCCAGCCGAAACCCCCGAGGCCGCCCGGGTCGAGCAGCTCGCCGGCCTGGGAGCGGCGGGCCAGAGCCGCCAGGACCTGCGCGCCCGACCCGCCGACCGGAACCGGTGCGGCACCCACCCCGAGCGCCCGCAGCGCCCGGGCCTGGTCGGTCACCGCCGCGGCGGCGCTGCCGTGCGGCCGCCCCGCCGCGGCGACGGCGTCGAGCGCGACGTGGGCCGTGACGTCGCACGACCCGTCCGGCACGGGCGGGACCTGGCGGCCCGCGCGGAACCCCGCCAGGCTGCCGTGCGGCGGGCGGGCGGCCAGCTCGTGCGCGTAGTCCACCGCCAGCAGCAGCCCGCCCCGCGGGGTGCCCCGCACCCGCCGCACCAGCCCGGACCACAGCGCGTCGCGGTCACCGCCCGCCTCCGCCCGCCGTCCCGGTGCGGCGCCCTCCAGGGGCCACCACCGTCGCAGCCACTCGGCGTCCCTGCCGGAGACCGGCGGGCCGAGCACCTCCAGCCCGCTGCCCGGGTGGACGTGCACCTCGCGCGCCACTCCGCCGGCGTCCACCTCGACCACGGTGGCGGGCACCACGTCGAGCAGCTCCCAGCACACCACCAGCGCGCCGTCGAGAACCGCGTCGGGTAACTCCCCGAGCCCGCGCGACCACCCGATCCCGGGCGGCAGCTGCGCCGGCCGGTCCACCACGTCCACCCCGTGCAGGCGCAGGCCGTCGGCTGCCGGGGCCAGCGCGCGCAGCAACTCCCCGCGCCCGGCCCCGACGTCCACCACCGCGGTGCAGCCCGCCTGCGCGGCGAGTCGTCCGAGGGCCGCTGCGAGCAGGTCGGGGGCGGCGTGCCCGGCGGTGCGGAAATGCCCGGCGGGGCCTTCCGGTCGGCGGTAGAAGCCGCCGTCGCCGTACAGCGCCTCGGCCCACGCCTGCCGCCAGGGCCGGGCGTCAACCACGCCCGTCGCCGGTAGGCCGGCGCAACACGATCGCGACGTCGGTGACGGTGAACAGGAAGAGGTCCTCGGCGGCCAGCCGGCGCAGGTCGTCGAACCAGGCGACCGCTCGCGGCGCCAGCCGCGGGTCGTCCGCGGCTGCAGCCACCACGCCGCGGGCCACCTTCCAGCCCACCGAGTCGACGTCGAAGCGGCGGTGACAGTCGGCCCAGGTCTCCACCGTCTCGATCCTGAACGGGGCCGCGGTGGCCAGCCCGAGCAGCTTGCGGCCCATGAAGCCGTCGGCGCGCTCGGCCCAGCGCGGGATCGCGGCCACGAACCGGTCGACCAGGGTGCGGGTCAGCGCGTCGTCCGGGCCGGCGAACAGCGTGGTGTCCCAGTCGCTGTGGGCGAGCACCAGCAGCCCTCCCGGGCGCAGCACCCGGAAGCAGTCCGCGACGTGGGCGCGGGGGTCGGCGAGGTGCTCGGCGACGTTGACCGACACCACCCGGTCGAGGGTCTCCGCCGGGAACGGCAACAGCTCGTCCAGGTCGGCGAGCACCGAGCGCACCCGTTCGTCGTGCAGCACGTCGTCGTCGAGCGCGGAGGCGGAGTCGACGGCGTGCACCCGCAGCGGGCCACGGGCCAGCGCCAGCATCGCCCGGACGGTGCGCCCGTACCCGGTGGCCAGGTCGGCCACCTCCAGCGGTGTCCCCCGCGCAGGGGCGGACGGCGGGGGAGGACCGGCCGGGTTCAGGTCGGCCAGTTCGGCGATCCGGTCATGACGTCCCACACGGTGCAGGCTAGTGCCGGGGCCCGCCGGCGGCGCTAGGCCGGTGCCGTGCGGCCCGCGGGCGTAGCCTCGCCAGGCGTGGATCCCCAGCGCCGGTCACCCCACCAGCAGCCGCAGCCGCACCCGCAGGCAGAGGCCCGCTCGCACCCGCAGCCGCAGGCAGCGGCCGGCTCGCACCCGCAGCCGCACCAGCGGCCCGGTCGGCTCGGGGTCGGCGTGGTCGGGGCCGGCCGGGTGGGCGCCGTGCTGGGCAGCGCGCTGCGCGCGGCGGGGCACGCCGTGGTGGCGGCCTCGGCGGTGTCCCGGGCCAGCCTCGACCGGATCGACGCGCTGCTGCCCGGCGTGCCGGTGCTGCCCGTGCCCGAGGTGGTCGAGCGCGCGGAGCTCGTCCTGCTCACCGTGCCCGACGACGCGCTCGAAGACCTGGTGGGCGGGCTGGCGGCCACCGGGGTGTGGCAGCCGGGGCAGCTCGTGGTGCACACCAGCGGGCGCTACGGCTGGCGGGTACTCGACCCTGCCGTGACGGCCGGTGCCATCCCGCTGGCACTGCACCCGGCGATGACGTTCACCGGCACCAGCCTCGACCTGGTCCGGCTCACCGACTGCTGCTTCGGCGTCAGCGCCCCGGGGGCAGTGCTGCCGATCGCGCAGGCGCTGGTCGTGGAGATGGGCGCCGAACCCGTCGTGATCGCCGAGGAGAAGCGCCCGCTGTACCACGCGGCCCTCGCCCACGGTGCCAACCACCTGGTCACCCTCGTCGCGCAGGCGCTTGAGCTGTTGCGGGCGGCCGAGGTGGAGCCGGCCGACCGGGTGCTCGGCCCGCTGCTGTCCGCGGCGCTGGACAACGCGCTGCGTCGCGGTGACGAGGCGCTGACCGGCCCCGTCGCCCGCGGGGACGCCGGGACCGTGGTCACGCACCTGGACGCGATCGCCGCCGCCGGGCCGCTGGACACGCTGGCCAGCTATCGCGCCCTGGCGCGGGCCACCGCTGACCGGGCCCTGGGGTCGGGGCGGTTGCGACCGGAGGCCGCCGCGGCCCTGCTGGCGGCGCTGGCCGAGCCCGCCCCCGCGGACCCTCGGGGTGGCGCGGGGGAAGGAACCGGCGGCGGGGGAGCCGGGGCATCCTGACCGGCGGGGCGGCCACCGGCGCGGCCCTGCCGCGGTTGCGGGGCGCCGCCCGGCACGGGGGATCACCGCCGCCGCTGCCCCGGTACGGCTCGGCGCTCACCCCGTGTCGCCGTCCAGGGGGATTCGGCGTTCGTTCACCCGGTCCGGCGACGCGCCGTGAGCCTGACCGGGCCTGAGGCCCTTCGCCGGTTAGCGTTGCAGGATGCCCGAGGACTCTGCGAGCCGGCCGCCATCCGGGCGCCTGGGCGCCGGCCGTCCCGGGCCCTCCGGGTCGCGGCGCCGGCGCCGTGGTGGCGGGGCCGGCGGGCGGGGTGGCACTGCGGGTCCCAGCGCCGCGGGGCCGATCCCGTCCGACCTGACGGCGTCGGGGCCGAAGCCGCCCGACCAGCACGGCGCGCACCCGGCCGGCGCGGCGCCGGCCCCTCGGGGCCCGGTCGGCGGCGTCGGTACCACCGGCGGGGGTGAGGCCGGCCCGGCCGCTGCGGTGGCGGGTTCGCCGGCCGCGGGCGGGCCAGCGGCGAGCCCCGACGGTCCCGCAGCCGCAGCCGCAGCCGCAGCCGCGGCCGCGGCCGCTCCGGACCGCCTCCCGGTGGTCGCTGCCGCCCCTGCCCGGTTAGCCACTCCCGCCCCGGCACCGGTCGCCCCCCGCCCGGCGCCGGCCGGCCTGGACGGCTGGCGATCCACCCTCGCCGCCGTCCGGCTGCCGAACACCCTGCTGGTCGCCGGGGACGTCGACGCGGGCGCGCTCGACCTCACCCACGCCCACCCGTCGGGGCTGGCCACGCTGCTGGCCGGCCGCCCCGCGCGGCTGTCGAGCCTGGTCCGCGAGCCCGAGGCGCTCGCCGCGGCGCAGCGTCGGGTGCGGGCGATCCGGTCCGCCGCGGGCATCCTGTCGCTCGACCGGGGCATCCACGGCGGCTACCTCGCCGCGGGGCTGGCCCGCTGGCGGGGGCTGGCCGCGCAGCAGCGGCCGGGCGACGGCCCGCCGCTGCAGGAGGCGCTCAGCGCTCCGGTGCTGCTGCGGCGCTGCACGCTCCGCCCGCACGGCGCGGGGCACGACGACTACGACCTCGACCTGGACGCGGCCGCGGTGGTGAACCCGCTGCTGCTGCACCGGTTACGCACCGACCACGCAGTGGTGGCCGACGGGTTGGCGCTGGCGGGCCTGGCCTTCGGGCCCGGCGGGTTCAATCCGGAGCCGGTGTTCGAGCAGCTCGCCGAGCTGTGCTCGGGGGTGCCCGCGTTCCGGATCGAGCCGGCGCTGCTGGTGGGCACCTTCACCGCCGGTTCGGGGCAGTTGCTGGCCGACCTGGAGCTGAGCGCCCCGGCCGTCCGGATACACCGGCTGCTCGGCCGGGCGGTGGCTGCGGGTGGGCCCGCTGCCCCGCCGCCGAGCCCGCCGAGCCCGCCGAGCCCGCCGGGCTCGCCGAGCCCGCCCGGCCCGCGCACCGGTTCCGATCCCGAACCGGCGCAGCTGCCGGCGGGCGAGGACCTGTCCCGGTTCGACGCCCCGCCGGTCGACCTCGTGCTCGACCTGGACCCGGCCCAGCGGGCCGCCGTCGAACTCGCCCTGAGCGGGAAGGACATCACCGTCGAGGGCCCGCCCGGCAGCGGACTGACGCAGACGCTGGCGGCCGCGGTGGGCGGGCTGGTGGGCCGCGGCAAGCGGGTGCTCGTGGTCACCCCTCACCGCGGCACGGCCGACGCGTTCGTCGCCCGGATGGCCGAGGCGGGCCTGGGCGGCTTCGTGCTGAACCTGCATGACGGCGGCGGCGACCGGGCCGGGATCCTCGCCGGGCTGGGCGCCGGGCTCGAGCTGGCGCTGGCACCGCGGGAGCGAACGGGCGCGGGAGCGCCGGGCCCGCCGGGGCGCGCGGGCGGCGGCGAGCCGGCCGGCGCGGAGCGCTTCGCGACGGCCCGTGACGGCCTGCTGGGTGCCGCGCAGGCGCTGCACGCGGTGCGCGAGCCGTGGGGCGTGAGCGCCTACCAGGCGATGGTTGCACTGGCAGACCTGATGGCCTCGCCGTCCGCTCCCCGGACCCGGATCAGGCTGCCGCTGGAGGTCACCCGGCGACTGGACTCGGTTGCCCGCGAGCGGCTGCGCGAGGACCTGCGCGACGCCGCC
Organism: uncultured Actinomycetota bacterium; assembly: GCA_963784535.1. Lineage (GTDB taxonomy): Bacteria > Actinomycetota > Actinomycetes > Actinomycetales > Kineosporiaceae > CAWARR01. The sequence continues at coordinate 34,549 of CAWARR010000005.1, read as the reverse complement.
CGCCGTGGTGCGTTCACCCTCACCCGGATCGACACCCGCTGGCTGGATGCCCGGGTGCACTCCGAGCAGGAGGCTGAGCGCGCGCTGGCCGCGGCCGTCGCGGCGCGCGACGCGCTGCCGGCGGCGCGGGCGGCGATGCGGGCGGTGGCGCAGGCGGCGGGCCTGCCGGAGGCCGACGCGGTGGGCGGGTGGCGCCCGCAGCTCGAGCTGCTGCTCGGGATCCGCAACACCCTGGATGTGATGCTGCCCGCGGTGTACGAGCAGCCGCTCGGTGACCTGGTCGCGGCAACGGGTGGCCGCGGCACCGTGTCAGGTCCGAACGGCGAGCCGGTGGGCAGGCTCGGGCGGCGGATGCTGCGCCGCCGGGCGCGGGCACTGGTGCGGCCCGGGGTGCAGGTGCGCGACAAGGAGCTGCACGCGCTGCTGCGTGCCGCCCAGCAGCAGCGGCAGGGCTGGGTCGAAGCCGGCGACGGCGGCGGTGGCTGGCCGCGGGTGCCGACCGGGCTGGCCCCGGCCGACGCCGCCGTGCGGGCGGTGGAGGCGCCGCTCGGGCCGCTGTGCGCCGCGCTGGAAGGTACCGGCACGCCCGACCTGCTCCGGCTCCCGCTGGAGAAGCTGGAGCAGCGGCTCGCCGACCTCGCCTGTGATCCGGAGGGGGTGCGCCAGCAGCCCGAGCGCACCGTGCTGCTGGCGGGGCTGCGGGCCGCGGGGCTCGACAGCCTCATCAACGACCTGCAGGAGCGCCGGGCCGGCCCGCAGGACGTCGACGGCGAGCTCGATCTGGCCTGGTGGACGTCGGTCCTGGAGGCGGTGATCCGCTCCGACCCGCAGTTGGCCCGGCACGAGCCGGGGGCGCAGCGGCGCTGGGCGGGCGAGTTGCGCGAGGCCGATGCCGCGCTGCTGGCGGGCGCGCTCGCCGGGATCAAGGAAGAACTGGGCCGGCGTGCCCGGGAGGTGGCAGATCGGGAGGCCGGGCAGGCCCGCTGGCTGCGCGCCGAGGTGCACCGCGGGCACCGCTCGGAGTGGCCCGCCGACCTGTTCCGCCGGGCCGGGGACCTGGTCGCCGCGCTGCGGCCGGTGTGGGTGATGAGTCCCGACACGGTGGCCCGCGTGCTGCCCTCGGCGATGCCCGGTGAGCTCGTGGTGGACGTCGTGGTGGTGGATGACGCCGGGCAGGTGGGCATGCCCGAAGCGGCCGCCGCGCTGGCCCGGGGCACCCAGACCCTGGTGGCCGGGGACCGGCGCCGGCTGCCGCCCGCGACCGGTGGTCCGTCGGTGCTGGAGGTGACCGGCGCACTGACCGGGGTCCACCGGCTGGACCGCGACCACCGCAGCCGCGACGGAAGGCTGCTCGCGCCGCTGCTCGGGGACTACCCGGGCCGGTGGGCGCAGGTGCCGGGCACTGCTGCGGTGGCACCGCTGAGCCTGCACCTGGTCGACGCCGGCGAGGGGGTTCCCCCGCCCGGGGAGGACCTCGCGATCAGTCCCGAGGCCGAGGTCGCGGCGGTGGTGGACCTGGTGGCCGAGCACGCGATGCGACGACCCGGCGAGTCGCTGCTGGTCATCACGCTGGGGGCCCGGCACGCGGAGCGGATCGAGGAAGGGCTGCGCCGGGCGGTGGCCCGTGACCGTGCGCTGGCGGGCTGGCTCGACGTGCACTGGACCGGTGGGGTGGACGAGCCGTTCCTGGTGCGCCCGGTGCACCGCATCGCCGGCCTGGAACGCGACGCGGTGATCATCTCCGTCGGCATGGCGAAGCGGCCGGCGCCGTCGGTGGTGCGGGGCTTCGGGGTGCTCGACGGGCGGTTCGGGCGCGCGTGCCTGCGCGCGGCACTCTCCCGGGCACGCCGTCGCGTCGTGCTGACCAGCTGCTTCGCGGCGAAGGACCTGCCGCCGGACGGGGACTTCAGCGACGGGATGCGGATGCTGCGAGAGGTGTTGTGGGCGGCCACGTTGGGGCCGGCCCCGGCCGGTGCCGGTGTGGCCGGCGCTGACGCGCCCGTGCTGCCCGACCCCCTCGTCGCTGACCTGCGCCGGCGGCTGGAGGAGGCCGGGATGCCGGTTGAGTCGGGGGTCGCGGCCGCTGATCGCCCGCTTGACCTGGCCGTGGGCGACCCGCTGGAGCCCGGCCGCAGGTTGGTGGCGGTCGAGCTGGACGGCCCGCAGTACGCCGCGTGCCCGAGCGCCCGGCTGCGCGATCGCGGGCGGGCGCAGGCCTTCGAGCGGGCCGGGTGGACCTATCTGCGGGTGTCCGCGATGGACCTGTTCTGCGACCCCGCCGGGGAGGTCGAGCGGATCCGTGACGCGTGGCGTGCCGCGGGCGGGCTGCCTGCGACGGTGGTGCCCGCTGCGGTGCTCCCGCGCCCGCCGGTCGTGCGCGGGGCGTGGCCGACCTGGGTGGTTACCGGGCTGCCGGTCTCCGCCTACTCCGCGGAGGAACTGGACGCGGTGGCCTGGTGGGTGGTCTCGGACGGGGTGGGTCGCCCGCGTGAGCGGGTGGCGGCCGAGGTACGCAGCGCGCTCGGCCTGCCGACGGCGCAGACGCGGGTCGAGGCGGCGGTCGGGGCGGCGGCGGAGCGGGTGCTGCGCGCCCTGGAGCCTCCGGTGCAGCCCTCGCGGCGCTGAGGGTCAGCCCCCCAGCGCGCCGAGGGTCAGCCCCAGTGCGGGGGGCGCTCGCGGATCAGCAGGTCGTCCTGGTCGGACCGGTTGCCACCGGCCCAGTCCTCCGGGTCGACGCCGGCGGCCCGGGGGGGCTGCTCGGCGGGCGCGGTCGCCGGCCCGGGGAGTGGGCGGCCGGAAGGCTCGCCACCAGGGCGTTCGTCCATGGCCCCATCCTGCCGTAGCTGCGTGCGGGCGGCTCAGTCCTGTGCGTTACGGGCGCGCAGCAGGTCGCGGATCTCCTGCAGCAGCAGGACGTCCTCCGCGGGAGCCTCGGGAGCGGGCACCTCGCCGCGCTTGCGCAGCTCCAACAGCTTGTTCATCGGCAGGATGACCACGAAGTAGACGGCCGCGGCGACGATGACGAAGTTGATCGCCTGGGTGAAGATCGGTCCGATCGCGAACTGGGCGCCGTTGATCGTGAACAGGCCCATGTTGTCGAGGTTGGGCTTGCCCCCGATGGCGGCGATGATCGGGGTGATCAACCCGCCCACCACGGTGTCCACCACGGGCTTGAACGCTGTGCCGATCACGACCGCAACGGCCAGGTCAATGACATTGCCGCGCATGACGAATTCGCGGAAGCCCTTCAACATGGGCTGCTGCTCCCTACTGGTCCGGGGCCACCTCACGGCGGCGGTCGCAGTGAACCCTATCCGCAGCAGCGATCTCCCGGGTCCTGTTGTGACGCTCCCGCACCCGGGCGGCGCGCGGGCGGGTGCTCAGGAGTCGGCCGTCAGCGCCACGCTGATGGTGCCGGTCGCTGCGGCGCTGACCAGCCGTGCCGCGGTCTCGCGGTCGACGGCCATGACGAGCAGCGCGCCGCCGTCACCGGTGCCGCCCGCCGCCGTCGTGCCCGCGGCCCACTGTCCGGACGACCCCAGCCCGGACGATCCCTGCCCGGACGATCCCTGCCCGGACGATCCCTGCCCGGACGATCCCTGCCCGAACAGGCCCGGCTCGGCCGGGGCGTCGCTCCCCTCGACGCCGACGGCCAGCAGCAGCACCCCTGCGGCGACCTGGCGCGCACCCGGGTCGGTGCCGCCGCCGGTGATCGGGTCGGGCGGGCCGGTGAGCACGTCCACCCGGTCTCCGGGGTGGAGCATCGCCATCGCCGCCGGGTCGCTCAGCCGCAGGCTCACCGCGACCGTTCCGCCGGGTTGGCCGGCGAGCAGCCCGCGACCGGCGAGCCGGGCGTCGGTCACCGGTTCACCCCGGCGCAACGGGGAGGCGAGCCTGTACCCGCGCGGGTCGGTGACGGTGCCCGCGGGACGGGTGCCGCGGGGCCAGTGCAGCGTGGCGAGGTCGGCGGTGGTGAGTCTGCGGCCCGCCGGCAGGTCGTGGGCGGCGACGACGACGAGTTCGGTCGGCGCGGTCGGCGTCTGCAGCGCCTGCACACTCGTCCCCACCGCGGCCGCGGCCAGCCCGGCAGCCATCCACCGCCGCTGGCCGGCCGCGGCGCGCCGCCAGCGGCGCAGCGTGCGTGCCGCCCGGCCGGGTGCGGTTGCCCGGGGCGCGCCCGCGCCCGACACTGCCCCGCTGCTCGGGCCGATGCCGTTCACCCCGGCCCCTAGGGCAGCTCGAACGGCAGCGACAGCCCGTCGAGGGCGTGGTGGCAGCTGCACCCGGCGTCCTCGGGGAGCCGCGTGACCACCTCGAGCAGCACAGCCTTGAGCCGCTCCACCGACCGGCCGAACTCCGCGAACACCTCGGCGTGGGTCACCCCTGCGCCGTCCTCGAAGCCCGCGTCGAGGTCGGTCACCAGGCAGGCGCTGGTGTAGCACAGCGCCAGCTCACGGGCGATCGACGCCTCCGGCATTCCCGTCATCCCGACGATGTCGCCGCCCCCGGCTGCGTGCCGGCGGGACTCTGCGCGGGTGGAGAAGCGTGGGCCGTTGATGACCACCAGCGTGCCCGAGGGGCGCGCCGACCAGCCTGCGGCGGCGGCGGCGTCGATCATCGCGGCCCGGCCGCGCGGGCAGTAGGGGTCGGCGAAGGAGACGTGCACGACGGGGCCGGGCTCGTCGTAGACGGTGTGCCCGCGCCCCCACGTCCGGTCGATGACCTGGTCGGGCACCACCAGCGAACCCGGGCCCAGCTCGGCATGCATGGAACCGACGGCGCAGGGACCGATCACCTGCCTGACCCCGAGTGCCCGCAGCGCCCACAGGTTGGCCCGGTAGTTCACCCGGTGCGGCGGGAAGCGGTGGTCGCGGCCGTGGCGGGGGATGAAGGCGACCCGGCGCCCGGCCACCTCGCCGACCATGGGCGCATCACTGGGCGCGCCGAACGGCGTGCTGACGGGAACCTCGCGGGCATCGTCGATCCAGCTGTAGAAGCCGGATCCGCCGATCACGCCGATCTCGGCCTGGGGCTCGGTCATGACGGCGACCGTAGCCGGTGCCGAGCAGCGTCCGGGGAGCCGTGGCGCTTCCTGTGGAGGAGGGGAAGCGCGGAGCCTGCTGTGGACGGGTCAGGCTGTGGACGGGTCAGGCTGCGGACGTCGCGGCCGACTTCGACGCGGAGGAGCCCTTCGAGGACGAGCCGTTCGAGGAGGAGCTCTTCGAACCCGAGTCCTTCGAGCCCGAACCCGAGCCGTTCGAACCCGAGCCGTTCGAACCCGAGCCGTTCGAACCCGAGCCACCGGTGCCCGAGCCACCCGAACCGGAGTCGCCGGTACCCGAGCCGCCGTCCTTGCCGGCTCCCGTGCCGGACCCCGAGGTCTGGCCCGTGCTCGACCCGTTCGCCGTTCCGGTGCTCGAGCCGCGCGAGTCGGTCCGGTAGAAGCCGGAGCCCTTGAACACGATCCCCACCGCGTTGAACAGCTTGCGCACCCGGCCGGTGCACTCCGGGCACTCGGTGAGCGAGTCCTCGGTGAAGGTCTGCTGGATCTCGAACCGGTGGTCGCACGCGGTGCAGGCGTAGGCGTACGTCGGCACGTCGTCCTCCTGGTGCGGTCGTCCCGACCGCGTCGCTGAGCTGGGTCCCGGGGCAGGCGGCCAGCCGTCCCCGCTGGCACTCTAACGCTTCGAGTGCCAATGATATGCCGTCGCTGCCGGACCTTGCCGCACGACGGTGGCGGTCGGCCGCGCGGTGGCGGCGCGGCGGGGGGTCCGATCGGTGGGCAATCCTCCCCTTCCGGCCGCGCGCACCCGGTCCGGCCCCCTCGCGTCCGGTGCCGTCCCGTCGCCACCGGTTCCGTCCCGGCGGGGCCGGCTGCCGCGCCGGCTCCTGGCCCTGCGCACCCGGCCGGTTGCGGCCCGACCCACCCCTGGGAGCGGGCCCGGCGGAGGCTGCCCGGTGGGAGCCCGCCCGGTGGGAGGTTGCCCGATCGGAGGTTGCCCGGTCGGGGCAGATCCCGGGGTTTCCGGGCCCCCCGGGGTCGGACCTGCGGCCGCCGCGCGGGCAGGCCGCTGGCCGTCCGCCGGGAGCCAGCCGGCCAGCCTGCCCCCCGCGCTGACTTCCCGCAGCCGCACCTCGACGGTGCGCCTGACCGCTGCGGCGGCCACCACGATGAGGTCGTCCCCGTGCCGCAGCACGGTGTGCGGTTCGGGCACGAACTCCCGCCCGGCGCGGATCACCAGGGTGATGTTGCTGCGCTCCGGCAGTCGCAGCTCGAAGATCTCCACGCCGTGCAGTCGCGAGGTCGGGCCGATGTGCACGTGCACGACGTCGGCGTCCAGCGCGCCGAGGGGCGAGGCGTCGAGGTCCAGGTCGACCGCCAGCACCCCCGGCCCGACGCCCAGCCGGGCCGCCACCCACTGCAGCGTCGGCGCCTGGACCAGAGTGAACAGCGCGACCAGCACGAAGACGAGATCGAACAGCCGCTCGCTGCCGGCCACCTGCTGGGTGACGGGCACCGTGGCCAGCACGATCGGGACGGCCCCGCGCAGCCCGGCCCAGGACAGGAACGCCTGCTCCCGCAGTGGCACGCCGAACCAACTCGTCGTCGCCAGCACCGACAGCGGCCGGGCGAGCAGCAGCAGCACCAGGCCGATGCCCACCGCGGGCAGCACCTGTGCGGGCAGCCGCTCGGGGCTGGCGAGCAGCCCGAGCAGCACGAAGAGGCCGATCTGGGCGAGGTTGCCGAGCGCCCCCGCGACGCCGCGCACCGTCGCGCCGTGCGGCAGCCGGACGTTGCCGAGCACCAACGCGCACACGTACACGGCGAGGAAGCCCGACCCGTACAGCGTCGCCGCCGCGCCGTAGGCGCCGAACACCAGGCCCATCACGGCGATCGGGTACAGGCCGCTGGACGGCAGCGCGACCCGGCGCAGCGCGGCCGTGCCCAGCCGGCCCACCGCCAGGCCCACCCCGAGGCCCACCGCCAACTGCGCGACGGCCTCGGCGCCCAACAGCCACCATGGGCGGTGCCCGCTCCCGGCGGCGACCCCGGTGAGTGCGACCACGGCGATGACCACGGGGGCGTCGTTGAACCCCGACTCGGCCTCGAGCAGCCCGACCAGCCGGGCGGGTAGTGGGACCCTGCGCAGCACGGAGAAGACCGCTGCGGCGTCGGTGGACGACAGCACCGCGCCGACCAGCAGCGCGAGCGGCCAGCGCAACCCCAGCAGCAGATGCGCCGCAGCTCCCGTGACCAGCACCGACACGCCGGTCCCGGCGGTCGCCAGCAGCGCCGCCGGCGCCACCGCCGGCCGGATGTCGCCCCAGCGCGTGGTCAGTCCGCCCTCGGCGAGGATGAGGATCAGCGCGCAGTACCCCAGCACGCCGGTGAGCTCGGCGTTGTCGAAGTGCACCCCCAGCCCGCGGTCGCCGATGAGCACGCCGAGTGCGAGGTAGAGCAACAGCGAGGGCAGGCCGCTGCGGACGGTGAGCCGTACCGCCCCCACGGCGACGAGCAGCACGGCGGCGCCTTCGAGCAGCACGGGCCCGAGGTCGGTGACGGTCACCGCCCGAGCGTAGAGGTGACCACCCCGCCGGGCGGCGGGCGCCGCGTCCGCGGACAGGATCCGGGGAGGGCCGCGGGCAGGCTCTAGGCTGCACCCGTGGGTCGCCGCCGACTGTTCCGCTTCGCCGTCATCGGGCTCGCCGGCCTCGTCCCGGTGGTTCTCGTCGCCGCGCTCGTGCTGGCCGTGGTGGTGATCCGCCGGCCCTTCCCCGGGTACTCGGGCACCGTGCAGGTGCCGGGCCTGTCCGCGAGCGTGCAGGTGCTGCGCGACGGCCACGGCGTCCCGCAGATCTACGCCGACAACCCCGCGGACCTGTTCCGGGCGCAGGGCTACGTGCAGGCCCAGGACAGGTTCTTCGAGATGGACTGGCGGCGGCACGTGACCGCGGGCAGGTTGTCGGAGCTGGTGGGCGCGAACGCGACGGCGCTGGCGGCCGACAAGGTGGTGCGCACCCTGGGCTGGCGGCAGGTGGCCGAGCAGGAGTACACGCAGCTGGACGCGACCACGCGGGGCTACCTGCAGTCGTACACGCAGGGCGTGAACGACTACCTCGCCGGTCGCTCCTCCTCGCAGCTGTCGCTGAACTACACCCTGCTCGGGCTGTCCGTCCCGCTGCAGCGGATCGAGCAGTGGCAACCGGTGGACTCGCTCGCCTGGTTCGAGGCGATGGCGTGGGATCTGCGCGGCAACTACACCGCCGAGCTCGACCGGGCCAGGGTCTACGGGAGTGTCAAGGACGTCTCCCGGGTCGAGCAGCTGTACCCGCCGTACCCCTACGACCGGCACGCCCCGATCCTCGGCGCCCAGGCCCGGCCGGTGCCGTCGGCGGCCTCGCGGATCCCCGCCGGTGGCAGCTCCGCCGGTAACAGCTCTGCCGGTAGCAGCGCTGCCGGTGCGTCGCCCACCGCGGCCGGCGCGGAGCAGGCCAGGGTGGACGGGGCGTCGCGGGCGCTGCTGGCGGCGCTCGGCGGCGGCGGCGCGCAGCAGGCCCTCAGCGGCGCGCTCGACGCGGTCTCCGCGGTGCCCTCCCTGCTCGGCGGCGGCGACGAGGTCGGCTCGAACTCGTGGGTGGTCTCGGGCGCGCTGACCGCCACCGGCAGGCCGCTGCTGGCCAACGACCCGCACCTGGCGCCCGGCCTGCCCGGGATCTGGTACCAGATGGGGCTGCACTGCCGCCAGCCGAGCGCGGCCTGCCCGTTCGACGTCTCCGGGTACACCTTCGCGGGGGTGCCCGGCGTGGTGATCGGGCACAACGCCCGGATCGCGTGGGGGTTCACCAACCTCGGCCCCGACGTCACCGACTTCTACCTCGAGCAGGTGCAGGGCAACAGCTACCTGCGCGACGGGAAGTACCTCCCGCTGACCACCCGCACCGAGACGATCAAGGTGGCCGGTGCCGCTCCGGTGACCATCACGGTGCGGTCCACGGTGCACGGCCCGATCCTGTCCGACGTCCTGGACGACGTGGCGGCGGTGGGGGCGCGGGCCCCGACGGGCCGCGCTGCGCCGGCCCGGGGCTCCGGGTACGCCGTGTCGCTGGCCTGGACGGCGCTGCAGCCGGGGCAGGACGCGCAGGCCCTGTTCGCCCTCGACACGGCCACCGACTTCGCCTCCTTCCGGGCGGCGGCGGTGAAGATGGACGCCCCGGCGCAGAACATCATCTACGCGGACGTCGACGGGCACATCGGCTACCAGGCTCCGGGGCGGATCCCGATCCGGTCCGGCACCCCGGCCGGGACCCCGGTGCCGGCCGACGGCACCTGGCCGATGCCGGGTTGGGACAGTGCCTTCGACTGGACCGGGTATGTGCGGACCAGCCAACTGCCGTACGAGGAGGACCCGCCGGAGGGCTACATCGTCGCCGCCAACCAGGCGGTCGTCGGCCCCGGGTACCCGGTGCACTTCACCAAGGACTGGGAGTACGGCTACCGGTCCCAGCGCATTCGTGACCTGATCGCGGCCGACGTCAAGGCCCACCGCCCGATCACCGTCGCGGACATGCAGGGCATCCAGGGGGACACCTACAACCCGATCGCCCCCGACCTGGTTCCGCTGCTGCTCAAGGCGAAGGTCGACGAGTTCACCGCGCAGGGTCGCGACCTGCTCAAGGGTTGGGACTACACCCAGCCCACCGACTCGGCGGCGGCCGCCTACTTCAACGCCGTCTGGGCGGCGCTGCTGAACATCACCTTCGCCGACGAGATGCCTGAGGGCACCCGGCCCGACGGGGGCAACCGCTGGTTCGAAGTGGTACGCACCCTGCTGCAGGACCCGCAGGACCCGTGGTGGGACAACCGGAGCACCCCGGACGTGGTCGAGACCCGCGACGAGGTGATCCGGCAGGCGCTGGTGAAGGCCCGGCTCGACCTGACCAGCATCCTCGGCAAGGACCCGACCCGCTGGCAGTGGGGGCAGTTGCACCGGCTCCGGCTGGTGTCGACGCCGCTGGGCGGGCTCGGGTCGACGTTGCCGTTGCATCCGCTGCTCAACCGGGGTCCGATCCAGCTCGCCGGGGGGACGTCGATCGTGGACGCGCAGGGCTGGGACGCCGCGTCCGGGAACTACGACGTCAACTGGGGTCCGTCGATGCGGATGGTGGTCGACCTCGCTGACCTGGACCGCTCACGCTGGGTGAACCAGACGGGCCAGTCGGACCATCCCGGGCAGGAGTACTACGCCGATCAGCTCGACGCCTGGGCGCACAACCAGACTTTCGGGTGGCCCTTCAGCGCGGCGGCGGTGCGTGCGGCGACCAAGGACACGCTGACCCTGCAGCCCGCGGGCGGCGGGTAGGGACGTGGCCCGTACGGGGGGGCTACGCCCGCGGCGGAAGGCGCAGACACCCGTGCGGAGTGACGACCGCGCCGACCCGCACGTCGTGCGGCTGCACCGGTAGCGGCTCGACGGCCGCGTCGAGCACCTCCCGGTCGTGAACGACGGCGATCACCGGAACGGTGACGGCCGCCCGGCGCAGTGCCCGGTCGTAGTAGCCGCCGCCGTAGCCGATCCGCCCGCCCAGGGTGTCCACCGCCAGCGCGGGGATGATCAGCGCCTCGGCACTGCGCAGGCCGTCGGGCCCGAGCCGGGGGCCGTCCGGCTCGGGCCCGCCGAGACCGTTGGGCTGGCGCAGCTCGCCGGAGTCCTCGGCCCAATCCAGGACGCCCTCGGGCAGCACGATCGGCAGCAGCGTGCGGTAGCCGGCGGCCCGCAGTGCCGCCCGCAGCGGCCCGGTCCCCGGCTCGGTGGGGGTGGAGGCGTAGGCGGTGACGCAGCGCGTCGCGCGGATCTCCGGCAGCTCCATCAGCACCTGGGCGATCCGTTCCGCGTCGGCCTGGCGCTGGGCGTCGCTGCGCTGGCGGCGGTCGGCGCGGATCCGCGCCCGGAGCGCGCGCTTCGCCGTGTCGGCGGCGGTGCCCGGTCCGGGCGGGGATGCGTCGGCCGCGGGGGGGACCGCACGGTGGGTGGCCACCTGCGCACCCTACGGGGTGGGTGGAGGGGGGCCAAAGGTGACCGGCCGGGGACGATTGTCACCACAGAATCGCAACGGATCGTGTTGTTCTGTTCACTCACCGCGTCCACGCGTGTAACCATCGATGGGTCGCCGCGGGAAGCCCTCGGCGCCCGCAATGTGAGGAGGCCCGGTGTCCCTGCGCGCCCGGCTGGCACTGGTGCTGGCAAGCGTCATGGTCGCGCCGCTGCTCGCGGCCTGGGTAGCCGTCGGCGTCCTGGTTCCCCGGTCCACCGACCGCTCAGCCTCCGCCGCGGCGGACCGCAGCGCCGGCAGTGCCGCGGTGGCGCTGGCCGACGTGTGCTCCGGGCTCGGTGACGCCGCCCGGGCGCTGGCCTTCGACCTGCGCGCACAGCTCGCCACGGGCGCCACCATCGGCGCCGGGGCCGCCGGGAGCGCCGCCATCACCGCCGCGCAGAACCGTCCGGGGGCAACCGTCGCCGTGCTGCAGGGCGGGCGGGTGCTCGCCGACGCGGGGCCGGACGTGGAGGACCTTGATCCCGCGGCACTGGTGGCCGCGTCGACCGCGTCGTGCTCGCGCCGCGAGGCGCCCTCCTCCGGGACGCCGCTGCTGGCGGAGAGCGTGCAGGTCACGGCCGACGGACGGGAGGCGGCCAAGGCCCTGGCCCTGCGCCCGCTCGACGACCCGGCCCTGGCCTCGCTGGTGAACCAGCTCGGGCTCACCGCCCGGGTGATGTTGCTGCGCACCGGCGCCGACGGCAAGCCGCCGCAGGTGGTCGCGGCCTCGGGGGCCCACGACGACCTCGCCGCCGTGCTCGGCGCGGTGGCCGGAGGCGGCCAGAGCGGGGTGGCGGGCGGGCTGCGCTACCGGGTGCAGCCGGCGCCGACCGGGGTGCCGTTCACCATCCTGGCCGTCGAACGGGTCCCCGGCAGGGGCCTGCAGGGCACCCTGGCGCTGGTCATCGTGGTCGCGATCGGGCTGTCCGTGGTGCTGGTGTGGATGCTGGCCTCGAGGCTCACCGGCCCGCTGCTGCGGCTGACCCGCACCGCCGAACGGCTCGGCGCGGGGGAGATGAACGCCCGGGTCGGGGTCGGTGGCACCGACGAGGTGGGCAAGCTGGCGACGGCCTTCGACGCGATGGCCGACGGCCTGCAGGCCAAGGTCGCCGAGCTGGAGGCCAGCCGTGACGCGCTCACCGACACCTTCGAGCGCTTCGGTGAGGCCCTGGGGCGCACCCACGACATCGACGGGCTGCTCTACACCGTCGTCGAGGCGGCGCTGCTCGGTGCCGACGCGGTGGTCGGCACGGCCCTGCTCGGTGACATCCGCAGCCTCGAGGAGCGGGCGTCAGCCGTCCGCGACGGCGGGCCGCCGGCGGTCATCGGCGCCCTCGACGACCTGCACCGGCTGGCTACCGACGCGGTGCGCCGGGGCGAGCCCGCGCTGGCCGACGAGCTGCCCTCGGCGGGCGCGGCCATCGCCGTGCCGCTGGAGCGCAACGGGCGCACCATCGGGGCGCTGGCGGTGGCCCGGGCATCCGGTGGCGGGCCGCTGGACGAGGCGGCGGAGCGGGCGGTGCAGGCGCTGGCCGCGCACGCCGGGACGGCCGTGGCCAACGTCCGCGCGCACGAGGAGACCCGGCGGCAGTCGGTGACCGATCCGCTCACCGGCGCCGGGAACTTCCGCCTGCTCACCACCACGCTCGGCCGCGAAGTGGAGCGGGCCACCCGCTTCGGCCGCCCGCTCAGCGTGCTGATGCTCGACCTCGACCACTTCAAGCAGGTCAACGACACCCAGGGGCATGCCTTCGGTGACGCCGTGCTGCGCGAGTTCGCCGGCCGGTTGCTGACCTGCCTTCGCGAGGTCGACGTGGTGGCCCGTTACGGCGGCGAGGAGTTCGCCGTGGTGCTGCCCGAGACCGGCTCCGAGGGGGCCGCAAGCGTCGCCGCCCGGATCGTGGCCGCGATCCGCGACGAGGAGTTCGAGGCGCTCGGGCACCGGCTGGGCGTCACCGTGTCGGTCGGTGTCGCCTCGTTCCCCGACCACGGACGCAGCGCGGCAGAGGTGATGCGCTCCGCCGACGCCGCCCTGTACGTCGCGAAGCGCTCCGGACGTGACCGATGGTGCCTCGCCGGATCTGCGGGTGAGGGCAAGCCGCTGTCCGTGGCTCGCTAATCTCGGCTCAGCAGCCGATCAGTTCCGTGCCGTGACGACGTGCTCGTGGCGGGCCGGGTTGACCAGGCTGGTCGCGAGAGCAGAGATGGGAGCACGCATGACCGACGCCCTCGGGGCACCCGGGCGGACCCTCGGCCCCGTCATCACCAAGGCGGTGATCCCGGCAGCCGGCCTCGGTACCCGCTTCCTGCCCGCCACCAAGGCCACCCCCAAAGAGATGCTGCCGGTGGTCGACAAGCCGGCCATCCAGTACGTCGTCGAGGAAGCGGTGTCGGCGGGCCTGACCGACGTGCTGGTGATCACCGGGCGGAACAAGCGCTCGCTGGAGGACCACTTCGATCGTGCCTGGGAGCTGGAGGAGGCGCTGCAGAGCAAGGGCGACAGCCTCCGCCTGGCCAGGGTGCAGAAGTCGAACGTGCTGGCCGACATGCACTACACCCGGCAGGGTGACCCCCGCGGGCTCGGCCACGCCGTGCTCTGCGGCGCCCAGCACGTCGGTGACAGCCCCTTCGCCGTGCTGCTCGGCGACGACCTGATCGACGAGCGTGATCCGCTCCTCGGGCGAATGATCCACGTCCAGCGCCGCACCCAGGGCAGCGTCGTGGCGCTGCTCGAGGTACCTCGCGAGCAGATCCACCTCTACGGGTGCGCCGCCGTGGAGGAGACCGGTGAGGAGGACGTGGTGCGGGTGACGGGCATGATCGAGAAGCCCGACACCGCCGATGCCCCGAGCAACCTCGCCGTGATCGGTCGCTACGTGCTGCACCCCCTGGTGTTCGAGGTGCTGCGCCACACGCAGCCCGGGCGGGGTGGGGAGATCCAGCTCACCGATGCCCTGCAGACGCTCGCGACGCGGGCGGGCGAGCCCGGCGGCGGCGTCTACGGGGTGATCTTCCGCGGCCGCCGCTACGACACCGGGGACAGGCTGGACTACCTCAAGGCCGTCGTCCAGCTCGCCTGCGAGCGGGCGGATCTGGGCACCGAGCTGCGCCCCTGGCTGCGCCGCTACGTTGCGGGGATGGGCCCGGAGGCCCCGGCCGGTGCGGTGGAGGCCGACGCGGAGGTCCGGGCGTGAGCACGGCGGAACGGGGCGGGCAGTGACCTCGCGACCCGCCGCCGATGGCCCGGCCCGCGGGTCCGGGAGGTCACGGTGAGGCCCGTCGAGGAGCACCTGGCCGGCTGCCTGGAGGCGGTGACCGTGCTGCCCGCGCTCGCCCTGGCGCCGCTGGATGCCCTGGACTGCCTGCTCGCCGAGGACGTCAGCTCCCCGCTCGCGCTGCCGCCGTTCGACAACTCGGCGATGGACGGGTACGCGGTGCGGATGGCCGACGTGGCCGCGGCGACCGCCGCCTTCCCGGTGGTGCTGCCGGTTGCGGCCGACGTCCCCGCCGGCAGCCGGGAGCAGTTGCGGCTGGCGCCGGGCACCGCGGTGCGGATCATGACCGGGGCGCCGGTGCCTGCGGGCACCGATGCCGTGGTGCCGGTGGAGTGGACGGACGCTGGCACGGCGCAGGTGCAGATCCGGCAGGCGCCGGAGGCCGGCCAGTTCGTGCGCGCCGCCGGCGGTGACGTCCAGCCCGGGGAGTCGCTGCTGAGCGCCGGCACCCGGCTGTCGCCCCGGCACGTGGCGCTGCTCAGCGCCATCGGCCGGGAACGCGTGCGGGTGCACCCCCGCCCGCGGGTGGTCGTGCTGTCCACCGGCAGCGAGCTGATGCAGCCGGGCCGCCCGCTGGGCCCGGGCCAGATCTACGACGCGAACGGGTACGGGCTGACGGCTGCGGCGGCGGACCTCGGTGCTGTCGCCTCGCACGTGGGCATCGTCGCCGACGACCCGGGCAGCGTGCTGTCGATGATCACCGACCAGCTGTCGCGGGCCGACCTGCTCATCACCAGCGGGGGCGTCAGCGCCGGTGCGTACGACGTGGTCAAGGAGGTGCTGGCGGGGCTGGGGACGGTGCGCGTTCGACAAGGTGGCGATGCAGCCGGGGATGCCGCAGGGGTTCGGGACGCTCGGACCGCAGGCGGTGCCGATCTTCACCCTGCCGGGCAACCCGGTGAGTTCGATGGTGTCGTTCGAGGTCTTCGTCCGCCCGGTGCTGCGCAAGATGTGGGGCGAGAGCGGCCTGCACCGGCACTCGGTGACGGCGGTGGCCGGGACGGCGTGGAGTTCCCCGGCGGGCAAGCGCCAGTTCGTCAGGGCCCGGCTGGACCGCCGCGCCGACGGGCCCTCCGTGGTGACGCCCGTCGGCGAGCAGGGCTCGCACCTGGTGGCGGATCTGGCCGAGGCCACCTGCCTGGCCGTGGTCGGCGAGGAGGTCACCCGGGTGCAGCCGGGCGATCCGCTGCGCTGCATGCTGCTCGATCGGGGCCGGCGGTGACGGGCCCCGGGACGGACGGCGAGGCAGCGGGCCGGGCGGCGGGCGCGCGGCTGACCCACGTGGACGCCCGCGGGCAGGCCCGCATGGTCGACGTCTCCGGCAAGGAGGTCACCGCGCGGGAGGCCACCGCCGTCGGCCGGGTGCTGTGTTCGGCCGAGGTGGTCGCCCTGCTCCGCGGCGAGGGGATGCCCAAGGGCGACGCGCTGGCGGTGGCCCGGCTGGCGGGGATCCAGGCCGCCAAGCGCACGCCGGAGCTGGTACCGCTGGCCCACCCGGTGGCGGTGCACGGCGTCCAGGTCGACGTCGAGGTGGTCGACTCGGGGGTCGAGCTGCGGGCGACGGTCCGCACCGCCGACCGGACGGGGGTCGAGATGGAGGCGCTGACCTGCGTGCTGGTCGCGGCGCTCGCGCTGGTGGACATGGTCAAGGCCGTGGACAAGCACACCACCGTCACGGACGTGCGGGTGGTCGCCAAGAGCGGCGGCCGCTCGGGGGACTGGCGCCGTGAGTGACGCGGCGGGCCCGGTGGGGGGTGGCGGGCAGGTCGGAAGGGCGCTCGTGGTCACGGCCTCGAACCGGGCCGCAGCCGGGGTGTACGCGGACACCGGAGGGCCGGTGCTGGTAGAGGGCCTGCAGGCGATGGGCTTCGGGGTGGACGGGCCGGTCGTGGTCCCGGACGGAGACCCCGTGGAGGCCGCGCTGCGGCGGGCGGTGCGGGAGGGCTACGACGTGGTGCTGACCACCGGCGGGACGGGCCTGTCGCCCACCGACCGCACCCCGGAGGCGACCCTGCGGGTGGTGGACCGGCTCGTCCCGGGGATCGCGGAGGCGGTCAGGGCGCAGGGGGTCGGCGCCGGGGTGGCGACCGCGGCGCTCTCCCGCGGCGTCGCCGGGCTGGCCGGGTCGACGCTGATCGTGAACCTTCCCGGCTCGCGGGGCGGCTGCCGGGACGGCGTGCGGGTGCTGTCCGGGATGTTGCCGCACGCGGTCGAGCAGGTACGCGGTGGTGACCACCTTCCCGGCGGCGGGGTGACACACTTCAGCGCATGAGGCGAGAGGGGTCCTGCCTGCCCCCCGGCGCGGGCGGGGCATGGCCGCCGGCAGCCGGTGCCGCCGACGCGCCGCCGGTCGGAGCGGCGCGGTGAGCGGGCGGACGGGCCACGGTTGGCCGGTGGTGCTGACCGAGGGCGAGGTGACGCTGCGCCCGATGCGCCGCGGGGACGGGCGGCTCTGGCGCGCGGTGCGCTCGGCGAACGCGGACTGGCTGGCTCCCTGGGAGGCCACCCATCCCGACCCGGCGGGGCGCCCTCCCACGTACCGGCAGATGGTGCGCTCGTTCAACCGGGAGGCGCGCGCCGGCAGGATGCTGCCCTGGGCGGTGGAACTGGCCGGCACCCTGGTGGGCCAGGTCAGCGTGTCGGCGATCACGTGGGGCTCGCTGCGTTCGGGCCAGGTCGGCTACTGGGTCGACCGCCGGGTCGCCGGGCGGGGCGTGATCCCGACGGCGGTCGCGCTGGCCGCGGACTACTGCTTCTTCACGGTGGGCCTGCACCGCATCGAGGTGAACATCCGCCCGGAGAACCGGGCCAGCCTGCGGGTGGTCGACAAGCTCGGCTTCCGTCCCGAGGGACTGCGGCGTCGGTACCTGCACATCGACGGCGCCTGGCGGGACCACGCCACCTTTGCGCTCACCGTGGAGGAGGTCGGCGAGGGGTTGCTCCCGCGCTGGCGCAGCCTGGCGGCCGACCTCGCCGCCGACCGGTTGGACCGCCAGTTCGCGGAGCGTCAACTGGCGGAGCGGCAGGCCCTCGAGGAGCTCGGGCGCGGCCCCGGCAGGGCCTCCGAGCAGGGCGAACCGCAGCACGGAGAGCAGCGGCGGGCCTACCCTCAGTCCCGATCTTGAGCGGATCGACCGGCTGGTGGGGCACGGTCCGCCACAGCTGCCACACCGGTAACTTCTCGACAGTCGAGCGACACACCGCTGACGGTACGTGAGGTCTGGTCCGTACCCGCCTACCGTCGGAGTCCGTGCAGCCCAGCAGCGTCGTCTTCCTCGCGATCGTCGCGATGTGGGTTGCCTATTTGCTTCCGCAGTGGATCCGGCGGCGAGAGACGCTGGCCCAGTCCCGCGGCCGCGATCGGCATTCCGAGGGGCTGCGGGTGCTCCGCCCGCGCCGCCGGGTGCACGGTGGCCGGAACACCACCCCACTGCTGAGTTCCGAGGCCTCCGGGGCCGACGGCGCCCCCGGGCGTGACGGGACCGCTGGGCCGCTCGGGACGGCAGCGCCGGTCGGGACGGCTGCGCCGGGCGGGAGCCCGGTGCCCGCCGCCGCGTCGGCCTCCCGGAGCACGGTCACCGTAGCGACGGGTGCGGACACCGAGCCGTTGCCGGCTGTCGTGCCGGCTCCGGTGCCGGGTTCACCGTCGGCCCGCCCCGCGGCCGGGGCCGCGGCACGGCGGCCGAGCGGTGACGCGGCGAAGGCTGCTGCGGCACGGGCCGCACGGGAGAACCGGGCAGGGCGCGATGCGGCCCGGCGGCGTGGTCGGGTGCTGCTGGCGCTGCTGTCGCTGACGAGTGCGACCTGGCTGGTCGCCGCTGTGACGGCAGTGCCGATGTGGGTCGCGCTGGCCCCGACCGCCCTGCTGGTGCTCGACCTCGCCGCGCTGCGCGGGGTGGCCGTGCGTGAGGCCGCCCGGCATCGGCCGGGCCGGGCCGCGGGCCGCACCCGGGCCCGGGGCCCGGTCGCTCCCGCCACCGCAGCGCAGCCGCGTCCCGGCATCGACCGGCGGGCCTCCCGTCCCGCGCCGAGCGCGGCGGCGGCCCGGGCTGCCGCGGTGGCGTCTGCGCGGCGACGAGCTGCTGCCGCGGCGGCTGCCGCACCGGGCGGGCGGGCCGATGAGTTGCTGGTGGCCGACGGGACCTGGGACCCGGTACCTGTTCCCCGGCCCACGTACACGATGAAGCCCCCCGCGCCGCGGCCGCAGCCCCCCGTCCTCGACCTGCCGGGCGTGCCTGCTGGTGCCCCCGGGGCGACGGCCGCAGGCAGCGGTGCGGGAGCCGGCGTCACCCCCGCCGCCACTGCAGCCGACCGGCCACGCCGCCCCTGGGACGACGGTCACGAATGGGCCGATGGCCTCGACCTGGACGCGGTGCTGGCCCGCCGCCGCGCCGTCAACGGCTGACGCGACCGTGGCACGCGCAGGTACCAACCGATTCGGAGCGTGACCCGGCTCGGTGCTAACCTGTCCGGGCCTTGGGGCTGTGGCGCAGTCCGGTAGCGCACCTCGTTCGCATCGAGGGGGCCAGGGGTTCAAATCCCCTCAGCTCCACCCAGGTACGTGCGGCAAAACGGCAGGTCAACGCCCTGTTCCGGTCTCACCGGGGCAGGGCGTTGTGATCATCTGGTCCAGGAACGGTCCAGCGAACCCGCTCCCGGGCCCTGGGTGGCGGGTGGTGCCGTCGGGTGGTCCGGGGTGTGGCGGTACTGATGGCCAACACTGTGGTCGAGCCTCACACGCGGCCACAGACGGCAGCGGGCACCGGCGTATGGGCGCCTGCCGCGCGGACGAGAAGCCGATTGCGGCTACAGGTGCCCGGGCTCGGTGTCCTGTGCGACGGAGTTGGCTCGTACGTAGTCCAACACCTCCGATCGGCGGAACCGGAGGTGCCGTCCGAGGCGGACGTGGGGGATCCGGCGGCCCTGGACCTGGTCGTAGAGCCAGTCCTTGGTGACCTTGAGCAGGGCGCAGACGTCATCAGGGGTCATCAGGTCGTCGCTCATGGTTGGCTCCTCTCGTCGGGGGCTGAATCGCTTGCTGCGGGGTGTTGCTTGGGCGAGTAGGTCGCATGTTGGGGGCTCAGGGCACCCCTCGTGCGATGGCGCATCCACGGCGAGTCGGGTGAGTGGCTCTCTCTCGAACTGCTGGTCTCCGATGACCAGGGGAGAGGAACTGGAAGCGTGGCGGGCGACAGTTGGTCCGCGCGGGAGGGACGTCGCGGTGGCGCGGTTCCGGTGGCGGTGCGCGCTCAACTGCTTGAGTTGGCCGATCCGGTGGATGAGAAGTCACCCGATGCGGGTGCAGGTCGGGCTGTCCCGGCCTGGCCCCCGGGCGCTGGCGGCGATGGTGCTGGCGGGGCAGTACGGAGCGACCGGAATCGCGGTGTGCCCGGACAGGGCGGCTGAAAGGATCGTTGGGTGGGCGACGACGAAGAGCTCCTGATCGGGAACGTGACGTCGGGAGTGGTCAGGATCGGGGACACGATCCGGCGTCCGGTGGGGCCGTGGTCCGACACCGTGGACATGCTGCTGGAGTATCTGTACGACGTCGGGTTCACCGCGGCTCCCCGCCCGCTGTGCCGCGATAGCCAGGGGCGCCAGGTCCTGGAGTACGTGCCCGGGGACGTGGGGGACCCGGCAGGCACCTACTCGCTCCCCGAGCTCACCTCGATCGGACGACTGCTGGTGGATCTGCACACCGCGCTCGCCGGGTTCGTCCCACCGGCAGGGACGTTGTGGAACTGCCCCATCCCGCCGGACCGCGAAGATCTCGTCTGCCACAACGACGTCGCTCCGTGGAACCTGGTCCGCTCCAGCCGCGGATGGGTGCTCATCGATTGGGACAACATCGCGCCCAGTTCCCGGTGTTGGGATGTGGCCTATGCGGCGCAGAGCATGGCCGGTCTCAACGCCGACCGCCCTCCCGAGCAGGCCGCGGAACGGCTCCGGGCCTTCGTCGACGGCTACGGCGCCGACGACGTGCTGCGTCAGGACTTGCCCACCATGCTGGGCCGCCGCGCCACCGCGATGGTCGACCTCCTGCGAGAGGGCGCCGAACGCCGACACCAGCCCTGGGCCCGGATCTGGACCGAGGACGGCCCCTACTGGAAGGCCACCGCCGACTACCTCGATGCTCACGTGGGGCTGTGGCGGGCGGCGCTCGGCTGACCGCGACGGACGCTTCCTCGACAGGATGGGGGCATGCGATACGACCCCGAGCGTGATCTCTGGTCGCCGCTGTCCGTCCAGGCAGCGGCGACGTTGCTGCAGGACTGCCCGGCCCGCTGGTGGCTGTCCGGCGGCTGGGCGATCGATCACTGGCTCGGGACAGTCACTCGTTCCCACGGGGACATCGACATCAGCACCCTGCGACCGGAGCTGTCGACGGTCCTGGGGTCCCTTCCGGGTCATCTGGAGCCATTCGCCGCGATGGGCGGGCACCTGCACCCGCTGGCGTCGCGCGTCGATGACCCCGACCTCCGCAACCTCTGGCTCCGGGACGAGCGCTCCGGCCGTTGGGTGCTCCAGGTCAATATCGAGGCGGGTGACCAGGAGGTCTGGCGGTATCGCAGGGATCCCCGGATCGCGCTGCCGTGGGAGACGGCCGTGCGGCAGGTGAGCGCGTTGCCGACGGGGTCCGCGGCGGTGCAGTTGCTGTGGAAGTCGCCTCGGCCTCGTCCCGAGGATGATGCCGATCTGGCCGCAGCCCTGAAGGTGCTGTCGGCCGGTGAACGCCGATGGCTCACCGAGGCGATGCGGACGGCGCACCCGTCCTCGCCCTGGGTCGCGCAGGCCCCCCACACAGGCGCCGCCCCCCACGCACGGCAGTAACCCGTAGCGTTCGGGAATGGCGCTGCGCGAGTCCCCGGGACCGCCCACCGGGCGAGGCGACGGGACCATCACCGATGACGGATGCCCCGTCGAGATCTACGCCGCGCTGCCACCGGGCGGGGAAGCCGAGATCATCCACGGCGCTCTGCCCGCGGGCGCATCCGTCCTGGAACTGGGGTGCGGCACCGGGCGGATCGCCGATCGTGTGGCCGAGCTGGGGCATCACGTCGTGGGCGTGGACAGCTCAGCCGCCATGCTGGCCCACCTGCGTCTCGCCCGGGGTGTACGCAGCCGCATTGAGACCCTCGACCTCGCCGAACGTTTCGACGCCGTGGTCCTGGCCTGCCACCTGGTCAACACCTACGACCCCGCTCAGCGTCGGGCCTTCCTGGCGACCGCACGCCGTCACCTACGGCTCGGCGGGTTCCTCATCGTGCAGCGCTACCCGGTCGACTACCGCCCCAGCTCAGGCCTGTCCTGGACGGCCGGGCCGGTGGAGATGGAACTGAGCGACGTCGTCGAGCACGGGGACGGCGCCTTCTCAGCAACCCTGATCCACCGCTACGCGATCATGACCGCCGAACAGGACTTCAGCGCCCGGATCCTCACCGACGACACCCTCCGCGAGATCCTTGGATCGGCCGGGTTCGGCGTCGTCAGCCACCTCACGGCCGACGCTCGGTGGATCCTGGCCACGGCGAAAGCCTGACCAAGCGCCTACGACCCGGGACGTGTCCGCACCAGAGCTACGGGTGGGTCTGCTGGGTGAGTTCTCCGGTCGGAGAAACCCGCCGGGCGCGCCGCCCCACTAGGGCTTTCGGCCGCCCGCCCCTGCCGCTTCTGCTGCCCGACCGACTGCATCACTGGTCAGGGCCCGAGCGGCGGGCGGCTTCCTGATCCCCGGCTTGCGGTCGCGCGGCACGGACTTCGCGCTAGCCGGTCAGGAAACCGTCCATCGCGAGCGTGAACGCTGCGGGGTCGGGGAGTTCGCTTGGGTCCTGGATGGCGTAGCTGCGGGCGATGCACTCGAAGGTCTCGTCGTGGAACGTGAAGACGAAATGACGCAGTAGTGCGTGCCAGCCGCCGCGGTGTGCCGGGTGCACGGAGTTCTCGCGTTCGCGGGCCGAGATCCATGCGGATCCGATGACCTCGTGGAAGCGGTAGGGCGCGAGGCCCTTGCCGGACAGCCGGTGTCCGTTCAGGGCTTCGTCGTTGGGTCCGCCGAACAGGCTGCTGTCGACGCCGTCGAACCGCAGGACGGCACGTTCGTCGTCGGCCGCGACGTAGTGGGAGACCCAGGTGTGGTGTGCGTCGCTGAGCACGACCGGCATCGGCGCGCCTGCATCACATGAGGGGACGTCGTCCAGGGCGATGACGGTCTCGCCGTTGAACACGTGCCGCACCTGCTGCCAGGCAGCTTGTGCCTCGGCCTCCAGGGTCACGCGGTCGGATGACCATGGCGATACCTGCCAGGCTTTCTGCCGGGCACGCTCCAGGGCGGCGAGGGCGGTCGACTGCTCCAGGGTCAGCACGGGGCCATGATCCTGGCCGGCGAGCTGGGATCCAAGGGACGTCCCTCCACGCGTCCCGGGATCAGCGCGGCGGGACGTCGGCGAGTTGGCGCACGATCCATGGAGGATCGAAGGCGGCCACGACGTCGTCCCCTGTGCCGGACTGCACCGGTGCCGGCTCGGACCCTCCGGAGTTGATGTCCACGAATCTGGCGCCGGCCTTGCTCAGGAGCTGGAGGTTGGCCGGCCAGGCGGGGTGTCCCCAGAGCCGGTTGTTGACCATGGGCACGATAACCAGGGGAGTGGCGGTGCCGAGGGCGTCGCACAGGACGCCGTGCGCGTAGCTGTCGGCGATGCCGGCCGCGAGCTTGTTGATGGTGTTGAAGGTGGCCGGCGCGACGACGACGGCGTCCGGGCGGCCGCCGCGTCGCGGTTCGCCGGGAGCTCGGTACTGCGCGGCGGGCGCGTGTCCGACAGCCTCGACCAGGGCGGCCTCGTCGACCCACGCGGCTGCTGACGGCGTCGCGACGAGGTGGACCTCCCACCCGGCCTGGGTCAGCGCGACGGCCAGCTCGGACGCGCGAGAGGTGAGCGGTGCGCCCGTCAGGACCAGAGTGCAGAGGCCAGTCACGGGGTCCTAGTGAAGCAGTCCCGCGCGGCTCGCCAGGGCGGCCAGGGCCGTCGTCTGGGTGCGCTTCCCTCGGGCCAGCATCTCCCGGACGATCTCCTGGGCGATCACGTTGTGTTTGATCACCTCGGGCGCCACCCGCTCGGCTTCCAGGAGGTGGAGCGTCGCTTCGGCGTCGCGTTTGCGCTGGGCTTGGGCCCACGCGAGATCGAGGTTGACCTGGGCGCCGGCTGGACAGGCCCTCGGGGAGCCGGGCGGGGTCGACGTCGACGGCCACGCGCAGGGCGTCTCCAGCGTCGCCGAGCTCGGCCGCGACCGTGACGCGGTGGATGGCGACGTTCGCGGGGCCGAACGCCGTCCAGGCGTAGTTGGCGTCGCGTCCGAGCAGGTCGGCAAGCGCCTGGGCTCGGTCGAGGCGAGCGTCTGCTTCCAAGCGGTCGGTTCGCCGGGCCGCGACGATGGACGCGACCAGCCAGAGTGCGTCCACGACGGAGACCGGCTCGGGGTCGTCGGACCTCGCATGCGGCGCAAGTGACTCGGCCAGGGCGACAGCGACGTGGTCGGCGTTGTCGGTCTGATCGGCCCGCAGGAGGGCGCCGGCGACCTGGTAGCCGGCCCTCCCGCGAGCGACCTCGGACTCGGCCTTGACGGCGACCTGTGCGGCGCGGTCGGAGTCCAGAATCGCGAGATCAGGGGCTCCGAGCTTGGTCACGAACTTGGCCGCGACGATCTACGCGGAGACGTAACTGAGGAGAGACTCCCGGCGCTCAGCGCCGTTCGCCGGCCGGGCCAGGCTCTCGATCCCCGTCAGCAGGCCTGGTAGGGCCGCGATCACCTCGTCGTAGTGGGCCGCCTGGTAGGTCTGGTGGGCCTCGGCGACCTGTCTTCGCAGCTGCGGCAGGGCTGGCGCTTCGGGTGGGGGCTGTCCGATCAGGTGGTCGTAGCGTGCGAACACCCTCCGGACGTCGGCCAGGCCGTCGGCGATGGCTGACCCGTTGGGCGCATACACCCATGGCTGCCCAGTCAGGGCTTCCGGGTCAACCCTGAGGACACGCGCCAGGTCGAGGATCACTGACAACCTGTCCACGCCCCGGACGCCTCGCTCCACCTGTGAGAGCCAGGCTGCCCTTGCCACAAGTGCGGCAAGGGCAGCCTGACTCAGCCCCCGGCGACGCCGGTAGGCCGCAATCCGTTGCCCTACACCGCGGGTAGACACCTGGACCGGATCGCATGGTCTATGGGGGGAACGACGCAATTTGGGGCTCTGTCGGGTTGGACGCCAGCCACGCGCAGTCGGGAGGCGTCATGACCACGCGAGGCGTGCGAGAGGGCATCCCCGAGGCGAGGGCTAGTGGGCATGCGAGCCAAGGTCAAGGGACAGGCATCACATGCCGATCGAGACACACGTATGACCGATCCCGTAGCATCCTGGCGTAGATAGCCATCTGTTTGCAGAACATAGCGCGTGGAGGCTCCGGTGCTGATCCGATTCGCGGCGGCCAACCACCGATCGATCAAGGAACCGGTGGAGCTGTCCCTCGTAGCCGTCGATGACGAGCGTCCTGCGGCTCGTCACTTCGAGAAGCTTCCCCAAGCTGTCCTAACGCTAGCCGCGATGTACGGCCCCAATGCCTCGGGAAAGTCAAACGTGCTTGATGCGCTCGGATGGCTGGCATCGTCGGTTCGTTCTTCGCTTTCCGCCTGGGAAGAAGTGATCCCTAGAGAACCATTCCGCTTCGCGGGCTGGCCTGAACGACCAACGGCGTTCGAAACAGATTTCGTTGTCGATGGTGTGCGATACACGTACAGTCTGCAAGTGGACGACCAGAGCGTTCTCTTCGAGGAGTGGTCGGCTATCCAGAGCGACGGTCGCGTCAGCTATTCGTCCGTGAAGGCGGCGACGTTCGGTTTCGCCGTGGCCTGCCGTCCGCTTCCGCCATCAGCAAGCTCCTGAGGCCAACGACGCTGGTTCTTTCGCTTGCGTCTCGAATGGAAGTGCCCGAACTTGCTGGTCCCGCTCGTTTCCTGAGCGGGATTACTAACCCTTTCCCTGCAAGGCGCTACCGCCGTGGTTTTGGTGTTGGCCCTGCTCGCATGTATGGACGCGGACCCATCCTCAATTCAACGAACCGGCTATTCCTGGATGCCTATCGTGCAGAGAATGACCGTTCCGCCATCCGTCCGTTTAGGCCGTCGCGAGAAAGTGACATACGTGCTGCAAGGTCCATGCTAAGACATGCCGATCTCGGAATCTGGGATGTGTTGGTAAAGGAAGAGCAAGATTCGGAATATCCAGACCGCGCACGGCTAGATCTCCGGTTGGTCCATGGGGTAGCCGATGAAACGGCGGAGTTTGACCTGGGTGAGGAATCTGACGGTACTCAAATGTGGTTCCGCCTTATAGGGCCTGCTCTTGCCGCATTGAGGTACGGCCGACCGCTGCTGCTTGATGAAATTGACGCGAGTCTCCACCCGAAGTTGTCGGCCGAACTTCTGGAGGTATTCCGGAACCCGTCAACCAATCCAAGGAATGCACAGCTGATCTTCACGACTCACGACACAACCCTGATGGGCGAGCTCAACCGGGATGAAGTCTGGCTCACGGAGAAGGGTGAGGACGGGGCAACCAGACTAACGGCCCTCGCCGAGTTCGGAGGTGACAAGGTGAGACGCTCGCTGAATCTGGAGCGTGCGTACCTGCAGGGCCGCTTTGGTGCTATCCCTCGCTTGGGAAGTAGGCCGCTTGACCAATATCTGGTTGAGGTTGACGAGGCTGAGTATTGCGAGGATGAGTACCGGCAATCTGGCGTGGATGATGCTGGCGTTGGCTCGGATGAGGCGGAGTGATGGGGCGTAGAAGCCCGGCGCCCAGGCTTATGAATTCGAGTTCTCTGGCGAGGCGGGTCGCGCGGAGGCCGGTGAAGAAGACTGTTGTTGTTGTCTGCGAAGGTGAAAAGACCGAGCCTCGCTACATAGAGGCACTGTCCAAGCTGCCAGAAGTCCGAGATGTTGCTTCCGTCGACCTTCGTGTGGAAGGTGCGGGCAAAGGGGAGGTGCCGCTCACTCTGGTGGAGCGGGCAATTGACATGCGTTCCCGAGCGAAGTTGGAACAGGGTGAGGTTGATGAGATCTGGTGTATCTTCGACGTGGAGTGGCCTCGGAATCATCCAAACCTCGCAAACGCTATTTCGCAGGCTGATAGACACGGAATCAGGTTGGCGATCTCAAATCCATGTTTCGAGGTTTGGCTGGTCCTTCATTTCAAGGATTGCCACCAATGGCTCGGGAATGACGATGCCCGAAGGGCGCGAAGGTCCTGCGATGGCGAGCAGGGGAAGAGCCTGAATCCACGAGACTATATGCCGCATCGTGAGGCAGCTGTCGACCGTGCCGAGAAGCTTGATCAATGGCATGAAGGCAACGAGACAAGATTCCCCCACAACAATCCTTCGTCCGGCATGTATCATCTCCTCCGCTCTGTTTCCGGCCCTGCTCATGTATGAGGCGCTACAGGGTTGGGGTCAATTGTGCTACAAGAGGCAGGTGGGAATGGCCAGTCGTGACGGGACGGTCGGACGGTTTGGGTCACTTCCTGTGCGACGGCCCGCCGGAGAAGTGGTTTCTTCGTGAGTCTGGACGTCGCCTCTGGGTCCGACGGACTCACGGTTCAGCGAACGGATCTGCGAGCGAGACTCTCTGGCAGACCTACGCCCGAGGGTGCATGAATGCGACAACTGGGACGCGGCCGTGCGGGATGTCATGCTCAGGGGAGACCGGGCGTGTCGGGTGAGATTGGCCCGGGTCGTCTCATAACCCAGAGGTCGCAGGTTCAAATCCTGCGCCCGCTACCAAGAAGTAGCAGGTCAGAGGCCGGTTCCCAGATCTTGGGAACCGGCCTCTGACGCGTTTGACCTCGTTTGACCCTCGACGCTGACGTCCGCCGGTGGACCCGGGGGGACGTTTGTGCAGGTCGGTGGAACTGGGTTCGCGGTGGTGCCGGGGTGAGATGTTCATATGGATTCCGGCCGGATTGTGGTGGTGTTCGGGGTCAGGTTCTGGGGCCTTGGCTCTTGGTTCGTTGGACATGGATGTAGGTGGTGAGGGCGTCGGCGGGGATGCGGCGTAGGCGCCCGATGGTGATGGACTCGATGTCGTCGGTGGCGAGGAGTTCATAGAGCAGGCTGCGGCAGCCTGCGCGACGGTGAGAAGGAGCGGCTCCGAGGCGGGCGGCGGGGATAGGGCCGGTAGATCGGAACCGGCCGTGCCTGCTGTGCCCGGGATTGGCTGGGCGTCGTGAGTGCCTTGTCTCGGAGGGAAGTCGGTCTGGGCGGTACGGCCACGGCGCGTGGGCGTGGCCGTTCTCGGGTTGGGTCCGGTCATAGTGCCTCCTGATGGGTGGCTGTGACAGATTCTGCGGGGATGGCCGAGCGCGTGGGCCGCACGTCTGGGGGCGTGGTTGAACCCGCCGGATGCCGACAACGCCGATGGAGCGGGCGACGTGGGCCGCCTGCCACCGGGAGTCGGCCCTGAGCCTCCGGGGCTACTGGCGGGGGTGAAGCGCCGGATGAGGGTGCGGGATCGCGCAGCACAGCGAGCTTGTCTCTCGTTGCGTAGAGTCGCGCGTGAACCAAGGTGAGGGATGCGCGCTCAGCGTGGCTGAAGCCGCTAGCCGCTTGAGAACAAGGTGAGGGGCCTTGACCGGATCTGACGAGGCGGCCAGCCACATGGCGAAACTGGTGCCGATCGATGAGGACGATCCGCGGCTCGGGCCGCCGTTGCGGGTGGCTGAGGCGTCGGTCGACCCACAGCTGCGGATGCTGCCCACGCACGAGATGGAGTGGCCTGACTTCGAGCGGCTGCTGCTCCGCCTTGCGCGCGAGGTCCGAGGCCTGCGGTCACTGAGCCTGTTCGGCAACAGCGGCCAGGCGCAGGATGGGCTAGACGCGGTCGGCCTGAACGCCTCAGGCGACGTCGAGGGTGTGCAGGGGAAGCGGTACGCCTCCTTCGACGTGTCCGATCTCAACGCGGCAGTGTCGAAGTTCACCGACGGGTCGCTGAGCTTCCCCGTGAGGTGCCTGTTCGTCGGTGTCGCCAGCAGTGCCCACGAACGAACGCTGGTCGAGCGGGTGGTCGAGCTCAACCAGGAGCTCGCGCCGCTGGAGGTCGAGCTGTGGGACTGCGACCGCCTCTCCGAGCTGCTCCGGGGACGCCCTGAGATCGTGCTGGAGTTCTTCGGCGCCGCGACGGCCACGAGCTTCTGCGTCCCGTACACGATCGGTCACGTCGTGGTGCCCGGACCAGACGCCGTGACTCTTGCGGACGCGGTGTTCTTCGGACCCTCGTCCACGGGGCAGGCACGCGAGGAGCTGGAGCAGGCGAAGGCCACGTGCGAAGACGACCCGGCGGGAGCGCTGGAGCACATTCGAAATGCGCAGGGGCTACTGACTGCGGCCGGTTTCGCGGCCCACGCGGTGGCGCTCGATGACCGCGTCGTGGAACTGCTGGTCCGGCTCGGTCGGGACACCGACGCGTCGCGGCTGCTCCTTGACCGGGTCTGGGACGCGCTGCGCGCCGATAGGACCCTCGCCGCCGAGATCGCCTGGCGCGACCTCGACCGGCTCGGGGGGAACCCGCAGAGGATCGGTGACGACTCGGTCCGGGCCGCGGTCTCGACCGCACGCGCCGCCATGGACATGTACGAGCACCCGCTCGGCAAGCTCCCGGGACCTGAGGCGGTCTTCGCCATAGCGGGCGACAACGTGTACGACCAGGCGCGGCTCGTGCTCCTGGCCAGCGAAATAGCGCTTGCGGACGGCGCACATGACTGGCTCTCGGCCGGGGCGCCAACGATCGCTGGGCTGGCTGATCAGATCGCGGCTGTCGATGCGGCGGTTGCGTTGCGGCTCCGCCTCGTCGCGGCCGACATCACCGGGCAGTGGTCCGCGCTGCTCCGCGACGCGCGGACCCGCGCCATCCCCCGGCCGCTCGCGGCGTTGACGCTGGCGCGCCATGCCCGGCACCTCGCCGCACGCGGGGACCGCCAGACCGCTGATGCCAGCTGGGCGGAGGCGATCGAACAGGGCTGCCTCGCCGGGCTCCACGAGGATGCGTCGGACTGGCTGTACTCGCGCCGATCGCTCGCGATGCGGTACGCACCGGGTGAGGACGTGTGGCATCCGATTGCAGCGGCGCTTCGTGCTCGGCCCGCGCAGCCGCGGGTCGCGGCGGCACCGGGCAATGTGCGTGAGCGCGCACTGGACGCCCTGCACCATGGGAAGCGGACAGAGGCGGTATTGCGCCTTCGCCGGCATCTCCGCGACGACATCGTCAGCGGGAGTTGGCAGGGAGAGCAAGACACGCGCGCACTGCTGGCGTCTGTCTACAAGGATGTCGGGGAGGCCGCACTCGCTGCCCGGCATCTCATCGCTGCGGGCGAGGCGAAGCAGGCGGAGCAACTCGCTACGCAGGCAGGCGACCTCTACCTCGATGTGAGGGAATACCTCGATGCGCCCACCTACTGGTCTGCCGCGACCGCCTACCGGCTGATCGCGGGTCAGGCAGACCTCGTGCCCGAAACGCACGTCGCTGAGATCGCGAACCGAGCACTCGTCGCCCTCGACACGGTCCGTGACGGAACCCTCGTTGACACGCCGCTGTTCGGGCCCTCTCTCTACCTGTCTGCGGTCGCAGCGCTCGGCGCCCTCGCCAACCGGCTTGCGGAGGCCGACGCGGCCCGGCTCCTTGCGCACTTGGATCCGCTGGCGGAGGCGCCCGAAGGCCAATTCCGCCGCACCGACGACGACCACGCCCGAGCTGCCGCGGGCATCGCTGAGGCACACCCTCTGCTGCGGGAGCAGGCGCTCAGCCAGCTCCTCAGCCTGCTCGGGCGTGCACCGCACGCTGTAAAGGCGCGGGCGCGCGAGCTCCTCGCCGAGCACTTGCCGCTCACACGCGACCGACTCGTCGACCTTGACTCCGCCGGTTCCTCCTCCGCCGCGGAGCTTCTCGCGGACACTGAACCCGAAGACATCGCACCTGATGTCGCCGAGGCAGCCTCCGCCTCGCTCACTGCCCCACTCATGAGCGGACCCGGCTACTACGCGACGGGCACCAACGCCGTGGAGAAGTCCGTCCTGGCGCGGGCTCTCCCTCCCGACCGGCGCGCGGAGCTGATCCGCGCGCAGTTGCGTCGCGTCCGGTCGCCGCATGAGCCGGTACACAACCGCACCCAGTATCTGCTGGCGGCGGCGAATCTGACCGACGGCCTTGGGCAGACCGACAACGACGAACTCGTTGTGCTCGCCCTCGCCGAGGCGACTTCGCTCATGCCGTCGGACGCCGATGCTGTTGCCGGGGCGTTCAGTCACCCTCTGAGTGCCATGCGCATGACCCAAAGCGACGACTCGCGACCCGCCGCCGCATTGCTCGCAGCCCGGCTCGCGCGCACCGCGCAGCAGCGTGACCAAGCGCGAGCCGCAGCGCTGAGGCTCATCGGCGCTGACGGCGACAACGACTACTACGTGACGCACGCCCTCCAGGTTCTTCGGGAGGACCTAGCGCGCGACATCCCCTACCTCGCGAAGCAAGGGTGGGCGCTGCGGTCGCTCGCAGCGATCGCGTGGACGAACGCTGACGTCAGGGATGTGCAGATCGGTGACTTGCTCGCGCGAGACCCCGACGCGCGGGTGCGTCGGGCGCTCGCCGGTGCGCTTGCCAGCGCGACGTCATCGCAGGGGACGGACGCAGTGCTCGACGTACTTCGCGCAGACCCGCGCCACAGCGTTCGACGGCTTCTCCCTCCAGCGAGCGGAGGTACGACTCAATAGCGCGGGAAGGGTTCGCCTTGGGTCGGCCCACGCGAGTCGCTCCGAGCCCCCGAAGATCAAGCCGGGGACGGCGAGCAAGGCGTCGTAGAACTTGCCAGCCTGGTAGGTGGGGGAGGCAAGTTGGGCGGGGGTGTCCCACCCCTGGGAGTGGCGTTGCTGGAACCCGGGCATCCCTTCGCGCTGCGGGGCGCTTCGTCGACGCGCCGGGGTCCGGGGCACTGGACGGCTGCGGTTACTGGCAGGCGTAGCCCAGAGCCGCGCGTGCCGCGGAGACTCGGGATGGGGCGAACGAGGCGCTCGACATCGCGGACTCAACTTGGGCGGGAGTCGCTCATTACGGCGGATGAGGTTGAAGGGCTGTTCGGCTTCTCTCGCGCGAAGCAGCACTACTACGCGGGCAGCTCCCTCATGTGGCTACCGGGCGACGCCGACCTCGAGCGGTCAGCCCGAGAGCGGCTCTGAGGTGGGTCGCGCGGAGATGGCCGGTTGAGCGGGTCCGGCCGCGGCTGTGCTCGGATTTGGCCAGGCGCCGTGAGTGGTTTGTCTCGGCGCGGGGACTGCCTGGTGGGGCGTGCGGCCATGGCGCGTGGGTGCGGCCGCTCTTGGGTTGGGTCCGGTCATGTTGCCTCCTGATGGGTGGCGGTTCGGGTTCTGAGTGCCGGTCGACCGCGTAGGCCGGGTGGCTCGGGGTTTCCGGGGCAGTTCGCCCAGGGTGTGGCCAGGTGCCCGCCGTCGTGGGCGCTCGTGCCCGGGATCGAAATCCGCGAGACTCACGAACATCCGCACCCCGAGCTGACTGCACTTCGTCACTCGAAGCGAACCTTGGGCGTTTGGTTAACCTCGGCGCACCCAGTGACGCACCAAGTGTGACGTGGCACACATCGCCACTCGTTCCCTCATGGAACTGCCCAACCAAGACGATTGATGGCGCTTAACGATCTTGGCCAGAGTTGCTCATCGAAATTCCCCACCCGTGGGGCGTGGTCAGCGTAGTGGTGGGTGGGTGTTGCCGGTGGTGGTGCGTCGGAGGTTGTCGGTGCGGGCTTGGTGGTCGCGTAGGCGGTAGGAGTCGCCGTCGAGGTTGAGCACGACGGAGCGGTGCAGGAGGCGGTCGAGCATGGCGGCGGCGACGGTGGTGTCGCCGAGGACCTCTCCCCAGGACCCCACGCCCCGGTTTGTGGTGATCAAGATGCTGGTCTTGAGGTACCTCTGCGAGACAACCTGGAACAGGGCCGAGGCGGCTTCGGCGGGCAGCGGCAGGTAGCCCAGTTCGTCGATCACGAGGAGGCCGGGGCCGGCGAAGAAGCGCATGGTGGTGGCCCAGCGGCCTTCGATGGCGGCGCGGTGGCAGCGGGCGGCCAGGTCGGCGGCGGTGGTGAAGTAGGTGCGGTAGCCGGCTTCGGCTGCCTTGCGCGCAAGTCCCACTGCGACATGGGTTTTGCCGACCCCCGGCGGCCCGATCAGCAGGATGTTGGTGGCGGTGTCGAGGTAGCGGCAGGTGGCCAGTTCGCTGATCAGCTTCTTGTCCAGGCCGGGTGCGGCGTCGTAGTCCAGGTCGTCCAGGGTGGCCGGGGTGGGTAGGCACGCGAACCGCAGCCGCCCGGCCAGGCGGCGGGCTTCGGTTGCGGTGACCTCGGCGGCGAGCAGGTGCTCCAGGGCGGCGGTCAGGGTCCAGCCCTGGGCGGTCGCTTGGTCGAGGACGGCAGGGAGGTGTTCGGCGGCGTCATACAGTTTCAGGGCGGCCAGGTGGGCGCGCAGCCGCTGGTAGACACCCGCCTCGACCGCTGTCATCGGACCGGCCGCTGTCTGGGCTGCCGTTGTGGTTTTCGTTGCTGTCATTGGGGTTTCATCGCTCCGGGTTGAGTGTCGGCGGTTCAGGTGAGGGTGTTGCGGTTCTTGGCCGCGGCCGCGTAGCGGGCCAGGTCGATCACCACCTCCTCACCGGTACTGACGGCCGGCATCCCGGCCCCGGCGGCGGCGGCGCGCAGGGTGTCGGCGGCTGCGCGGGCGGCGGGCCCTGGTGGGATCCGCTGCTTGGACCGGTGCGGGGCGGCGGGGGTGGACGCGGCCAGCGCGGCACGTTCCAGGGCGATCACGTGGCCGTGGTCGCGGACCATCACCCCGGCCCCGTCCGGGGCCAACTCGTGGCGGGCGATGATGGTCGGGACGGCGGTCCGGCCGGTGATCGGGGCGGGGACGGTGGCGATGTCGGCGAACCCCGACCCAACCGGACGCTGACCGTGACAGTGGCCAGGGCCAGCTCGGGTGGGACGGAGTAGAAGTTCCCGCGATAGGGGACCAGCGCCTGCGCCGAAGCCTTCCGCTC
Organism: uncultured Actinomycetota bacterium; assembly: GCA_963784535.1. Classification (GTDB taxonomy): domain Bacteria; phylum Actinomycetota; class Actinomycetes; order Actinomycetales; family Kineosporiaceae; genus CAWARR01. The sequence goes on along the minus strand of CAWARR010000005.1, from coordinate 1,058 downwards.
GACCGTGACGGTGGCCGGGAACGGGGTCGCCGGGGCCGGGCGCAGCGGCTCGTTCGCGGCAACGGTGGCGACGGTCGCCTTCCCGTCGGCGGTGGCCCGCATCCGCACATCCCCGCGGCGAGCACACCAGGAGTCCAGCAGCGCCTGGGCCTGTTCGGGGGTGACGTCATCGGGCAGGTTGCGCCAGAACCGCTGCGCAGCAACATGGTTGGCCTTCTCCACCACGCCCTTACGGTTCCCGCGGCGGGCCGGGCACGCCGCGACCTGGACGCCGTAGTGCTTGGCGACCGCCGCGAACGAGGCCTGCACCCGCTTGGTGTCGGGGTTGATCACGGTGGCCATCCGGTCGAACCGCCACACCAACGTGACCCCGCCCAGGGCGCGGGTCACCCGGTCCAGGCCGTCGATCAGGTGCGGCTGCTCCATGCTCGGGGCGAGCACGCCCCGCCAGCGGCTGAAGTGCGACAGCGACCCGACCAGCAGGTGCGCCATCGACCCCCACCCCCAGCTCGCCGGTGGGTCGGGCAGGTCCACCCAGTCCCACTGGGTCTCCTCCCCGGCCGGGTGAGGGATCACCGCGACCGGGCGGCCCTTGGCGGGGTGGCACGGCTCGCACGCCGGGCGCAGGCCCCGCCGGCGCAGCTGGCGGGTCAGGGTCGGATACGAGCGGTCGAACCCCAGGACCAGGAGCTCGTCGAACAGGGTCGAGGCCCACAGGTGCGGGTCCTCGACCAGGCGGGCGGCGCAGTAGACGGCGAACGGGGCGAACCAGTCCTCGGTCGAGGTGATCCGGACCCCGGGCTGGCGGGTCCCGTCCAGGTAGGCGCGGATCGTCTTGCGGTCCCGCTGCAGGTGGCGGGCGATCGCCGAGATCGTCCACCCCCGCTTCCGCAGGGCATGCGCGTCGATGTCTTCCTCCCATGTGAGCATGAGCGGAGGGGCTCCTTCGAGCTGGCGAGCGGTCAGAGGCCGCCAGCCTCGAGGGAGCCCCGCCCGTCTCGGCGGTGCCACACGGGTGGGGAATTTCAGTGAGCAGGTCTGGGGAGATTCAGTCGAGC
>CAWARR010000004.1:0-746582 GCA_963784535.1 uncultured Actinomycetota bacterium | reverse complement strand
CGGGTCGGCGCGCAGCTGCGCGAGCTGCGTCGCCAGCGCCACCGGATCGTGCGGGGTCACCACCACCCCGGCGCCGCTGCGGGCCACCTCCGCCGCGGTCGCCGTGCCCGCCCAGGCCACCGCCAGCACCGGGCGCCCCGCCGCCAGGTAGGAGGCCAGCTCGACGGGCAGGCTCAGCTCGCGCGGTCGGGCCGTGCTCGTGCACCAGCAGCACGTCGGCCGCGCGCAGCAACTCCGGGTACTCCTCCAGCGGGATCGGTTCACGCAGCTCCACGCTCGCCAGGCCCGCCGTGGCGCGCTCGAGCGCCGCGCGCCGCGCGCCGTCACCCACGAACGACACCAGCACGTCGGGCTGCGACACCGCGAGGTGGTGCAGCGCCGGTGCCAGATCGTCCAACGCCTGCCGGTCGCCCATGTTCGCCGGCGTGCGCGACGACGAACCTGTCCCCCCAGCCCAGCCGGCGGCGGGCAGCCGCCCTGCTCAGCCGGGCCTCCGCCGCCGCCGCGGGGTTGTCCGGGGTCGGCTCGTCGGCGATCCGCGACCAGTTCGCCAGCACCTCCACCGGCGTGCCGGGCGCCAGCCGGTGAATCTCCGCCGCGAACGCCGCCGCCGGCACCGTCACCTGCGCCGAGCGGCGGAACGTCGCCCGCTCCACCCGCGACAGCACGCCCGCCGCCCAGCCACCGGGGCGCAGCCCACGGCGCTCCGTCGCCGCCGAAGCGAGATCCTGCACGACCGTCACGCAGGGCACGCCGAAGCGGCGGGCCACCGAGGCGCCCGCCGCCCCCGCCAGCAGCGACGGCACGCAGGCCACCACCACGTCGGGCCTGAACGTCAGCAGGTGCGGGCGGGCGGCCAGCACGAACGCCAGCTGGTAGGCCGCGCGCCGCGCCGGTGTCGGCGCGGAGGGGATGTACCCGCGCACCCGCACCACCTCGACACCCGCCTCCACCCCACGGGTGAGCCGGTTCGCCACCCCCTCGGGGCGGCGCCAGTGCGGGTGGTGCGGCTGGGCCGTCACCACCCGCACCTGGGCGCCCGCGGCGGCCAGGTGCTCGGCGAGGTCCGCGGTGTAGGGGGCCCAGCCCGTCGTCTCGGGGCGGTAGTGGGTCGACACCACCAGCACCCGCGCGCCCACCAGCAGCGCCCGCTCCCGCACCGCGGCAGCAGGCGCGGCGGCCGGGGCGGCCGGGGCGACCTCCACCGCGCGCAGCGAGAGCTCCGGCTCGGGCGGCGCCGCCTGCAGCTCGGTCATGCCCCCGCCCCCTCCAGCAGCTGCCGGGCGGTCCGCAGGATCACCTTCACGTCGAGCCACAGCGACCAGTTCTCGATGTAGTAGTTGTCGAAGTAGGCGCGCTCGTCGATCGCGGTGTCGCCGCGCAACCCCGACACCTGCGCCAGCCCGGTCAGCCCCACCGGCACCCGGTGCCGGTAGGGGTAGTGCGGCAGCTCGCCCGAGAACTGCTCCACGAAGTGCGGGCGCTCCGGGCGGGGGCCGACGATCGTCATGTCCCCGCGGACGATGTTGAACAGCTGCGGCAGCTCGTCGAGCGACGTGCGGCGGATGAACCTGCCCACCCGGCCCACCCGCTCGTCCTGCGCGATCGACCAGCGGGTCTGCGACTCGCCCGGATCGGCCGGGCGCATCGAGCGGAACTTCAACACCTCGAACAGCTCCCCGCCCTGCCCCACCCGGGTCTGCCGGAAGATCACCCCGGGGCCGCCCTCCAGCCGCACCGCCAGCGCCACCAGCGCCAGCACCGGGGCCAGCGCCACGATCGCCAGCGCGCTCGCCACCAGGTCGAACCCGCGCTTGACCCGCCAGCGCACCCCGCGCAGCTGGGTCTGCCGCAGCCGCACCACCGGGATCGCGCCCACCCTGTCCTGCAGCGGCCAGCGCCCGCCCACCTCGAACAGCCGCGGCACCACGAACACCGCCGGCCGCTGCTGCACCGCCCCGCGCAGCAGCGCCGCCGTGTCGAGGTCACGGCCCAGGCCGAAACCCACCACCAGCACCTCGATCTGCAGCCGGCGCACCACCAGCAGCAGGTCCTCCATCGTGCCCAGGTGAACCCAGCCCACCGACCCGTCCGCCCGCGACGACGGCTCGTCGTCCACGTAGCCGAGCACCGTCAGGCCGTAGCTGCGCTGCGCGTCGAGGTTCGCCACCAGCCGGTGCGACACCTCCCCGCCGCCCACCACCAGCGTCCGGTAGCCGACCCGGCCCGACTGCCGCGCCCAGCGCACCAGCCGGTAGGCCACCCGCCGGGCCAGCAGGTGGCCCGCCACCCCCACCGCCGCCACCAGCACGAACTCGTTCACCGCCGCCGTCCCGCGCAGCCGGGCGACCACCACACCCACCAGCACGATCGCCAGCAGGTTGCGTCGCACCAGCGCCGGCAGGTCGTCCAGCACCGACAGGTACAGCCGCGGCCGGTAGGCGCCCCGGGCCTGGTAGCTCGCCACCGTCGTCAGCCACAGGCCGACGTAGGCGCGCCACCACATCGGCTGCCACGTCAGGTACAGCACGAGCACGCTCGCGTCGGCCGCCAGCAGCAGCGCCGTCATCGACCGGGCCCGTCCCCGTGCCCGCCACAACCGCGGCTGCTGCCGCGGCCCCGGCGTGGCGCCGGCGGTCCGGGCCGGCGCACCCGGGCACGCCCCGCGGGGGCCGTGGCCGGGGCCGGCCGCAGCGTGCCCGCCGCGCTCCCCTGACCTGGGCTGTGTCCACCGTGACGTGCCTCCCCGTTCGGGCGCCCCCGGCCCGTCTCGGGCAGCAGGGCACCGGGCGCCCGGCAGCAAGCACCGGGCACCGCGCGACCTCGAACTCCGTGATCCGTCTGTCGTGCCCGGCCGGGCCGGACACCTGCCCCGAATCGCTCAAACCGGCGTCTGCCGGGGCGACCCCCGTCGCAATTGCTGCGTCTCCTCGGGACGTGCTCCCCGCGTCGTCTTCAACGCAGTGTGGATTCAAGCACAACGTTCAGTAACCGTGTCAGCGTTTCGCGGAGATCCAGACGGACGGGGGAGGGGCCGGCTACGAACCGAGAGCCTCGGCCTCCGGCCGGCTCAGCGGGCCGAGCCGCAGCACGATCACCCCGTTGACCCTCGCCACCGACCCGGGGGCGGGCCACGCCGGCATGGCCTCGAGCTGCGCCGCCTGCGGCCGGAGCGTGCTCAGCTCGACGGGGTCCAGCCCCCGCTCTCCCTCGATCCGCAGGTAGGCCGCGAGCGAGGGGAGGTTGCTGTACCTGAGGTCGAAGAGCGAGCTGCCGAAGTACCCGGAGGCCCTCGCCGTACCCGAGTGCTCGAACGTCCACGTGCCGAACGCCGCGAACGGCACCGGGCCGGTGACGCCGGCCGGGCGCAGCGCGTCGATCCGGTCCATCACGCGGGCCGCCATCACCGCGTCACGCTCGCGCGCCACCTGGTCGGCCATGAACAGCGTGGCCGTGTGCCAGCACGAGACGTACACCGTGACCGCGAGCAGCACCCGCCAGAGTACGTGCGGGCGCGGCCAGATCCGGACGGCGTTCAGTGCCCACAACGCCGCCAGGCTCGGCAGCGCCAGCATCGAGCGGGCCGGGAACGACCCGGCCGCCACCGTCGCCGGCACCACCAGGCAGCCGGCCACCACGCCCAGCGCCACCACCCCCCGCACCCGCTGCCGGGCGCCCAGGCCGCGGCGGGCGAACACGGCGACCGGGCCGGCCAGGGCGCCGATCCACGGCAGCAGCAGGAACGCCGGGCCCCACCCGCCGTAGACGGTGCCGGCGAGGCCGAGTAGCTCGGCGACCGACTCCAGGGAGTTGCGCACGGCCGCCGCCCGCAGGCCCGGGTCGAGGAACTGCCCGATCCGCAGGTACTGCTCGACGTAGGTGAGGTGGGCCCCCAGCACCCGGAGCACGACCATCTGTACCAGCAGGTCAAGGGTGACGGCGTTGATGAGCACCAGCAGCAGCGTCCGCTCCATCCGCCCCCCGAAGGCGCTGCGGTGACCCGTGCCCGGGGCGGTCGGGGCTGCGGTCGGCGCACCCTGATCCGCCGTCGGCGCGGCCAGGAACATCGGGCTGCGCAGGTGCACCGCGACCACCATCGGGATCACCAGCAGGAAGACCGTCTGGTACACCCCCAGGGCGACGGCGAGCAGCACCACCGCCACAGCCACCCGCGACGGCGTGATCGTCGCCAGCGCGTGCAGCGCCACCGCCAGCGCGACCAGCGCGACCCCGATGCCCCACGACAGCGTGTTGAACTCCACCAGGTTCGGCCACACCGCGCTGGCGGCGAAGAAGCCGATGAAGACGAACGACTCCAGCCGGGAGGTGGCCACCAGGCTCGACAGCAGCAGCGCGCTGACCGACAGCCCCACGCAGAACAGCGCCGGAGCCAGCAGCGGGATCGAGCTGATCGGCGGCGTCACCGCCGTGAGCAGGGCCATCCCCCAGCGGCCCTGCTCCGCCCACAGCCGGGGAGGGCTCGGGGCGAACTGCATGGTGTTCTCGTCCATCGACAGCGTGTAGTGCGTCAGCTCCACCGCGAACAGCAGCACCGGCAGGGCGAAGGCGAACACCGTGACCCGGCGGTCGGCGCAGGCCTCGCGCCACGCCGCGGCGAGCCAGTGACTGCGCGCAACCGGCGGCCCGGGCTCGGAGGTCGCGGGGCTGAGAGGGGAGAGCACGTCAGTCACGTCGGGTGACCGTAGCACCACGTCACGACGGCGAGCCGGGCGTTTCCGGGCGCGCGCCGAGTTAGCCCAAGCCGCGGACGCCCGCCCCGCGCGGGAGGTACCTTCGCCGCAGGTTCTGACGCCGCACCGTGCCGGGGGGCCGCCGCGCAGCGAGAAGGAGGAGGTGCTCGACCTGTCGGCCCTCAACGATCTGGCGCGCCACCTCGGGCCGCACCGGGCGGACCTCGACGCCGCCATCGGCCGGGTGCTCACCCGGGCCCACTTCGTGCTCGGCGCTGAGGGGGAGCGGTTCGAGCGCGAGTTCGCCGCCTACTGCGGCGCCCGCCACTGCGCCGGCACCGCCAACGGGACCGACGCCCTCGAACTCGCCCTGCGCGCCGTCGGGGTCGGCCCCGGCGACGACGTCCTCACCGTCGCCAACGCCGGCATGTACGCCACCGCCGCGATCCTCGCGATCGCCGCCCGCCCCCGCTACGTCGACATCGACCCCGCCACCCTGCTCATCGACCTCGACGACCTCGACCGGGCGCTCGACCCCGCCACCCACCCCCGCCCCGCCGGCGCCGTCGTCATCACCCACCTGTACGGGCAGCCCGCCGACGCCGCGGAGGCGGCCCGCCGGGCCGGCGTCCACGGCGTCCCCGTCATCGAGGACTGCGCCCAGGCCCACGGCGCGCACCGGCAGGGACGGCGCTGCGGCAGCCTCGCCGCCGCCGCCGCCTTCAGCTTCTACCCCACGAAGAACCTCGGCGCCGTGGGGGACGCCGGGGCCGTCGTCACCGACTCGCCCGAGCTGGCCGCCCGGGTGCGCGAGCTGCGCCAGTACGGGTGGACCGCCAAGTACGTCGCCACCCGCGCGGGCGGGCGCAACAGCCGGCTCGACGAGGTGCAGGCCGCCGTCCTCACCACCCTGCTGCCCCGGCTGGAGGGCTGGAACGAGCGCCGCCGCCAGATCATGCGGCGCTACGCCGCCGGGATCGCCCACCCCGACGTGCGGCTGCCCGACCGCACCGGCGACGGGGACGCCGGCCACCTGTTCGTGCTGCGCACGCCCCGGCGCGACGCCCTGCGCGCGCACCTGGCGGCCCGCGGCATCGGCACCGACGTCCACTACCCGGTGCCCGACCACCTGCAGCCCGCCGTCACCGCGGCCATCGGGCCCACCCCGCCGCTGCCGCACACCGAGGCCGCCTGCGCCGAGGTGCTCACGCTGCCGTGCTTCCCCGAACTGAGCGACGCCGAGGTCGACGCCGTGACATCCGCGATCCGGGAGTGGTGAGCGCCATGCAGGTGCTGTCCGTGGTGATCCCCGTGTACCAGAACGAGGAGTCCCTGCCGGAGCTCGTCAGCGCCCTCGTGCACCTCGCCGACCGGGCGCGGCGCGAGCACGCCGTCGAGCTGGAGGCCGTCTTCGTCGTCGACGGCAGCCCCGACCGCAGCCACCAGGTGCTCGCCGCCCTGCTCCCCGTGGTGGCGTTGCGGTCCCGGCTGCTGGCCCACTCGCGCAACTTCGGCTCCTTCGCCGCGATTCGCAGCGGGCTCGCCGCCGGCAGCGGCGACGTGTTCGCCGTCATGGCCGCAGACCTGCAGGAGCCGCCCGAACTGGTGCTCGACTTCCTCACCGCGCTGCGGCGGACCGGCAGCGACGTCGCCGTCGGCCGCCGGACGCACCGCGAGGACGGCGCCGCCGGCCGCTGGGCCGCCGGGCTGTTCTGGCGGCTGTACCGGCGCGCGGTCAACCCCGAGATCCCCGTCGGCGGGGTGGACGTCTTCGCCTGCACCAAGGTCATCCGCGACCAGCTGCTGCGGCTCAGGGAGGCCAACAGCTCGCTGGTGGCGCTGATCTTCTGGCTCGGCTACGACCGGGTCGAGGTGGAGTACGCGCGCGGACCGCGCCCCTACGGCCGCAGCGCGTGGACCGTCCGCCGCCGGGTGCGCTACCTGCTCGACAGCGTCTTCTCCTTCACCGCGCTGCCGATCACCATCCTCACCGCCGCCGGCGCCCTCGGGGTGCTCGTCGCCACCGTGCTCGCCGCGGTCACCCTCGTCGCCCGGGTCGTCGGGGACGTGCCCGTGCCCGGCTACGCGGCGCTCATCCTCGCCGTCACCTTCTTCGGCGCCCTGAACCTGCTCGGCCTGGGCGTCATCGGTGCCTACGCCCGGCGAGCCTTCGAGAACACCAAGGGGCGGCCCCCGGCGCTGGTCCGCTCCACCACCGCGTTCGCGGGTACCGCCGCCACGTCGGCCCCCGCCCCCGGCGCCGGTGCGCGCCGGATCGACCTCGACGCCCTCGCTCCCGCCGGCGGGCAGCCTCGCCCGCTGCTGGCCCGGGAGCAGGACTGATGGTTGAGGGGCTGGACTGATGGCCGAGGGGCTGGGCTGATGGCCGAGGGGCTGGGCTGATGGCCGGGGCCGGGGCGGCGCCAGCCGAGGTGTTCGTGCACGAGCGCGCGCTCTGCGAGAGCCGTGACGTCGGCGCCCGCACCCGGGTGTGGGCCTTCGCGCACGTGCTGCCCGGGGCCCGGATCGGTGCGGACTGCAACCTGTGCGACGGGGTGTTCGTCGAGAACGAGGTCACCGTGGGGGACAGGGTGACGGTGAAGTGCGGCGTCCAGCTGTGGGACGGGGTCGAGCTCGAGGACGACGTGTTCGTCGGGCCGAACGCGACCTTCACCAACGACCCCTTCCCGCGCAGCCGGGTCCGGCCGGAGAAGTACCTGCGCACGGTGGTGCGCCGCGGCGCGTCCATCGGGGCCAACGCGACGATCCTGCCGGGGCTCGAGATCGGCGCCGGGGCGATGGTCGGCGCCGGGGCCGTCGTCACGCGCTCGGTGCCGCCGCACGCCGTCGTCGCCGGCAACCCGGCCCGGATCATCGGGTACGTCGACAGCCACCGTCCGGCGAGGCTGCCCCCCGGCCCGCGCGACGACGTGCCGGGCGCTGCGGGGCTGCCGGGCGCTGCGGGGTTGCCGGGCACTGCGGGGCTGCCGGGCACTGACGGGGCAACCGCGGGGCGGCGGCCGCTCGGGGTCGGTGACGCCGCGCTCTACGACCTGCCCCTGGTCCGCGACCTGCGCGGAAGCCTCAGCGTGGGCGACTTCGACGCCAACCTGCCGTTCCGTCCGCAGCGCTACTTCCTCGTCTTCGACGTTCCGGGTCGGGAGGTGCGCGGCGAGCACGCCCACCGGCAGTGCCGGCAGTTCCTGGTCTGCCTGCGGGGATCCTGCACCGCCCTGGTCGACGACGGACGGTCACGGTGCGAGGTCACCCTCGACCGGCCGACGCTGGGGCTCTACCTGCCCGCCATGGTGTGGGGCACCCAGTTCGGCTACTCGCCCGACGCGGCGCTCATCGTCTTCGCCTCGCACGCCTACGACCCGGGCGACTACGTCCGCGACTACGAGGAGTTCCTCGCCCTCGGCGGGCGCGCGTAGCAGCCGCCCGCGCGCGGCTGCTGCGCGCGGCAGGGTGCCGCGGCAGATGCGCGCCGCAGGGTCCGCGCGCGGCAGGCTGCGCGCCGCAGGGCCCGGTAACGACCGAGTTCGGCAAAGTCCATCACCGTGCGCGCGTGTCGGACTACTCTGTGCTCCCTGGGCCATCGCAGAGCGAAGATGCTCGTGTGCGGACTGTGACGACGGGCCCGGGTGGGGAGTTGTTCTGGTGCGGGTTCTGCGGGTGTGCCACGCGGGCCGTGACGCTGCTCACCGGCAGCGGGAGCGGGCACTGGTCGGGCACGGGATCGATGTCACGCTGGTCGTCCCCCGGGAGTGGCCGGACCTCGGCTCATCCTCCCGGATCAGCGACGAGCCGTTCCGGGTGGTCGAACTCGACGTGCAGCGCGCCGGCGACGTCTACCGCCACCGCTACACCGACCCGGCCGCGCTGCGCCAGGTGATCACGACGATCCGGCCCGACGTGCTCGACGTGCACGAGGAGCCGGTCAGCATCGCCGCCCAGCAGTGGCTGCGCGTCGCCGGCACCCTGCCCGTCGCCATGTACACGGCGCAGAACGTCGACAAGCGCTATCCGCCGCCGTTCGCCCAGTTCGAGCGGCGCGCGCTGCAACGGGTCGACGCGCTGTACCCGGCCTCGCGGCAGGCGGCGTCCGTCGCCCGGGGCAAGGGGTTCGCCGGCATGGTCGAGGTGCTGCCGACCGGCTACGACGACGCCGTGCTGAACCCCGGGTCGCAGACCCCCGACGACGCCGTCGTCGTGCTCGGCCTGGTCGGGCGGCTGCTGCCGGAGAAGGGCGTGCTCGACGCGGTGCGGGTGCTCGCCGCCGTCAGCGCGGTGCGCAGCGCGCGGCTGCTGCTCGTCGGCACCGGGCCCGAACTCGAACCCGCCCGCAGGCTCGCCGCCGACCTCGGCGTCGCGGAGTCCCTCGACGTCCTCGGCTGGTGCCCGCCCGACCGACTCGCCACCCTCTACCGGCGGATGCACGTGCTGCTCGCCCCCAGCTACGCCACCGCCGCTTGGGTGGAGCGCCTCGGCAGCACCGTCGTCGAGGCCCTCGCCGGCGGGGCCCTCGTCGCCGGGTACGACTGCGGCGTCCTCGCCGAGGCCGCCGGGGGAGCCGGGCTGATGGTCGGGGAGGGTGACGTGCAGGCGCTCGCCGACGCCGTCGTCCGGCTCGTCAGCGACCCGCACGAGTACGCCTGGCGACGCGCAGAGGCCGCCGCGGTGCTGCCGTTGCAGGCCCGCTCGCAGATCACCCGCCGGCAGATCGAGCTGTACCGGGGCATCCTGTCCGGCGCGCACGAGCGGCTGCGGGTGGCCCGGTCGGCGGTGCGGCGGCGCGAGCAGGCGCGGGTCGAGTTCGGGCTGCCCGCCCACACCGCGGCCGGCGCCCGGCCCTTCGCCGTGCCGATGCTGCGCCGGCCCACCGTCGCCAGCCGGGCCCTCGCCGGGGCCCTCGACCTCGCCGGCTCCGTCCTAGCCCCCCGCTAGGCCCCTCCCTCCCTCTTCTCTGGGCGTGATCATGCACGTTCGCGCCACCTCGCCCGCCACCCCAAGCGGGGCGCGGGCGGTGGCTACCGGCCGTCGTCGAGACTCAGCGCGGTCAGCACGATGAGTGCGTCGCTCCAGCCGAGCGGGGCGGGGCCGGCCGGGGCGCCGTTGCTGAGCACCTTCTCGGGAACCGCGCCGTAGGCCGTCCGGTGGGCCGCCAGCCAACTCATCAGCCGGTCGGCGAGCGCGCGGTCGCCCGTCGCCGCCGCGGTGAGGGCGAACAGCGCGGTCTCCGGCGTCCAGCTGATCCCGTCCTGCTTCCAGCCGGCACCGGGGGCGAGCCCGCCGGCCGGCCGGGCCATCCGCGGCACGGCGTCCCGCCACGCGGCCAGCACCGCGGGGTCAGCCCCCGCCGCCCCCGCACCCGCGGCACCCTCGGCACCGCCGACACCCGCGGCACCCGCGGCACCGCCGACACCCGCGGCACCCGCGGCACGGCCGGCACCCGAATCGGTCGTGAGCTGACCCGTCGTGAACGGCGGGAGCAGGAACGCCACCGACGCGTCCGGAGCATCGTCGCCGATGTACCGCGAGAAGCCGGTGGGGCCGAAACAGCTGCTGATCGCGGCCCGCAGCTCGACCGCCCGGGCGCCCGCGGCGGCCGACCGCACCGGGTCGCCGAGGGCAGCGTTCAACCCCGCCGCCGACTGCAGGCCCAGGGCCAACGGCGCCGCCGTGCCCAGGCTGAGCCGGGAGTCCCTCACCTCCCAGTAGTCCATGGACGCGGGGGGCAGCCCGCCCGGCCCGGCGGTCAGGCGCAGCGCGGCGTCCGTCGAGCGGACGACCAGCGGCGCGAGCCGGCGCAGCAGCGCGTCGCGGGCGCCGGCGTCCGGTGCGGCCGCCGACAGTTGCGCTGTCGCCCACAGCACCCAGCCGATGCCGTCGCTCTCCTCGCCGCGCGCGTCCGGGGGGCCGGAGCCGTCGGGCAGGTAGCGGGCCTGCAGCGTGCCCGAGGCCGGCTGCACCGACTGCAGGAACTCCATGATCCGCAGCGCATCGGCCGGGTGACCGGTGCGGGCCAGGGCCACGGCGGCGAAGGACGCGTCGCGTGGCCAGACATACCGCCACATGCCCGGCCACCCGGCGACCGCCGCGCCGTTCGGCAGCAGCAGGGTGTCGAGGTCGAGCAACGCCGACTCGACCATGCCCTGGTACGGCCCGCCGGAGCCGGGGACAGTTCCGGAGGTGAGCCAGGCGAGTTGCCGCTGCGCCTCGGCACCCACACCCGCGGCGGCCCCCACGGCGGTACCGGCCACGACGCCCCTGCCCACCCCCGCGGCTGCCTGCGTGCCGGTGCCCGCGTCCGTGCCCGTCCCCGCGTCCGTGCCCGTCCCCGTCAACACCCTGGTTCCCGGGTGCAGCTCGGCGGGGTCCCCGGGCATCACCAGCACCCGGGTTCCGTCCGGACCGATCCCCACCACGGCCGACAGCAGCGGAAGCCGCGCGTTGCTGTGTCTCGCGTGGTACGCCGCACCGGCCACAGCCAGGGCGACGGTGGTGGCCGCGGCGACGGACAGCCGCAGCGCCGCCACGGCGCCCACGGGGCGGAACACGCGCACGAGCCGCGAACCTCCGATCCCGACAGTCCTGCCCCGGTCGTTCCCGATCTGCGCGGTCGTTCCCGATCTGCGCGGTCGTTCCCGATCTGCGCGTGCCGGGAGGGCGTTTCCGGCGAAAGTGCCTGCGTCGCAGTCGATCTTGAGGCTGCAGAGGTCTCAGGGACGCACCCGGGGAGAGGCGCGTCCCGGGTGAACCGTAGCCGAGGACGTCCGTGGCCGAGACCGTGGCCATGACCGCGACCGGGACCTGACGTACGGCGCCCGGCCCGGCCGTCCGTCCGTACGCGTTACTCAACCGATCGGTTGACTAGCGCCTGTTCGGCCGGTTAGGGTTCTCAACCACAAGGTTGAACAGCAGTCGAGCCGGACGGGGAGGATGCGCGGATGCCCGCGGAAGCGCTCTCGAAGGTCTTCTCGGCGCTGGCCGACCCGACCCGGCGCGACATCGTGGCCCGGCTGGCCACCGCCGACGCCACCCTCAGCGAGTTGGCCGAGCCCTACGCGGTGAGCCTTCAGGCCGTCTCCAAGCACCTGAAGGTGCTCCAGGACGCCGGGCTGGTCAGCCGCACGCGCGAGGCGCAGCGCCGCCCCGTCCACCTCGAAGCGGAGGTGTTCGAGCTGATGACCGCGTGGATCGAGCGCTACCGCAGGCAGGCGGAGGAACGCTACCGGCGCTTGGACGACGTCCTGGCCGGCCTGCCCGACGACCTCGACCCGATGCCACCGCGCAGCCCGCAACCGCCCCGGCATCCATCACCCGCCCGACGTCCGTCACCACCAGAACCAGGAGAGCCGACATGACCGCGACCGTCCACCACCACGAGACCAGCATCGTCGCCGACCCCGGGGTGCCGCTGGTGCGGATCACCCGGGAGTTCGACGCCCCGCCGGCGAAGGTCTTCCGCGCACACGCCGACCCCGACCTCATCACCCGCTGGCTGGGGCCGCGCCGGCACGTGATGACCATCGACCACTTCGACTGCCGCACCGGAGGGTCGTACCGCTACGTGCACTCCAGCAACGGCAACTCCTTCGCCTTCTACGGCAGCTTCCATGAGGTGCGCCCGGCGGAGCTCATCGTGCAGACCTTCACCTTCGAGGGCATGCCCGACGAGGTCGCCCTGGAACGCGTCGTCCTCACCGACCTCGGCGGCGGGCGCACCCGGCTGACGGCCACCTCGCTCGTCGACTCCTTCGCCGCCCGCGATGCGTTCCTCAGCTCGGGCATGGAGGAGGGCGTGCGCGAGGGCTACGAGCGCCTCGACGACCTCCTCCCCGCCTGACCCTCACTCCTCTTGGTCGTGATCATGCACGCCCTGGCAGGCCTGGCAGCCGCCGATCGGGCGATGTGGGTGCGGATAGTGCCCAGGTCAGGGCGCATCGTGTCGGGACTGAGGTCACCCGGCGAGCCCTCCCGTCGAGGTCTAGCCTGCCGTGCGATGTCGGGCCCGGCATCGTCCGTGGTGCCTTGCTTGGGGGTCGAACTCGATGGCTGGTGAACCGGGAAGGGCCGGTGAGGCGTGGTGACCCGGCAACGGTCGCCCCGGCACGACCGTGTCGCTGCCGCCCGGCGGGCGGGTGCCCGCGCCCCGCGATCATGAGCGGCGTCTACACCGCGGCGCCCTGCACCATCCCGCAGCCGCTCAGCGCGGTGAGCCTGTCCGCCTTCATCGTGCTGCGCCAGCTGGGCTTCCGTGACGTGCAGTACGAGGAGTCCGAGGGGATGATCCGCGGGAACAGCCCCAGCAACCTGCTCGCGATGCGGGTGTGGGCGCTCGATGCGCAGCACACCAGCGTGCAGGTCAGCTCGAGCATCCCGGCGCAGGCCCGGCAGGACTTCGGCGCCAACCGCCGCCTCGCCGACCGCATCGGGGAGGAGATCGCCGAGGCGGCGGCGCAGTTCGCGAGCGGCCGGCTCGACCCCGTGACCGCGCTCGACAGCGTGCGGCTGCTCGACGCCACCCCACCCCCATGAGCCACCAGACACGCTGAGAGCCAGCTCAGCGGTCGCCCGCGCAGATCCCGAGGATGTGCTGGGCGGCCTCGCGGGAGTCCCCGCGGGTGCCGGTCACGCCGGTCGTGCCGCGGACGGCCGCGAGCACGTGAGCCATCACCGCCCGGGGGCGGGAGTGCACGGCCATCGCATGGTCCACCAGCGCGAGCACCGTGTGCCCGGTGCTCAGCGGGCGGACGTCCCAGCCCACCATCGGGTCGTGCTCCAGCAGCGCCACCACGGCGGGGGACAGGGCCGCGCTGCCAGCGGCCCGCACGTCCGGCGCGGCGCCCGGCCCCACCGCCCCCGCGTCGGCCCGCACGTCCGGCGCGGCGCCCGGCCCCACCGCCCCCGCCTCGGCCTCCGCCGCCCCCGCGGCTGAGTCGGGATAGCCGGGGCCCGGGACGCGGAACCGGCGCGGGTAGGGCAGCACCGTCCCCTGCGGCGTGAGCAGCGCGTAGGAGTCGGAGAAGTACGTCGCCCCGGCCTGCACCAGCGCCGAGACCAGCGTGGTGGTGCCCGCGCCGGGCAAACCCGGCAGCACGATGACCTGCTCCTTCCAGGCGACGGCGCCGGCCCGGATCGCGACCACCCCGGCCGCGTTGCCGACCACCCACGCCTCCACCTCGCCGAGCAGCAGGTCCAGCGCCCGCGGCGCGTCCGCGCCGGTGCCGAGCACCCCGCGCTCGCCGACGGCGGCCCAGCGGCCCTCGCCGTCGGGCCGCAGCGACCACGACCGCTGCGGCGGCTCCTTGCCCGCAGGCGTCCAGCCGCAGGGCAGCCCGGCGACGGCCTGCTCGACGAGGGGTTCCGGGACGGTCACCGCGAAGGAGCACCCGTACGCGGTCGCGACGATCTGGTGCTCTCCGCCGGCCCACCCCCCAGGGTCGAGCGTCGCAATCCCCACCCCGGAACGGTACCGGCGCGCCATCCAGCCTCCAGTTCCCCGGCCCTCCCCGGCCGGCGCTACCCCTCGCCTCGCCCCGGGGCCCCGGTGTCGGGGGCCGGACGCCCCGGTGTCGGGCGGCGGCGGCCTCCGGCGGCACCTCGACCCGAGCCGCGGGTTTCGCGGATGTCCGGTGCCGACACCGGTGCTGGGCCTAACCTACCGGCAGACGATAACTGTTGGTCGTCGATTGTGCACAGATAGTGATGGAGTGGATGTGGACATCGACCTGACCCCCGGCCGGAGACCCTTCTGCATCCTGCTCGTCAGCACCGGGGATGTGTGCCGGGCACCCGCCGCGCGGCTGCTGCTGTCCGATGCGCTCGCCCGGCGCCCGGGGACGGCCGGGAGATTCGCCCTCGCGAGTGCAGGAACCCGGGCGCCGCAGGGGTGCGACCTGCACCCGCTCACCGCCGCAGCCCTGAGCGAGCGCGGCCTCGACCCCGGCGGGCATCAGGCGCGCGAGCTCACCGCCGCCCTGGTGGCGGAGGCCGACCTCGTCCTGGTCGCCGAGCGGCAGCACCGGCTCGCCGTCGCCCAGTTGCACCCGGACGCCGCACCGGTCACGTTCACCGTGCGCGAGCTGGCGCGCGCCGTCACCCGCGCCGCCGGGCCCGAAGGGTCGGGCGGTGGGCGCCACCGGTTGATCACCCTGCCCGAGCAGGGTGAAGCCACCCCGCCGGCGCAGCCGTGGGGCCTGGCCGAAGCACTGCTGGCGCGGCACGAGGTGTGGCGCCCGGCGCACCCCTCCGAGGACGACCTGGCCGACCCCATCACCGGCGGGCCGGGCATCCACCGGCGGATGGTCGACGAGCTCGCCGCCGCCGTCGAGCTCTGCGCCGGCGTGCTCGCCCCGTACCGCAGCGGTGTCGCCCCCGGGGCGCACCGGCGGTGATCCATTTGCTCAGGGCAAACTCAACAACCTAGCCTGAAGGTATGGCTGGGGATCCCGACGCCCGGGCGGTGGCCGGAGCGCTGCTCCCGAGCATCCGACTGCTGGTCCGGCGGGTACGGCAGTGGCGGGCCGACGGCGAGCTCACCCTTCCCGAGACCTCGGCGCTGTCCCGGCTGGAGCGGGAGGGGCCGGCCACCTCGAGCGCGCTGGCCCGGCGCGAGCAGATCAGTCCGCAGTCGATGGGCGCGACGCTGTCCGGGCTGGAGTCGCGCGGGCTGATCGAGCGGCGCGCCGACCCGCGGGACGGCCGGCAGCTGGTCGTGTCCGTGAACGGGGCCGGGCGCCGGCTGCTGCGCCGGCGGGACGCGCGGGACCGGCGGCTGGCGGAGGCGCTGTCGAACGGGTTCACCGCCGCCGAACTCGGCCAGCTGATGGCCGCCGCGCCCCTGCTCGAACGGTTGGCCGAATCGCTCTGACGCCGGCGGGGTCGCCGGCTTCACCCGGCTCCCTGAGGTTGCCGACTTCCGCCGCCGGAGCTGACCCGGCGATAGCGGATGTGGGTGGTCAGCGGTGAGTGGAGCACCTCGACGGGCTCGAAGCCGAAGGACTCGACCCCGTCGAAGATGCGCTCGCCGGAACCGAGCAGGACGGGCGCGATGTCGAGGGTGAGCTCGTCGATCACCCCGGCGATCAACGCCTGCCGGACGGTCGAGGCCCCACCGGCGATGTCCACCCCGCCGTCCCCGGCGGCCTCGCACGCTGCGGAGTAGGCCGCGTCGAAGCCCTCGGTGACGAAGTGGAAGGTCGTCCCCCCGTCCATCTGGATCGGAGCGCGGCGGTGATGGGTCAGCACGAACACCGGCGCGTGATACGGCGGTTCGGGGCCCCACCAGCCCGACCAGTCCTCATCCCAGTCTCCGCGGATCGGGCCGAACATGTTCCGCCCCATCACATACGCGCCCCGGGGACGCATGAGCCACCCGTTCGCGATCCTGTCGGCGTCGGTGGCCCGCGGGTCGCCGATGTGCCAGCCGTGCAGCTCACGTCCCCGCTTGCCCAGGGGGTCCTCCCGGCTCTGGTCCGGCCCGGCGACGAAGCCGTCCAACGAGATCGACATGTGGCAGGTCGTTTCCGGCACCACGAACCTCCTGGGTGAGCGCGACAGGCATCGGCGAGTCGACCGGAAGCGAGTCGCCCGCGGGGTCGACAGCGGCAGAGCCGGACGACGAAGGCGACCGGCCCAGGGCTAGGGGGAGGATTCGGCGACCTTCTTCAGCCCGTCGAGCATCATCCGCCAGTTGTCGGCGTTGTGCCGGGCCGACTCGGCGGTCGGGTTGTTGTCCTGCTCGAGGACCACCGTGGTGCCGCCGTCGACCGGTTCGAGCACGTACTTCAGGTGGTGAACCCAGTCGGTGACGGTGCGGGCGCCGAACATGATCTCCGGCCGCGGCTCCGGGCCGGTCAGCACGTCCCATACGCGCTGCGGCGGCGCGCCGATGAGCACCTGCGCACGGGCAACGTGATCCATCGTCGCTCCCTCGCCGATCGGATCGGTCCCGGCCCATCGTCGACCCGCATCGCCACGGGCGCACTCCGGGGAACGCCGTTCGCGGGACCGGCCCGGTCGGGGGCCTCAGCGCGGGCGGGCCGCCAGGGCGGCGACGGCCGAGGCGACCTGGTGGTCGAAGAGCAGGCGGCGCTCGGCGAAGGTGTCGGCCCCGTACTGACCGAACACCTCCAGGCTGACGGCGCCCACCAGTACCGCCCACAGCAGCACGGTGCGGGCCAGCACGTCGGGGGCGGCGTCCAGGCCCAGTTCGGCGGCCACCGCGGTCAGGTCGACGCGCAGGTCCGCGGGCAGCGGCACGGGGCCGGGCCCGTCGAGGATCTCGCCGGCGGCCACGCCCTCGGCCACCAGCGCGAGCACCGTCAGGATCACCCGCGTGCCGGGCGCGGTCGTCCGTTCCGGCGGGGCCGCGTACCCCGGCACGGGGCTGCCGTACAGCAGCGCGTAGCGCGCCGGCTCGTCCAACGCCCACTCCCGCAGGGCGTGGGCGGCGGCGGCGATCCGGGCGGGCCACGGCAGGTCCCCCGCGGCGGCGACAGCGGCGTCCACGGCGTCGCCGAGCTCGGTGTAGGCGTCGACGAGCAGCAGCGTGAGCAGCTCGTCGCGATTGGCGACGTAGCGGTAGGCGGCGGAGGAGACCATGCCGAGCTCGCGGGTGACCGCGCGCAGCGACAGCGCCGCCGCGCCGCGCTCGGCGAGCTGGGCCCGCCCGGCCAGCAGGATCCGGGTGGTCACGTCAGCTCGCCGGGCCTGCCGGACTCCCCGTGGTTGCCCGCTCATGGCCCCATGGTGCCACAGACCGAGAGCAGTGCTCTTGCTTTTCCCGCGAAAGGCTGACACTCTCGTTGCGAGAGCGGCGCTCTCGTTCCGGTCCCGCCGCTGCACCCATCTCGAGGAGATGACCATGCCCCCCTCCCCGCTCAACCCCGACCGCTACATCGCTCCGCGCAACCGCCTGGACGTCCTGACCGGCAGGGCCGTCGCCTGGCTCACCCGGCACGGCGTCAGCCTGCTCGGGTCGCGGGTGCTGTCCGTCCCCGGGCGCACGTCGGGCAAGCTCCAGCAGGTGCCGGTGAACCTGCTCGAGCACGAGGGTCGGCGCTACCTCGTCGCCATCCGCGGCAACACCCAGTGGGTGCGCAACGTCCGCGCCGCCGGTGGCGCCCGGCTGCAGGTCGGCCGCCGCAGTGAGGAAGTCGCGCTCCGCGAGCTGCCCGTCGAGCAGCGCGTGCCGGTGCTGCGCCTCTACCTCGCCCGGTGGGGCTGGGAGGTGAGCCAGTTCGTCCCGGGCCTGAGCCGCAACTCCGCCGACGCCGACCTGCTCGCCGCCGCCCCCGGCATCCCGGCCTTCGAGGTGCACCCCGGGGCCCCCGCCCGCTGAGGCCGCCCCGCCGGCGCCCCTGACCCCGCCCCTGACCGCTCCCCGTCGACCGCCCTCGTCCGTTGTGCGGATTTCCTCCGGATCATGCCCCCGCCCCCGGGGACCGGTCGCAGAATGGGCCGCACCGGTGCCGGAGGAGGTGAGGGCGTGGACTACGCCGAGACCCAGATCACCGCCGACCTGGACTGGCTGAACCTGGCACAGCACGTCGAGCGGCAGGAGCCCAGCGGCGAGCTGGTCGCCACCGGCAGCTGCCGGCGCTGCGGGCACGACACCACCTACCCGATCGTGACCGAGGACGTCGTGGTCGCGGCGGTCGCCAGGCCCATGGTGTCGCTGCAGCTGCCCAGGATGTTCCGGTGCCGGTGCGCGCAGCCGCATCCGCGGCGCCCGGAGGAGATCCACACCGGGTGCGGTGCCTACTGGTTCGCCGCGGTGACGTCGGGGGGGTCCGGGTACGAGCTGTCACCGCTGGACCCGGCGCGCATCCCGGCGGCGACCGCCGTCGATCGAGCCGCCGCCCAGCAGGCGACGCTCGTCCAGTCCGTCGCCGAGAAGTGGCTCGGCGGGGTGGCCGCGCTGCTCGCGGTGTTCTCCCTCGCCGGGCCGGTGCTCGCCACCGGCGCCGTGACCTCGCTCGCGCCCGGCTGGCGGATCACGGCAGCCGTTGCCGTGGTGGCCTCGGTGGCGGCTGCGGCGTTCGCGATCTACTCGGGGCACCGTGCCGCCTACGGCTGGCTCACCGCGGTGCCGACCGGCAGCGACGCCGCGTCGACGGACCTCGAGAGCAGGTCGCGCAACCTCGCGCCGCGGCTGGCGGCCTTCCGCCGGGCGGTGCCCGCGGCCGGGGCATCGCTCGGCCTGGCGCTGGTGGCGCTGATGCTGATCTGGCTCGCGCCGCAGGCGAGCCCGCCCGGCCCGCTGGTGCGGGTCACCTACACCGACCGCGGCGGGCAGGCCAGCGCGTGCGGCACGCTGCTGCCGGCACCCGAGGGCAGCGGCGGGCGGATCCGCATCGTCGAGGGGCCGCGCACCCTGACGCTCACCCTGCCGGCGCGGATCGTGAACCTGACCGCCGTCACCTCCTGCCCGGGATCGTGACGACCGACCGCTGTGCTGACGACCGACCGCTGTGCTGACACCGACCGCTGCGACGACCGCTGTGCTGACACTCCGGAGGTGGGGCGACGATGTGCGATCTCGAAGCGGGTTACACCACCGTGGTCGGGCCGGCCGGCTACCTCGAGGAGGTCGCCGGCCAATGGCCCGGACTGATCTCGCCGCTGCAGGGGGTTGGTGACCCGCAGCTTCGGACGTTGGGCGGGCGCGACCACACCTATGCCGACCCGCACTGCCCGGGGGTCCTGGTGGCCCGCCACAGCCCGGTTCTCGGTGGGCTGGTCGCCGATCACCTCGACCGGGTGATCGGCCGGTCGATGCCGCACGTCGACGTGGTCAGCGAGCCGGGCTACTGGCTGCGGCCCGCGGGCGGCGGCAGCAGCGCCGGCGGGAGTGCCGGCGGTGGTCCAGCGGGTGTCGGTGCCGCCGGCGTGAGCGTGGTGCCCGCGAACCTCGGGCGGGTCACCGTGCGCCCGCCGGCGGGCGTGGGCCCGGCCGCGGGGCTGCCGGCAGCCGTGCGCGGCCGCGTCGCCGTCATCGACACCGGCGACGGCACGCCCGGTGCGAGCGTCACCGACTTCACCCTCGGGCCGGACCCCACCGGCGTCCCCGCCGTCGACGTCCACGGGCACGGGTCGGCCGTGTGCGAGCTGATCCGGGCGCGCAACCCGAGCGCCACGGTGGAGGCGTTGCGGGTGTGCAGCGCCGGGCTGGCCGCCTCGGTGGAGCTCTACCTCGCGCTGGTTTACGCGTTGTGGCCGAGGGACCGCTACGGCGTCGTCAACGTCAGCCTGTCGACCCAGCTCAGCGGCAGTTGCGCCACCCCGCTGGGGAAGACGATCACCGCGGTGGCGCAGTGGTGCACCGGCAACCGCGGTGGCCTGGACGTGCACCTGGTCACCGCCGCCGGCAACAGGCCGCAGAAGTTCGGCTACCCCGCCGCCGTCCCGGGTGCCGTCGTCGTCGAGGCGCTGGACTGGAACGGGCAGCCCGCCGCGTACAACACGCCCCTTCCTCCCGGCCTGGCCACCGCGCAGGCCTCCGGCGGGCAGGACACCCCCGGCGACTCGCTGGGCACCGTCACCGTCGGCGGGTCCAGCGAGGACCTGGTCGGGACCTCCTTCGCCGCGGCGCTGGTCTCGGCCGACCTCGCGCGCTGAACGCCGCGGAGCCGCCCACCGGACGGTGAGCGGCTCCGCAGCGTGCCTCGAGCTGTCGAACCGGGGTCAGGCCGAGCGCCGGATCACCCGAGCGGGGCGTCCGTCGAGGTCCCGGCGCCGACGTCCTGCACGTGGGTGTGCCCGTACCCCTCGCTCTCGGGGTGGCCGTGCTGGCCCCGCGTGATCGCGAACTCCTCCTCCGGGGAGAGGATGAGCTTGTGCCGCCCCGCGACCGCGAAGTAGGCGATCGCCAGGATGAACCACGCGGCCACGCCGTAGACCCCGGGCCGGTAGTCGGAGCGGGAGAACAGTGCCGCCAGCGACACCAGCGCGATGACGCCGGCCACCGCCGCCCCGCCGATGCCCAGCGGGCTGCGGTAGGGGCGCTCGATGTTCGGCATGTTCATCCGCAGCCGGATGAACGACACCATCTGCATGAAGTAGGAGATCACGCCGCCGAACACCGCCATCGACAGCAGCGCGGCGCTGAGGTTGCCACCCATCCAGTTGTGGTTGCCGGCCTCGTAGAGCAGGAACGCCAGGCCGTAGCCGAGCGCGCCGCCGCCGAGCAGCGCGACGTAGGGGGTCTGCCGCTCGCCGTGGGTGAGCGAGAGCCAGTGCGGGTAGTAGCCCGCCCGCGACAGCGAATACACGTTGCGGCCGTAGGCGAAGATGATCGTGTGGAAGCTGGCCACCAGGCCCGCCACCGCGACCAGACCGAGCAGCGACGCCGAGGTGCCGCTGCCGAAGATGGTCTTCAGCCCGTCGAGCAGGGGCTCGCCGGAGGTGCGCAGGCCCTCCGCCCCGGGGGCGATCCCGGTGTTGAGGAACAGCACCAGGAACGCCGCGACGGCCAGCGTGATCAGGCCGTAGATGGTGCCCCGCGGGATGTCCTTCTTCGGGTCCAGCGACTCCTCGGCGGCCAGCGGAAGCTCCTCGATCGCGAGGAAGAACCAGATCGCGAACGGGAGCGCGAGGAAGACGCCCTTGCCGATGCCGAACGGGAACCAGGTGGAGTTGCCGGCGGTCGGGGTGATGTTGAGGGCGTTCCCGGTGAAGTCGAACTTCGTCAGCGCGCCGATGTAGAAGACCACCAGGATCGCCAGCGCCAGGACGCAGATGGCGACGGTGAACCGCATGGCCATCTCGATGCCGACGAGGTTCAGGGCGAGGAAGACGGCGTAGAAGATGAGCCACCAGATCGGCTGGGCGATGTTCAGGTGGAACAGCGAGTCGACGATGGACTGCATGTACTGGGCGATGAAGGTGACCACGACCGCCGGGGTGACGATGTACTCGATGCTCTCGGCGATCCCGGTGATGAAGCCCCCCCACGGGCCCATCGCGGAGCGTGCGAACGAGTACGCGCCGCCGGCATGCGGTAGCGCGGGCGACATCTCCGCGATGCTGTAGCAGAGACCGAAGTACATCACCGCGATGATCACGGTGGCGACGAGCAGGCCCCCGAACCCGCCGGCGTCCAGGCCGAGGTTCCAGCCGGAGAACTCACCCGAGATGACGGCGGCGACACCGAGCGCCCACAGCGACCACACCCCCGCGTGGCGGCGCAACGTCCGTTTCGGAGAAGTACTCGGCGCCGGCCTCTCGGTAGGTCACGCCACTGGTGCTCGACTCTTGGGCCATTGTGTCCACCTCGAAGTGCGGGGGGATGTGGAGGCCGAGGCTAGGGGGGGCCGGTTGAGCCGTCAAGGATCAATACGGCAAACATCTCGCGCTGCGAATCGCGGCCTGACGTGCACCGTTGCGGCGGCGCCCGCGCGTGTCCGGTCCTGCGCGCCGCGTGATCGTGACGACGCGCCGCGTGATCGGTGAGGACCCGCCGGGCCGGGTCAGGCGCCCTGGCGGGAGAGCAACTGGTCGGCGTAGCGCATGCCCGCGTCGCCGAGCCGGGTGCGGCTGTCGGGGTCGCCGCGCAGCAGCGCCACCTGGGCGGTGAAGCCGAGCGGGTCGTCGGGCGGGACCACCACCCCGGCACCGCTGCGCAGCACCTCGGCCGCGGTGGCGCTCTCGGGCCGGACCACGGCGAGCACCGGCCGCCCGGAGCAGAAGTGCGTGGTGAGCTTGCCCGGCACCACGATGTCGCTGCCCACCCCGCGCTCGCTGACGAGCAGCAGGTCGGCGGCGAGCAGCACCGCCAGGTACTGCTCCGAGGGCACCGGGTCGCGGATCTCCACGTTCGCCAGCCCCGCGGTGGCGCGGACCAGGGCGGGGCGCTGACTTCCGGTGCCGATGAAGGAGACCAGCACGTCGGGCTGCACGCCGACGAGGTGGCGCAGCGCGGGGGCGAGGTCCTCCAACCCCTGCTTCAGGCCCATGGTGCCCAGGTGGGCGATGACGAAGCGGCCGTGCCAGTCCAGCGCCTTGCGGGTGGCCTGCCGGGCGCGGCGGCGCTCGACGCCGGTCAGGTCCAGGCCGGAGTCGATGGTGGGCAGGTAGGCCCAGTTCGGGCCGGCGTCGACCTCGCAACTGGCGGCGGGCGACTCGACGGCGGGGGCGGTGGTCTGGGCCGGGAGCACGATCTCCACGGGGGCATCGGCGGCGGACGCCGCCGCGCCGGCGGGGGCACCGGCAGCCTCACCGGGCGCCGGGGCAGCCGTCCCCGCGCCGGCCGCGCGCCGGCCCAGTAGGGACCGCCATCCGGCCCTGGGCGCTCGTGCCGCGTCGCCGCCTGTCGACCTCTTGCTCCTGGGCACCGTGAGCCTGCCTCCCCGGTCAGTCAATCGCCACTGTCTGTACATGTAAGCACAACACATAGTGATAAGGGGAGGTGATTGGGGCCATTTCCTGATCGGCGTCCCGCCCGGAGGTGACGACCGGCCGCCCTCAGCCCTTCGGTCAGGATTACCGAAACCTTCCTCTTCGCAGTCAGGCGAACACATATGGTGACGCTTCGTTGGAGCACGGCGGGCCCCCGGGCCGGCCGTCACGGCTCGGGACGCAGGGGCGACTCACAGGCATGGGACGTAGCAGCAGCAACCACCGGTTCGTCGGCGCCGACCGTCGCGGGGCCCTGCGATGAGCCGCCGAACTGCCCTGTTCGGGGCGGTGCTCTCCCTCGTCGCCGCCGGCATGGTCCCCGCCTTCGCCGTCGGCCCGACCGGGCGGGCGGCGATCACCGTGGCCGGCGCCGGGGCCGACGGTGCGCAGGCCGAGGCCTGGCGGCCCGATCCGCCGACGGTGCTGCTGTCCGCACACTCCGACACCGGTCTCACCGGCGACGCCACCACCTCCGACCGCGACCCCGAGGTGGTCGTCACCGCCCCCGGCGGGGCCGCCGCCTACCGCGTGCTGCTGTACCTGGACGACGCCCGGCAACCCTTCGCCTCCCGCCTGGTGCACCCGGGGCAGGGCCTCGGGTTCAGCGCCGGCACGGGGCACCTCGCCGACGGGGTGCACAGCGTCCGGGCGGTCGCCGTCCCGGCCTCCGCCGCGGCGTCCGGGGCGGGCGAGGTCGTCGGGCGGGCGCTGTCGCTGACCGTGCTCACCGGCCCGGTCGAGGGACGCGCCATCACCCTCGGTGGCAACGCGGACGGGCGGGCCGGTGCCGGCGATCACGTCACCGTCGAGTTCTCCCGGCCGCTGCTGCCCGCGTCCATCTGCCCCGACTGGGGCGACGTCCCCGGTCGGGCGTACCGGCTCGAGCACGTGCTCGCCACGCTCAGCCCCGGCCTCGCCGGTTCGGGTGCCACCCTCACCGTGGCCGCGGCCCCGGGGGGGTGCGGCTCGATGCAGGGGCGGATCTCGCTCGGATCGGTCACCGTGAACGCCGGCTACCTGCCCGGTGCCGCGACCCCGGCCGGAGCGCAGCCGCTGCGGTTCGCCGGGTCGACGCTGGAGCTCGGACCCGACTGGAGCACGCTCACCCTCACCCTCGGGAACCTGCGCACCCCGGGTGCGCCCGCCGGTGCCACCGTGCAGGCGCCGCGTGCGGGCCAGGCCAGGCCCGTGTTCACCCCGGCAGTGCCGGGGCCCACCGATGTGGCCGGCGACCCCCTCGACCCCACCGCGTTCGCCGACCCCGAGGCCTCGGGCTTCTGAGCGACGCCGCCCGCGGGAGCGCGAACGATGGGACCGATGAGTGACAGGATCCTGCGCCGGTGGCCGCGGGTCACAGCGGGGGACCGGGGCAAACGGTCGCCGCTGTCCGCGGGGCCCGGTTACCCTGCGGAAGTGGACGTAAGGCAACCGTCGCCGCCCGGCGGGGCAGGGGCACGGACCGAGGACACCGACAGCGGTGTCCGGCAGGTCCCGCCGAGCCGTGCCGCCGACGGGGCGGTGCCGCCCGCGGCCGCCGATGGGCCGGGGGCCCCGGCCGCCCCCGGTCAGCCGAGCGCCGCGCACCCAGGGACGGGCGCCGAGACGGCCCCCGGCGCCGAGGCCGATGCCGGCCGCCCGCGCCCGCCGCTGCCGCAGGGGCCGCTGGTGCTCGTCGACCTGTCCGAGGCGATGCGCAGCGTGCGGGCCGCGACCGGCCTGTCGCCGTCGCCGGAGCCGTCGTACTGGGCGACGCCGCCGAGCGGCTACACCGCCCAGGCGCTGCCGCTGAGGAAGGCGCCGGTCACCCCGGACCTGCTCGCGTCGCTGCCGCCGCCCGCCACACGGCCCGCTGCCCCCCCGCCGGCCGCGCCACCGCCGCCGGCCGCGCCCGCCGCGCCGCCGGCGCCCGCCGCGCCCGCCGCGCCCGTCAACCCGGCCCCGACGAGGCCCTGGCCCGTCGCGGCACCGGTACCGCTGAAGGCGGCACCGGTGCAGGGGCTGCCCGGGGCCCTCACGCGGTCACCCGCCGCGCCGCCGGCACCCGCCGCGCCGGCCGCGCCTGCCGCGCCCGTGGCCGCCGCGCCCGTGGCCGCCGAGCCCGCCGCCCCCGTTGCCCCCGTGCCGGCGCCCGCGGAGGCCGGCCCCGCTGCCGCGCCGCCCGCTCCCGTCGAGCCCGTGCCGCCCGCTGCCGCCGTGGCCGCCGGGCCGTGGCGGATGTCCGCGCCGGCCGCACTGCCCAAGGCGGCCCCGGTGCAGGGGCTGCCCGGGGCCACCCGGCGGCCGCCCGCTGCCGTGCCGACACCCGCCGCGCCGGAACCCGCTGCCCCCGTCGCTGCCGGGCCGTGGCGGATGTCCGCGCCGGCCGCGCCGCCCAAGGCGGCTCCGGTGCAGGGGCTGCCCGGGGCCACCCGGCGGCCGCCCCCGGACTCCCCGGCACCGGCTGCGCCTGCGCGCTGCTGCGGCTGCGCCTGCGGCGCCCGCTGCGCCCGCTGCGCCTGCTGCGCCCGCTGCGCTGCGGCTGCGGCGCCTGCTGCGCCGGCTGCGCCCGAGCCCGCGGAGGTCCGCCTCGTCGCCGTCGGAGCCCGCGCTGCCGTGGCAGTCCCGGGTGACCTCTCCGGCCGCGCAGGCGCCCGCGCCGAGCCCGGCCCCCGCGCCGAGCCCCGCACCCGCACCCGCACCCGCTCCCGCGCCGAGCCCCGCACCCGCACCCGCGCCGAGCCCGGCCCCCGCGCCGGCCGCGCAGGCGCCCTCGTGGGCGACCGCCCTGACGCCGCCCGCGGCGGGGCGCGAGCCGGCAGCCCCGCCCGGGCCCGCCGGAGGCGCCGGGTCGCTCGACCGCCTGCTCGGGCGCCCGACCCCGGAAGGGTTGGAACACCTGTTCTCCGGCGCGGAGGACACCCTCGCCAACGCCGTCCCCGAACTGGCCAAGCCGCAGGGCGCCAGCGGGGTGCACCGCGACCCGCGCAGGCGGCGCAACCTGATCGCGGCCGCCGTCGGCCTCGCCTCGGTGCTGCTGACCGCGGGGGGGATCTACGGCATCGGGCGCGCGGTGTCCAGGCACGACCCGGAACCCACCGTCGTCCCCACCGTGAGCGGCCTGCTCGGGTCCGGCAGCGGTTCGGGAAGCAGCCCCTCGCCGGCGGTGATCGGGTTGATCGCCGCCTCCCGGAACGCGATGGCGACCCAGCCCCGGCTGGCCCTGCAGCTGGACATCGCGGCGGTGGCGCTGGACACGGGGGCCACGGCGAAGGCCCAACTGCTGGGCGACCTGGCACAGGCGCAGGGGCGCAGCACCCCCGCGCCGGACAGCACCTTCGCGCCCGCCCGGAAGGCCAACACGGTGGTGGCGCTGAGCGGTGACGGCCAGCTCGTCGCCGTGTCCGGAGCCGCCGGTTCGGTGGCGCTGTACACGGTGTCGGACGGAACGGTCCGGCACAGCGCGACCTTCACCGATTCGCAGACGACGGCTACCGCGCTGGGCTTCCGCCGCGACGGGCACTACCTCGCCGTCGGCCGCGGCGACGGCCGCGTGGACCTGTACGACGTGCGGACGGCGACCACGGCCGCGGTGGCGAGCGTTCAGGTGGGCCACAAGCCCGTCACCACCGCGGCCTTCAGCCCCGACGGCCGGCTGCTGGCGGCCTCCGGCGCGGACGAGCACGCCGGCGTGTGGGCCGTGGTGCGGCCCGCCGCGCCGCAGCCGGTGGCCAGCCTCAGCGCCGGGGCGGTCGACTTCTCCGCCGACGGCACCAGGCTCGCCACGGCCGGGCGCACGGGGCTGACCGTCTGGCGCCTGAACGGGGTGAAGGCCCCGCAGCGGCAGGGTGCGGTGACGGCGCCGATCGGGGCGGCCGTGCAGTCGCTGTCGTTCGGCCCGAGCGGGCGGATCGTCGCGTTGGCAACGGTCTCGGGCTCCGCGCAGCTATGGGACGTCGCCAACCCGTCGGCTCCCGTCTCGCTCGGCTCCCTCGACGCTGCCAGCAGCGCCGTGCGGTCCGTGGTGATGTCGCCCGCCGGGGGCGTGCTGGTGACCGTGGAGCAGTCGGGGATCGAGGTCTGGGACGTCGCCGACCCTGCCAATCCGGCGCGGGTCGGCCAGCTGGGTTCGGCCGCGGACGGGCTGGCGGTGAGCGCGTTCAGCACGAACGGGCAGGTGCTGGTGACGCTCGGCGCCGGAAAGGCGCAGGAGTGGAACGCCATGGGCGCGTTCGTTCCCGCCGGTGACCCGGTGCGGACGGCGTGCTCGGTTGCCGGGGGCGGGCTGAGCGCGGCGAACTGGGGCGCGTACGTGCCGGGCGTGGCCTACCGGGCCACCTGCCCGCACTGACCACCGCCAGCCAGCACCACCCAGTCCCTCGATCGTGACCGAGCTGTGACCTCGTTCACCCAGTAGCGGGCTCAAGAGCCTGCTCGGTCAACGACGACACCTAGTGCGTGAGTGCGGACGGCAACCGCGGTGGAGTTGCCCTCGTAGCCACCGGGATCGCCGTACTTGCGGCCGCCGCGGGGGTCGTCGGGGGGCTCACCCCCTGGCCCCTGCCCCTGGCCGGGGCGTTGGTGGCTCTCGTCACCGCTGCGGCCGTGTTCGGCGCGAGCGTGCTGCCCCGGTCCCCGTTGTGCCGCCGCAGCGGCGGCGGGGCCCCGGAGCCCGACGCCGTCACCGAGCTGGTGGCCCGGGTGCGGGCCGAGGCCGAAGCGATGACCAGCAGCATCGAACAGCTTTCCGCGGAGGCGAACTCGATCGCCTTCAACTCGATGATGCAGGCCGGCGCGTCCGAGACCGCCCGGGAGTCGCTGTCGGAGATGTCGACCAGCATCACCCGGGTCTCCGCCCTCGCCGAGGAGACCGAGGCCCGCTCGCAGCGGGTCAGTGAGCTGGCAGCCGAAGGGGAGTCGCAGGCGCAGGCCGCCGCGGCCGCGATGGAGGCGCTGTCCACGGCGATGGCCGGCATCGAGCAGCGGGTGCGCCCGCTGCTGGCGCACGCCAACGAGATCGGCACCTCGGCCCAGCTGATCCACAGGATCGCCAGCCAGACCAAGCTGCTGTCGCTGAACGCCACCATCGAGGCCGTCCGGGCCGGAGACCGTGGAGCCGGCTTCGCCGTCGTGGCCGAGGAGGTGCGCAAGCTCGCCGACGCCTCGTCCACCGCCAGCCTCGAGATCACCGCGGCGGTGACCGCCATCCAGGAGGGCAGCGCGGCCGTCGCCGAGGGGATCGACGCAGCCTCGGTGGTGGTGCACGTCGGGGTGGAGCACGTCGGGCGCACCTACGAGCTGCTCGCCCCCATCCGGCGCGAGGCCGACGACACGCTGGAACGCAACCGGGAGGTGGTCGGCGCCGTCGGCGCCGAGGCCGACCTGACCGGCACCGCCGTCGAGGCGATGGGGCAGGTGCTCGAGGTGGCCTCCCAGACCGACACCGTGGTCAACCAGGCCCTCGAGACGTCCACCGCGATGTCGCAGTCCACCGACGCGATCCTGCAGGCCATCGCGCCGTGGCAGCCCGGGCCCGGCTCCCCGGACGACCCCGCCGAGGAGGGCGGGGCCGTGGGCGACGCCGCGCGTACCGCGGAGTTCGGGGCCGTCCCGGGGTGAACAGCTCACCGGCCACCCGCGGTCCGGCCCGGACCGGACCGACCCGTTCCCAACGATGGAGAGGAATCTGACCAATGGCACTGATGACGTGGGGCCCCATGCTCCAGATCGGCTACGGCGACATCGACGCCCAGCACAAGCGGCTGGTCGAACTCGTGAACCAGCTCGACGACGCGATGCGCGCCGGCAAGGGCCGCGACGTCGTCGGCGGCGTGCTGACCGAGCTGGTGAACTACACGGTCTTCCACTTCGCCTTCGAGGAGAAGCTGATGGACCAGTTCGGCATCAGCACCAGCGCGGCCCACAAGGTCGAGCACAAGAAGTTGGTGGCCGACGTCGGCGCCTTCAAGACGAAGTTCGACAGCGGCTCGGCCGCCGTGACCACCGAGCTGATGTCCTTCCTGCGCAACTGGTTGAGCAACCACATCCTGAAGACCGACAAGGGGCTGGCCAAGGAGCTGATCAGCAAGGGCTCGAAGTCGGCCGCCTGAGCGCCGACGCACCTGATCGACCGCTGCCCGCCGCGGCGGGGTCGTGCGCCCACCGGCCACGCCCCGCCGCGGGTGTCAGCGCAACAGCAGGCGGGGCATCCGGTACCCCCGGGCGCGCAGCGTCTGCGCGCCGCGCAACCGGTCGGCGTCGGAGCGGTAGCCGAAGTCGAGGGCCGAGGCCACCCGGTTCACCGTCGCGAACAGGAACGCGACGTACACCGCCTCGGCCAGCGCCTCCGGCTCGACCCCGGCGGCGCGGGCGGCGGCCACCTCCGCGGGGCCTACCGCCCCGGGATCGGTGCTGAGGGCCGCCGCGAAGGCCGCCGCGGCGCTCGCGCGGGCCCCGAACCGGCCGTCCTCCCAGCCGCCGCGGGCGTCCTGACCGAGCTCCCCGGCGGCGATCTCGGCGTGGGTGCCGACACAGAAGCCGCACCGGTTGGCCGCGGAGACCGCGGTCGCGAACAGCTCCCGCTCGCCCACCGTCCACCGCGACGGGCCGCGCAGGACGGCCTGGGCGAGGGCGCCGAAGGGCGCGCCGAACAGGTCCGGGCGGCGCAGCACGGCCTTGCCCAGGTCGTCCAGTTCCGCCCCGGTGCGCCGGCTCAGCGCGATGAAGGCCCGGTGCCGCAGCAGGCGCCCCGACCGGTACCCCGGCAGCCGCACTACGGCTCCAGCCCGAGCAGCCGCAGCCCCGCCCGCAGCCGCCGCTCACCCTCGCCGAGCGCGGCCGCGAGGGTGAGCTCGAACACCGCGTCCTCGCCGATCCCGGCGTCCAGCAGGCCCTGCACGTCGGCGTCGGTGACGCCGTCGGAATGCTCGCGCACCAGGTGCAGGTAGGCGGCGACGGCCGGGTCGTCGGGCCCGCCGTCGAAGGCGGCGCGGCGCGCCGCGGGGGCGGTGTCGCCCGGGACCCTCAGCACCGCCTCGACCAGGGCGGCCGCGTGCCGGCGCAGGTCGGCGAGCCGGTCGGCGGCTGTACCGGGAGGGGCGGCCACCGGCTCACGCTCGCGGATCGGCGCACGGGCGTCAACCGGTTCCGGCAACGAATCGGTGACCGCGGGCCCGGCCCGGGCGGCCGCTCAGCCGAGGACCAGCACCTTGATCGGTTCCGTCACCCCGACCGAGCGGGCGAAGTTGTCCAGCCGCGCCGCCAGTACCTCGGTGACCCGCTCGCCCTTGCGCACCAGCACCAGCCCGGTGGTGGTGGTGACGTCCTCGTTGAGCACCATGCCGGGCATGATCTGGCTGACCCGGATCTCCTGCGGGGTGCCCTTCGGGGTCAGCACCTGGGCGGCGTTGAGCACGGCGTCGAGAACCGGCTGCGGGAAGCGCCCGCTGCTGGCGAGCAGCTTGGAGATCTCGCGCGGGGCCATGCCGATGTCGTAGCCGGCGAGGAAGGCCGCCACGGCGTGGAAGGCGGCCGGGGCGAGGTCCTCCTGCGACCCCGTGGTCAGCTTCGTCAGGTCGGTGACCTGGTCGCCGATCCAGTGCGCCACGTCCTCCAGCCGCGGGATCTTCGCGATCATGGTCTCGGCCAGCTGCGGATGCCCGTGGTACATCTTCTCGTCCTCGGGCGTGAGCACCGCTCCCGACTCGATCCGTTCCAGCACCGGCCCGGGGACGGCGATGCACCCCACCTGGCTGAGCATGGCGGCGACGTGCAGCCGCCAGTCGTCGAGCAGGCCGACGGAGGCGGTGACGGCGGTCATCAGCATCCGCACCCGGGCGGTCCGCCGGTAGGCCAGCGGGCTGGCCAGCGCCAGCGTCTCGGTGAGCACGTCGACGGCGCCGGTGAGGGTGCGCTGCAGCAGTTCGCGCTCGGCGATCACCAGCTCGTACTGGCGCAGCGCCGCCGTCAGCGCCGCGGTCAGGGTGTCGGGCTCGATCGGCTTGGTGAGGAAGCGGAACAGGTCGGCGTCGTTGACCGCGGCGATGGTCGAGGTGAGGTCGGCCTGGCCGGAGAGGATCATCCGCACGCTGTCAGGGGCGATCTCGCGGGCCCGGGCGAGGAAGGCGGCCCCGTTCATGCCGGGCATCATCATGTCCGAGACCACGACCGCGATCTTGTGCTGGTCGGTCAATGCCCCCTGGAGCACCTCCAGGCCCTCCTGCCCGGAGCCGGCGGTCTCGACGGTGAACCGGCCGCGCAGGGTGCGGCGCAGGCCGTCGAGGATGCGCTGCTCGTCGTCCACCAGCAGGATCCGATTCGTCACCGATGCCGCCTTTCACCCCTGATCGCGACTGTGCGGCACGGCCCCACCGGGCGGTGGGCCGGCCGCGTGCACGCAGGTCGAGGGCCCGGCACGTCCGGGACTCCGGCGGGCGGGGAACCCCCGGCCGTCAGCCTCAACTCGAACACAGATCGTACCGATTCAGTTGCAGAGCGCAGTGCATTAGCGGGATCGCCGACCCGGTCGGGTGGCATCCCGCTGCCCCGGCGGCACGCGGAAGGGCAGGTGTGATGGACGACCGGGCCGGCGTGCGGGGCGCGGGCGAGCTCCTCGACGCCCTTGACGCCCCCGCCAACGGCAGCTGCCTCGTCGGGCCCGACGGGGCAGTCGTGCATGCCAGCGCCGGCTGGGCCCGCTGCCTGACCCCCGGCACCCCCGCCCCCGCCCCCGGCATCCCCTTCGCCGACTGGCTGCGCGGGGTGGCCGCCGCCGACCCCGGCGCGCTCGACACCCTGGCCGAGCAGGTGCGGGCCGCGTCCGCGGGCGGGCCCGCGGCGGCGGTGGCTCCCGCCGACCGGCCCCCGCTGCGGCTCCGCGTCGACGGCACGGACGGGCGCCGCGAGCTCTGCCTGACGGTGCGCCGGGTCGGTCCCGCCCTCCCCGCGAACGTCGTGCTCACCTGCACCGACCCGGGCGCGGAGCCCGTGGCCGCCGCACCGCGCGCCGAGGAGGCGGCCGAGCTGGAACGGCTGCGCCTGCTCGCCGACCTCACCGACACCGCCGTGGTGATCAGCGACCCCGACAGGGGCATCGAGTGGGTGAACGCGGCATTCACCCACCTCACCGGCATCCCGCCGGGGGACGCCCTCGGCAAGGACCGGCTCGCGCTGGTGCACGGGCCGTTCGCGGGCTCGCAGGCACTCCAGCGCTTCCGCGAGGAGGTGGAGGCGTGCCGCCCGGCCGCGGTCGACGCGGTGCTGCACCGCCCCGACGGGGCGCTGTACTGGGCCTCGTGGCGGGTACGCCCGGTGACCACCGCCGCCGGGGCGACGCGGCTGGTCTGGCTCGAGCACGACATCACCAAGCGCCGCCGGGCCGAGGAGCAGGCCCGCCAGTCCCTGGTCCGCACCCAGCGGCTCGGCGCCCAGCTGCGCACCGAGAAGCAGTTGCTGACCTCGGTGCTCGGGCACGTGCCGCACGCCGTCTGGTGGACCGACGCGGAGCTGTGCTTCCTCGGCTGCAACGCCGCCTACCTGCGCCTGCGTGAGCTGGACAGCCTCGCGGAGCTGCTCGGCAGGACGGAGGCCGAGCTCGCCGTCACCGGCACGCTCTGGCCGTCCCTCGGCGAGCTCTCCAAGGACGTGGTGGCCGGCGGCGGTCCGGTCGCCGACCGCAAGCTGACGTTCACCGACGCCGAGCAGCGCCCGCGCACCCTGCTGGTCAGCCTGCTGCCGCGCACCGCGGGGGGCCAGGTGGTCGGGGTGATCGGGGTGGCCGCCGACCTCACCGACCTCACCGAGCTGGAGCAGCAGCTCTCGCAGACCAACCGGCTGGAGTCCATCGGCCGGCTGGCTGCCGGGGTGGCGCACGAGATCAACACCCCGGTGCAGTACGCCTCGGACAACACCCGGTTCGTCGCCGAGTCCTTCGGGGAGACACTCACCGGCCTGCGCCGGGTCTCCGAGCTCGCCCGGGACGCCGGCCGCGTCGACGACGCCGACCTGCGCACCCGGTTGCGGGAGGTGGTGGAGGAGCTGGACCTGGAGTTCCTGTCCGCAGAGGTGCCCAGCGCGCTGGAGCAGTCCCTGGAGGGCCTGGAGCGGGTAGCCCAGATCGTCCGCGCGATGAAGGAGTTCTCCCACCCCGGCAGTGCCAGCGCCCGCTGCGACCTGAACCGGATCGTGGAGTCCACCGTCGCGGTGTCGCGCAACGAGTGGAAGTACGTGGCCCGGCTGCAGCTCGACCTCGATCCGGACGTCGGCGACCTGACCTGCGTGGAGGGTGACCTCAAGCAGGCGCTGCTGAACGTGATGATCAACGCCGCGCACGCGGTGGAGGAGCGCCGCCGCCGCCAGGGCAGCGAGGAGCTGGGCGCGCTGCGGGTGTCCACCCGGCGCAGCGGCGGCGAGGTGCGCATCGCGGTGCAGGACGACGGCATCGGCATGGACGAGAGCGTCCGGGCGAAGATCTTCGACCCGTTCTTCACCACCAAGGACGTCGGCAAGGGCACCGGGCAGGGCCTCAGCCTCGCCCGCGCCGCGGTCGTCGGCAAGCATGGCGGCCGGATCGAGGTGGCCTCGGAGCCGATGCGGGGCAGCACCTTCACCTTCGTGATCCCCACCGCCGCCGAGCCCCCGGCGGACGCAGCGCCTCCCGCCCCCTCCCCGGGCGAGGGAACCACGCACCCCGTAGCGGTGGAGGTCGGACCCTGATGCGCCGGATCCTGTTCGTGGACGACGAGCAGCACCTGCTCGCGGGGCTGCGCAGGCTGCTGCGCTCCAGGCGCGACGTGTGGGACATGACCTTCGCGCAGGGCGCCGCCGAGGCGCTCGCGGTGATGGCCCAGGCGCCGGTCGACGTGGTCGTGTCGGACATGAAGATGCCCGGCATGGACGGCGCCCAGCTGCTCGCCGAGGTGCGCCGGCTCTACCCGCGCACCGCACGAATGATCCTCTCCGGCCACGCCGACCGGATGTCGATCATCTCCGCCGTCGGCCCCACCCAGCAGTTCCTCGCCAAGCCCTGCGAGGTCGACGTCCTGGTGGGCGCGATCGAGCGGGTGCTGGCGATCCGCGACCTGGTCGTCGACGAGCAGCTGCGCGAACTGCTCGGTGGGGTGGAGTCGCTGCCGAAACCGCCGCAGATCTACGAGCAGATGCTCGCCATCGCCTCCGATCCGTTCAGCAGCCTCGACGACGTGGTCGCCGTGATCGAGCACGACCTGGCCACCAGCGCCGAGGTGCTGCACCTGGTCAACTCCTCCTTCTTCGGGCTGGCCGCGAAGGTCGACTCGGTGGCCCGGGCGGTGAGCCTGCTCGGGCTGGAGACCATCCAGGGGCTCGCCGTCGCCGGCTCGGTGTTCCGCTCCGGTGCCGTCACCCCTGCCGGGCTCGACTCCGCGGGCCTGTGCCGGCACGGGCTGCTCGTCGCCACCCTGGCCCGCCGCTTCGCCGTCGCCGACGGCTGGCCGCAGACGGCGGTCAACGACGCCTTCTTCGCCGGCCTCCTCGTCGACGTGGGGCTGCCGGTGCTGGCTGCCGCCCACCCGCAGGTCTGGCAGGCCCTGCGCGAGGCGAACCCCGCGGACGTCTGGGAGCAGGAGGCCGCCCAGGTCGCCGCCTTCGGCGCCAGCGTCGCCCGGGCCACCGCCTACCTGCTCGGCCTGTGGGGCTTCCCCGAGGCGGTGGTGGCCGCGATCGCCGACCAGCCCGCCCGCCCCGGAGACAAGACCGCGACCCCGGCCGCGCAGCTGCTCACCGCGGCCCGGCGCAAGGCGGCCGCCCCGTCGCAGCCGCTGGCCCCCGAACCCGACGGCTATCTCAGCGCCGACAGGGTGAACCGCTGGGAGGCGTCGTGCGCCGACGTGCTCGGGGCGCCGGCCTGATGCCCGGGCCGGTCAGCGTGGCGCCCATCCCGACCCTGGTGCTCGTCGTGTCCGCCGACGGGCGGATCCTGGAGGCGAACGACGCCGCCCGTGAAGTGGTCGACGGCGCCACGGCGGGCGGCGCCGCCGACGCCGTGACCGATGCGCTGGGACCGCCCGGGCAGGAGCTGGCCCGGCGCCTGCGGGAGGTGCTCGAGGGCACCCGTGAGCAGGCAGTGGTGGTCGGGGAGGTCACCGTGCGCGGCCACGGGCACACCCTGCAGTGGAACCTCCAGCGGATGTCCGGTGTCGACGCCAGGGCCGCCGTCCTGGTGGAGGACATCACCTCGCGGGTACGGGCGGAGCGCGAGCGGCGCGAGAGCAGGGTGGAGGCCGACCGGCTCGCCCTGGTCGCCCGGCACACCGACGACGCAGTCTTCATCACCGGGCCCGACGGGGTGATCAGCTGGGTGAACGGCGCCTTCGTCGAGGCCACCGGGTTCGACGCCGAGGACGCCGTCGGCCACCGCCGGCTCGACCTGGTGCGCGGCCCGTTCACCCGCTCCGAGCAGTTCCGCGC
Organism: uncultured Actinomycetota bacterium; assembly: GCA_963784535.1. Lineage (GTDB taxonomy): Bacteria > Actinomycetota > Actinomycetes > Actinomycetales > Kineosporiaceae > CAWARR01. The sequence goes on along the minus strand of CAWARR010000004.1, from coordinate 711,066 downwards.
CCTCGGGGAGGACCTCGACGCGCTGCGCCGGACCTCCGCCGAGTTCATCACCCGCACCCGCGCGGGTAGCAGCTACTGGGTGCAGCTCGAGGTGAGCCCCGTCGTCCAGGACGGTGAGGTGGTCGGGCTCATCGGGGTGGAGCGCAACGTCACCGAACGCCGCGCCGCCCAGGAGCGCGGCGCCCAGGCACTGCGCCGCGCCGAGTCGCTGGCGGTGGCGCTGCAGCACGAGAAGCGGCTGCTCAGCACGGTGCTGTCGACCATTCCGCACGTGGTCTGGTGGAAGGGCACCGACCTGCGCTACACCGGCTGCAACCAGGCGTACCTGCGGCTGCGCGGGCTCGGCAGCGAGGCCGAGCTGATCGGCCGGCTGGAGGAGCAGCTGGAGGGGCCGGCCACGGCGACCGACGGCGTGGGCGCGCAGCTCGTGGCCCTCGAGCGCGACGTGCTCGAGGGCGGCGAGCCGGTGATCGACTCCAAGCTGTCGATCGGGCAACCGCCCCGCCGTTACCAGGTGAGCGTGCTTCCGCACGTCGACAACGGCAGCCTGGCCGGGGTGGTCGGCGTCGGGGCCGACATCACCCGCGCGACCGAGATGGAGCGCCAGCTCGCCCAGGCCAACCGGCTGGAGTCGATCGGCCAGCTCGCCGCCGGCATCGCGCACGAGATCAACACGCCCGTGCAGTACGCCTCGGACAACACCCGGTTCGTGGCCGAGACGGTGGGGGAGGTGCTCACCGCGCTCGGGGAGCTGGAGCGGCTGGCCAACGGCGAGGGCGCCCCGGCCGAGGAGATGCACCAGCGACTGCGCACCCTCGTCGACGGCCTCGACCTCGAGTTCGTCACCGCGGAGCTGCCGAGCGCGCTGGAGCAGTCGCTGGAGGGGCTGGACCGGGTCTCCCAGATCGTCCGGGCGATGAAGGACTTCTCCCACCCCGGGCGCGGCCGGGCCTCCGCCGACCTCAACCGGCTGGTCACCTCGACCGTCCAGGTGTCCCGCAACGAGTGGAAGTACGTCGCCGAGCTCACCGTCGACCTCGATCCCGAGGCGGGCCTGGTCTCGTGCTTCGAGGGGGACATCAAGCAGGTGGTGCTCAACCTCATCGTCAACGCCGCGCACGCGGTGGACGAGCGGCGGCGGCAGCAGGGCACCGAGGCGCTCGGCTCGATCACGGTGGCGACCCGCCGCGACGGCGAGGAGATACGGATCATGGTCAGCGACGACGGCACCGGCATGGACGAGGCCACCCAGCGGCGGATCTTCGACCCGTTCTTCACCACCAAGGCCGTCGGCAAGGGCACCGGGCAGGGGCTGTCGCTGGCCCACACCACGGTGGTGAAGAAACACCAGGGGCGGCTCGAGGTGGAGTCCGCGCCGGGGAAGGGCTCGACGTTCGCCGTGGTGCTCCCGGTGAAGGAGACCTCCGCGGCGGCGGAGGACGGCACCGGGCCCGACGACGCGGCCGGCGGGGCGGTGCCCGCATGAGCCGCCGGGTGATGTTCGTCGACGACGAGCCACACCTGCTCGCCGGGTTGCGCCGCGGGCTGCGGGTGAAGCGGAGGGAGTGGGACGTGCTGTTCGCCACCAGCGGCGAAGAGGCACTGGCCCTGCTCGCCGAACAGAGCGTCGACGTGGTGATCTCGGACATGCGGATGCCCGGCATGGACGGCGCCCGGCTGCTCGCCGAGGTGCGCCGGAGCTTCCCCGGGACGGCCCGGATGATCCTCTCCGGGCACGCCGACCGGACCTCGATCATCTCCGCCGTCGGCCCGACCCAGCAGTACCTGACCAAGCCCTGCGACGTGGACGTGCTGGTGGCCGCGGTGGAGCGGGTGCTCGAGGTGCGCGAGCTGATCCACGACGTGCCCCTGCGCGACCTGCTCGGTGGGGTGGAGTCGCTGCCGAAGCCGCCGCAGATCTACCAGCAGATGATGGCCATCTCCGCCGACCCCGACTGCAGCCTCGACGACGTGGTCGAGGTCATCGAGCGCGACCTGGGCACGAGCGCCGAGGTGCTGCGGCTGGTGAACTCCTCGTTCTTCGGGCTGCCGGTGCGGGTGGAGTCGATGGGACGGGCGGTGAGCCTGCTCGGCCTGGAGACCATCCAGGGGCTGGCGGTCGCCGGGGCCGTGTTCGGCCGCGGCGGCACTCCTCCCCCCGGGCTCGACCCCGGCCGGCTGTGCAGCGAGGGGTTGCACGTGGGCACGCTGGCCAAGCGCTTCGCCCTCAGCGAGGGCTGGCCCTCGGAGGCGGTGAACGACGCCTTCTTCGCCGGGCTGCTGCACCGGGTGGCGCTCCCCGTGCTGGCGGCGGCCCACTCGCGGAGTTGGGCGGAGGTCCGTCGCGCCCGGCCGCGGGACCCCTGGCAGGCCCACCAGGTCGAGGTCGCCGCGTTCGGGCACTCGGTCACCCGGGCCACCGGCTACCTGCTCGGGCTGTGGGGGTTCGCCGAGGGCGTGGTGGAGGCGATCGCCGAGCAGCCGGCGGCGCTGGACGACCCCACCGCCACCCCGGCGTCGCTGGCGCTGACCGTCGCCCGCTGGCACGCGACGGTCCCGGCAGACCAGGTCCGGCTGCGCCAGCCACACCCGGAGACGTGCTTCCTCACCGACCACCGGTTGCAGCAGTGGCTCGACTCCTGCGCCGACCTGGAGGTCACCCCCGAGGCGGAGCAGCAGCCGGCCGAGGCGGTCCCGGCCGGTCCCTGACCGCCCGCCGCTAGTCCTCGGCGGGGACCAGCCAGACCGCCCCGAGCGGGGGGACGCGCAGCTGCGCCGAGGCCGGCCGCCCGTGCCACGGTCGAAGTCCTCGGCCTCGACCATCGCCGAAGTTGCCCACGCCCGAGCCGCCGTAGCCCTCGGCGTCGGTGTTGAGCACCTCGCGCCAGCGGCCCGGCGTGGGGCAGCCCGACCCGGTAGCCCTCGTGCGGGGATCCCGGAGAAGTTGACGAGCGACGCCAGCGGCCGCGCCGGTCGGCGTCCAGCGCAGGAACGAGAACGTGTTGTCGGCCGGCGTCGTTGGCGTCGATCCACTCGAAGCCGGCCGGGTCGTCGTCCAGCGCGCCACAGGGCGCGGTGCTCGCCGGTAGAGCCGGTTGAGGTCGCGCACCAGCTGCTGCAGCCCCGGTGTGCCGGGGTCGTCGAGCAGCCACCAGTCGAGGCCGCGCGGCTCGGCCCACTCGCGCTCCTGCGCCGAACTCGGCCCCATGAACAGCAGCTGCTTGCCGGGGTGCGCCCACATGAAGGCGAGGAAGGCCCGCAGCGTTCGCGAGCTGCTGCCAGTGGTCGCCGGGCATCTTGCGCAGCAGCGAGCCCTTGCCGTGCACCACCTCGTCGTGGCTGATCGGCAGCACGAAGTTCTCGCTGAACGCGTAGAGCAGCGAGAACGTGATCTCGTGGTGGTGGTACTGGCGGTGCACCGGCTCCTTGCTCATGTACTGCAGCGAGTCGTGCATCCAGCCCATGTTCCACTTCAGGCCGAAGCCGAGGCCGCCGAGCGTGGGTCGGCCGGGTGACGCCCGGCCACGCGGTCGACTCCTCGGCGATCATCATGATCGCCGGGGACGCGCTTGTAGGCGGTCGCGTTCATCTCCTGCAGGAACGCGATCGCCTCGAGGTTCTCGCGGCCGCCGTGCTTGTTCGGCACCCACTCGCCCGTCCTCGCGGGAGTAGTCCAGGTAGAGCATCGAGGCCACGGCGTCGACCCGCAGCCCGTCGATGTGGAACTCCTCGAGCCAGTACAGGGCGTTGGCGACCAGGAAGTTGCGCACCTCGGTGCGGCCGAAGTCGAAGACGCAGCGTGCCCCAGTCGGGCTGCTCGCCGCGGCGCGGGTCGGCGTGCTCGTACAGCGGCTCGCCGTCGAAGCGGGCCAGCGCCCACTCGTCCTTGGGGAAGTGCGCCGGGCACCCAGTCGACGATGCACGCCGATGCCGGCCTGGTGCAGCGCGTCGACCAGGTAGCGGAAGTCGTCGGGGGTGCCGAAGCGGGCGGTCGGCGCGTAGTACGAGGTCACCTGGTAGCCCCACGAGCCGCCGAACGGGTGCTCGGCCACCGGCAGGAACTCGACGTGGGTGAAGCCGAGGTCGCGTGACGTAGCCGACGAGCTGGTCGGCCAGCTCGCGGTAGCTCAGGCCCGGCCGCCACGAGCCGAGGTGCACCTCGTAGACGCTCATCGGCCGCTCGTGCGGGTCGCGGGCGGCGCGGTCGGCCATCCACTGCGCCGTCCCGCCACTGGTGTGCCGGCTCGACCACCACCGAGGCGGTGGACGGCGGCACCTCGGTCGCGAAGGCCATCGGGTCGGCCTTCTCCGCCAGTCGCCGTCGCGGCCGAGCAGCTCGAACTTGTAGCGCGCGCCCGGCGCCGACGCCGGGGACGAACAGCTCCCACACCCCCGAGGACCCGAGGCGGCGCATCGCGTGCGCCCGCCCGTCCCAGCGGTTGAAGTCGCCGATCACCCGGGCGGCGCGGGCGTTCGGCGCCCAGACCGCGAAGCCGGTGCCGCTCACCTCGCCCATCGGCCCGGAGAAGCGGCGCACGTGGGCGCCGAGCACCTCCCACAGCTGCTCGTGCCGGCCCTCGCGGATCAGATGCAGGTCCATCTCGCCCGGGCCGGGAAGGAAGCGGTACGGCTCGTCGACCGTGCTGGGGCCGAGGCCGTCGTAGCCGACCTCGATCCGGTAGTCGGTGACGTCCGGCCCGGGCACGACGGCGCACCAGACGCCGTCCCACTCGTGCGCCATCGGCCAGGAGCTGCCGTCGGGCAGCAGCACGCTGACCGAGGCGGCGAGCGGGCGCAGCGTGCGCACGGTCACCGTGCCGGCATGCGGGTGCGCGCCGAGCACGCCGTGCGGGTTGTGGTAGGTGCCGGAGGCCACCCGGGCCAGGGTGTCCGCGTCCACCGGCCGCAGTCCTGGCGGCAGGCCGGGGGCGGCGGGACCGGCCGGCTGCTGGTCGGCGGGCACGTCCGGCTCCGCCGCCGGGTTCGGGCCGGGCTCTGCCGTCGGTCTGCCGCTGCGCTGGTCGCTTCCCATGCGGGCAGTCTTCCGCGCGGGGTGCCCGCGCGCCAACGACCCACCCGCGCGCCCCGCCCGGGGCCGCGCCACCCGCTGCGGCGACGGGGATGTTCGGGGCGTGTACGGGCGCCGTAACGATCCGGCCCGCGGCGCGCCCGAACCGGGCATCCGGGTCGCCGCGGCCCCTGCCCGGCCCCCGGTGGCGGCACCATGGACGCCGTGACCGCATCTGCCGACCGGGGGCTCGTGCTCGTCGTCGAGGACGAGCCGGCCATCGCCGACCTCGTCCGCACCTACCTGGCCCGGGAGGGGTTCGCCGCCCACGTCGTCGGGGACGGCGAGGTGGCCCTCGCCACGATCGCGCGGGACCGGCCCGCCGTGGTCATCCTCGACGTGGGGTTGCCCGGGATCGACGGCACCGAGGTCTGCCGCCGGATGCGTGCCGCCGGCGACTGGACCCCCGTGCTGTTCGTCACCGCCCGCGACGACGAGGTGGACCGGGTGCTGGGGCTGGAACTCGGGGCCGACGACTACGTCACCAAGCCCTTCAGCCCGCGCGAGCTGGTGGCCCGGGTGCGCGCGGTGCTGCGCCGCCGCGAGCCGGCCGTCTCCGGCGGCGGGCCGCTGCGCGCCGGCGGCGTGCAACTCGACCTCGACGGCCGGCGGGCCCGCGCGGACGACGTCGCCGTCGAGCTCACCACCACCGAGTTCGACCTGCTCGCCCACCTGATGCGCCGCCCCGGCCGGGTCTGCCCCCGCGAGGAGCTGCTGGCGGAGGTGTGGGGCTACCCGGCGGGCACGCCCCACCCGCACCGTCGACGTGCACGTGGCGCAGCTGCGCGCCAAGCTCGGGACGCGCTGCGACTGCGCACCGTGCGCGGCGTCGGCTACGCGGTCGAGCCGTGAGCCGGTCCACCCGCCGGGCCGTGCGGGCGCCGCGATGAGGTCGCTGACCGCGCGGGTGGTGGCGCTCGTCGTCGTGGTCGTGCTGACCTCGACGGTGGTCACCGGGCTGGCCCTGGCCCGGTGGTCGGGGACCGGCAACGAGGAGCGGGCGCGGACCGTGCTGCGCCAGTCGGCCACCCTGGTCGCCGCGGCGGCCGACACCCCGCGGGCGACCCTGGTGCGCGACCGCGGGCAGGTGCCCTCCGCGGTGATCTCGGCGCAGCTGCGCCTGAACCGGCAGGGAATCCGGATGGCCTTCGTGCCGGAGGGCAGCACCGCCGCCCCCGCGGCGCCGTTCACGGCCGGGGACGTCGCGGCGTTGCGGGCCGGCAGGGCGGTCGACCTGCGCCGCACGGCCGGGGGGCAGGCATGGCTCGTGGTCGGCGCGGTCACCGACGCCACCCCGGTGGACGCCGTGCTGGTGGCCCAGCCGGTGCGGCAGGTGGTGGCGTTGACGGCCGCCCAGCGCGGGCGGCTGCTGCTGGCGCTCGCGCTGGGGCTCGGCGGGGGCGCCCTTGCGGGGCTGCTGCTGGCCCGCGGGGTGACGGTGCCGCTCGGCAGGGTGGCGGCCGCCGCCCGCCGGCTCACGGCGGGGGAGCGCGACCTGCGGGTGCCGCCGCAGGGGCCCACCGAGGTCGCCGACGTGGCGGCGGCGCTCGACGGGCTGTCGCAGGCGCTGGCGGCGAGCGAGCAGCGCCAGCGGGCGTTCCTGCTCAACGTCTCGCACGAGCTGCGCACCCCGCTGACCGCGGTCAGCGGGTACGCCGAGGCGCTGGCGGACGGCGCGATCGGCGCCGAGGACACCCCGCGCGCCGCCGCGGTGATCCGGGACGAGGCGGGCCGGCTGCTGCACCGGGTGGAGGACCTGCTGGCCCTGGCCCGGATGGAGGCCGACGACTTCAGGCTCGAACCGGCGTGGGTCGACGTCGGCGTGCTGCTGCGCGCCACCGCCGCGGCCTGGCAGCCGCGCGCCGCCGCCCGCGGGGTGGCGCTGCACGTGCAGGCCGCCGCGGACGGCCCGCCCGCGTGGGTGGACGGCGAGCGGCTGCGGCAGGCGGTGGACGCGCTGGTGGACAACGCGCTGCGGGTGCTGCCCGCGGGTGCCCCGGTGGTGCTGGCCGGTTTCGCCGAACCGAGCGGGGTGGTGCACGTGCAGGTGCGCGACGGCGGGCCCGGGCTGGCACCGGAGGACCTCGCGGTGGCCTTCGAGCGGGGCCGGCTGCAGCAGCGCTACCGGGGCAGCAGGCCGGTCGGCTCCGGGCTCGGGCTGGCCCTGGTGGGCGAGCTGGCGCGGCGGATGGGCGGCCGGGCCGAGGCGGCGGCCGCGGCGGAGGGCGGGGCCTGCTTCACCCTCGTGCTGCCCGGCGCGGCCCCCCCGGCCGGGGCGCAGGGCGGCGGCTGACCGTCCGGCCGTTCAGGCTGCCGGCTGCTCAGGCTGCCGGACGGGAGAGCAGCCGGCGCACCGCGGCCAGCGGGATGTCGACCCAGTCCGGCCGGTTCCGGCTCTCGTACACCGCCTCGTAGAGCGCCTTGTCGAGTTCGAGGGCGCGCAGCAGCACGCCGTCGGCGCCCGGCACGGCGCCCCCGGCGGCGGCGGCGTAGGAGTCGAGGAACGCCGCACAGCTGGCGTCCACCCACTCCTGGGCAGCGGCCACCCTCGGGTCCTGCGCGGGCAGGCCGAGCACGGTGTGCCGGGCGGCGTAGTCGAAGGAGCGCAGCATCCCGGCGATGTCCCGGTGCACCAGGTCGGGCGCGGTTCCGGTCGGCCAGCGGGCGCAGCGGCTCGCCCTCGAAGTCGAGCAGCACCCACCCGCGCGCGCCGGCGTCGAGCACCTGGCCCAGGTGCAGGTCGCCGTGGATGCGCTGCAGCCGAGCGACCCCGCGCAGCCCCCGCACCTGCCGGATCACCGCGCCGGCGTCCTGCTCGTACCCGGCCAGCGCGGGCACCGCCGCCATCGCCCAGGCCAGCCGCTCGGTGAGGTGGTCGGCCAGCTCACCCAGCGCCGCCGGGGTGCACTCCTGGGTGGGCAGGCTCGCGGCCAGGGCGGCGTGCACGGCTGCGGTGGCCCGCCCGATGGCCTCGGCCTCGGCGCCGAAGCTGCGCCCGGTCTGGACGGCGACGCAGGCCGTCCGCCAGGCGTCCTCGCTGTCCGGCAGGTACTCCGAGACCGAGGTGAGGTGGCCGTGGACGCGCTCGCCGTGCGGGTCGACCCATTCGCCCTCCACCCAGCCGGTCAGCCGCGGGACGTTGGCACAGCGGGCGGCGGTGAGCACCGAGGTGACCGCGACGTCGGGGTTGGCGCCCGGCTGCAGCACCCGGAACACCTTGAGGATCACCGGGTCGGGGTCGCCCGCGGCCCCGACGATGACCGAGGTGTTGGACTGCTCGCCCGCCAGCACCCGGGACGGCCGGTGCGGGGCCGGCGGGAGGGCCCCGGGCTGCAGCACCCCGAGCGCGCTGCCCGCCACCTCGGCGTCCGCGGCGGGGGTGCGCGCCCCGCCCGCCACCAGCGCCAGCCAGGCGGCGACGAAGGCCGGGTCGTGCGGGGCGTCGTAGACGTACACCGGCCCGTCGGCGGTGGGGACCGCGCCCAGCAGGGCCTGCCGCAGGTCGGGCCGGGCGGAGCGGTAGTAGCTCAGCGGCACCTGGTAGGTGGCGTGGCGGCCGTCCACGACCGCCGTCACGAGGTGGACGTCCATGCCGGCCTGCTCGGCCGTCGGGGGCAGCGCCAGGGTGGCGTCGACCGTCAGCACCGGCTCGCCCCCGCCCTTGGCGGCGAACCAGCGCTGGCGCGGCAGCCACTCCTGGAGCAGGCGGACCACCAGCACCGCCCCCTGCGGCCGGCTCATCGGACCGGGTCACCACCGGACGCGGTGAGCCAGAAGAAGTCGCGCGAGCCCATGGTGAGGCGCAGCGTGCCGTCCTGCGGCACCGGCTCGAACCCGGTGCCGCCGAACAGGTCGCTCAGCTGCGCCCCGGCCAGCTCCGGCACCTGGATCCGGGTGGCCTGCGGGGTGCTGGAGAGGTTGTTGACGCACAGCAGCGTCTCCGGTTCCTCGCCGGGCACCTCGTCGCCGAGCACCCGCAGGAAGGCGAGGATGTGCGGGTTGTCCGCCTCCAGCGGCAGGTAGCGGCCCAGGCCGAAGGCGGGGTGCCGGCGGCGGATCGTGAGCATGCCCCTGACCCAGTGCAGCAGCGAGGACTTCGAGCCGAGCTGCGCCTCCACGTTCACCCCGCCGTAGTGGTAGACGAGCGACTGCACCACGGGCAGGTAGACCTTGCCGGGGTCGGCGGTGGAGAAGCCCGCATTGCGGTCCGGGGTCCACTGCATCGGGGTGCGCACCGAGTCGCGGTCGGCCAGCCAGATGTTGTCGCCCATGCCGATCTCGTCGCCGTAGTACAGGTAGGGGCTGCCCGGCAGCGACAGCAGCAGCGCGTCGATCAGCTCGATCTCGGCCCGGGAGTTGTCCAGCAGCGAGGCCAGCCGGCGCCGGATCCCGATGTTGGCCCGCATCCTCGGGTCCGGGGCGTACCACCCGTACATCGCGGCCCGCTCCTCGGTGGTGACCATCTCGAGGGTGAGCTCGTCGTGGTTGCGCAGGAACGTGCCCCACTGCGCGCCCTCGGGCAGATCGGGGGTCTCGCGCAGGATGTCGATGATCGGGGTGGCCTTCTCCTCGCGCATCGCGTAGAAGATCCGCGGCATCACCGGGAAGTGGAAGGCCATGTGGCACTCGGGCTCGGTCTCGGTGCCGAAGTAGGACACCACGTCCTTCGGCCACTGGTTCGCCTCGGCGAGCAGGATCCGGCCCGGGTAGTCCTGGTCGACCATCACCCGCACCCGGCGGATGAACTCGTGCGTCGCCGGCAGGTTCTCGCAGTTGGTCCCCTCCTCCTCGAACAGGTAGGGGATCGCGTCGAGGCGCACGCCGTCGATGCCGAGGTCCATCCAGAAGCGGATCGACGTCGAAGACGGCGAGCTGCACGGCGGGGTTGTCGAAGTTGAGGTCGGGCTGGTGGCTGAAGAACCGGTGCCAGTAGAACTGGCGGCGGATCGGGTCGAAGGTCCAGTTGCTGGTCTCGGTGTCGACGAAGATGATCCGCGCGTCGGCGTACCGGTCGTCGGTGTCGGACCAGACGTAGAAGTCGCCGTAGGGGCCCTCGGGGTCGTTGCGGCTGGCCTGGAACCAGGGGTGCTGGTCGCTGGTGTGGTTGACGGCCAGGTCGATGATGACCCGCAACCCGCGGGCGTGGGCCTGGGCGACGAGCTCGCTGGAAGTCGGCGAGGGTGCCGTACTCGGGCAGCACGGCACAGTAGTCGCTGATGTCGTAGCCGCCGTCGCTTGCAGCGGCGAGGCGTAGAACGGCGGCAGCCAGATGCAGTCGACGCCCAGCCACTGGAGGTAGTCCAGCTTGCTGATCAGCCCGTTGAAGTCCCCGGAGCCGGACCCGTAGGAGTCGGCGAAGCCGCGGACGAGGACTTCGTAGAACACCGCTTTGCGGTACCAGTTCGGGTCGTTGCGCAGCCCTGGACCCGACAGCTCGAGGCCTTGCAAGGTCAGATCCTCCTGACGTGCAGAACGTGGGCCGGGTGGACGTGCGGATCCAGTCGGACGTAGTTGTGCGCGCCCCAGCGGTAGGTCTCCCCGCTCATCAGGTCGTGCACCATGAAGGTGTCCGACCAGTCCATCCCGAGGGAGGGCATGTCCAGGTGGACGGTGGACTCGCGGGCCCCGTGGGGGTCGAGGTTCACCACGACGATCAGGGTGTCCTCCCGCCCGTCCGGTGCCTGCGACGGGGGTAGCCTGCGGCTGTAGCTGATCATCGCGTCGTCATCCACGGCGTGGAACTTGAGGTTCCGCAACCGGCGCAGTGCGGGGTGGGCGTGGCGGGCCCGGTTGAGGGTGGTGAGGTAGCCGTCGATGGACCGGCCGGCGTGCGGGCCGCCCGGCCGGTAGGAGTCCCAGTCCCGCGGCCGGAACTGGAACTTCTCGTTGTCGAGGTACTCCTCGCCGCCCGGCCGGACGCCACGTGCTCGCACAGTTCGTAGCCGCTGTAGATCCCCCAGGTCGGCGACAGGGTGCTCGGCCAGCACCGCGCGCAGCTTGAAGGCCGCGGGGCCGCCGTACTGCAGGAACTCGTGAGGATGTCCGGGGTGTTCGGCCAGAAGTTGGGCCGCATGTACGCGGCGGCGTCGCCGCCGAGTTCGGTGAGGTACTCGGTGATCTCCGCCTTGTCGGTGCGCCAGGTGAAGTAGGTGTACGACTGGTGGAACCCGATCTTGCCCAGGGTCTGCATCATCGCCGGGCGGGTGAACGCCTCGGCCAGGAACAGCACCTCGGGGTGGGCCGCGTTCACCTCGGCGATCAGCCACTCCCAGAACTCGACCGGCTTGGTGTGCGGGTTGTCGACCCGGAACACGGTGACGCCGTGGGAGATCCAGTGCTCGACCACCCGCAGCACCTCCCGGTAGAGCCCGTCCGGGGTCGTTGTCGAAGTTCAGCGGGTAGATGTCCTGGTACTTCTTCGGCGGGTTCTCCGCGAAGGCGATGCTGCCGTCGGCGCGGATGGTGAACCACTCGGGGTGCTCGCGCGCCCAGGGGTGGTCCGGGGCGCACTGCAGGGCGAGGTCCAGTGCCACCTCCAGCCCGCGCTCGCGGGCGGCGGCGACGAAGTGCGTCGAAGTCCTCCAACGTGCCCAGCTCGGGGTGGATGGCGTCGTGCCCGCCCTCGACGGAGCCGATCGCCCACGGCGAGCCGGGGTCGTCGGGGTTGGGGGAGCAGGGTGTTGTTGGGGCCCTTCCGGTTCACCCGGCCGATCGGGTGGATCGGCGGCAGGTAGACGATGTCGAAGCCCATCTCGGCGATGGCGGGCAGCCGGCGCTCGGCGGTGCGGAAGGTGCCCGACACCCAGCGGCCGTCGTCGGCCACATAGGCGCCCTCCGAGCGCGGGAACATCTCGTACCAGGCGGAGAACAGCGCGCGCTCGCGCTGCACCTGCAGCGGGTGTTCCGGCGAGCAGGTGAGCAGGTCGCGCAGCGGCGTGCGCTCGAACACCGCGTGCACCTCGGGGGCGGTGGCCGCGGCGAGCCGGGCCGGAGCCGGGCGCCCGCCGTCGCGCAGCGCCCGCAGCGCGTCGTCCAGCACGGCCGCGTCGGCCGCGGGGTGCGGGGCGCCCTCGAGCTCCCGCTGCAGCACCAGCACGCCCTCGGCGAGCATCAGCTCGACGTCCACCCCGGCGGCGATCTTCACGGCGGCGTCGTGCTCCCAGGTGCCGTAGGGGTCGGCCCAGCCCTCCACCCGGAAGCGCCAGCGTCCCTCCCGGTCGGGCATCACGACGGCGACGTACCGGTCGGTGCCGGGGGCGAGCGGCTGCATCCGGGCGCGGGTGTGCTCGCGGCCGTCCGGGTCGAGCAGCACGGCGGTCGCGGCGACGGCGTCGTGGCCCTCGCGGAACACCGTCGCGGTGATCGGCACCTGCTCGCCAACCACGGCCTTGGCGGGCCAGCGGCCGCCGTCGACCAGTGGGCCGACACCGAGCACCGGGATCCGGCCCACCACCGACGGCGTCCGGCGGGCGATCGGGTCGGGCTCGGGTTCCGGCTCCGGTTCGGGTTCCGGCTCCGGCTCCGGTTCGGGTTCCGGCTCCGGCTCCGGTTCGGGTTCCGGTTCGGGCTGGGGCTCGGGTTCCGGCTCCGGTTCGGGTTCCGGCTCGGGGGCCTGGGCGCTCGCGGGAGCCTCGGGGACCGGTGCCACCGGGGCCGGCGGCGGACCGCCCGCTTCGGGCCCGCCGGCCGCCTCGGCAGGCTTCTGCGGGGCGGTGGACCCGGCCTTCGGGCGGCCGGACGCGGCCCGCCGGGCAGCGGCTTTGCCCGCCCCGCCGGCGCGGGCCCCGGGGCCGGGTCGCGGGGTCGGCTTCCGCCGTGGCTGCGTCATCCTCAAACCTCACCACTACCAGCGCAGATGTGCAGCCGCACAGGAGCGCGAACCGATCCGGTCGCGACCTGTCGCCCCGGCGCGCCGGACCCCGTCCGACACTGCGGCAACTTACCCTTCCCCTCGGCGGTTGGAAACGCTTGCAGGAGAGCTCTGCAACGAGTTGCAGAGATCGCAAGAAGACGGCAGTTGCCGGGCGTGTCGCTCGGTCACTTGCCGTACTCTGGCGCTCGTGAAAGCCATCCGCCGGTTCACCGTCCGCACGGTGCTGCCCGGGCCCATCTCCGCCCTCGGCGACCTCGCCAGCAACCTTCGCTGGTCCTGGCACCCGGGTACCCGTGACCTGTTCGCCTCCCTCGACCCCGATCGCTGGGAGGCCGCCCGCCGCGACCCGGTGGTCATGCTCGGGATGTTCGCGCCCGAGGAGCTCGAGGCCCTCGCCGCCGACCCGCAGTTCGTCGCCCGGGTCGGGACGGCCGCGGCCGACCTCGACACCTACCTCACGCAGCCGCGCTGGTACCAGGGCCTGGGGCGCGGAGGTGCCCGCCGCGATCGCCTACTTCTCCCCGGAGTTCGGCATCACCGCCGCCCTGCCGCAGTACTCCGGCGGCCTGGGCATCCTCGCCGGCGACCACCTGAAGTCGGCCTCCGACCTCGGCGTGCCGATCATCGGGGTCGGGCTGCTCTACCAGTACGGCTACTTCAAGCAGTCGCTGTCGCGCGAGGGCTGGCAGCAGGAGACCTACCCCGTGCTCGACCCCAACGGCCTCCCGCTCACCCTGCTGCGCGAGGCGGACGGCACCCCCACCCGGGTGAGCGTCGGCCTGCCCGGCGGGCGCACCCTGAACGCGCACGTGTGGAAGGCGCAGGTCGGCCGGGTCCCGCTGCTGCTGCTCGACTCCCACGTCGAGGACAACGACGAGGCCGCCCGCGGGATCACCGACCGGCTCTACGGCGGCGGCGGCGAGCACCGCCTGCAGCAGGAGATGCTGCTCGGCATCGGCGGGGTGCGGGCGCTGCGGGCATGGGGCCGGCTGTCCGGCGCCCCCGCGCCGGAGGTCTACCACACCAACGAGGGCCACGCCGGGTTCCTCGGCCTGGAGCGCATCCGCGAGCTCGTCACCGAGTCGGGGCTGTCCTTCGAGGAGGCGCTGGAGGCGGTGCGCGCCGGCACGGTGTTCACCACCCACACCCCGGTGCCGGCCGGCATCGACCGTTTCGGGCGCGACCAGATCGAGACCTACTTCGGCGGGGACAACGCGGTCGCGGGCGTCCCGGTCGACAAGATCCTCGCCCTCGGGGCAGAGAGCTACCCCGGCGGTGACCACGCCGTGTTCAACATGGCGCGTGATGGGGCTGCGGCTGGCCCAGCGCGCCAACGGCGTCTCGCAAGCTGCACGGCGCGGTCAGCCGGGACATGTTCGACGGGCTGTGGCCCGGCTTCGACGCCGACGAGGTGCCGATCACCTCGATCACCAACGGCGTGCACGCGCCCACCTGGGTGGACCGCCGGATGGTCGAGCTGGCCGAGACAGCGCGTCGGACCGCGCTGGTCAGCGAGGCGCGCGGCTGGGAGCAGATCGCCACCGTCCCGGGCGAGGAGATCTGGGCAGGTCCGCCGCCAGCTGCGCTCCTCGCTGGTGGAGGAGGCCCGGCGCCGGCTGCGGGCGTCCTGGCTGAAGCGCGGCGCCAGCCCGGCCGAGCTCGGCTGGATCGACTCGGCGTCTCGACCCCGACGTGCTGACCATCGGGTTCGCCCGCCGGGTGCCGACCTACAAGCGGCTCACGCTGATGCTGCGCGACCCCGACCGGCTGCGGGCGCTGCTGCTGCACCCGCAGCGGCCGGTGCAGCTCGTCATCGCCGGCAAGTCGCACCCGGCCGACGACGAGGGCAAGCGGCTGATCCAGCAGATGGTGCGCTTCGCCGACGACCCCGCGGTGCGGCACCGCATCGTCTTCCTGCCCAACTACGACATCGCCATGGCGCAGGCGCTCTACCCCGGCTGCGACGTCTGGCTGAACAACCCGCTGCGCCCGTTCGAGGCCTGCGGCACCTCGGGGATGAAGGCCGCGCTGAACGGCGGGCTGAACCTGTCGATCCTCGACGGCTGGTGGGACGAGTGGTACGACGGCGAGAACGGCTGGGCGATCCCCACCGCCGACGGCGTCGACGACCCGAGAGCACCGCGACGACCTCGAGGCCGCGGCCCTGTACGACCTGATCGAGGGGCAGGTGGCGCCGCGCTTCTACGACCGCGACGAGGCCGGGCGTGCCGCACGCGCTGGCTCGAGATGGTCCGGCACACGCTGTCCTCGCTCGGGCCGAAGGTGCTCGCCAGCCGGATGGTCGCGCGACTACGTCACCCGGCTGTACGTGCCGGCCGCGCGCTCGGCCGGCGCCGTCACCGACGGGTCGGCCAAGGAGCTGGCCGGGTTCAAG
This sequence comes from uncultured Actinomycetota bacterium, assembly GCA_963784535.1. Taxonomy (GTDB): domain Bacteria; phylum Actinomycetota; class Actinomycetes; order Actinomycetales; family Kineosporiaceae; genus CAWARR01. Next base: position 695,730 of record CAWARR010000004.1, on the reverse strand, counting down.
GCGCGGGTGCGCGCCGCCTGGCCCGGGGTCAGGGTCGACCACGTGGAGTCGGCCGGGGTGAGTGACACCCCGCAGGTCGGCGACGAGGTGCAGGTGCGCGCCTTCGTCTCGCTCGGCACCCTGGTGCCCGACGAGGTGGACGTGCAGCTGGTGTACGGCCGGGTCAGCCCCTCCGATCTGCTCACCGACACCGTCGGGGCGTCGCTGGTGCACGCGGAGGCGTACGAGGGCGGGCGGCACCGGTACGAGGGCACGGTGCGGCTGCGCCGCACGGGGCCGTTCGGCTACACGGTGCGGGTGCTGCCGCGCCAGCCGCTGCTCGCCACCCCGGCCGAGCTCGGGCTGGTCACGAACGCCAGCGCCTGACCCCTCCCGCGTGCGGCCCCGGGGCGGCCGGTCCCCCCGGGGTGGCACGCGCGACGCCGGGGGGACCGGTCAGTGCCGGGCGCCGTAGACGCGCAGGGAGACGCGCCGCCACCGGGAGTTCGTGGCCGGCCCTGTACGCCGGGCCCCGCCGGGCCCGGTGCGACGGGCTCCGGCGGGCGCTCGTCGGCGCTGTCCCACAGCAGCCGGTAGTCGCGCGCCCACGGCCGGCCCGGAAGCCGCACCTGCTGCGGGTCCGCCGCGCCCTGCAGCACCACCAGCAGCGACTCGTCGCGGGGTGCCGCCCCGTCGCCGAGGGCCACCGCGTGCAGGTACATCTGCAGCACCCGTAGCCCGGGGTCGTGCCAGCGGGCGTGGTCCATCTCGGTGCCGTCCGGCCCGAACCAGGCGATGTCCTTGGTGCCGTCGGCGTGCACCGGGCGGCCGGCGAAGAAGCGGCCCTGGCGCAGCACCGGGTGCTCGCGGCGCAGCGCCAGCAGGTGCCGCGTGGTGGCGAGCAGGTCCTGCTGCCAGGGCTGCAGGTCCCAGTCGAGCCACGAGGTCTCGTCGTCCTGGCAGTAGGCGTTGTTGTTGCCGCCTGCTGGGTGCGGCCCAGCTCGTCGCCGGCCACGATCATCGGCACGCCGGTGGACAGCAGCAGGGTGGCCAGCATGTTGCGGATCGAGCGGCGGCGGGCGCGCGAGCGACCTGCCGGGTCGTCCGTGTCGCCCTCGACGCCGTGGTTCCAGGACCGGTTGTCGTCGTGCCCGTCGCGGTTGCCCTCGCCGTTGGCGTCGTTGTGCTTGTCGTCGTAGGCGGTGCAGGTCGGCGCAGCGTGAACCCGTCGTGGGCGGTGACGAAGTTGACCGACGGCGAGCGGCCCGCGGTCCGGCCGCCGAACAGGTCCGGCCGAGCCGGCCAGCCGGGTGGCCAGGTCGCGGACCCCGCCCTGGGCCCGGCCTGCCCGCCGCGCCGCGGGTCGGCCAGCCAGAACTCGCGCACGGTGTCGCGGAAGCGGTCGTTCCACTCGGCGAACGGCGACGGGGAACTGCCCGGTGCGCCAGCCGTGCGGGCCGACGTCCCACGGCTCGGCGATGAGCTTCACGCCGGCCAGCACCGGGTCGGCGCGCGCCGCCACCAGGAAGGGGTGGTCCGGGTCGAACGCCGTCGCGGCCGCGGGCCAGCGTCGGTGGCCAGGTCGAAGCGGAAGCCGTCGACGTGCAGCTGCTCGACCCAGTAGCGCAGCGAGTCGAGCACCATCTGCACCACGCGCGGGCTGGCGGGCGTCGAGGGTGTTGCCGCACCCGGTGATGTCGACGTCCCGCCGTGCCCGTCGAGCCGGTAGTACGTCGCCGCGTCCAGGCCCCGCCAGGACAGCAGTCGGCGCCGCCCGGGCCCGCCTCGCAGGTGTGGTTGTAGACCACGTCGAGCATCACCTCGATGCCCGCCGCGTGCAGCGGCGCGACCATCGCACTTGAACTCGCCGAGCACCCCCAGCGGGTCGCCGCGCCGCGGCGTAGCCGGGGTGCGGGGCGAAGAAGCCGAGGGTGGAGTAGCCCCAGTAGTTGGTCAGCCCGCGCGTGGCCAGGGCGGGCTCGGTGGCGATCGCGTGCACCGGGCAGCAGTTCGACGGCGGTGACCCCGAGCCCGCGCAGGTGCTCGAGGGTCGCGTCGGTGGGCCAGCCCCGCGTAGCGTGCCGCGCAGCTCCTCGGGAACCCCCGGCAGCCGGCGGGTGAGCCCTCGCACGTGCGCCTCGTAGATGACCGTGTCGTTCCAGGGCACGTCCGGGGGCCGGTCCGTCACCCCAGTCGAACGCACCGTCGGTCGACCACCCCGTGCGGCGCGTACGGGGCCGAGTCGCGCTCGTCGAGGGTGGCAGGGTCGCCGCTCGAACTCCTGTCCACGCGGTGGCCGAACAGCTCCGGGCGCAGCCGCAGGGTCGCGCGAGCGGGCGCGGGCGTAGGGGTCCAGCAGCAGCTTGGCCGGGTTGTGCCGCAGGCCGCGCTGCGGCTCCCAGCGGCCGTGCACGCGCAGCCCGTAGCGGCTGCCGACCGCGACGCCGGGACGAACCCGTACCATACGCCGTGGGCCCGCTCGGGCAGCGTCACGCGGCGCTCGAGCCAGCCGCCGCGCCCGTCAGGCTCGAGCAGGCACAGCTCGACGCGCGTCGGCGTGCGAGGCGAGAACCGCCGCGTCCACGCCACCGTCGCGGGGGTGCACGCCGAGGGGATGGGGGTGGACGGCGCCGAACCACGCGCGCAGTCTGCCCGACCGGGTGGCGCGGCGTGCACGCGGCACACCCCGGGGCCCCCTCGGGATACCGTGGCCCCCGTGACAGACCCCACGTCGCTGCCCGCCTTCCCCCCAGCGCAGGACGACCACCCCCTGCGGGGGCGCGTCCGGGCCGCGTTGGGGGAGGAAGGGTACGAACCATCCGTCGACGACGACGGCGACGTCGCGTACTGGTCCACGGGCAGCAGGTGTTCATCCGCTGCCACGACAGCGTCCCTCCGCTCATGCGGGTGTTCGGCCAGTGGCTGATCGGGGAGGAGGTGCCCGACGACCTGCTGGTGCGGCTGAGCGCTGCAACGCGGTCACGGCGGCACTGAACCTGGTGAAGGCGACCGTGCACGAGGACCGGCTGGCGGTCGCGGTGGACCTGGTGGTCTCCGACGGGCTGGCGCTGCGGGCGCTGCTGGCGGCCACCCTCGAGGCCGCCGTCACCGCGGTGCAGACCTGGCACGCGTCGTTCCTGGAGCTGTCCGCGGAGCACGCCGGGTAGCCCTGCCCCGCACCCCCGGCGCCCCGTGCCCGGCGGCGCCCGCGGCTAGGCTCGGGCGACCACACCCGGCACGAGGAGGCAGCGGTGAGCGAGTTCGTCCGGCTCGAGGTCGAGGACGGCATCGGGACGATCCGGCTGGACCGGCCGCCGATGAACGCGCTCGACGTGCAGATGCAGGAAGAGATCCGCGCCGCCGCGCAGGACGCCTCCGCGCGCAGCGACGTCGCCGCGGTCGATCGTCTACGGCGGCGAGAAGGTCTTCGCCGCGGGAGCCGACATCAAGGAGATGCAGGCGATGACCTACACCGACATGGTCGACCGGTCCCGGCCGCTGCAGTCGGCGCTGTCGGCGGTCGCCCGCATCCGCAAGCCCACCGTGGCCGCGGTCACCGGCTACGCCCTGGGCGGGGGCTGCGAGCTCGCGCTGTGCTGCGACTTCCGGGTCGCCGGAGACACGGCGCGGCTGGGCCAACCCGAGATCCTGCTCGGGATCATCCCCGGCGGCGGCGGGACCCAGCGGCTGGCCCGGCTGGTCGGCCCCGCCCGGGCGAAGGACCTGATCTTCACCGGTCGCTTCGTCGACGCCGACGGAGGCGCTGTCGATCGGGCTGGTCGACGAGGTGGTCCCGCACGAGGAGGTGTACGCCGCCGCGGTGCGCCGGGTGCGCGCGCTTCGTCGGCGGCCCGGCGTACGCCCTGCGCGCCGCGAAGGAGGCCATCGACCGCGGCCTGAGGTCGATCTCGCCAGCGGGCTGGAGATCGAGCGGATGCTGTTCGCCGGCCTCTTCGCCACCCGCGACCGCGAGCTCGGGATGGCCTCGTTCGTCCAGAACGGGCCGGGCAAGGCCGTCTTCGAGGGGCGCTGACCGCCGCCGCGAGGCGGGTGTCCTTCGTCACACGGACAACCGTTGCCCCGGTGCTACCGGCGGGTAACGTTTCGGTGACCGTGCCACCACGGCGGGCCCCGGCGCCCCGGGGCGCGGTGGCGGGAGCCGGCAGGCAGCATGAGACAGCAGGCAGCACGAGAACAGGAGGTCGAGCCCGGTCATGAAGATCGTCGTCTGCGTGAAGCACGTGCCGGACGCCACGGCGGACCGCGCGGTTCGAGGACGCCGACCACACCACTGACCGGGCGGGGGTCGACGGGCTGCTCTCCGAGCTCGACGAGTACGCCGTCGAGGAGGCGCTGCCGCTGGCCGAGGCGCGGCGAGGTGACGGTCACGGTGCTGACCATCGGCCCGGCGCAGGCCTCCGACGCCATCAGAAGTCGCTGCAGATGGGCGCCGACGACGGGGTGCACGTGCTCGACGACGCGCTGCACGGCTGCGACGCCCCCGCCACCTCGCGGGTGCTCGCCGCGGCGATCGAGCGGCTGGCGCCCGACCTCGTGCTGACCGGCATGGCCTCCACCGACGGCACCATGGGCGTCGTCCCGGCGATGCTCGCCGAGCGGCTCGGGCTCCCGCAGGTCACCTACGCGGAGCGGCTCACCGTCGAGGGGTCCACGGTGCGATCCGAGCGCGACGGCGACAGCCAGGCCGAGACCATCGAGGCCACGCTCCCGGCGCTGGTGAGCGTGACCGACCAGCGAACGAGCCGCGCTACCCCTCCTTCAAGGGGATCATGGCGGCGAAGAAGAAGCCGGTGCAGACCTGGAGCCTGGCCGACCTCGGCATCCCCGCCGAGCGAGGTCGGGCTGGCTGCCGCCTGGACCGCCGTCAGCTCGGTCAGCCGCCCGGCCCCCGCGCCAGCACGGGACAGGTCGTGCCCGACGAGGGCGACGGCGGCACGAAGCTGGCCGAGTTCCTCGCCGACGGCCAAGCTCGTCTGACGCACCCGCGGAAGCCAGGAGCCGACAGCATGTGCGAAGTTCTCGTCCTCGTCGACCACGTCGAGGGCGCCGTCCGCAAGACCACCCTCGAGCTGCTCACCATCGCCCGGCGGCTGGGCGAGCCGGCGGCGGTGTTCCTCGGCGAGGGTTACGAGCGGGCGGCCGGCGTGCTCGCCGAGTACGGCGCCGCGGTGACCTACCGGGTGCAGGCCGAGGGGCTGGCCGACTACCTCGTCGTGCCCAAGGTCGACGCCCTCGCCGCGGTGGTGGAGGCCGCCCGCGCCGCGGACGGTGAGCCGGCGGCGGTGCTGCTGCCGAGCTCCGCCGAGAGCAAGGAGATCGCCGGCCGGCTGGCGGTCCGGCTCGGCTCCGGCCTGATCACCGACGCCGTGGACGTCACGGCCGGCGAACCGGGCCACCCCTGCGGCCCGGTGACCACCCAGTCGGTGTTCGCCGGCGGCTACACCGTCACGCGCCCAGGTCGGCCACGGCATCCCGCTGATCACGGTGAAGGCCGAACGCGGCGAGCCCCGAGCCGGTCGCCGGGCCGCACCCGCCGCGGCCGAGCGGGTCGTCGCGAGTCGCCGCGTCACAGGCCGCCGCGGTGCCCGGATCACCGAGCGCAAGCCGAAGGCGAAGTCCGGCGCGCCCGGAGCTCGCCGAGGCCGCGATCGTCGTCTCCGGCGGGCGCGGCACCGGCGGCGACTTCGGCCCGGTCGAGGCCCTCGCCGACGCCCTCGGTGCCGCCGTCGGCGCCTCGCGGGCCGCGGTCGACGCCGGGCTGGTACCCGCACTCCAACCAGGTCGGGCAGACCGGCAAGCAGGTCTCCCCGCAGCTGTACGTCGCCTGCGGCATCTCCGGGGCGATCCAGCACCGCGCCGGCATGCAGACCTCGAAGACGATCGTCGCGGTCAACAAGGACGCGGAGGCGCCGATCTTCGAGCTCGCCGACTTCGGCGTCGTCGGCGACCTGTTCGCCGTGCTGCCGCAGGCCATCGACGAGGTGCTCAAGCGCAAGGGGTGACCCCGGGTCGCCCGCCCGGCCCGGGCCGGACGGCTTAGACTCCGGGCGTGACCGCGTACCTCGACCACGCGGCGACGACCCCCATGCTGCCGGCCGCGGTGCAGGCCATGGCCACCGAGCTGGCGCAGGTGGGCAACCCCTCGTCGCTGCACACCTCCGGGCGCCGCGGCGCGCAGGGTCGTCGAGGAGGCCCGCGAACAGCTCGCCGCGGCCCTGGGTGCGGGAGCCCAGCGAGGTGGTGCTGACCGCGGGCGGCACCGAGGCGGACAACCTGGCGGTGAAGGGCCTGTACCGGGCCCGCCGCGCGCCGGACCCCGCCCGCCGCCGGATCCTGGTCACCGCGCGTCGAGCACCACGCCGTGCTCGACCCGGTGCGCCTGGCTCGGCGAGCACGAGGGCGCCGAGGTGGTGTGGCTGCCGGTGGACGCGGTGGGCCGGCTCGAGCTCGACGCGCTGCGGGCCGCGCTCGCGCAGGACCCGGGCTCGCTCGCCCTGGTGTCGGTGATGTGGGCGAACAACGAGGTCGGCACGGTCCAGCCGGTCGCCGAAGTGGTCGAGCTGGCGCACGCCTACGGCGTCCCCGTGCACACCGATGCGGTGCAGGCGGTGGGCCACCTCGAGGTGGACTTCGCCGCCTGCGGGGCCGACTGCCTGAGCATGTCGGGGCACAAGCTCGGCGGGCCGGTGGGCTCGGGGGCCCTGCTCGCCCGGCGCGGGCTGGCGCTGGAGCCGCTGCTGCACGGTGGCGGCCAGGAACGCGGCATCAGGTCGGGGACCGTGGACGCCGCCGGTGCCCGCGCGCTCGCCGTCGCGGCGGAGCTCACGGTGGCAGCTCGGCCCGCCGAGGCGGCCCGGGTGGGCGCGCTGCGCGACGGCGCTGGTGGCCGCGGTGCTCGCGGCCGCACCGGAGGCGGTCCTGCGCGGCGACCCCGATCCGGCCGGCCGGCTGCCGAACAACGCCCACTTCACCTTCCCCGGCTGCGAGGGCGACTCGCTGCTCTACCTGCTGGACGCGCGCGGGGTGGAGTGCTCCACGGGCTCGGCCTGCCGGGCCGGGGTGCCCGAGCCGAGCCACGTGCTGGAGGCGATGGGCGTTCCCGCGGGTGAGGCGCGCGGGGCGCTGCGCTTCTCCCTGGGCTGGACCTCTACCCCGGCCGACGTGGACGCGGTGGGTGCGGTGATCGGCCCGGTGGTGCAGCGGGCCCGCCGCGCCGGGCTGGCCAGCGTCGGCCGGCGCGGCTGAGCGGCGGCGGGGATGCGGGTGCTCGCCGCAATGAGCGGGGGAGTCGACTCCGCGGTGGCCGCGGCCCGCGCGGTGGACGCCGGCCACGAGGTCGTCGGGGTGCACCTGGCGCTGGCCCGCGAACCGATGGAGGCGCGCCGGGGCGCCCGCGGCTGCTGCTCGGTCGAGGACGCCCGTGACGCCCGCCGCGCGGCGGACGCCCTCGACATCCCCTTCTACGTGTGGGACCTCGCCGAGCGCTTCGAGCAGGACGTGGTCGCCGACTTCGTCGCCGAGTACGCCGCCGGGCGCACCCCGAACCCGTGCGTGCGCTGCAACGAGCGGATCAAGTTCTCGGCGCTGCTCGACAAGGCGCTGGCGCTCGACTTCGACGCGGTCTGCACCGGGCACTACGCGCGCATCGGCACCGACGCGGTGAGCGGGCGGCGCACGCTGCACCGGGCGCTCGACCCGGCCAAGGACCAGTCGTACGTGCTCGCGGTGCTCACCCCCGACCGGCTGGATCGGGCGTTGTTCCCGCTCGGCGGGTCGACCAAGGACCAGGTGCGGGCCGAGGCTGCGGCCCGCGGGCTGCAGGTGGCGGGCAAGCCCGACTCCCACGACATCTGCTTCATCGCCGACGGCGACACCCGGGGCTGGTTTCCCGGCAGCTGGGCGAGCGGCCCGGGCCGATCGTCGACGCCCAGGGCCGCGGTGCTCGGCCGCCACGACGGCGCCTACGCCTTCACGGTGGGGCAGCGCACGGGCCTCCGGCTGGCCGACCCGGCGACCGACGGGCGGCCGCGGTACGTGCTCGAGATCCACCCGGTGAGCGGCACCGTGGTGGTGGGGCCGCGCGAGCAGCTGCGGGTCGAGCGGGTCGCGGCGGCCGGGGCCAGCTGGTGCGGGCCGGCGCCGGTGCCGGGCCAGCGGGTCGGGGTCCAGGTGCGGGCCCACGGCGAGGAGGTACCCGGCGTGGTGCGCACCCTCGACGCGGGGGCCGGGACGCTCGAGGTCGGGCTGGAGCGCCCGCTGCACGGGGTGGCGGCCGGCCAGGCGCTGGTGCTCTACGACGGGTCGCGGGTCGTCGGCGCGGCGACCATCAGCGGGGCTGCGGCCTGAGGCTGCCGGACCCGGCGGCAGGTGCGTGCGGTGCGCGCCGCGGCCGTTAGGCTGCACGGCCGTGACCAGTCTGCCGGTGATCCCGGGGCGCGCGACCGGCATCGGCTCGTGGCCGGGCACGGACGTCGTCGACACCATGCGGCTCACCTTCGGGGAGCTCACCGAGCCGGACGTGCCCTACCTGCCCGAGCTGCCCGCGCGTGGGCCCGGCACCGAGCTCGTCGGGCGCGGGTGCACGCTGCTGGTCGACCTCCCCGTTGACCTGCAACCCTCCGGCTGGCGCCTGGTCGACCGCCCGGGGCATGACCTGGCCCGCTCGCGGGCCCGGCTGCGCGAGGACCTGGATGTGCTCGCCGAGGTCGCCGCCGGGTACCGCGGCCCGCTGAAGCTGCAGGTCTGCGGTCCCTGGACGCTGGCGGCGGAGGTCTGGCTGCCGCGGCTGGAGCGGGCCGTGGTGGACCCGGGCGCCTGCCGCGACCTGGTCGCCTCGCTGGCCGAGGGCATCAGCCGCCACGTCGCGCAGGTGCGTGGGCTGGTGCCGGGCGCCGAGGTGGTGGTGCAGCTGGACGAGCCGGGGCTGCCCGCGGTGCTCGACGGGCAGCTGCGCACGGCGAGCGGGTTCGGCCGGCTGCGGCCGGTTCCCGAGCCGGTCGTGGTGGACGGCCTGCGGGCGATGGTCGAGGCCGCCACCGGCGCCGGGGCGAGCGCGACGGTGGTGCACTGCTGCGGTCCGCAGGCGCCGATCGAGGTGTTGGGGCGCAGCGGCGCGTCGGCCCTGAGCCTCGACGTGGCACTGCTGGGGACGCGCGGCTGGGAGGCCCTGGCGGCGGTCCTGGAGACGGGAACCCAGTTGTGGGCGGGCGCGGTGCCGACCTCCGGCGACCTGCCCGCCGCCGCGGCGGTCGCGGACGCGGTGTGGCGGCCGTGGCGGGGCGTGGGGCTGGATGCCGCCCGGCTGGCCGGCGTGGTGGTGTCCCCGGCCTGCGGGCTGGCCGGGCTGGCACCGGCGGCCGCGCGCGAGCGGCTGCGGCGGGCCCGCGAGGGCGCCCGGGTGCTGGCGGAGCGCGCCCTCGGTTGAGCTGCCCGACCCGGACGAGCTGCCCGACCCGGCCCCGGCATGACTGAGCGCTCCCGGCGGCCCGATGGGCCGCCGGGAGCGCTCAGCTCGCCTCGCCTGACCGCAGCCGGCGCCGGTCAGGCAGTTCCCCGCTGGATCACTGTCCCGGCGACGACCCGTCGGAGGGAGTGCCCGGCGCCGGGTCGTCGGAGCCGTCGGCGGCGGCGGCGGGTTCCGGACCTGCGGCAGGCATCGGGGTGGTCGGCGCCGCGGGCTGCGGGGCCGAAGGGTCTCCCGCGGGCGCCGGGTACCCCTGCTGGGGGTAGCCCGGCTGCTGGGGGTAGCCCGGCTGCTGGGGGTAGCCCGGCTGCTGGGGGTAGCCCGGCTGCTGGGGGTAGCTCGGCTGCTGGGGGTAGCCCTGCGCGTCGGGTGCCTGCTGGGGGTACTCCGGCCCGCCCGGCGCAGGCTGGGGGAACCCCGGCTGGGGGTAGCCCGGCTGCTGCGGGGGGTAGCCCTGGGCCGGCTGGGGGTAGCCCTGCTGCTGGGGGTGGCCCGGCTGCTGGGGCTGGCCCGGCTGCTGGGGGTGGCCCGGCTGCTGCGGGTAGCCCTGCTGCTGCGGGTAGCCCTGCTGCTGGGGGTAGCCCTGCTGCTGGGGGTAGCCCTGCTGCGGGGGGTAGCCCTGGGCCGGCTGGGGGTAGCCCTGCGCGTCGGGTGCCTGCTGCGGGTACCCCGGCTGCGGGTAGCCCTGGGCGGGCTGCTGCTGCGGGTAGCCCTGCGTGGGCGCCTGCTGGGGATAGCCCGGCTGCGGGGGGTAGGCCTGCCCGGGTGCCTGCTGCGGGTAGCCGCCCGCCGTCGCCGGAGCCGGTGTCCCGCCGCGTCCGCGCCGCCGCAGCATCAGCACCAGGCCGAGCGCGACCACGAGCACCAGCACCAGCCCGCCGCCGACGAAGGGCAGCGCCCCCAGGGTCGAGGGAGTCTGGTCCTGGCCGGCGTTGATCGCGGACTGCGACTTGGTGATGAGGTCCTGCACGTAGGGGTGGCCGGGGTAGAGGTTGGCCACCTGCTGGAACTTGGGCAGCGCCTGCTTGTAGTAGTGCTTGTAGTACGACTCCAGCGCCGCGTTGTACAGCGTGGTGGTGTCGCTGGTGGTGGGCTTGATGTTGGACTGGCTCAGCTTCTCGCTGACCACGCTGATCGGCAGCACCCACTGCTGGCCCTGCACCGTCTCGCCGGTGCCCGGGTCGATCGAGCCGGCGACCAGGATGCCGACGACGTCACCCGCCTCGTCCATCACCGGGCCGCCGGAGTTGCCGTGACCGGCGGGGGCCTGGGTCTGCAGGTAGGGCACGCCGGCCGGGTTGCTCTTCACCGCGCTGATCGGACCCTCGGTGACCGCGGGCTGGACCTCGGAGTCGGCGGACATGCCGGCGTAGAAGGTCGAGGCCCCGGTGTACCCGGCCACGTAGAGGGTGTCGCCCTCGGTCACGTCGGTGTCCTTGCCGACCGGCAGCGTGGGCAGGTGCGACTCGCCGTCGATCTTGAGGATGGCGACGTCCTTGCCCGGGTAGACCTCACCCTTGCTGATGACCTCGACCGGCTTGCCCTTCTGCCCCTTGCCGAAGCCCGGGACGGCGACCCCGATCTGGGCGCTCAGCTGCTGCTTCACGTCGCCGAGCTGAAGGTACTTCGCGTCCCAGGTCTCGATCGCCTGGGTGAGCTTGGCGATCTGGGAATCGGTGAACTGCACGCCCTGCCCCGACTGCAGGTCCTTGACGTCCTGGGTCACGAACTCCTGCAGGGCGGTCTGGGCGAAGGCCTGGGTCAGCTCCTGGTTGTCGGCCGTGACCATGTGCGCGGCGGTCACGATGTAGCCGTCGGGGGTCACCACCCAGCCGGTGCCGACGTAGCCGACCGACGCGTTGGTGGTGCGCATCGAGCTGGTGGGCTTGAAGTAGGTGGTCACGTTGGCGCTGATCTCGGTGACCATGGCGTCGATCGCGGCGGCCTGGGTGGCGGCGATCGCTCCGGTGAGCATCTGCCGCTGGATCCGGTCGCCGAGGCTCTGCAGCGCCGCGTCGTCGACCTTGGCGTTCGGCACCTCCACCGTCGCCGTGTAGTTGGCCGAGATCAGCTGGATGCCGGGGTAGGCGCGGTCGGCGATCCGGGTGGACTGCTTGACCGGTGGGGCGGACGCGGCGGCCGCGGGCCCGGCGCCGAACAGTGCCGACGTCGAGGCGGCGAGGGCGGTCGCGGCCACCGCCGCGGCGAGCCGCCGGTGGCGGGCGACCGCGGGGCCGTGAGGATCGCGATATCTGATGGTCACAGGGGCTCCTGGGGAGAGCAGGGTCGGTGCACGCGGACCCGCACTGGGTGCGACGCGCGGATTCTAGTGATCCGGCCGCGCGTTCCCGGCCATGACGGGGGAATGTCCGCGTTGGGGCGAGTGGTGGCAAACGGGCCGCACGGGTGATTGGCGCCGGTGTGCCCCCCCGGTGCCCCGGGGCCGCGGGCACACCGGCAACCGCGCCGTCCGCTGTCGGCGGTGTCGGGCAGGATGGCTCAGATGAGTGCCAGCAGCCAGGACGTGCCGGGCCAGGACGTGCCGGGCCAGGACGTGCCGGGCCAGGACGTGCCGGGTGGCCAGGACGTGCCGGGCCAGACCCAGGCGGCGATCCCCGACGCCACTCGGCACCGCTGGGCCGAGCTCGCCGAGCAGCTCCGGGGCCACCAGTTCGCCTACCACGTGCGGGACGCGCCCGCCGTCAGCGACGCCGAGTACGACGCCCTGCTGCGCGAGCTGCAGGCGTTGGAGGCGCAGCACCCCGGGCTGCGCACCCCGGACTCCCCGACCCAGCAGGTGGGCGACGCCTTCTCCACCGACTTCGAGCCGGTGGACCACCTCGAGCGGATGCTCAGCCTCGACAACGCCTTCAGCCTCGAGGAACTGCAGCAGTGGGCGGAGCGGGTGCGCCGCGACTGCGGGCTGCCCGCGGAGGAGCCCGTGCGGTACCTGTGCGAGCTGAAGATCGACGGCCTCGCGGTGAACCTGCTGTACGAGCAGGGCCGGTTGGTGCGGGCGGCTACCCGCGGAGACGGGCGCACCGGCGAGGACGTCACCCTCAACGTCCGCTCCATCGCCGGGGTGCCGCAGCGGCTGGGCGCCGGTACCGCTGCCGCGGCGGGCCCTTCGGCGCCCGGCCCGGCGGCGCCCGGCCCGGCGGTTCCGGAACGGGTCGAGGTGCGCGGCGAGGTCTACTTCCCGGTCGAGGCCTTCGCCGACCTGAACGCGGCGCTGGTCGCGGCCGGAAGGGCGCCGTTCGCCAACCCGCGCAACGCCGCGGCCGGGTCGTTGCGGCAGAAGGACCCGCGGGTCACCGCGTCGCGGCCGCTGCGCATGCTGGTGCACGGTGTGGGCGCCCGGGAGGGCTTCGAGATCGAGCGGCAGTCGCAGGCCTACGAGCTGCTCCAGGCCTGGGGCCTGCCGGTGAGCGACCGCTACCGGGTGGTCGAGACGGTCGCCGAGGTGGGGCAGTACATCGCCCACTACGGGGAGCACCGGCACGACCAGCCGCACGAGATCGACGGGGTCGTGGTCAAGGTCGACGAGGTGGCGGTGCAGCGCCGGCTCGGCGCCACCAGCCGGGCCCCGCGCTGGGCCATCGCCTACAAGTACCCGCCGGAGGAGGTCAACACCCGGCTGCTGGACATCCGCGTGAACGTCGGGCGCACCGGTCGGGTCACCCCCTACGGGGTGATGGAGCCGGTGCTCGTCTCCGGCTCGACGGTGTCGATGGCCACCCTGCACAACGCCCAGGAGGTGCGGCGCAAGGGCGTGCTGATCGGCGACACGGTGGTGCTGCGCAAGGCGGGCGACGTCATCCCCGAGATCGTCGGCCCCGTGGTCGGGGTGCGCGAGGGCAGCGAGCGGGAGTTCGCCATGCCCACCCGGTGCCCCGAGTGCGGCACCCCGCTGGCCTACGAGAAGGAGGGCGACGCCGACATCCGGTGCCCCAACGCCCGCTCCTGCCCGGCGCAGCTGCGGGAGCGGCTGTTCCACCTCGCCGGTCGCGGTGCCTTCGACATCGAGGCGCTGGGCTGGGAGGGCGCGGTCGCCCTGCTGGAGGCGGGCCCGGCGGTGATCACCGACGAGGGTGACGTCTTCGCGCTGACCGCCGAGAGGCTCGGCCTGGTCCCGCTGTACGTGCGCAAGGACGGGGAGCTGTCCGCGAACGGGCAGCGGCTGCTGGACAACCTCGCCAAGGCCCGGGCGAAGCCGCTGTGGCGGGTACTGGTGGCGCTGTCCATCCGGCACGTCGGGCCGACCGCGGCGCGGGCGCTGGCCCGGGCGATGGGCTCGCTGGACCGCATCCGCGCCGCCGGGGTGGACGAGCTGGCAGCGGTCGACGGGGTGGGCCCGGTGATCGCCGAGGCGGTGGTCGAATGGTTCGCCGTGGACTGGCACGCGCAGATCGTGGCGAAGTGGGCGGCGGCCGGGGTACGGATGGCCGACGAGGCCGACGCCTCCACCCCGCGCACCCTGGAAGGGTTGACCGTCGTGGTGACGGGCAGCCTCGCCGGGTTCAGCCGGGACGAGGCGAAGGAGGCCATCGGCGCCCGCGGGGGCAAGGCCTCGGGCAGCGTGTCGAAGAAGACGTCGTTCGTGGTCGTCGGCGACAACCCCGGCAGCAAGCACGACAGCGCCGTCAGGCTCGGGGTGCCGGTCCTGGACGAGCAGGGGTTCCGCGCCCTGCTCGCGGGCGGCCCCTCCGCCGTCACGCCCGCCGAGCCCGGGCCGCCGACCTGACCGGCACGAGGTGACCGCGCGACCGCGGCGGGTGCGGTCGGGTGGCACCCCGGGGCCTAGACTCGCGGTGTTCCACCGCCCGCTGCCGGCACCGGCCCCTCGGCGCGAGTTCCCGGCCCGGGTTCCCGTGGGCTGCGGCCCGTCCGACACTGTCGCCAAGCTGAACGGAATCGTGCGCATGTCTGCCATCTCGCCCGAGGAGGTCGCCCACCTCGCGATGCTGGCCCGGATCGACCTCACCCCGACGGAGCTCGACACGCTCGCGGGCCAGCTCGACGTGATCCTCGGCGCGGTCGCCACGGTGCAGCAGGTCGCGGGCCACGACGTCCCGGCCACCAGCCACCCGATGCCGCTGACGAACGTCACCCGCTCGGACACCCCGCGACCCGGGCTCACCGCCGCCGAGGCGCTCGCCGGTGCCCCCGAGGCGGAGCAGGGCCGCTTCCGGGTGCCGCGGATCCTGGAGGAGGACTGATGAGCCAGACCAGTGACCTGGTCCGCACCGGTGCGGCCGAGCTCGCGGGGCTGCTGTCCCGCGGCGAGGTGTCCGCGGTCGAGGTGGCCACCGCCCACCTGGACCGGATCACCGCTGTCGACCCGGCCGTGCACGCCTTCCTCCACGTCGCCGCCGACTCCGCGCTGGCCCAGGCCCGGGCCGTCGACGACGCCCGGGCCGCCGGCGAGCAGCTGCACGCCCTCGCCGGGGTCCCGATCGCGGTCAAGGACGTGATGGCGACCCGCGGGATGCCCACCACCTGCGGCTCGCGCATCCTCGACGGCTGGGTGCCGCCCTACGACGCGACGGTGGTGCGGCGCCTGCTCGAGGCCCGGCTGGTCGTGCTCGGCAAGACGAACATGGACGAGTTCGCGATGGGCTCCTCGACCGAGCACTCGGCGTTCGGCCCCACCCACAACCCGTGGGACCTCAGCCGCATCCCGGGCGGCTCCGGAGGCGGTTCGGCGGCCGCGGTCGCGGCGTTCGAGACCCCGCTGGCCACCGGGACCGACACCGGCGGGTCGATCCGCCAGCCCGCGGCGGTCACCGGGACGGTCGGGGTGAAGCCGACGTACGGCGGCGTCTCCCGCTACGGCCTGGTGGCGCTGGCGAGCAGCCTCGACCAGGCCGGTCCCTGCGCCCGCAGCGTGCTCGACGCCGCGCTGCTGCACGAGGTGATGGCCGGGCACGACCCGCTGGACTCCACCTCGCTGACCGACCCCGTGCCCCCCGTGGTGGCCGCGGCGCGCAGCGGTGACGTCGCCGGGATGCGCATCGGCGTGGTCCGCGAGCTCGGCGGCGAGGGCTACCAGGCAGGGGTGCGGGCCCGGTTCGAGGAGGCCGTCGAGGCCCTCGTCGACGCCGGGGCCAAGGTCGTCGAGGTGTCGTGCCCCAGCTTCACCGCCGCGCTCGCCGCCTATTACCTGATCCTGCCCAGCGAGGCCAGCAGCAACCTGGCGAAGTTCGACGCGATGCGCTACGGGCTGCGGGTCTACCCGCCGGACCTCCCGGACCCCACCGCCGAACAGGTGATGGCCGCCACCCGGGCCGCGGGGTTCGGGGCGGAGGTCAAGCGCCGGATCATCCTCGGCACGTACGCGCTGTCCTCGGGGTACTACGACGCCTACTACGGCAGCGCGCAGAAGGTGCGCACGCTGATCCAGCGTGACTTCGCCGCCGCCTTCGGCGAGGCCGACGTGCTGGTCTCGCCGACGGCGCCGACGACGGCCTTCCCGCTCGGGGACAAGCTCGAGGACCCGCTGGCGATGTACCTCAACGACGTCGCGACGATCCCGGCGAACCTCGCCGGCGTCCCCGGGATGTCGCTGCCGAGCGGGCTGGCCACCGAGGACGGCCTGCCCGCGGGGCTGCAGATCCTCGCGCCGGCCGGCGCGGACGACCGGCTCTACCGCGTCGGGGCGGCCCTGGAGCGGGTGCTCACCGCACGCTGGGGCGGCCCGATCCTCGACCGGGCTCCCGAACTGACCGCTGGGGCGAAGTGATGACCACGACCACCGATGCCGTGCTCGGCTACGACGAGGCGATGCTGGCCCACGACCCGGTGCTGGGGTTGGAGGTGCACGTCGAGCTGAACACCGCGACGAAGATGTTCTGCGGTTGCCCGACCACCTTCGGCGCGGCGCCGAACACCCAGGTGTGCCCGGTCTGCCTGGGCCTTCCGGGCGCGCTGCCGGTGCTCAACGCCCGCGGGCTGGAGTCGGCGGTGCGCATCGGGTTGGCGCTGAACTGCTCGATCGCCCCGTGGTGCCGGTTCGCGCGGAAGAACTACTTCTACCCGGACATGCCGAAGAACTTCCAGACCTCGCAGTACGACGAGCCGATCGCCCACGACGGGTGGCTCGACGTCGAGCTGGAGGACGGTTCGGTGTTCCGGGTGGAGGTCGAGCGCGCCCACATGGAGGAGGACACCGGGAAGTCGCTGCACGTCGGTGGCGCCACCGGGCGCATCCACGGCGCCGAGTACTCGCTGGTGGACTACAACCGGGCGGGCATCCCGCTGATCGAGATCGTCACCAAGCCGATCCAGGGGGCGGGGGAGCGGGCCCCGCAGATCGCCCGCGCCTACGTCGCCGCGCTGCGCGACCTGCTCCGCGCCCTCGGCGTGTCCGACGTGCGGATGGAGCAGGGTTCGCTGCGCTGCGACGCGAACGTGTCGCTGCGCCCGCGGATCGCCGGCGCGGACCCGGGCGGCGAGGCGCAGCGGGGCGTCCCGCTCGGCACCCGCACCGAGACCAAGAACGTCAACTCGCTGCGCAGCGTCGAGCGGGCCGTGCGCTACGAGATCACCCGGCAGGCGGCGCTGCTGGGCGGCGGCGGCCGGGTGGTGCAGGAGACCCGGCACTGGCACGAGGACACCGGCGTGACCACCTCCGGCCGGGAGAAGTCCGATGCCGACGACTACCGCTACTTCCCCGAGCCCGACCTGCTGCCGATCGCACCGGACCCGGCCTGGGTGGAGCAGTTGCGCACCACGATGCCGGAGCTGCCGGCCCGCCGCCGGCGCCGGCTGCAGGCGAGCTGGGGCCTGTCCGACAAGGAGATGCAGGACCTGCTCAACGCCCAGGCCGTCGAACTGGTCGAGGCGACGGTGGAGGCCGGTGCCACGCCGGCCGCGGCCCGCAAGTGGTGGACCGGCGAGCTGGCCCGCCGGGCCAACGTCGACGGTGTCGCCCTCACCGACCTCCCGGTCACCCCCGCCCAGGTGGCGGCCCTGCAGGCGTTGGTCGACGCGGGGCGGCTGACCGACGCGCTCGCCCGGCAGGCGCTCGAGGGGGTGCTCGCAGGGGGAGGGCGAACCCGAGCAGGTGGCCGCGGCCCGCCACCTCGAGGTGGTCTCCGACGACGCCGCCCTCGGTGCCGCGCTCGACCGGGCCATCGCGGCGAACCCCGAGGTGGCGGCCAAGATCAGGGACGGCAAGACCTCCGCCGCCGGTGCCCTGATCGGCGCGGTGATGAAGGAGATGCGGGGCCAGGCCGACGCCGGCCGGGTGCGCGAGCTGATCCTGGCCCGGCTGACCTGACCCGGCTGACCTGACCCGGCGGGGTGCATCGCCGCCTTGATCGGACTATGGTCGCCTCCTGGAAGCGCGGCTGGCCCCCGCGACTGTCGAGGACGGGATCCCGCGACGCCGGGGTCAGGTCCTCACGGCTGACCCCTGGGGGCTGGCGTGAGTGCAGGCAGGGCGATCCGCCGCAGCGGCTCCGCCTGGCTGCAGGCGCTCGCCGGCATCGGTGTCCTGTCGGCCGCGGCGACGGCGGTGCTGGGGGCCGGTGGCGGGCCGCGGGGCGAGCGGGTCGGCACCTGGCTGGCGGTCGCGGTCGCCGTGCTGAGTGCCGTGCTGGTGCTGTGGCTGCGCCGCACCACCCCGGGCGTGGCGCTGCTGTCGGGCGGGTTCGCCGCCGCCGCGGCGGTCTGGGCTGCCGGGCAGTTGGTGGTGGCCGTCGGGGGTGGCGCCGAGCGCGCCTTCCCGGTGGCCGGCGACTACGTGTCCCTGGTCGCGGTGCCCCTGGCGGTGCTGGCGGTGCTGTGCATCCCGACCGGCGGGCGGGGGCGTGACGCCGCGCTCCGGCTGTCCGTCGACGCCGCCGTGCTGGGCGTCACCTCAGGCCTGCTGACCTGGTGGTTCGGGTACCGGGGGCTGCTCGCGGAGGACGGGTTCCAGCCGATCACGGCGATCCGGGCGATCATCCTGGTCGCGGTGATCACGCTGATGTTCCTCACCGTGCTCGCCGCCGTGCGCGACCTCGACCTCCCGCTCGGGAGCGTGGCCGTCGGCATGGTGCTGCTGGCCGTGGGGACACTGGCGACGATGCATGCCGGGATCGGTGCGGCTCCCGGTCGCGGCTGGCCCGGGGCGGCGCTGGCCTGCCTGGCCTGGCCGCCGATCGCGGCAGGGGTGGTGCACCACCGGCCGCGGGCCGCCCGTGGCGAGAGCGCCCTGGTCCCGGTGACCGATCCGGACGGGCGGGTGGTGGCCGTCACCACGACGGCCAGCCTGGTGCTGCTGTCGGTGGGTCTGGTCGTGATCATCATCACCGGCACGCGGCAGGTCGACGCGGTGTCGCTGTGGATGGTGCTCGTCGCCGTGGTGATGTTCTGGCTGCGCGAGCTGCTCAACGCCCGCCAGCGGGCCGGGCTGCTGCGCCGGGTGCACGAGGAGGCGCTCGCCGACCCGCTCACCGGGCTGGCCAACCGCCGGGTGCTGGCGGCCAGGCTGGCGGCCCTGCCGCCCGGGGAGGCGTGGTCGCT
The DNA here is from genome assembly GCA_963784535.1 of uncultured Actinomycetota bacterium. Classification (GTDB taxonomy): domain Bacteria; phylum Actinomycetota; class Actinomycetes; order Actinomycetales; family Kineosporiaceae; genus CAWARR01. Next base: position 676,757 of record CAWARR010000004.1, on the reverse strand, counting down.
GCTGGTCATCGACATCGACGGGTTCAAGGACTTCAACGACCTGTTCGGCCACTCCGAGGGCGACCGGCTGCTGCAGTCGGTCGCGCACCGGCTCGGGTCGGTGGCGCCGCCGACGGCGAGCGTGTGCCGGCTCGGAGCCGACGAGTTCGCCGTGCTCCTTCCCGGAGGCAAGGCCCAGGGCCTGCAGGCGGGGGAGCGGATGCTCGCCGCGGTCCGGCTGTGCGCCTCGCAGGTGCGCTCGGCCACGCGCATTCCGGTGTCGGCCAGCGTCGGGGTGGCCGAGATCCGCGGTGGTGGGCTGGTGGTGCCGTCAACTCCCGGGGCGGGGCTCGCGGTGCTCGGGCCGCAGGCCGCGGCGGGCGGCGCGGTCGACCCGCTGGCGGTGCTGTCGGCGGCCGGGGCGGCGCAGCGGACGGCCAAGGCCCGCGGGCGTGACCGGGTGGAGCCCTTCGACGGGCCGGTGGCCCGGATGTGGCAGCGCCGGCTCACCATCGAGGACCGGCTGCGCGCCGCCATCGCCCGCGGCGAGCTCGACGTGCACTTCCAGCCCATCGTCGACCTGCGCGGCCTGGAGGTGACCGGTGCCGAGGCGCTGGCCCGCTGGCAGGACGCCCAGCTGGGGATGATCGAGCCGTCGGAGTTCATCCCGATGGCGGAGCAGAGCGGGCTGGTGGTCCCGCTCGGCGAGCTGGTGCTGCACAAGACCCTCGACCGGGCCGTGTCCGCCGGGCTGGTGCAGCGCCACGTGCGGGTGAGCTGCAACGTCTCGCCGCTGCAGTTGCGCGTCCCGGGGTTCCACCGGGTGGTGAGTGCCGCCCTGGACTCCCACGGGCTCGGCCCCGAGATGCTCGTCATCGAGGTCACCGAGGCGGCGCTGGTCGAGGAGGAAGGGCCCGCGGTGCGCACCCTGCACCGCCTCGCCGACCTCGGGATCACCATCGCCATCGACGACTTCGGCACGGGGTACTCGGCGCTCGGCTACCTGCGCCGGTTGCCCGCGCACGTGCTCAAGGTCGACAAGTCGCTGACCGCGAGCCTGCTCGACGAGCCGCGGGCGCTGGCGATCACCCGGGCGGTGCTCGACCTGGGCAACAGCATCGGGATGTCGATCGTGGTGGAGGGGATCGAGACGCAGGCGGTCGCCGGGCTGGTCACCCGGCTGGGGGCCGGCTACGGGCAGGGGTCGCTGTTCGGGCAGCCCGCGCCCGCCGAGCAGCTGGTGGCGACCTGCGACCAGATCCGCACCATGGCCCGCCCGGCCTGAGCGCCGGCCGTCCCCGGATCGGGTCCGCGGGCCCCCACGACGGCGTCGGCGGGGCGGACCTACGGTGGGGGCATGCCCGAGATCCCGGCCCCCACCGCCCCCGTCGTCACCGTCCCGGACGGGCGCTGGGCCCGGCTGTGGCCCGACGGCGCGCCCCCGGTGCGGCAGCTGCTGTGGGACCTGTCCGGGCCGGTGCCTCCCGAGGTCCGGCTCGTGGTGCTGCCGTACCTGAGCGGGAGCGCGGGGCTGCCGCGGCTCGCCGCGGTGCAGGGGCTGGAGGTGGTGCAGACGCTCACCGCCGGGTACGAGCACGTGCTGGCCCACCTGCCGCCCGGGGTGACGCTGTGCACCGCCGCGGGCGTGCACGACGCGTCCACCGCCGAGCTGGCGATCGGGCTGACCATCGCGGCCCTGCGCGGGATCGGTGACTTCGCCCGGGCGGCGGCGACCGGCAGCTGGCAGGACTCGACCCGCCCGTCGCTGGCCGACCGGCGGGTGCTGCTGGTGGGGGCCGGGCAGGTGGGCGCGGCGATCGCGGCCCGGCTGGCGCCGTTCGAGGTGGAACTGACCCGGGTGGCCTCCCGGGCCCGGGAGGACGCCGCGGGGCACGTGCACGGGATCGACGAGCTGGCGCAGTTGCTGCCGCGGCAGGAGGTGGTGATCCTCGCGCTGCCGCTCACCCCGGCGACCCGGGGCCTGGTGGATGCGCGGTTCCTCGCCGCGATGCCCCCCGGTGCGCTGCTGGTGAACGTCGCCCGGGGTGGCGTGGTGGTCACCGACGCGCTGGTCGCGGAGGTCACCGCGGGCAGGCTGCTGGCGGCCCTGGACGTCACCGACCCCGAGCCGCTGCCGCCCGGCCATCCGCTGTGGACGGCGCCGGGGGTGCTGATCAGCCCGCACGTGGGGGGCAACTCCTCGGCCTTCGTGCCGCGGGCCCGGGCGTTGCTGCGCGAGCAGTTCGCCCGCTTCGGGGCCGGGCGACCGCTGCGCAACGTGGTGGCCGGCCCACCGCGCTGAGCCGAGGTCGGGCGAACACCTGATGTGACTCATGGTGTTGATGTGAATACGAATAGTTAACATCGAACCATGCGGACCAGGATCCGGTGCCGGCCGGGGCAGCGCCGGCACAGCACGGGCAGGCGTTCCCGGGGCGCTGCCTCGGTCGAGTTCGCCCTGCTCACGACGGCCGTCGCGGCGGCGACCGTCGGCATCGCCGCGGGCCTGGAGGCCGTGGCCGGCGGCTCGTTCGGCGACCTGCTGCGCCAGCTCGCCGAGGCGGTCGCCGAGCACTCCTGAGCGCGGCCGGTCCGGTGCCGCCCCGTCCCGGGCGACCCGCTGCGATGGCGGGCCGCACCGGGCGGGAGTTGACTGTGCCGATGCCCATCCAGCTGGCAGTCGGAACCCGTAAGGGCCTGTTCCTGGCCCGCAGCGACGACGCCCGCAGCTGGACCGTGGAGGGACCACGGTTCCTGATGCGAGAGATCCCGTCCGTCGCCTACCTCCCCGCCCCCGGCGCCGCAGCCGGGGCGCCGCCCCGGCTGCTGGCGGGGGTGCGCAGCGAGCACTGGGGCCCCACCGTCGCCCGCTCGGACGACCTCGGCGGCAGCTGGGAGGAGACCGAGCAGGGTTCGGTGCGCTTCCCCGCCGACACCGACGCGGCGGTGGAACGGGTCTGGCAGCTGCAGCCCGACGCCGCTCGGCCCGGGGTGGTCTGGGCAGGGGTCGAACCCACCTCGCTGTGGCGCAGCGCCGACTCGGGCGCGCAGTTTCGAGCTCGTCCGCGGGCTGTGGGACCACCCGCACCGGCCGCAGTGGGCCCCCGGGTTCGGGGGCGCCGCGGTGCACACCGTCATCACCGACCCCGGCGACGACGAGCGCCTGCTGGTCGCGATGAGCACCGGCGGGGTCTACGCCTCGGGCGACGGCGGGGCCTCCTGGGTGCCGCGCAACCGGGGGATCTCGGCGTACTTCCTGCCCGACCCGCAGCCGGAGTTCGGCCAGTGCGTGCACAAGGTGGCCGTCGACGCCGCCGGGACGCAGCGGCTGTACGCCCAGAACCACCACGGCGTCTACCGCAGCGACGACGGTGGCGGGAGCTGGGAGTCGATCGCGGCCGGGCTGCCGAGCGACTTCGGCTTCGTGATGCTCGCCCACCCGCGCCGGCCGGGCACCGTGTGGGTGGTCCCGCTGGAGGCCGACGGCCGCCGGGTCCCCCCGGGCGGGCGGCTTCGCCTGCAGCGCAGCACTGACGCCGGGGCCAGCTGGCAGGAGGTGGGCAGCGGGCTGCCCGACGGGGAGTGGGCCAGCGTGCTGCGCGACGCGGCCTGCGTGCTCGACCGCGGGGCCGACAAGACCCCCTTGCTCGCCCTGGGCACCCGGGACGGTTTCGTGTACGCCAGCACCGACGACGGCGACACCGTGGTCGAGGTGGCCAGGCACCTGCCGGACGTGCTCAGCGTGCGGGCCGCGCAGGTCGGCTAGCCCGGTGCAGGTCGAGGTGGTGCTGCCGGGGGTGCTGGCCGACGACGCGGGCGGTGCCCGCCGGCTCACCGTCACCGTGCCCGACGGCGCCCGGGTCGCCGACGTCCTGGCCGGGGTCGAGGCGGCCTACCCGCGGGTGGGGCGGCGGATCCGGGACGAGACCGGCGCCGTGCGCCGCCACGTCAACCTCTTCGTCGGGGAGCAGGACGTGCGCGCGGCACAGGGCCAGGACACCCCCGTGCCGCCCGGGGTGAGCCTGCTGGTGCTGCCCAACGTGGCCGGCGGGTGAGCCGGGCTCAGTGCCCGCGCAGCCGGGTCAGGGTGATCGCCAGCAGCAGCGAGTAGCGCTGCCGGAAGCCCTCCGGGGTGGTGCCCAGGTCGGCGATGAGGTCGGCGTACTTGTCCAGGTACGCGGCCAGGAACTGCGGGTCCGGCTCGCCCGGCTCCACCGCGGCGGTCCCGGACAGCACGACGATGTCGTCGCCGCGCGCGCCGCCGTCGAAGTTGAGCGTCACCCGAGGGTTGGCCGCCAGGTTCCGGGCCCGGGAGGTGGCCGGCAGGCTGAACACGCGGACGGTGGCCGCACCGTCCCAGAGGAACCACACCGGGCTGGGCACGGGGGCGCCGACGGCGCTGACGGTGGTGAGCCATGCCACCGGGTCGGCGCGCAGGTGCCGGGCCACCCGGGCCCCGAACTCGCTGCCGGTGTCGATCACGAGGAGGTCGTTGTCCGCCATCGGCGCATCCTAGGTTCTCCGCCGCCCCACCCGCCCCGCCCCCGGGGCGGCGCGGCGTGCAGGGCGTCGGTGTAGCGGTACCGGGTGCCGCCCACCTCCAGCTCGTAGCCGTCCGCGCCCGGCGGCCCGAAGTGCACGATCACCGCGCTGGTCTGGTCGGCGAGCCGGAGCAGGTCACCGGCGGCGGCGACCTCGACGTGCGCCGCCGCGGGGTCCACGCCCCGCACGTGCACGATCCGGTCCGGGTAGCGGCGCGCGACCTGCCCGGCCCGCACCGGCAACCGGCGGGCCACGGCCCGCAGCGCGAGCAGCGCCGCGGCCGACAGCAGGGCGGCCAGCGCGCCGATCCGCAGCCACCGCACCGGGACGGCGGTCCCGAGCACGCCGACGGTGCGCTGCAGGGAGCGCGTCACCGCCAGCGAGCCGGCCTGCGTGGTGGCCGGGTCGCGGTCGAGCAGCACCAGCTGGGCGCCGTCCAGGCGGAAGCGCAGCGGAGCCGTGGTGCTGGCCACCAGCGGCCGCCCCTCGACCGTGGTGCGCACGGTGGAGACCGCCTCCAGGTGCAGGGTGAGCGGCCCCAGCGGGACGCCGCTGGCGCGCTCGACGCCCGCCGCCACCCTCGCCAGCGAGGCCGGATCGACCACTGCGGACGCCGTGCCCGAGGCGCCCTGCAGCGGGACGGTCACGGTGTCGGCGGCCGGGGCGTGCCAGCCGCTGGAGGACTCCAGCCACGACCGCAGGGTGAGGGTGCCGCCCGGCGGGGCCTGCCCCGCCGGGCCGGTGAAGGACTGCCGGACCTCCACCCGCAACGCCCGCACCAGGCGCACGTAGACCGGGTCTCCCCAGTGCACCCGCCCGTCGGGGTAGGCCACCCCGGGCGGCGCGGCCGCGGAGTACCCGAACGCCAGCGTCTGCCGGTAGCCGAGCTGCACCTGGGCGTTCCGTTCGAGGGGCAGGGCGAAGGCGAGCCCGCCCACCGTGGCCGCGACCAGCGCCAGCGAGGCCGCCGCGGACGACAGCGCGGCCATCGACGGTCCCGAGCCCCGCCCGGACGGCCCCGGCGGCGCGCCCGCCGACGACCCTGCCGGCGCCCGGCCCGGTACCGGCCCGCGGCGGCGCCGGCTGGCGTGGCGGTCGGGCGGGTGCGGCCCGGGCCGGGCCCTGCCGGCGGTGCGGGCACCCGCGGCGAGCAGCAGCAGGCCGGCCAGCGCCAGCACGGGGACGGACGGGCCCGATCCGCCGATCCGCAGCAGCGCGCCCAGCCGGGGCACCCGTACCCAGAGCGCCCCGAGCACCTGGTCGGCCTGCGGGTGGTCGGGGTCGACCCAGGAGTTGGCGTCCCCGCGGGTGGTGAACCCGGTGGGGCCGGTGGCCCTGATCCGGTGCAGCACGACGGTGTGCAGCGTCGGGCTCCGGTAGCCGATCACCTCGCCCACCCGGTAGGAGTCCTCGGCGCGCAGCAGCACCAGGTCGCCGGCGTGGACGGTGGGCTGCATGCTCACCCCGCTCGGCACCACGTAGCTGATCCCCGCCGCCAGCCGGGGGGCCAGCACGAAGGTCGCCGTGCCGGCCAGGGCGGCGAGCAGCAGCGGGCCGACCAGCCGGTGCGCGGGGCGGCGGGTGGTGGGCATCGTCAGCTGCGGGGGAGGGCGACCGGCGCAGGCCGCGGTCGCTCAGGTGTTGGTCACCGCGACGTGGAACGCCGTGGCGGTGTCGGTGGCCTGGGTGAACCCGCTGCAGCTGACGGCGGTGCTGGAGCCGTCGTAGCTGCCGATGGTGCAGGTGGTGAGGCTGTCGCTGCCGAAGGCCGCGCTCACCGCCCGCCCCGAGGTGAGATCACCGGTGAACACCAGGTCGGCCTGGGTGATCTGGGTGCCGTCGGCGTTGAGGGTGAACACGATCGAGGTCGCCACGGCGCCGCTGACCGTGGAGGTGCCGTACCCCGCGGTGGTGGACGGCAGCGTGTTGCTCGCGGTGACCGCCGCCCCGCCGGCGGAGGCCGCAGCCACGAACAGCAGGCCGAACAGGACCTGTCGGACTGTGATCGTCATCCGGTCTCCCTGGAGCTCGAGCGGGCTGGAGCTGGTGGAGGAAGGCGTACCTCACCGGAGACATCGGCCCGTTGCTGCCCAGGTATTAGTCCTTCGGGGTGTTCATTCGGCCTCCACCCAGTCGAAGGTGCGGGTCACGGCCTTGCGCCAGAGCCGGAAGAGCCGTTCCCGCTCGGCCTGCCCGAGGGTGGGTGTCCAGCGCCGGTCCTGCGCCCAGTGGCCGCGCAGCTCGTCCAGGCCGGACCAGAAACCCACCGCCAGCCCGGCCGCGTAGGCGGCCCCGAGAGCTGTGGTCTCGCTCACCCTGGGGCGGACCACGGGCACTCCGAGGATGTCGGCCTGGAACTGCATCAGCAGCTCGTTCACCACCATCCCGCCGTCGACCCGCAGCTCCGACAGGCTCACCCCGGAGTCGGCCCGCATCGCCTCGACCACCTCCCGGGTCTGGAAGGCGGTCGCCTCCAGCGCCGCCCGGGCCAGGTGCCCGCGGGTCACGTACCGGGTCAGCCCCACCAGCGCGCCGCGCGCGTCGGGGCGCCAGTAGGGGGCGAACAGGCCGGAGAAGGCCGGTACGAAGTAGGCGCCGCCGTTGTCGGCGACGGTGCGGGCCAGCGGCTCCACCTCGGCGGCGTCGGCGATCAGGCCGAGGTTGTCGCGCAGCCACTGCACCAGCGAGCCGGTCACCGCGATGGATCCCTCCAGGGCGTAGACCGGGGCTGCCCCGCCGAGCCGGTAACAGACCGTGGTGAGCAGGCCGTTCTCGCTGAGCACCGGCTCGGTGCCGGTGTTCAGCAGCAGGAAGTTGCCGGTGCCGTAAGTGTTCTTGCCCTCCCCGGGGGCGAAGCAGACCTGCCCGAAGGTGGCCGCCTGCTGGTCGCCGAGCGCACCGGCGATCGCCACCCCCGGCAGCGGGCCGCCGGCCGCCCCGGTGCCGTAGACCTCGCTGCTGGAGCGGATCTGCGGCAGCATCCGGGCCGGGACGCCGACCTCGGCGGCGATGTCGGGGTCCCATTCCAGGCTGCGCAGGTCCATCAGCAGCGTCCGGGAGGCGTTCGTGACGTCGGTCAGGTGCACCCCACCGGCCGGGCCGCCGGTGAGGTTCCACAGCAGCCAGCTGTCCATCGTGCCGAACAGCAGGTCGCCGCGCAGGGCCCGCTCCCGGGCGCCGTCGACGGTGTCGAGCACCCAGCGGGCCTTCGGCGCGGCGAAGTAGGTGGCCAGCGGCAGGCCCACCCGGTCGCGGTAGCGGTCGGCGCCGCCGCCGAGGGCCGCGAGCTGCGCGCAGAGGGGTTGCGTGCGGGTGTCCTGCCAGACGATCGCGTTGTACACCGGCCGGCCGGTGGTCCGGTCCCAGACCACGGTCGTCTCGCGCTGGTTGGCGACACCGACCGCGGCCAGCGCCGAGGCCGCGACCCCGGCGCGCTCCAGCGCCGCGGAGACCACCGCGACGGTGTTCGCCCAGATCTCCTCGGGATCGTGCTCCACCCACCCCGGCCGGGGCATGATCTGGCGGTGCTCGCGCTGGGCGGAGGCCACCACGGCACCGGCGGCGTCGAAGAGCATGCACCGGGTGCTGGTGGTGCCCTGGTCGATGGCGGCCACGTACTGCTGCGACATCAGCGCCTCCCTGCCCTGGACCGGTCTGGCGAAGTCTGGCATCGCCGCGAGGCAGCGCGGGAGCTACCCCGCCACCGCCGCGTAGCGCGACAGCGCCAGCTCGGAGAGGATCGGGTGCGGTGCCAGCGGTGCGCTCACCCGGCTCGCCCCGGCGGCCACGGCGGTGGCGGCCACCCGGTCGGCGAGCACGCCGGGGGCGAGCAGGTAGCTGGCCACCGTGACCTCCCGCCCGGCCGCGACCTGCGCGCCCACCACGTCGGCCAGCGCGGGCCGGGCGGCGGACAGGTATGCCGGCAGCACGGGCCCTGCCCGCAGCCCGGCGAGGTCACCGGCGGCCCGCGCGACGTCCGCCCGGGCCCCGGGATCGGCCGATCCGGCCGCGGCCAGCACCACGGTGGCGGCCGGGTCGTCGCAGCCGCAACCGCGCACCCGCTCCGCCAGCACCTCCGCCAGCCGCGGGTCGGGTCCGAGCGCGCGGGCGGCCCGCACCCGGCCGGCACCTGCCCGCACCACCGCGCCGATATCGGTGTGCAGGTGATACCCCCGGCTGAGCAGCAGCGGCACCACCACCACCGCCCGCCCGGCCGCGACCCGGTCGGCGACCACCTCGGCGAGGGTCGGGCCGTGCACGTCCAGCGCGGCGGCGGCTACCTCGAGCCCGGGGCGCAGGGCGGCGATCGCGTCCACCAGCCCGGTGATGGCGGCCCGCCCGGCTGCCGAGCGGGTGCCGTGCCCGCAGGCGACCAGGACGGGATCCTCCCGCCATCGGGTGAGCTGCACCGGTGCGGCCGGCACCGGATCAGCCGGCCCCCGGCGCCGCGGCGAGCGGGCCGAGTTCCTCGGCCAGCGCGGCGACGGCGCCGATCACGACCACCGCGGGGGGCCGCACACCGCGCAGCCGGGCCGCCTCCGCCAGCCCGGCGAGATCGGCGACGGTGGTGCGCTGGGACGCGGACCAGCCGCGCTCGACCACGGCGGTGGGGGTGGCCGGGTCCATCCCGTGGCGCAGCAGCCCGCCGCACAGGGCCGGCAGCCGGTCCACCCCCATCAGCACCACGATGGTGCCGCCGAGGGCCACCAGCGCCGCATGGTCGGGGTCGTCGTGGCCGGTCAGCACGGTCACCGAGCGGGCGAGGCCGCGATGGGTCACCGGGATCCCGGCCCCGGCCGGCACCGCGAGCGCGCTGGTCACGCCCGGGACGACGACGACCGGGACCCCGGCGGCCCGGCAGGCCCGCGCCTCCTCGCCGCCGCGCCCGAGCAGGTAGGGGTCGCCGCCCTTCAGCCGCACCACCCGCGCCCCCGAGCGGGCGCGGTCGACGAGCAGGCGGTTGATCTGCTGCTGCGGCACCGGGTGGTGGTCGGGGGTCTTGCCCACGTCGACCACCTCGACGTCCGGGTCGAGCCCGGCGAGCAGCTCCCGGGGGGCGAGCCGGTCGACCACCACGACGTCCGCGGTCCGCAGCAGGGCGAGCCCGCGGACGGTGATCAGGCCGGGGTCCCCGGGGCCGCCGCCGACCAGCGCCACCTGCCCGCGGCCGGCGGCGGGGGGCCGCCGCCGCACCGGCGGGGCGGTTCCGGTTCCGGGGCCGTCCGGGCTGATGCACCACACCCCGGCGGTGTCTGCCCACTGCGCCACCACGGCATCGCCCGCCGCCGAGCCGGTGGCCGCGTGCACCAGCCGGGCGGCGGCGACATCGGGGGACAGCGCGTCGCGGCGCAGCCAGCGCACCGTTCCGGCGGCGTCGAGGGCCGCGAGCTGCTCGCACCCGTGCACCGCCAGCACGGTGACAACGGCCCCGGCGGCGGCGCACTCGGCGCCGCTGCGGGCGGCAGCGGGGCCGCCGCCCACCACGGTGACCGGACGCCCGTGCAGGTCCAGCTCCACCGCGTACCCCACCCGCCCATCATTGCCGACGGGGGTGCGGCCCGCGCGCCGATGCCCTCCGGCCCGCGGCCGCCCGCAGCCGCCGGCGGGACTTCCCGCGCCGGGCGCGGGACCGGCGCCGGCCCTAGACTCCCCGGGGGTGAGCCGGACCCCGCAGGACGCCCCCGACATCAAGCCCCGTAGCCGCGACGTGACGGACGGCCTGGAGAGGGCCGCCGCGCGCGGGATGTTGCGCGCGGTCGGCATGGGCGACGGCGACTTCGCCAAGCCGCAGATCGGTGTGGCGAGCTCGTGGAACGAGATCACCCCCTGCAACCTGTCCCTGCAGCGGCTGGCCCAGGCGGGCAAGGAGGGCGTGCACGCGGGCGGCGGCTACCCGCTCGAGTTCACCACCATCTCGGTCAGCGACGGGATCTCCATGGGGCACGAGGGAATGCACTTCTCCCTGGTGTCCCGCGAGATCATCGCCGACAGCGTCGAGACCGTGGTGATGGCGGAGCGGCTCGACGGCATGATGCTGCTCGCCGGGTGCGACAAGTCGCTCCCGGGGATGCTCATGGCGGCGGCCCGGCTCGATCTCGCAGCGGTGTTCCTGTACGCGGGCACGACGCTGCCCGGGGTGGCGAGGCTGTCCGACGGCAGCGAGCGCGAGGTCACCATCATCGACGCGTTCGAGGCGGTCGGCGCGTGCGCGCGGGGGCTGATGAGCCGCGCGGACGTGGATGTCATCGAACGCGCGATCTGCCCCGGCGAGGGGGCCTGCGGCGGGATGTACACCGCCAACACGATGGCCTCCGCGGCCGAGGCGCTGGGGATGTCGCTGCCCGGCAGCGCCGCGCCGCCGGCCACCGACCGGCGCCGTGACGGGTTCGCCCGCCGCTCCGGCGAGGCCGTGGTCGAACTGCTGCGCAGCGGCATCACCGCACGCGACATCCTCACCCGGGAGGCGTTCGAGAACGCGATCGCGGTGGTGATGGCGTTCGGCGGCTCCACCAACGCCGTGCTGCACCTGCTCGCCATCGCCCACGAGGCCGGGGTTCGGTTGGACCTCGACGACTTCAACCGGATCGGCGACCGGGTGCCGCACCTGGCGGACGTGAAGCCGTTCGGCCGCTTCGTGATGCCCGACGTGGACCGGGTCGGTGGCGTGCCGGTGGTGATGCGGGCACTGCTCGAGGCCGGGCTGCTGCACGGCGACGCGCTCACGGTGACGGGCCGGACGGTGGCCGAGAACCTCGCCGCGCTCTCACCTCCCGACGTCGACGGAACGGTGCTGCGCAAGCTGTCGGACCCGATCCACCGCTCCGGCGGGCTGACGATCCTGCGCGGGTCGCTGGCCCCCGACGGCGCCGTGGTGAAGACGGCAGGGTTCGACGCCGACGTCTTCGAGGGCACCGCCCGGGTGTTCGACCGGGAGCGGGCCGCGCTGGACGCGCTGGAGGACGGCACCATCGGCGGCGGCGACGTGGTGGTGATCCGCTTCGAGGGCCCGAAGGGCGGCCCCGGGATGCGCGAGATGCTCGCCATCACCGCGGCGATCAAGGGTGCGGGGCTCGGCAAGGACGTGCTGCTGCTCACCGACGGGCGCTTCTCCGGCGGGACCACCGGGCTGTGCGTCGGCCACGTCGCCCCCGAGGCCGCGGACGGCGGCCCGGTGGCGCTGGTGCGGGACGGCGACAGGGTGCGGCTCGACGTCTCCGCCCGCACCCTCGACCTGCTGGTCGGGGACGGCGAGCTCGCCCGGCGGCGCAGCGGCTGGCAGCCGTTGCCGGCCCGCTACACCACCGGCGTGCTGTCCAAGTACGTCAAGCTCGTCGGCTCGGCCTCGACGGGCGCCATCTGCAGCTGAGGCTCCCGGGCGTCCGGATGGTGGACCTCCGTCCTGGCTGCCGGTCTCAGATTCCGAGACGCGCCGGGGGGTCGATTGACACCGCGAACCTGCCGTAGAACTGTGAGGCCATGCGTATGGCCCTCGTACTCGGACGGCGCGCCGGCTGAGGTCACCCCGACCCCGCCGAGCGCGCGACCCCTCGCCTGCCCAGATCCTGGGCCGAGGGGTCTTTTCGTCCCCGGGGGTCGCACGCAGTCCGCCGGAACCGCAGCGCCACCCGCGAAGCACCCCACGCAAGCAGCACAGCCAGAGCACCCAGGACGGACGAGGAGAGGCCCGCGATGTCAGGCCACCGAAGCGCCAACGACGGCACCGGCAGCCAACCCGGCAACGCCGGGGAGACCATGACGGGGGCGAGCAGCCTGGTGCGCTCCCTCGAGACGGCCGGGGTGGACGTCGTCTTCGGCATTCCCGGCGGCGCGATCCTCCCGCTCTACGACCCGCTGATGGACTCCCCGACGGTGCGGCACATCCTGGTCCGGCACGAGCAGGGTGCGGGCCACGCGGCCGAGGGCTACGCGCACGCCACCGGGCGGGTGGGGGTCTGCATGGCCACCTCCGGCCCCGGCGCGACGAACCTCGTCACCGCGATCGCCGACGCCTACATGGACTCGGTGCCGATGGTGGCCATCACCGGGCAGATCGCCTCCTCGCTGATCGGCACCGACGGCTTCCAGGAGGCCGACATCTCGGGCATCACCATGCCGATCACCAAGCACAACTACCTGGTCACCAACCCGGCGGACATCCCGCGCACCATCGCCGAGGCGTTCCACATCGCCGGGACCGGCCGGCCCGGCCCGGTCCTGGTCGACGTCGCCAAGGACGCCATGCAGGCGATGACCACGTTCCGCTGGCCCGAGCGGATCGACCTGCCGGGGTACCGCCCGGTCTCCCGCCCGCACGGCAAGCAGGTGCGTGAGGCCGCCCGGCTGCTGATCGAGTCGCGGCGTCCGGTGCTCTACGTCGGTGGCGGCGTGATCAAGGCCCGCGCCTCGGAGCAGCTGCGCCGGCTGGTCGACCTCAGCGGCGCCCCGGTGGTGACCACGCTGATGGCCCGCGGCGCGCTGCCCGACTCCCACCCCCAGCACCTCGGCATGCCCGGCATGCACGGGACGGTGGCGGCCGTGACGGCGCTGCAGAAGGCCGACCTCATCGTCAGCCTCGGCGCCCGCTTCGACGACCGGGTCACCGGCAAGCTGTCCACCTTCGCTCCCGGCGCGACGATCGTGCACGCCGACATCGACCCCGCCGAGATCTCCAAGAACCGGGTCGCCGACGTCCCCATCGTGGGGGACTGCAAGGACGTCGTCAGCGAGCTCATCCTCGCGCTGGAGGCCGAGCACGCCGCCGGCCGGCGCGCCGACCTGGAAGGGTGGTGGCGCCAGCTCGACGAGTGGCGCACCACCTACCCGCTGGGGTTCGCGGAGCCGCCGGCCGGGGAGATCGCCCCGCAGCACGTGGTGCAGCGGATCGGGCAGCTCGCCGGTCCCGAGGCGCTCTACGTGGGCGGCGTCGGCCAGCACCAGATGTGGGCGTCGCAGTTCATCCGCTACGAGCACCCGAACACCTGGATCAACTCCGGCGGGCTGGGCACGATGGGGTTCGCGGTGCCGGCGGCGATGGGCGCCAAGGTCGGCATGCCCGACCGCACCGTGTGGGCCATCGACGGCGACGGCTGCTTCCAGATGACCAACCAGGAGCTGGCCACCTGCGTCATCAACGACATCCCGATCAAGGTCGCCATCATCAACAACAGCAGCCTCGGCATGGTCCGCCAGTGGCAGACCCTGTTCTACGACGGGCGCTACTCCAACACCGATCTGCACACCTCCGTCGGTGCCCGCCGGGTGCCCGACTTCGTCAAGCTGGCGGAGGCGTACGGCGCGGTGGGGCTGCGCTGCGACCGACCCGAGGACGTCGACTCCACGATCGAGAAGGCGATGGCGATCAACGACGCCCCGGTGGTGGTGGACTTCGTCGTGCACCGTGACGCGATGGTGTGGCCGATGGTCCCGGCCGGGGTGAGCAACGACAACATCCAGATCGCCCGGGGGATGAGCCCGCAATGGGACCGCGAGGACTGAGGAGCGCGAACCAGATGAGCAAGCACACCTTGTCGGTGCTGGTGGAGAACAAGCCGGGCATCCTCGCCCGGGTGGCCGGGCTCTTCGCCCGCCGCGGGTTCAACATCCACTCCCTCGCCGTCGGGCCGACCGAGCACCCGGACGTGTCCCGGATGACTGTCGTCGTCGACGTCGAGGAGCTGCCGCTGGAGCAGGTGACCAAGCAGCTCAACAAGCTCATCAGCGTGATCAAGATCGTCGAGCTCGAGCCGACCGCCTCGGTGCAGCGCGAGCTGCTGCTGGTGAAGGTGCGGGCCGACCTGCAGACCCGCTCGCACGTGCTGGAGACGGTGCAGCTGTTCCGGGCCAAGGTGGTGGACGTGGCCCCCGACGCGGTGACGATCGAGGTGACCGGCAACCCGGAGAAGCTCGAGGCGTTCCTGAAGGTGTTGGAACCGTTCGGGATCCGTGAGCTGGTGCAGTCGGGGCTGGTCGGGATGGGGCGCGGCAACCGGTCGATCACCGACCGGGCGCTGCGCTCCGCCTGACCCCCTTGGTCGCCGGGCACTCGCTAGGGTCGCCCCGAGATCTGATGCCCGGGCAAGGCCGGCACCACCGAGGCACCGCAGGTACCACCCCCCGCCGATCCACTGAAGGAGATGCACTCTCGTGGCCGAGATGTTCTACGACGACGCGGCTGACCTGTCGATCATCCAAGCGCGGAAAGTGGCCGTGCTCGGCTACGGCAGCCAGGGCCATGCGCACTCGCTGAGCCTGCGGGACTCGGGTGTCGACGTCCGGGTCGGGCTCCCCGAGGGCAGCAAGAGCCGGCCGAAGGCCGAGGCGGAGGGACTGCGGGTGGTCACGCCGGCGCAGGCCTGCGCGGAGGCCGACGTCATCATGGTGCTCGCCCCCGACCCGGTGCAGCGCCACCTGTACGCCGAGGCGATCGCCCCCAACCTGGCCGCCGGTGACGCGCTGTTCTTCGGCCACGGCTTCAACATCCGCTTCGGCTACATCGACCCGCCGGAGGGCGTCGACGTCTGCATGGTGGCCCCGAAGGGCCCCGGCCACCTGGTCCGGCGCGAGTTCGTCGACGGCCGCGGGGTGCCGGTGCTGGTGGCCGTCGAGCGGGACGCGACCGGCAAGGCGTGGCCGCTGACGCTGTCCTACGCCCGCGGGATCGGCGGCCTGCGGGCGGGCGGGATCACCACCACCTTCACCGAGGAGTGCGAGACGGACCTGTTCGGCGAGCAGGCCGTGCTCTGCGGCGGGGTGTCCCGGCTGGTGACGCTCGGGTTCGAGACCCTCACCGAGGCCGGGTACCAGCCGGAGGTGGCCTACTTCGAGTGCCTGCACGAGCTGAAGCTGATCGTCGACCTGATGTACGAGGGCGGCATCGCCAAGCAGCGCTGGAGCGTCTCCGACACCGCGGAGTACGGGGACTACGTCTCCGGCCCGCGGGTGCTGGACGACTCGGTGAAGCAGAACATGCGCCAGATCCTCGCCGAGATCAAGGACGGCACCTTCGCCGCGCGGTTCATCGCCGACCAGGACGCCGGCGCCCCGGAGTTCACCCGGCTGCGCACCGAGGCCGAGCAGCACCCCATCGAGGCCACCGGGCGCGAGCTGCGCAAGCTGATGAGCTGGGTGAAGTCCGGCGACGACTACACCGAGGGCACCGCGGCTCGGTGAGCAGGCCCCGTCCCGGTGTGGGGGCGCCCGGTGATCCCGGGCGGCCGTCCGCCGGGGCGGGAGCGTCCGGCGGCCGGGACCGCGCCACCCGCGGCCCCGCCGCCGGCGCCGATGCCGGCGCTGATGCCGAGCTGGCCCGGCTCTGGAGGCACCTGACCGGCCTGCCGGTGGCCCCAGCGGTGCGCCTGGAGGGCGCCGGCGTGCCGCTGCCGACGCGGTACCGGGTGGCGGACGCAGCAGCCGTCGCGGTCGGGCTCACCCTGGCCTCCGCGGCCCGCCTTGAGGCCGCGGGCGGGGAGCCCGCGCCGGTGCGGCTGCCGTGTCGCGCCGCGGTGGAGGTGTTCCGGGCCGAGCAGCACCTGCGGGTCGACGGGGCCGCCCTGGCGTCCTGGGACCCGCTGGCAGGCAACTACCCGACCGCCGACGGCTGGGTCCGGCTGCACACCAACTACGCCCACCATCGCCGGGCCGCGCTGGGTGCCCTCGGGCTGCCCGACGGTGCGGACCGGGCGCAGGTCGCCGCGGCGGTGGCCGACCGGAGGGCCGGGGCGGTCGAGGACGCCGTGCAGCGGGCCGGGGGAGCAGCCGCGGCGCTGCGCACCCCGCAGGAGTGGCGGGAGCACCCGCAGGCGGCCGCCGTGGCGGCCCGGCCGCTGCTCGCCCTCGGCCCGCTCACGCCGGCCGGACCCGCGGGGACCCCCGGCGGGCGGCGGCTGCGGGTGCTCGACCTCACCCGGGTGATCGCCGCGCCCACCGCGGCCAAGGTGCTCGCGGCACTCGGTGCGGACGTGCTGCGCCTGGATGCCCCGGGCTTCGAGGAGGTGCCGGCCCTGGTCCCGGAGACCACCGCCGGCAAGCGCTGTGCTCGGCTGGACCTGCGCGCCGCGGCCGGCCGGGCCGCGTTCGCCGAGCTGCTCCGCTCTGCTGACGTGCTCATCTGCGGGCTGCGGCCGGGTGCCCTCGCCGGGCTCGGCTGGGCGCCGGAGCAGCTCGCCCGCGAGCAGCCCGGCCTGGTGCTGGCCGAGCTGTCCGCCTACGGGGACACCGGGCCGTGGGCGGGCCGGCGCGGCTTCGACAGCCTGGTCCAGCTCGTCACCGGCATCGCAGCGGTGGACGGGCCGGGCGCCCCGCCCCGGGCGCTGCCGCTGCAGGCGCTCGATCACGCCTCCGGCTGGCTGCTCGCCGCGGGCGTGCTCGAGGCGGTCCGCCGGCAGCGGTCCGACGGTGCCGGGCGCCGGGTGGGCGTGGTGCTCGCCCGCACCGCGACCTGGCTGCAGGGCCTCGGCCGGCTGCCGGAGCCGCCGCCGGGCAGCGCCGCCCCGGGGGAGCCGCTGAGCGCGGAGGCCCTCGCCGGGGAGCCTGTCACCGAGCAGGTCGACTCCGGGTTCGGGCGGGTCACCCGGGTTCGGTTCCCGGGAACGATCGGCGCGCGGCGCCCGGAGTGGGCCGGTCCGCCCAGCCCGCTGGGCAGCCACCCGGCCCGCTGGTAGCGGACGGGCGAAGGGGGAGCAAGCGGGCGAACGGCGCCTCGCCGTGGATCGTCGCCGGCTCGGATCGTGGTCGCCGCGTCCACATGCCGGACGCTCGTGAAGGCGTTCACAAGCGGCCGTAGACTCGCCGGGGTGCCCCGGAGGCGGTGCGGATCCGGTGCGCCGCCATCGATCACCCGCAGATCCGGAAGGGAACGTCGTGACCAAGCCCGTCGTCCTGATCGCCGAGGAGCTCTCGCCCGCGACAGTCGAGGCCCTGGGGCCGGACTTCGAGATCCGCTCCTGTGACGGGTCCGACCGCTCCCAGCTGCTCGCCGCCATCACCGACGTCGACGCGATCCTGGTCCGTTCGGCCACCAAGGTCGACGCGGAGGCGTTCGCCGCCGCGACCCGGCTCAAGGTGGTGGCGCGGGCCGGGGTGGGCCTGGACAACGTCGACGTGCCGGCCGCCACCCAGGCCGGGGTGATGGTGGTCAACGCCCCCACGTCGAACATCGTCTCGGCCGCGGAGCTGGCGATCGCGCTGCTGCTGTCGGTGGCCCGGCACGTCCCGCAGGCCAACGCCTCGCTGCATTCGGGGCAGTGGAAGCGCTCGAAGTTCAGCGGCGCGGAGCTGTACGAGAAGACCGTCGGGGTGGTCGGCCTGGGCCGGATCGGGGCCCTGGTCGCGCAGCGGCTGAACGCCTTCGGGGTGGACCTGATCGCCTACGACCCCTACATCTCCGGCTCCCGCGCGGGGCAGATGGGGGTGCGCCTGGTCGGGCTCGACGAGCTGCTCGCGCAGAGCGACTTCATCACGGTGCACCTGCCGAAGACCGCCGAGACCGTCGGCCTGATCGGCGAGGAGGCGCTGCGCAAGGTCAAGCCGACGGTGCGCATCGTGAACGCCGCCCGCGGGGGCATCGTCGACGAGGCCGCGCTGTACTCCGCCCTGAAGGAGGGCCGGGTCGCCGGCGCCGGGATCGACGTGTTCGCCAAGGAGCCGTGCACCGACTCGCCGCTGTTCGAGCTGGACAGCGTGGTGGTCACCCCGCACCTGGGCGCCTCCACCGACGAGGCGCAGGAGAAGGCCGGCGTCGCGGTGGCCCGCTCGGTGCGGCTCGCCCTCGCCGGCGAGCTCGTACCGGACGCGGTGAACGTCTCCGGCGGCGTGATCGCCGAGGACGTGCGGCCGGGGATCCCGTTGGTGGAGAAGCTCGGCCGGGTGTTCACCGCCGTGTCGGGCGGCATCCCGGTGCAGCTCGACGTCGAGGTGCGCGGGGAGATCACCGCGCTCGACGTGTCGGTACTGCGGCTGGCGGCGCTGAAGGGGCTGTTCACCGACGTCGTGGAGGCGCAGGTGACGTACGTCAACGCCCCGGGGCTGGCGCAGGAGCGTGGCATCGACGTGCGGCTGATCACCGACCCGCTGAGCCCGGAGTTCCGCAACGTCATCACCCTGCGCGGCGCCCTGCCCGACGGCCGGCTGGTGTCCGTCGCGGGCACCCTCACCGGGCCGAAGCAGGTGGAGAAGCTGGTCGGGATCGACGGCGTGGACCTCGAGATCCCGATCGCCACCCACATGCTGGTGCTGCGCTACACCGACCGTCCGGGGGTGATCGGCGCGCTCGGGCGGTTGCTCGGCGAGGCCGGCGTGAACATCGCCGCGATGCAGGTCGGGCGGCGCGAGGTCGGTGGCGAGGCGGTGAGCGTGTTGACCCTCGACTCGGTGGCCTCCGCCGCGGTGGTCGAGGAGGTCGCCCGGGAGATCGGGGCCCGCTCGGCCCACCTCGTCGACCTGTCCGACTGAGCCGGCCGGCGCGGCACGACGGCATACGGACCCCGGGGCGCCACCCTGCCCCGAACCCCGCAGGCGGGGGAACCCCTGCCGCAGGCGGGACCCGGGGCCGTCACGGGTGACCTGCCCGTGGCGGCCCCGCTGCACTCTGCCGGGTCGGGGACCCGTCCGTGCCGATTTGGCACGATGAGTAGCCGATCGATCTCATATAGTGAGACGGCGCACCGAAAGTCCCGACAGACCCGGCGGAGTGCCGCCGACACTGGTCACAGGGACACTGCCCGCGCGTCCCGCCGCCCGGCGGTGCGCGCAGTTGCGAGGAGGACGGCGATGGACCGCAGCGAGGCCCGGCGGGCGTTGCAGGAGTCGATGGACCGGCGCGACCAGGGGGAGTGCTCGTGACCGCAGCCGGCACCTGATCGGATCCTGAGACGCCCTGCTCGACATCCGGACGGACGGGCTAGCCTGTCGGTCATGTCCGAGACGCTCCGCCTGGCTGTCATCGCTGGTGACGGGATCGGCCCCGAGGTCGTCGCCGAGGGCCTGAAGGTCCTCCGCGCGGCCGTCGCGGGCGAGACCGCCGTCGAGACGACCGACTACGACCTCGGTGCCCGGCGCTGGCACGCCACCGGCGAGACCCTCCCCGACTCCGTGCTCGCGGAGATCCGCGGGCACGACGCCATCCTGCTCGGTGCCGTCGGTGATCCCTCGGTCCCCAGCGGCGTGCTGGAGCGGGGGCTGCTGCTGCGGCTGCGCTTCGAGCTCGACCACTACGTCAACCTGCGCCCCGCCCGGATCTACCCCGGGGTCAGCTCCCCGCTGGCCGCCCCCGGCGACGTCGACTTCGTCGTCGTCCGCGAGGGCACCGAGGGGCCGTACACGGGTAACGGAGGCGCGCTGCGCGTCGGCACCCCGCACGAGATCGCGACCGAGGTCAGCGTCAACACCGCCTTCGGCGTCGAGCGCGTCGTCCGCGACGCCTTCCGCCGCGCGGCGGCCCGACCCCGCCGCCGGCTCACCCTGGTGCACAAGCACAACGTGCTCACCCACGCCGGGCACCTGTGGCGGCGCACCGTCGACCGGGTGGGTGCCGAGTTCCCCGCCGTCAGCACCGACTACCTGCACGTCGATGCCGCGACGATCTTCATGGTCACCGACCCCGCCCGCTTCGACGTGATCGTCACCGACAACCTGTTCGGCGACATCGTCACCGACCTCGCCGCCGCGATCGCCGGCGGGATCGGGCTGGCGGCCTCCGGCAACATCAACCCCGAGCGCACCGCGCCGAGCATGTTCGAGCCGGTGCACGGATCGGCGCCGGACATCGCCGGCCAGGGCAAGGCCGACCCGACGGCCACCGTGCCGTCGGTGGCGATGCTGCTGGAGCACCTCGGCCAGGACAAGGCCGCCGCCCGGGTCGAGGACGCCGTCGCCGCCGACCTGGCCGATCGGGCGGCCGGCGGGCGAGTACCCCGCTCCACGGCGGAGATCGGTGACGCCATCGCCACCCGCGTCGCGGGCTGAGCGCCGGCCTGCACCGCAAGCCCGCCGCGCTGGTACGGTCCCAACAGACCCGGTGCCGCCGCCGACTGCGCGGCACCCCCGGCGGAGCCGCCGCGCGCCGCCGGCGATGCGCAAGGGAGTACCGCTCATGACCGGCCTGCAGTTCGCCGAGCACCTGACCCCCACCCCCACCGAGCCCGCCCGGCGGGCGGGGATCCTCGCCGCGCCCGGCTTCGGGAGGTTCTTCACCGACCACATGGTCACCGCCACCTGGACCCCGGACAACGGCTGGCACGACGGGCGGATCGAGCCCTACGGGCCGATCTCGCTCGACCCCGCCGCCGCCGTCCTGCACTACGCCCAGGAGATCTTCGAGGGGCTCAAGGCCTACCGGCACCCGGACGGCTCGGTGTGGGCCTTCCGCCCGGAGGCCAACGGCGAGCGCTTCCGCCGGTCGGCCCGCCGGCTGGCCCTGCCCGAGCTCGCCGTGGACGACTTCCTGCGCTCCCTGGACGTGCTCGTCCACGTCGACGTGGACTGGGTGCCGTCGGCCGAGGAGTCCAGCCTCTACCTGCGTCCCTTCATGTTCGCCTCCGAGGCGTTCCTCGGGGTGCGCCCCGCCCAGCGGGTGACCTACGCGGTGATCGCCTCGCCGGTGGCGGCCTACTTCGCCGGGGGACTGAAGCCGGTGTCGATCTGGCTGTCCAGCGACTACACCCGGGCCGCGGTGGGCGGCACCGGCGCCGCGAAGTGCGGCGGCAACTACGCCTCCAGCCTGGCTCCCATGGTCCAGGCGGCCGAACGCGGTTGCGACCAGGTGTGCTTCCTCGACGCCTCCGAGCACCGGTGGGTGGAGGAGCTCGGCGGGATGAACCTGTACTTCGTGCACCGCGACGGCCGGCTGATCACCCCCGAGCTGGGAACCATCCTCGAAGGGGTCACCCGGTCCTCCGTCCTCACCCTGGCCAAGGAGGAGGGGCTGGACGTGGAGGAACGCCGGGTGGACATCGCCGAGTGGCGCGACGGGGTGCGGGCGGGTGACATCACCGAGGTGTTCGCCTGCGGCACCGCGGCGGTCATCACCCCCGTCGGCAGGCTGGTCTGGGAGGGCGGGGAGGTCTCCACCCCCGACCCGACCGGCGAGGTCACCACCCGGCTGCGGAGCAGGCTGGTGGACGTGCAGTACGGCCGGGCCGAGGACACCCACGGCTGGATGCGGCGCCTGGTCTGAGGGCCGGGCGACACGGCACCGGGGAACGGGTGCGCGGGCCGCGCACCCCGGGTGGTGTGGCACACTGGCCCCACCATGCGCGCGGCCGTGATCATTATCGGCGGGCGCGTCGGCACCGTCTGAGGACATCGTCCAGGCACCGTCGACGCGCAGGCCCTTCGCGAGCAGCGAGGGGTCTTTTTCGTGCCGGGGCCGGGCCCACACCACCGGAGAGCGATCATGAGCGAGTTCCACGTCTACGACACGACCCTGCGCGACGGGGCGCAGCAGGAGGGCCTGAACCTCTCCGTCCAGGACAAGCTCGCCATCGCCCGGCACCTGGACGACCTCGGCGTCGGCTTCATCGAGGGCGGGTGGCCGGGCGCCATCCCCAAGGACACCGAGTTCTTCCGCCGCGCCGCCACCGAGCTCGACCTGCGCACCGCGACGCTCGTCGCGTTCGGCGCGACCCGCAAGGCCGGGGCCGTGGCCGCCGACGACCCGCAGGTCAGGGCGCTGCTCGAGGCGGGGACGCCGGTGGTGACGCTGGTGGCCAAGAGCGACGTCCGGCACGTGGAGAAAGCGCTGCGCACCACCCCGGCGGAGAACCTGGCGATGATCCGCGACACCGTGTCGCACCTGCGTGCCGAGGGCCGCCGGGTGTTCCTGGACGCGGAGCACTTCTTCGACGGCTACCGCCACGACGCGTCCTACGCGCTGGAGGTGGTGCGCGCCGCGGCCGAGGCCGGAGCCGAGGTGGTCGCGCTGTGCGACACCAACGGAGGCATGCTCCCGGCGGAGCTCGGCGACGTCGTGCAGGCCGTCCGGGACGCCTCCGCCGCGGCGCTGGGGATCCACTGCCACAACGACACCGGCTGCGCGGTGGCCAACTCGCTGGTCGCGGTTGCCGCCGGCGCGCTGCAGGTGCAGGGAACGGTGAACGGGTACGGCGAGCGCACCGGCAACGCGAACCTGCTGACCGTGGTCGCCAACCTGGAGCTCAAGCTCGGGCAGCAGGTGCTGCCGCCGGGGCGGCTGGCGGACTCCACCCGGATCGCGCACGCCGTCGGCGGGATCACCAACGTGCCGTCCTACTCCCGGCAGCCGTACGTGGGGGCCAGCGCCTTCGCGCACAAGGCGGGGCTGCACGCGAGCGCCATCCGCGTCGACCCCGACCTGTACCAGCACGCCGACCCCACCAGCGTCGGGAACGACATGCGCATGCTGGTCTCGGAGATGGCGGGCCGGGCCTCGATCGAGCTCAAGGGCCGCGAGCTGGGGTTCGACCTCGGGGGTGACCGTGAGCTGCTCAGCCGGATCACCGACCGGGTGAAGGCGATGGAGGCCGGGGGGTACACCTTCGAGGCGGCCGACGCCTCGTTCGAGCTGCTGCTGCGCGAGGAGGTCAGCGGGTCCCGCCCGGCCTACTTCGACGTGGAGAGCTGGCGGGTGATCACCGAGTCGCGCACCGGCGGCGACGCGGTCTCGGAGGCCACCGTCAAGCTGCGTGCCGGCGACCAGCGGCAGCTGGCGACGGCGGAGGGCAACGGCCCGGTGAACGCGCTCGACTCCGCGCTGCGCAAGGCCTTGCTGCCGGTCTACCCCGAGCTGGAGAAGCTCGAGCTGATCGACTTCAAGGTGCGCATCCTCGACTCCGCCCACGGCACCGACGCGGTCACCCGGGTGCTGATCGAGACCAGCGACGCGGGCACCTCGTGGGAGACCGTGGGGGTCGGGGCCAACATCGTCGAGGCGTCATGGCTGGCCCTGTGCGACGGCCTGGTCTTCGGGCTGCTGCGGCACGGGGTGCAGCGGCGCTGACCCGGCCCGGCGACCCGCCGCCGCGGGTCAGTCGGCGTCGAACTCGAACACGGTGCTGGTGGTGAAGGTCGCGCCCGGCGGCAGCTGCACCGACGGGAAGCCCGGATGGTGCGGTGCGT
This sequence comes from uncultured Actinomycetota bacterium, assembly GCA_963784535.1. Classification (GTDB taxonomy): domain Bacteria; phylum Actinomycetota; class Actinomycetes; order Actinomycetales; family Kineosporiaceae; genus CAWARR01. The sequence goes on along the minus strand of CAWARR010000004.1, from coordinate 653,147 downwards.
CGGGGAAGTGCTGGGTCTCGGCGGTGAACCCCGCCCCGGGCCCGTAGCCCCGCCCCGCCTTGCCGACCAGGGTGGCGTCGAAGGTGTTCGCCCCGAAGACCTGCACCCCGGGCTGGTCGCTCCACACCCGCAGCCGGCGCCCGCCGACCGGCTCGTGCGCCTGCACGGCGAGCCGCAGCCCGGGGTCGCCGGCCATCGGCTCGGCGTCGGCGTCGAGCACCCAGTTGTGGTCGTAGCCGCCGGCCCGCCGCAGCTGCTCGGGCTCGGGTGCGGACCGCAGCCGCTGCCCGAACGGCGTCGGGGTGCGGAAGTCCAGCGGCGTGCCCGCGACCGGCGCCAGCTCGCCGGTGGGCACGAGGTCGGCGCCGATCGGGGTGAAGCGCGCGGCAGGGATGCGCAGTACGTGCCCGTCCACGCTGCCGCTGCCCTCCCCGGCGAGGTTGAAGTAGGCGTGGTTGGTGAGGTTCACCACCGTGTCCGGGCCCCCGGCGGGCTCGAGGTTGGTGGCCTCCAGCTCCAGCCGCAGCCGGCCGCCGGCGTCGAGCAGGTAGCGGGCCCGCACCGCGAGCCGGGCGGGGAACCCTGGTCGCCGTCGGGGCTGAGCAGGTCGAGGCGGATGCCGACCAGCCCTTCGGCGGGCAGGTCCGCGGCGGGGAGCACGGCGGCGTCCCACACCCGGGTGTCGAAGCCCTCCGGCCCGCCGTGCAGGTTGTTCGGGCCCTGGTTGCGGGCCAGCGGGTACTCCCGGCCCGCCAGCGGCAGCCGGCCCCCGGCGATGCGGCCCGCGTGCCGGCCGACCACGGCGCCGACGTAGGAGGCCCCGGGGCCGCCCGCGGCGTACCCGGCCAGGTCGGCGAAGCCGAGCACGACATCGGCGGGGGTGCCCCGGCGGTCCGGGGCGAGTACGGACTGCAGCGCCGCCCCGCGGGTGACCACGCCGACCGTGAGCGGGCCGTTGCGCAGCAGGTAGCGCCACACCTGCGCGCCGTCGGCGGTCCGGCCGAAGGGCTCGCGATCCACCCGGGGCACCTGCGCCACCGCGTCCACCTCCGAGCAGAGCGTGCGCGGCGCCCTCCCGGCGTCGCGCTCGGGCGGACGCTACCCCGCCGCGGGCGGGGCAGCGCGGCGGGGAGGTCCGGTGCGGGGCGGCGGGTGGGCGGCCGGGACGCATCGGTGGCCGGGGGCCGGGGCGCCGCCGGACCAAGATCGCCGAACTGTCGGGGGACGGTGGCAGCCTCAGCTGCGCGCCGGTACGGGGCCGGCAGCTCCCGAGGGAGGCAGCCATGGACGACCCGCGCCCGATGTTCGCGATGGCCCTTGACCAGGCGGGCGAACTGTTCGCGGCGGCGACGCCGGACCGGCTCGACCGGGTCACCCCCTGCCCGGGGTCGGACGTGCGCTCGTTGCTCGGGCATCTGGTCGGGTGGTTGCAGGGGCTGACGGCACGGGCCCACCCGCCGTCCGCGGCTGCCGCCGTCCGCCCGGCACCGGGCGGGGGCGGGTGGCAGCGCGAGTGGTCGAGCGCGCGCGCCGACTTCGAGCAGGTGTGGTCCGACCGCGGGGTGCTCGACCGGTTGCTGCCGCCGGGGCCGGGCGGGTCGGTGGGCGGGGGCCCGGCAGGGGGCGGGGGTATGCCCGGGGTTACGCCCGGGGTTACGCCCGGGGGTATGCCCGGGGTTACGCCCGGGGTTCCGGGGCGGATGGTGCTGGTGCTGAACGTCCCCGAGGTGGCCGTGCACTGCTGGGATCTCGCGGTACCCCTCGGCCTGGGCGGGGCCCTGCAGGAGGAGGTCGGCCGGTTCGCCCTGTCCCTGGCGCGGCGCGGGATTCCGGCCCGGCCACGGGGGCCGGGGTGCCCGTTCGACCCCGTCGTCGTCGTGCCGGAGGGCGCGGGTGCGTACGCGCAGCTGGCGGGTTGGCTGGGCCGGGTCGCGTCCTGAGCCACGGCCGTGCCGAACGGCCCTGGCGTCGGGGTCCGGGCCGCGGTTCCCTGGTGCTGCGGACCCGGTTCCCGGAGGCGGTCGCCCCGCCGGCCCGCACCCAGGTGACCGCGCGGCGGAGCGGGTCACGACCAGGGAGGCCACCATGCCGCTGCCCCACGATGCCGTCGACCTGCAGCTCGCTCCCGTCGCCCTTGCCATCGACAAGGAGCTGTCCGCGCTCGGCCGGTTGGCACCGGACCAGCTCGAGGGCCAGATCATGCTCGCGGTCAACCGCCGCAGCTCCGAGCTGGAATCCCGGCGGGCCCGCGAGGAGACCCTGATCTGGCTGGTGACCCGCTTCGTACCGCTGCACGGCTGGGAGGTCGCGCTGGAGGAGCGCGGGCTGCGGATGGCCCACCGCGGGCACACCCTGGTGCTGGGCCTGCCGGCTACCGTCCGCGGGTACCTGGCGGCCGCCGAGGCGTGAACGTGGCCGGCGCGGGTGCACCCCGGCCGGCTCAGTAGAGTCCACGCCGTGCGCATCGCGAGATTCACCACGGGGGAGGACCCCCGGTTCGCCGTCGTCGAAGGGGCCCCGGGGCAGGAGGAGCTGGCCGTCGTCAGCGGCGACCCGCTCTACTCGCCGCTGCAGTTCACCGGCGAGCGGGTGCCGCTGGACCAGGTCCGGCTGCTGGCCCCGGTGATCCCGCGGAGCAAGGTGCTGGGGGTGGGCCGCAACTACGCCGCGCACGCCGCGGAGCTCGGCAACGCGGTACCGCCCGAGCCGCTGATCTTCCTCAAGCCCAACACCTCGGTGATCGGCCCGGGCGACCCCATCGTGCTGCCCCGGCAGTCCACCGAGGTGCACTACGAGGGCGAACTCGCGGTGGTCATCGGCCGGCTGTGCCGCGACGTGCCGCGCGAACGGGTGGCGGAGGTGGTGCTCGGCTACACCTGCGCCAATGACGTCACCGCCCGCGACCTGCAGCGTGCGGACGGGCAGTGGTGGCGGGCGAAGGGGTTCGACTCCTTCTGCCCGCTCGGGCCCTACCTGGTCACCGGCATCGACCCGGGCGACCTCCAGCTCGTCACCCGCAGGGACGGGCAGACGGTGCAACAGGCGCGGACCTCGGCGATGCTGCACGACGTCGCCGACATCGTGGTGCACGTGTCCGCCGCGATGACGCTGTTGCCCGGCGACGTCATCCTCACGGGGACTCCCGAGGGAGTCGGGCCGATGGCCGCGGGGCAGCGCATCGAGGTGGAGATCGAGGGGATCGGCGTGTTGTCCAACCCGGTTGTCTCGCGGGACTGATCGGCCCGCGGGGCACGAGCAACTAGGCTGGGAACATCATGACTGACCCCACTGTCACCCCGGCCTCCGCCGCCTCCCCGGCATCCGCCGGTGCCGACGTCCGGGTCCGCTTCTGCCCCTCGCCGACCGGGACGCCGCACGTCGGGCTGATCCGTACCGCCCTGTTCAACTGGGCCTACGCCCGGCACACCGGCGGCACCTTCGTCTTCCGCATCGAGGACACCGACCCCGCCCGCGACAGCGAGGAGAGCTACCAGCAGCTGCTCGATGCGTTGCGCTGGCTCGGCCTGGAGTGGGACGAGGGGGTCGAGGTCGGCGGCCCGCACGGCCCCTACCGGCAGAGCCAGCGCTTCGAGATCTACGCCGAGGTGCTGGCGAAGCTCGTCGCGGCCGGCCACGTGTACGAGTCGTTCTCCACCCCGGAGGAGGTCGAGGCCCGCCACCGCGCCGCCGGCCGCGACCCGAAACTGGGCTACGACAACGCCGATCGCGGGCTCGACGAGCAGCGCAAGGCCGAGTTGCGGGCGCAGGGGCGCACGCCGGTGCTGCGGCTGCGGATGCCGGAACAGGACCTCGGCTTCGACGACCTGATCCGCGGGCAGGTGACCTTCCGCGCGGGCACCGTGCCGGACTTCGTCGTCGCCCGTGCCGACGGGCATCCGCTCTACCCGCTGGTGAACCCGGTCGACGACGCGCTGATGGGGATCACCCACGTGCTGCGCGGGGAGGACATCCTGTCCTCGACCCCGCGCCAGATCGCGCTCTACCGGGCCCTGATCGACATCGGGGTCGCCGAGCGCGTCCCGCGTTTCGGGCACCTGCCGTACGTGATGGGCGAGGGCAACCGGAAGCTGTCCAAGCGAGACCCGCAGTCGAGCCTGTTCCACCACCGCGACCGCGGCTTCATCCCCGAGGGGCTGCTGAACTACCTGGCGCTGCTGGGCTGGTCGATCGCCGAGGACCGCGACATCTTCACCATGGCCGAGATGGTGGCCGCCTTCGAGGTCGCCGACGTGAATGCCAACCCCGCCCGCTTCGACCAGACCAAGGCTGAGGCGATCAACGCCGAGCACCTGCGCCGGCTCGACGTCGCCGACCTGGCCGGCCGGCTGGTGGCACCGCTGCAGCGGGCCGGGGTGCTGCCGGCGGAGCCGACGGCGGAACAGCTCGAGGTGCTGGCCGCGGCGGCGCCGCTGGTGCAGACCCGGATGCAGGTGCTCGGCGAGGCCCCGGCGCTGCTCGGGTTCCTGTTCGTCGCCGCTGCGGACCTCGAGGTCGCCGATGACGCGCTGGCACTGGTGGGCAAGGACGCGGCGACCGCGCTGTCCGTCCTCGATGCCGCCGCACAGGCGCTGCAGGGGCTGGCGGAGTGGCGGGCGGACGCCATCGACGGCGCGCTGCGGGCCGGCGTCGCCGAGGGGCTGGGGCTGAAGCCGCGGGTCGCCTTCACCCCGCTGCGGGTGGCGATCTCGGGACGGCGGGTCTCCCCGCCGCTGTGGGAGTCGATGGAGATCCTCGGCCGGCGGTCCTGTCTGGACCGGCTGGCGGCGTTGCGGGGGCGACTGGCGGGGTGAGCGGTGCGGGGGGCGAACCGTGGAGCCCGGGCGGTCCTGCGCCGTCCGGCCGCGGCGGCCGCCCCCGGCCCTACCCGCAGGTGCTGCGCGGCCCCGCGCACCGCTGGTGGCGACCGCTCGTCGGGCTCGTCGTGGTGGCCGCCGTCGTGGTCACCGTGGTGGTCGTGCTCGACCTCGCCGTGGGCGTGCTCGACCTCGTCGCCGGTTCGGGCACCCAGCGCGGAGCCGTGCCGGCGCCGGTCGACACGCCGGCCCCGACCACTCCGCTGGACCTGATCGGGCTCAACCTGTCGGTGGCCGCCTTCCTGCCGCTCAGCCTGCTCGCCGTCCGGGTCGGGCACCGCTGGCGGCCAGGGTTCCTGTCCTCGGTGCTGGGACGGCTGCGCTGGCGCTGGCTGGGGCGGGCCGTGGGGGTCTGCGTGGTCGTGCTGGTGCCGGTGGCGACCCTGCTCTCGCTGCTCGGGGGAGTGCTCGGCTCGCCGCACGAGCCGCACTGGGCGCTCGTGCTGGGCGCCGTGCTGCTGACCACCCCGTTGCAGGCGGCCAGCGAGGAGTACGTCTTCCGGGGCTGGCTGAACCAGGCCGTGGGGAGCCTGTTCGGCCGGCCCCGGGTGGCGGTGGCAGCCGGGGCGCTGGTGTCCTCGACGCTGTTCGCCATCGCCCACGGGGGCCAGGACGGCTGGCTGTTCGCCGACCGCTGGGTGTTCGGCATGGCCGCCGCCGTACTGGCCTGGCGCACGGGGGGGCTGGAGGCCGGGATCGCCCTGCACACGACGTTCAACCTGGTGGCGTGGGCGCAGGCCGTTGCCTTCGGCAGCCTCACCGAGACCGTGGACGTGAGCAGCATGCCGCCCACGGCGTTCGTCCTGGACACCGCCCAGCTGGCCCTGGTCACGGGCTTCCTGCTGTGGTCGGCGCGTCGGGCGCGGGTGGCCCGGCTGTTCGTGCCGCGCGGTGGTGCGGGTGGCTGAGCCGTCGCCGCTGCGGGCGGTGCTGCTGGACATCGACGACACCCTGGTCGACACCCGGGCGGCGTTCCGCGCCGCCCTGGCACACGTGGTCGCCCACCACCTGCCGCACCTCGGTGCGGCCGGCACGGACGCGGCCCTGGCGCGCTGGGTGAGCGACCCCGGCGGGCACTTCGGCGACTACACCCGCGGCGTGGTCGACTTCGCCACCCAGCGCCGGCGGCGGGCCGAGGACCTGCACGCCTGGTTCCGCGGGCCCGTCCTCGACGACGCCGCCTACGCCCGCTGGGCGCGTGGCTACGAGCGGGCGTTCCGGGCCGCCTGGCGGCTGACTCCCGGCGCCACTGCGCTGCTGGACGTGCTCGCGGAGCGCGGGCTGGCCGTCGGCGCGGTGACCAACAGCGAGAGCGCCTACCAGCGCGGGAAGCTGGCGGCGGTCGGGCTGGCCGGGCGGCTGCCGCTGCTGGTCGGGGTGGACGACCTGGGGTGCGGCAAGCCTGACCCGCGGGTCTTCCGGCTGGCCTGCGAGCGGCTCGGGGTGGAGCCCGCACAGGCCGCCTACGTCGGGGACGAACTGGACGTGGACGCGCGCGGTGCCCGCGCCGCGGGGCTGCGCGGGATCTGGCTGGACCGGCACGCCAGCGGGCTGACGCCGGCGGACGTTCCGGTGGCCCGTGACCTGCACGACGTGCCGGCGTTGCTCGGGATCGCGACGGCCGGAGGGAACCGATTTGGGGGCGGGGGCCCGGGCCGGTAAAGTCGGGCGTCGGGTCTCGCGCCGCCCTTACCGGCCGGGATACCCCGATGGGGTATGGTGTAATTGGCAGCACGCCGGATTCTGGTTCCGTCAGTCTAGGTTCGAGTCCTGGTACCCCAGCGCAGCTCGTTGCTCGGTCGCCCCGGCGGCTACGATCGGCGGGCGCCGGACATGTCCGGCAGGCACGGCCCCGTTGTGTAGTGGCCTAGCACGCCGCCCTCTCAAGGCGGTAGCGCGGGTTCGAATCCCGTCGGGGCTACGTCTGAAGGCCCCCGGCCCCGGCCGGGGGCCTTCGCCGTCTTCCCCGCTGCGCTCCCACCCACCCGCGGACGGGCCCGCAGGGCCCGTCGTCGCCCCGCTGCGGGCTCAGGCGGGCTGGGGTGGGCCCCGGGGAGCGGCGGGCCGCTGTCAGCCCGCGGAGCGGCGCAGGGCCTCGGTGAGCCGGGCGGCGGCAGTGACGAGCGTGGCCGAGTGCATCCGCCCGGGCTGGCGGGAGATGCGCTCGATCGGCCCGGAGATCGACACCGCCGCGACCACCCGGCCGGAGGGCCCGCGCACCGGCGCCGACACCGAGGCCACCCCCGGCTCCCGCTCACCGACGCTCTGCGCCCACCCCCGGCGGCGCACCCCGGACAGCGTGGTGGCGGTGAAGCGGGCCCCGTGCAGGCCGCGGTGCAGCCGGTCCGGCTCCTCCCAGGCGAGCAGCACCTGCGCCGCCGATCCGGCCAGCATGGTCAGGGCCGAGCCCACCGGGATCGAGTCGCGCAGACCCATCGGGCGCTCCGCCGCCGCGACGCAGACCCGCTGGTCCCCCTGCCGACGGTAGAGCTGGGCGCTACTCGCCGGTGTGGTCGCGCAGCGCCGTCAGCACCGGGGCGGCGGAGGCCAGCAGCCGGTCCTCCCCGGCGGCGGAGGCGAGCTCGCCGAGCCGGGGGCCGAGCACGAAGCGTCCCTGCATGTCGCGGCTGACGAGGCGGTGATGCTCCAGCGCCACGGCGAGCCGGTGGGCCGTCGGCCGGGCGAGCCCGGTGGCGGCGACCAGCTGGGCCAGCGTGGCCGGCCCGGCCTCGAGCGCGCCGAGCACCACTGCCGCCTTGTCGAGGACGCCGACTCCGCTACCCTTGTCCATGTACCGATACTGCCGTCTCATTTCGTGAGACGCAACTATGCACAGGGTGAGACGCAGCGACTGCGGGTCGAGCGCCGGCGAGCAGGCTCCGGCGACCCACCGCGGGCCGCGCCATCCCCGGTCGAGGAGGACACCTGTGGGACGCACGCTGGCAGAGAAGGTCTGGGACGCGCACGTGGTGCGGCGCGGCGGGAACGGCGAGCCGGACCTGCTCTACATCGACCTGCACCTGGTCCACGAGGTGACGAGCCCGCAGGCGTTCGACGGCCTGCGGCTGGCGGGGCGCGCCGTGCGCCGGCCCGACCTCACCATCGCCACCGAGGACCACAACACCCCGACCGTCGACATCGACAAGCCGATCGCCGACCCGGTCAGCCGCACCCAGATCGAGACCCTGCGCCGCAACTGCGCCGAGTTCGGCGTCCGGCTGCACCCGCTCGGTGACGCCGAGCAGGGCATCGTGCACGTCGTCGGCCCGCAGCTCGGGCTCACCCAGCCCGGCATGACCGTCGTCTGCGGCGACTCGCACACCTCCACCCACGGCGCCTTCGGCGCGCTCGCCTTCGGCATCGGCACCAGCGAGGTGGAGCACGTGCTGGCCACCCAGACGCTGCCGCTCAAGCCGTTCAAGACGATGGCGATCACCGTCGACGGCGCGGCTGCCGCGAGGGCGTCACTCGGCCAAGGACATCATCCTCGCCGTCATCGCCAAGATCGGCACCGGCGGCGGCCAGGGCTACGTCCTGGAGTACCGCGGCGAGGCGATCCGCGCACTGTCGATGGAAGGCCGGATGACGATCTGCAACATGTCGATCGAGGCCGGCGCGCGGGCCGGCATGATCGCGCCGGACGAGACCACCTTCGCGTACCTCAAGGGCCGCCCGCACGCACCGCAGGGCGCGGACTGGGACGACGGCGGTGGAGTACTGGCGCACGCTGCGCACCGACGACGACGCGACCTTCGACGCCGAGGTCGTGCTCGACGCCGCCGAGATCGAGCCGTTCGTCACCTGGGGCACCAATCCCGGCCAGGGGCTGCCGCTGTCCGGCCGGCGTGCCCGACCCGAGCAGTACGCGTCCGAGGCCGACCGCAACACCGCCGAGCGGGCGCTGGAGTACATGGACCTGGCGCCCGGCACGCCGCTGCGCGACATCGGGGTCGACACCGTCTTCATCGGCTCCTGCACCAACGGCCGGATCGAGGACCTGCGCGCCGCGGCCGCGGTGATGGCGGACAGGCACAAGGCGGACGGGCGTGCGGGTGCTCGTCGTGCCCGGCTCGGCCCGGGTGCGGGTGCAGGCCGAGGCCGAGGGCCTGCGACACGGTCTTCACCGCTTTCGGTGCCGAGTGGCGGCAGGCCGGCTGCTCGATGTGCCTGGGGATGAACCCCGACCAGCTCGCTCCGGGGGAGCGCAGCGCCTCGACCTCGAACCGCAACTTCGAGGGGCGCCAGGGCAAGGGCGGGCGCACCCACCTGGTCTCCCCGCTGGTGGCCGCCGCCACCGCGGTGCGCGGCACGTTGTCGGCGCCGGCCGACCTCCCGCCCGTGCCAGCAGGCGCCTGAGCCGACCGCCCCCTACTGCCCGAGAGGACCGACATCATGGAGAAGTTCACCGTGCACACCGGCGTCGGCGTGCCGCTGCGGCGCTCCAACGTCGACACCGACCAGATCATCCCGGCGGTGTACCTCAAGCGGGTCACCCGGACCGGCTTCGAGGACGGGCTGTTCGCCGCCTGGCGCAACGACCCCTCCTTCGTGCTCAACCAGCCGAGCCCTACCGCGCCGGTTCCGTGCTCGTGGCCGGGCCCGACTTCGGCACCGGCTCCTCGCGCGAGCACGCCGTCTGGGCGCTGAAGGACTACGGGTTCCGGGTGGTGCTCTCGCCCCGGTTCGCGGACATCTTCCGCGGCAACGCCGGCAAGCAGGGACTGCTGACCGCTGTGGTCGGCCAGCCGGACGTGGAGCGGATCTGGGCCGCGCTGGAGGCCGCGCCCGGCACCGAGGTCACCGTCGACCTGGGTGCCCGCACCGTCAGCTGCGCCGGCCTCGTGGTGGGCTTCGAGGTCGACGACTACACCCGCTGGCGGCTGATGGAGGGGCTGGACGACATCGGCCTGACCCTGCAGCAGGTCGACGCCGTCACCACCTTCGAGCAGTCCCGGCCGACCTGGATGCCCGCAACGCTGCCCGCGCGCTGACCCGATCGGGGTGGCCGGGGCGGGTTCCGGCGGTGGGTGGGCAGGGGTGGGCGCCCACCGCGGGACCCGCTCCGGCCGAGCGCCGGGAGCGCCGAGAACCCTTGCGGCACAACGAAATCCGGCGGAACGGACACCCGGAACCGGGGCCGGCAGCCCCCGGCCGGAAGGTCTCCCGGACCCCCTCCAGGGCGGGAGGAAGCCTTGCGACACAACGGCATCCAGGCCGCGGATATTGGACTAGCGGCCGGAACGCGCATACCTTCGTGTGCGACGTCGAGCACCCGCTCGACCCGTGCACCGGAGGACATGAGTGAACAAGGCAGAGCTCGTCGCGGCGCTCGAGGCCCGGCTGGGGAGCAAGAAGGCCGCCGCGGAGGCGCTCGAGGCGATCGTCGAGACGATCCAGCGCACAGTCGCTCGGGGGGAGAAGGTCGCCATCTCGGGCTTCGGCTCGTTCGAGAAGGCGGTTCGCGGCCCTCGGGTCGGACGTAACCCTCGCACAGGTGCCACCGTGAAGATCAAGAAGACGTCCGTTCCGCGATTCAAGCCCGGCACCGCCTTCAAGGGCTACGTGGCTGACCCCAAGTCACTGCCGAAGGTGGCTGCCGCCGCCCGCGCCGCGGTCAGGTCCGCCGTGGGCGGGTCCGGCCGGGTCGCCGCGGCGCCGAAGCCGGCACCCACCGCGGCCCGCACCGCTGCCAAGGCCCCCGCCAGGACTGCGGTCAAGACCGCGGCGAAGACCGCCGCGAAGGCCCCGGCGAAGACCGCGGCGAAGGCACCCGCGCGCGCCACGAGCGCGCGCGCCACCACCGCACGCACCACGGCAGCCAAGGCCCCGGCGAAGACCGCGGCGAAGGCACCCGCGCGCGCCACGAGCGCACGCGCCACCACGCGCACCACGGCGGCCAAGGCCCCGGCGAAGACCGCGGCGAAGGCACCCGCCCGCGCCACGGCGCGCGCGCCACCACCGCACGCACCACGGCAGCCAAGGCCCCGGCGAAGACCGCCGCCAAGGCACCCGCCCGCGCTGCGGCCAAGGCCCCGGCGAAGACCGCGGCCAAGGCCCCGGCCAGGACGGCCGCCAAGACCACCACCCGCCGGAGCGCGGCCAAGAAGGCCTGAGCCGCACGGCAACCGACGGCGGGTCGCCCCCCGGGATTGGGGGGCGACCCGCCGCGTGCGTCACGATGGGCCCATGAGCGACGTCCTGACCGTCCACGGCGGCACCGCCGCTGCACGGCGAGATCCACGTGCGCGGGGCCAAGAACTTCGTCTCCAAGGCGATGGTGGCCGCGCTGCTCGGCGAGGGGCCGAGCACGCTGCGGAACGTGCCCGCGATCCGCGACGTCACCGTGGTCACCGGGCTGCTCGAGCTGCACGGGGTGATGGTCGACCGGCGGTCGGCCGGTGAGGACGAGATCGTCCTCGACCCGAGCAACGTCGAGCCGGCCCACGTCGCCGACATCGACGCGCACGCCGGTTCCAGCCGGATCCCGATCCTGTTCTGCGGCCCGCTGCTGCACCGGCTCGGGCGAGGCGTTCATCCCCGACCTCGGCGGCTGCCGGATCGGCGACCGGCCGATCAACTACCACCTCGACGTGCTGCGCCAGTTCGGTGCCGTCGGTGGACAAGCGCCCGCAGGGCATCGCGCTGACGCGCGCCGCACGGCCTGCAGGGCGCCAAGCTCGACCTGCCCTACCCGAGCGTCGGCGCCACCGAGCAGGTGCTGCTCACCGCCGTGCGCGCGGAGGGCGTCACCGAGCTGCGCAACGCCGCCATCGAGCCCGAGATCATGGACCTCATCGCGGTGCTGCAGAAGATGGGCGCGATCATCAGGTCGACACCGACCGGGTGATCCGGATCGAGGGCGTCGACCGGCTCGGCGGCTTCGTGCACCGCGCGCTGCCCGACCGCATCGAGGCCGCCTCCTGGGCCTGCGCGGCGCTGGCCACCAAGGGCGACATCATCGTGCGCGGTGCCCGCCAGCTGGAGATGATGACCTTCCTCAACGTGTTCCGGAAGGTCGGCGGCGCGTTCGACGTCCGCGACGACGGCATCCGGTTCTGCCACCCCGGCGGGGAGCTGAACTCGCTCGTGCTCGAGACCGACGTGCACCCGGGGTTCATGACCGACTGGCAGCAGCCGCTCGTCGTCGCGCTGACCCAGGCCAGCGGCCTGTCGATCGTGCACGAGACGGTCTACGAGAACCGGTTCGGGTTCACCGAGGCGCTGCGCGAGATGGGTGCCAAGATCCAGCTCTACCGGGAGTGCCTGGGCGGGCTGCCGTGCCGCGTTCGGGCAGCGCAACTTCCGCCACTCGGCGGTGGTCATCGCGGGCCGACGAAGCTGCACGGCGGCGGACATCACCGTGCCCGACCTGCGGGGCGGCTTCAGCCACCTGATCGCCGCGCTCGCCGCGGAGGGCACCTCACGGGTGCGCGGCATCGACCTGATCGACCGGGGGTACGAGCACTTCCTGCAGAAGCTGGATGCGCTCGGCGCGAACTACGAGCGCGGGCGCCCGGAGTGATGCTCGCGCGCAGGCACGAAGCCCACACCCTCCAACCACAGCGAGGTGATGTGCGCGGCACCGCCGTCGTCGCTGACGGTGACGCCGAGCCGCTGCCCGGGCCGCAGCAGGCGTAGCCCGCTGGAGGCGAACGCCTTCGCCGCGAAGGGGAGCACGAGCCCGTCGTCCAGGACGACGCTGCCCGCCTGGGATGCCGGGTCGAAGGTGTTCACCGTGGCCTGCACGCCACCACAGTAGTGCCGCCCGTCCCCGCCCGGGAGCGGCCCGGGGCGTGACCTCCGACCGGTCGCGGCCCGGTCGGCGCCGGGGGAGCGGGGCGGGTCGGCGCCGGGGGAGCGGGGCGGGTCGGCGCCGGGGAGCGGGGCGGGTCAGCGCCGGGCCGGGGCCAGCAGCGCCGCCGTGCGCGGTCCGCAGCCCAGCCCGGCTGCGGCCACCAGGTCCGCGGGGGTGTCCACGTCGCGCCGCAGCCGGGGCAGGTCGAGGTCCAGCCGGAGCGCGCCGCGGCGGACGTGCTCGGCGGCGGAGCCCGGGCCGAACGCCGGGTCCAGGGCCGCCGCATCCCGCGCCGCCAGCAGCACGGTGCCGCTGCCCTCGGTGTCGGGCACGGCGGCCATCGGGACCTGCGGCCGGCCGGCGAGCGCGGCGGCCACGGCGTGCAGGGCGGCGCGCAGGTCGGCGGGCCGCAGCGCCGGCAGGTCACCGAGCAGCAGCGCGACCGGCCCCCGGCGCTCCCCGGACGCCCTGATGCCGTCCCGCAGAGCCGGCACCAGCCCCGCCCCCGGCCTGCGCTCGGTCACCACCTCGGCCCCCGCCGTGCGGGCAAGCTCCGCCACCCGCGGGTCGGCGCTGACCACCAGCACGCGGGTCACCTCCGAGCAGCCGAGAACGGCATCGAGGCAGTCGGCGGCCAGGGCGAGCGCGAGCGCGGGCGCACCGCCCAGGCGGGACTTCGCCCGCGGGCCGCCCTTGATCGGCAGTACCACCGTCCAGGGCAGCGCGCGGGACGGGCCGGTGGATGGCATCGCCCCGATCCTGGCACGCTCCGCCCTGGCCCGCCCCACCGGGTGTGCCCGCTAGCATGATCGGCCGGTGCCCGCCCCGGCGAGGGTCCCTCGACACCACCCTGGGCCGGGGAGAGGATGAATCTCGCCGGCCCCGGGCCGGCACCGAACCCGGCGGCGCGGCCGAGCCAGCACCGTGCCCGTGCCGGTGCACCCGACCCGCAGGAGCCCGCGTGACCGCCCGCCGAACCGGCGCCTCGTACCGCTTCGCAGTAGCGCTGCTGCGGCCGCCGCTGATGGCGCTCACCCGCCGGGACTGGCAGGGGGCCGAGCACCTGCCGGCCGGCGACGGGTTCGTCGCGTGCACCAACCACATCTCCTACGCCGACCCGTTCACCTTCGCCCACTTCCTGCACGACCACGGCTGCCCGCCACGGTTCCTGGCCAAGGAGGCGGTCTTCCGGGTGCCGGTGCTCGGGCCGGATCCTCACCGGCGCGGGGCAGATCCCGGTGTACCGCGAGACGGCGGACGCCGGACGGGCGCTCACCGCGGCCGTCGAGGCCGTCGGGCAGGGGGAGTGCGTCGCCGTCTACCCCGAGGCCACCCTCACCCGCGACCCGGGGCTGTGGCCGATGGCGGGCAAGACCGGTGCGGCCCGGATAGCGCTGAGCACCGGGTGCCCGGTGATCCCGATCGCCCAGTGGGGCGCCCAGGAGATCCTCGCGCCGTACGGGAAGCGGCCGCACCTGCTGCCCCGCCGGACGATCTCGGTCCACGCCGGCCCCCCGGTGGACCTGTCCGCGTTCGCCGGGGAGCCGCTCGGGACGGCGACCCTGCGCGCTGCCACCACGGCCATCCTCGACGCCATCACCACGCTGCTGGAGGGGATCCGGGGGGAGCGGGCCCCGGCGGAGCGCTGGGACCCGCGGGTGCACGGCCAGCCCCGCACCGGCAACCCGAACCGGCAGGTACCGAAGGGGGGACCCCGGCCATGATGCAGGTGGCGGTGATGGGGGCGGGCTCGTGGGGGACCACGTTCGCCAAGGTGCTGGCCGATGCGGGCGCCAGGGTGGCGCTGTGGGGGCGGCGGGCCGAGGTGTGCGCCGAGATCACGCAGGGCCACCGCAACAGCACCTACCTCGGCGAGGTCGAGCTGCCCGCGGAGATCACCGCCGGCACCGACCCGGGGCGGGTCTGCGCCGGCGCGTCCATCGTCGTGCTCGCCGTCACCGCGCAGTCGGTGCGGGCCAACCTCGAGCAGTGGCGTGACCGGATCCCCTCCGACGCGGTGCTGGTCAGCCTGATGAAGGGGGTCGAGCTCGGCACCCTGAAGCGGATGAGCGAGGTGGTGTGCGAGGCCGGTCAGGTCGGCCCCGAACGGGTCGCGGTGATCTCCGGGCCCAACCTCGCCCGCGAGATCGCCGCCCGGCAGCCCACCGCCACGGTGGTGGCCTCGCCCCGGCTGGAGGTCGCCGAGCTGGTGGCGCAGGCGTGCTCCGCGCCGTACTTCCGGCCCTACACCCAGACCGACGTGGTCGGGGTGGAGCTCGGTGGGGCGGTGAAGAACGTCATCGCCCTCGCCGTCGGCATCGCCGAGGGGATGGGGTTCGGCGACAACACCAAGGCGTCGATCATCACCCGCGGGCTGGCCGAGACCACCCGGCTGGGGCTGGCGCTCGGGGCGGAGCCGGCGACGATGGCGGGGCTCGCCGGGCTCGGTGACCTGGTCGCCACCTGCGCGTCACCGCTGTCGCGGAACCGGACCTTCGGGGTGCACCTGGGCCGCGGGCTGTCGATGGCCGACACGACCGCCCTCACCCACCAGACGGCGGAGGCGGTGAAGTCCTGCCGGCCCATCCTCGAGCTGGCCCGCCGGCACGGGATCGACATGCCGATCACCGAGCAGGTGGTGGCGGTGGTGCACGACGGGCTGCCGGTCACCGAGATGGCGCCCAGGCTGCTCGGGCGGCCACGCAAGCCCGAACTGGCCTGAGCGCCCGCCCGCGGTCCGGGGCGGGCTCACAACCCCGCGCGCAGGGCCTGATCGAGGTCCGCCAGAGGTCCTCGACGTCCTCGACCCCGACCGAGAGCCGGATCAGGTTCTCCGGCACGCTCTGCGGCTCGGCGGCGTGGCGGCGGCGGCGCTCCAGGCTCGACTCGACCCCGCCGAGGCTGGTGGCGTGCACCCAGAGCCGGACGGCGGACGGCGACCCGCTCGGCGGCCTCGGCCCCGCCGCGGACCTCGCACCCCGACGATCGCACCGAACCCGTCGAGCCGGGCGAGCGCCCGCTGATGGCCGGGGTCCTCGGGCAGGCTCGGGTGCAGCACCCGCTGCACCGCAGGATGCGTCGTCAACCGGTGGGCGAGCTCGGCGGCGGACGCTCCGGCGCGTTCCACCCGCAGGTGCAGGGTGCGCAGCCCGCGCAGCGCGAGCCAGGCCTCGAACGGCCCGGGGACGGCCCCGTGCAGGGTGCGCCGTGCCCAGCAGCCGCGCGTGCAGGGCCTCGTCGGCCGTCACCGTCGCGCCGAGCAGCACGTCGGAATGCCCGGACAGGTACTTCGTCACCGAGTGCACCACCAGGTCGGCGCCGTGCTCGAGCGGGCGCTGCAGCAGCGGGGTGGCGAAGGTGTTGTCGACCACCACCAGCGCGCCGGCGTCATGGCACCCGCGCCACCAGCTCGGGCAGGTCGGCCACCTCCAGCATCGGGTTCGTGGGGGTCTCCACCCACACCAGGTCCGCGCCGTCCGCGGCCCGGGCGACGGCGGCGGTGTCGGCCACGTCGACCTGCCGCAGGCCGAGCCGACCGGCCGACTCCAGCTCGTGCAGCAGCGCCAGCGTTCCGGAGTAGGCGCTGCCGGGGGCCACCACCACCCCGCCCTGCGGCACCTCCCCGAGCGCCGCCGCGATCGCCGCCATCCCCGAGGCGAAGGTGAGCGCCCGGCCGCCCTCGAGCGTGCCGAGGACCGACTCCAGGGCCTCCCAGGTGGCGTTGTCCCAGCGGCCGTACACCCGCCCGCCCGGGGCGTCCGCGCCGGGGGCCGCGTGGTACGTGGACGACAGCGTCAGCGGGACGTTCACCCCTTCGCCGGGCCGCGCGGGGGGTCGGCCGGCGGCCACGACGACGGTGGCCGGCGACAGCGCGGCTGGGTGGGCGGCCGGGGCGGTGGCAGGGTGGGCGGCCGGGGTGGCGGCAGGGTCGGCGGGAGGGTTGGAGGGAGCGGCCATGGCCGCGAGCCTAGGGGGCGCCCACTCGCGTCCGGCACGTCCACCAGCGAGGATGTGGACTCACGCGGACAGACCGGGCATGCAAGACTGGCGATCACCACGGCGGACCGCCAGGCAGGGGACGGCCCGCCGCCAGGTGAGGGAGGAAAGTCGATGTCCTCGTGGTTCCCCGAGTCGCAGCGGCGGCGCGGCGCTCAGGACGAGCCGCCGGCGCACCCTGAGGGCTCCGCACCGGCGTACGACGCGGCCGGGCACGACGCCGCACCCGGCTACGACACCCCGCGCGGCTACGACCAGCAGGGCTTCGACCCGGCGGCCGGGTACCCGGCCGGGCAGGGGTACGAGGCCCCCCAGGGTTACCCGGCGCAGCAGGGCTATGAACCGCAGCAGGGCTATGAACCGCAGCAGGGCTATGAACCACAGCAGGGCTATGAACCGCAGCAGGGCAGCTACGAACCGCAGGGCTATGAACCGCAGGGCTATGAACCGCAGTTGCCGTCCCGCCGCCAGCGTCGTGACGGCGCACCCGGGGCCGCCGATGCGGGCTACGCCGACGCCGACCTCGACCTCGACCGCGCCGCGGCCGGCGGGGGTCCGCCCAGGGTGTCCGGCGGCGGCCCCGGGGGCGGCGGGCCGATGGCCGCGGCTGCCCCCGTCCCGGTGTCCCCGGTCGTCGGGCCGCCACCGGTGGCCGGCCCCGGCGGCGGGCAGCACCCGGCCGCCGTGCAGCAGGAGGAGTGGTGGGCCCCCGCCGGGGGCCAGGTGCCGGCCTCCCCGCTCGCGGGTCCCACCGGCGTCGGCCGCGGCGGTGCGCCCGCGGGTGCGGCGTCCGGCGGCTCGGGCTCGCTGGCGCGTGGCCTTGCCGTGGCGGCCTGGCCGGCCCTGCTGCTCGGGCTGCTGGTGTCCGACGGGGGGCACTCCGCGCTGCGGAGCATGCCCGCCTGGTCGTTGTTCGCCGTCGCCTGCGTGCTGCTGGTGACCATCGGGGTGCTGCCCGGGGCCGACGGGTCCGGCGCGCGCCGCAACTCCACCCTCGCCGCGGTGGGGGCTGCCGGCATGATCGGGTTCTGGGTGCTGCTGGTGCTGCCGGTGATCGCCAGCAACACCTCGTTCGCGCTCACCCTCGCGTCGGCGGCCGCGGCCGCGGCGGCGTGGCTGTCGCCGAGCAGGCAGTGGTGACCGCCGCCAGCCCGTGACCAAAGCCCGGGGCAGCCGGGGCGCGGGCGCGCTATCGCGGCTGCGGTGACCCCGGGCCGGCGCCGGATCGCGGGTGCTACCGCCGCCGGGGCGCCCGCAGCGGTAGCCTCGCCGGCAATGGATGAGATGACCCGCCCCCCTGCCCCCCACGGTTCGCGCCGCCCGCGCGTCGCGGTTGTCTTCGGCGGCCGCTCCGGGGAGCACGCGATCAGCTGCGTGACCGCCGCCGGTGTCCTGCGTGCGATCGACCGCGAGGCCTACGAGGTCGTTCCGGTCGGGATCACCCCCACCGGGCGGTGGGTGCTGGCCAGCGACGACCCCGCCCGCTGGGACCTCGTCGACGGCGCCCTGCCGGCCGTCGGCTCCGCGGACGGGCCGGGCGTGCTGATGCCGCTCGAGGTCGGCGCCGGCACCCTCACCGTGCTCGAGCCCGGGCGGTCACCCGCCACGCTCGACGCCGTGGACGTCGTGTTCCCGCTGCTGCACGGCCCGTTCGGCGAGGACGGCACGCTGCAGGGGATGCTGGAGCTGGCGGATGTCCGCTATGTCGGCTCCGGCGTGTTCGCCAGCGCGGCCAGCATGGACAAGCACTTCATGAAGCTGCTGCTGGAGGCCGAAGGGATACCGGTCGGCCCGCACCTGGTGGTGCCGGCGAGGCAGTGGCTGCGCCATCGCGATGCCGTCTACCAGGACGTGGAGGAGCTCGGCTACCCGGTGTTCGTGAAGCCGGCCCGGGCCGGGTCCAGCCTGGGGATCAGCAAGGTGAAGGGCCCCGCCGATCTCGAGGTGGCGATCGAGGAAGCCCGCCGGCACGACCCCAAGCTCGTCATCGAGGCGGCCGTCGAGGGGCGCGAGATCGAGTGCGCGGTGCTCGAGTCCGTCGACGGTGGCCCGCCCGCCACCAGCCTGCCCGGCGAGATCGTGGTCCGCAGCGGGCACGAGTTCTACGACTTCAACGCCAAGTACCTGGACGAGTCCAGCGTCGATCTTGTCTGCCCGGCGGACCTGCCCGACGACGTGGTGCACCGGGTGCGCGAGCTGGCCGCCCGCACCTTCGAGGTGTTGGGGTGCGAGGGGCTGGCCCGGGTCGACTTCTTCGTCCAGCCCGACGGGGCCGTGGTCGTGAACGAGATCAACACCATGCCCGGGTTCACGCCGGTCTCGATGTACCCGCGGATGTGGCAGCAGACCGGGCTGTCATACCCGGAGCTGGTCGACCGACTGATCGCGCTGGCCCTGGCGCGCCCCACCGGACTGCGCTGACCGGCACGGGGACGCCGCTCGTCGGCTGCCGTCAGGGCAGGCCGTCGACCAGCCGGTAACCGGCGCCGCGGATGGTCTCGATGCGCTGCGGCCCGAGCTTGCGGCGCAGGTAGCGCACGTAGACGTCGACCACGTTGGACCCCGGGTCGAAGTCGTAGCCCCACACGTGGCTGAGCAGCTGCTCGCGCGAGAGCACCTGGCCGGGGTGGCGCAGGAACGTCTCCGCGAGGCTGAACTCCCGCGCCGACAGGTCGACGGTCCGCCCGTCGACGGCGGCGCGCCGGGTGCGCAGGTCGAGGGCCAGGTCGCCGTGGCGCAGCGTCGTCGTCTCCGGCGCCCGCGCGGGGTCGGCGCGCAGCCGCAGCCGGATGCGCGCCATCAGCTCCTCGAAGCGGAACGGCTTGGCCATGTAGTCGTCAGCGCCGCCCTCGAGTCCCGCCACCGTGTCGGTCACCGAGCTGCGCGCGGTAAGGATGATGACCGGGATCGG
This sequence comes from uncultured Actinomycetota bacterium, assembly GCA_963784535.1. Lineage (GTDB taxonomy): Bacteria > Actinomycetota > Actinomycetes > Actinomycetales > Kineosporiaceae > CAWARR01. The sequence continues at coordinate 633,571 of CAWARR010000004.1, read as the reverse complement.
ATTGCGCCGCTCACGCAGCCGGCGCAGCACCGTGAACCCGTCGAGCAGCGGCAGCCCGATGTCGAGCACCAGCAGGTCGTAGCGGCCGGACATGGCGTGCTCGTAGGCGTCCTGGCCGTCGCCCACCACGGTCGGGCTGAACCCGCCGGCCCGCAGCCCCTTCTCGATGAAGGCCGAGATCCGGGTCTCGTCCTCGGCGACCAGGATCCTGGTCATCCTCCCTCCCGCTGCGCGCTGAGCGGGCCGTCCGGGGCGCGGGCGGGAAGCTCCGCGGGCGGATCCGCAGGGCGGGGAATGCCCGGCAGCGAGCCACAGCCGGCATCCGGCGGGCCGAGCGGGCGCTGCGGCAGCCGCGCCGGGATCACCAGTGAGAACGTCGCACCCTGCCCGGGTGTGCTGTTGAGCAATACCCGGCCCTGGTGGGCGACGGCGATGGCGCTGACGATGGACAGCCCCAGGCCCGACCCCTCCTCGCCGCGGCCGGTCCCCGCCCGCCCGAAGCGCTCGAAGATCCGCGCGGCGTCCCGGCCGGGAATCCCCGGGCCCGTGTCGCGGACCCACAGCCTCACGGCGGCACCGTCGACGCAGGCGCCGACGCCGATCTCGTCGCCGTCGAGGGTGTGCCGGACGGCGTTGTGGGCCAGCTGGAGCAGGGCCTGGGTGAGCCGCTGGCCGTCGGCGACGACGCAGCCGCCGGGCAGCGCGTCCACCACCCAGCGCCGCGACCCGAGGGCGGCGATCTTGTCGGCCACGTCCACCACCAACTGGTCCAGGTCGATGGGGGTCACCCGGAGGAAGTCGGGGCGCCGCGATCTGGCCAGCACGATGAGGTCGTCCACCAGCCGACCCATCCGGTCGAGCTCGTCCAGCAGCAGCTCCCGGGTGTCGGCGACCTCGCCGGGGTTGGCCTCGTCCATCACCTCCAGGTGGCCGCGGACGATGGTGAGGGGAGTGCGCAGCTCGTGGCCGGCGTCGTCGAGGAAGCGCTGCTGGGTCTCGAACGCAGACTGCAGCCGGTCGAGCATCGCGTTCACGGAACGGGTCAGCTCGGTGATGTCGTCGTCGCGCTCACCGACCGGGATCCGCAGCGACAGGTCCGAGGAGGTCACGTTGCGGGCCGCCAGCCGGAGCAGCCGCAGCGGGCGCAGCAGCCGCCCGGTCACCTGCCAGCCCACCAGGGCGACCAGCAGCAGCGAGGCGGCGCAGAACAGGGCGTACTGCCGGGCATTGGCCCAGATCGCCCGCTGCTGCGGCCCCATGGCGACGCCGGCGACGTAGCTGCCGAGGGTGGCTGCCCCCGAGATCCGTACCTGCACCGTGGCGAAGCGGATCGGCCCGGCCGGGGTGTCGACCTCCTGCAGCCGGGTGGGGGCGTCGGCGGGCAGCGCCGCGACGCGTGCCTGCAGCGGGGCGAGATCGGCCGGGCTGACCGGCTGGGCGCCGGCCGGCACCAGCGCCAGCCGGCCGTTGACGAAGCCGAGGAAGATCTCGTCCTGGGCGGGTATGTGCTGCATCAGGGCGGCCCGGAGCAGGTCGTCCACGGTGGTGACGGGCTGCCCGGCGCTCGCCGGCGACCGCCGCGCGGCGAGGTCGCGGAACTCGGCGACCTCCACCGTCAGCGTCCGGTCGACCCGATCGGTGAGCTGGCGACGCTGCACGACGAGGTCGGCGGCCCCGGCGATGGTCATCCCCAGGGCGGTCAGCACCAGCACCGTGGCCAGCACCCTGACCCGCACGCCCACCTGGACCTTGAACCGGGCGCGCGCGGCCCCCCACCGGAGCCGGCCCCGCCCCGGCCCGAACGACCCAGCCCGCCCGAACGATCCAGCCCGCCCCCACGATCTAGCCATGACCGTGGTCGCCGGCCTGCTGCTCGGACTCCGGCTCCGTCGGGGGCGGCGGCGGCACCGTCTGCACCCGGGCTCCGGCACCGTCGGCACGGCCGGCGCCGGTGGCCGGGTCGGCCGGCCTGCCGGTCGCGCCGAGGGCGGGGGATCCGGTGGAGCCGGCGCTGATCACCACGGCCGGTCCGAGCGGGCCCGCGGGCGGTGATCCGGTGGCGGCCAGCACCCCGGCGAGCGCGAGCGCAGCGGCGGCCGTCAGGCCGGCCACCACGACCGCAGGTCCCCACCGCATGACACCACTGTCGCCGCTGCGGATCAGCCTGACCAGCCCGCGACGATGAGAACCGTCTCATTCCCCCAGGCCAGACCCGCAACGTCAGCCAAGAGGCTCAACCGCCGATGCAGGCGCGGGCGGTCCTGGGCAGCGCGGCGGCCACGGCGCGCACGTCCACCAGGGCCGCTGCGGCGTTCGTCCGCCCCACCGCCAGCGGCACCTGTAACTGCACGGCGGGCGAGCGCCCGAAGGTGGTGAAGCGGATCGGGTCGCCCCCGTCATCGATCACCCAGTCGACCCCGTCGACCGTCACGCACGGCAGCGTGGTGGGGGGCTGCTCGGGCAACCCGCAGACGAGCCGGATCGCCGGGTCGCCCCAGCCTGCCGTGCCGGGCGTGCCGGACGGGGTGCGGGCACGACCGAGCACGGTGGCGGGCAGCGCCTGCAGTGCCTTCGTGCAGGCGGCGCCGGTGGCCTGCGGCGCGGGGCGCGACGACGAGCCGGACGAGCACCCGGCGAGCACCGCGGGCAGAGCGAGCACCGCGGGCAGGGCGAGCGCCATGCCGAGGGTGTGCGCGCGGGCGCCGTCCCGCACCGCCGGCCTCAGAGGTGGACGACGGTGCACGTGAGCGTGCGGGTGATTCCCTTGACGTCCTGGATCCGGGCGATCACGAGCTGGCCGAGCTCGTCCACGGTGGGAGCCTCGACCCGGGCGATCACGTCGTAGGGGCCGGTGACGTCCTCTGCCAGTGTCACGCCCGGCAGCTGCGCGATCTCGCGCGCAACGTTCGCCGACTTGCCGACCTCGGTCTGGATGAGGATGTACGCCTGCACCACCACGGGGTCCTCCTGGTCGTCCGAGGGGCTGGATTGCGAGCCCGTGCCTGCCCGGTGGGCGTGCCGCCAGCGGGATCGGCGGCGTCCGGCGGCGTCACGCTACCGTGTCGCACGCCGCGGCCGGCGAGGGGTCCGGGGGTGATCGCCGCGCCGCGGCCCCGGCCCGCACCGTGAGGAGACCGATGGCCGAGGACGGCGACGCCCTGTCCGAGCTCGGCGAGGACCGGTTGGTGGCATCGCTGCTGGCGCGATTCGCCTTGGCGGGCAAGGGATCCGGCGCCACCGTCGGCCCCGCCGGGGCGCGGGTGCTGGTCGGCCCCGGCGACGACGCGGCGGTGCTGGAGGTGCCCGGTCGGGTGGTGGCCTCCACCGACACCCTGGTCGAGGGGTACGACTTCCGGATGGCGTGGTCCCCGGCACGCGAGCTCGGCGTCAAGGTGGCGGCGCAGAACCTCGCCGACGTCGCGGCGATGGGCGCCGTGCCGCTGGCGCTGCTGGTGAGCCTGGCCGCGCCGCAGACCCTGCCGGGGCGTTGGGCCCGCGAGCTCGCCGACGGGCTGGCCGAGGAGTGCACCCGCGCGGGCGCCGCCGTGGTGGGCGGCGATGTGTCCCAGGCCGGCCAGGTGGTGGTGACCGGCACAGCACTGGGGGTGCTGCACGGTGACCCGGTGCTGCGCTCGGGGGCCCGTCCGGGTGACGTGGTGGCGCTTGCCGGTCGGACCGGGCCGTCGGCGGCGGGGCTGGCGCTGCTGGCCGCCGGGGTGGCCGTGGCGGCCGATCCGGTGCTGACAGGGCTGGTCGGCTGGCACCTGGCCCCCCGCCCGGGCTACGCGGACGGCCCGGCGGCGGGCGCCGCGGGGGCGGGTGCCCTGATCGACACCAGCGACGGCCTGGTGCGTGACGCGGCACGGGTGGCTGCGGCCTCAGGGGTGGTGATCGACCTCGACCCGACCGCGCTGGAGCCGGCCGCCGACCTGCTGCACGCCGCCATGGCTCTCGGTGACGCGGGGCTGGCCGGCCGCTGGGTGCTCACCGGCGGGGAGGACCACGCTTTGCTGGCCTGCTTCCCGGCCGGCACCGCGCTGCCGGCGCCCTACCGCGCCATCGGCCGGGTGCTGGAGGCAGGCTCGCCCGGCGGCGACGGGAGCCCGGGCGGGGACGCGACACCGGTGCTGGTGGGCGGGGTGCGCTGGGAGGGCCCGGGCGGCTGGGGGCACTTCAGCTGACGGTCCTCGCGGGGGGCCCCGGCCGGCCGAACCGACGCGACAGGGCCGGAGCCCCGTGACCGGGGTCCGGCCCTGCGGCGGACAGCTGGAGCGGGTGGTGCCTGTGCGGGGCTGTCAGCGAGTGACCTTGCCCGCCTTCAGGCACGAGGTACAGACATTGAGCCGCTTCGGAGTGGCACCGACCACGGCGCGCACGCGCTGGATGTTCGGATTCCAGCGACGCTTCGTGCGGCGGTGGGAGTGCGAGATGCTGTGACCGAAACCCGGCCCCTTGCCGCAGACGTCGCAGGTTGCAGCCACGGGTCGTTCTCCTGACGATGGTGTCGGACGGTGCGGACCCGCCGTCCGCGGATCTCGCCGGACGCCGGAGCGCCCGGGCCCGGTCTCCGGGCAACCACGCAAGGGTAGCCGACCCGCCTGCCCCGCCCCAAACCGGCCCGGCCGGGGCGCCGCCGGAGCCGCCGCGCCGGTGGGCATAATCTGCCTGCCGGGAGGTGAGGCCGGTGCTGGAGGCGCTCGACGCCCGCGCGACGCGGTTCTGGGCGCTCGCGACGCTGTCGGCCCTGGGCGATGCGCGCGACGAGATCGACGCCCTCAACGTCTTCCCCGTCCCCGACGGAGACACCGGCACCAACCTCTACCTGACCGTCGAGGCGGCCTGCGCCGCCGTGCAGGCACTGCCCGCCGACGCCGACGTCCGCCGGATCGCCGAGGCGTTCGCCCACGGGGCACTGCTGGGGGCCCGCGGCAACTCCGGGATCATCTCCGCCCAACTGCTGCGCGGCTGGGCCGACGTGCTCGCCGAGCACGAGGTCATGGACGCCGCGGCGGTGAAGGAGGCGTTCGCCCGCGGCGACGCGCAGGCGTGGGCCGCGGTGAGCCGGCCCGTCGAGGGAACGATCCTGTCCGTCAGCCGGGCGAGCGCGCTGGCCGCGGGCGCGGCCGGGGACCAGCTGGGCGAGGTCGCCGCCGCCGCCACCCGGGCCGCCCGGGAGGCGCTCGCCCGCACCCCGGAGCAATTGGAGGTGCTGCGCCGCTCGGGTGTGGTCGACGCCGGCGGGCGTGGGCTGGTGGTGATCCTGGAGGCCTTCGAGGATGTGGTCCGGGGGCGCCGGACCACCCGGCGGCGACGGGCGCTGCGGCGCCCGGGGCTCCCCGCGGTCGACCTGTCCGAGTGCCGCGACGTCGTGGCCGACGGGCCCGCCTACGAGGTGATGTACCTGCTCGACGCCGCCGCAGCCGACATCCCCGCGCTGCGGGCCCGGCTGGACCCGATGGGGGACTCGCTGGTCGTGGTGGGCGGGCAGCGGCTGTGGCACGTGCACGTCCACGTCGATGATCCCGGCGCCGCCGTCGAGGCGGCGATCGCCACCGGGCGGCCCTACCGGATCCGGATCAGCCACTTCGGCGAGCAGGCCGCCCGCCGCGGCGACGGGCGGCCGGGGGGCGGGCGCGCCCGGGTGCGGGCGGCGGTGGGCGTGGTCGCCTGCGCCGCGGGCACCGGCCTGGCCGATCTGTTCACCCGGGCCGGCGCGGTGGTGGTGCCGGGTGGTCCGGGCCGCCGGCCGTCGACGGCCCAGGTCCTTGAGGCGGTGCGGGCCTCCGCCGCCGACGGCGTGATCGTGCTGCCCAACGATGAGGACACCCTGGCGGTGGCGGAGGCCGCCGCCCAGCAGGCCCGCGCGGCGGGGCTGCGGGTGAGTGTCGTGCCCACCCGGGCCCAGGTGCACGGCCTGGCCGCGATCGCGGTGCACGACCCGGCCCGGGGCTTCGATGACGACCTGGTCCGGATGTCGGCCGCCGCCGGTGCCGCCCGCGACGGCGCCGTCACGGTGGCGGCCCGGGAGGCGATGACGACCGCCGGCCCGTGTCACCCCGGCGACGCCCTCGGCGTGGTGCAGGGCGACTTCGTGGTGGTCGGCGCCGACCTCGCCGAGGTGGCCGTCGAGGTGCTCCGCCGGCTGCTGTCCGGCGGCGGCGAGCTGGTCACCCTGGTACGCGGCGCCGAGGCCGATGAGGCGTTGCTGGACCGGGTGCGCAGCTTCCTGCACCGGGAGCACCGGGACGTCGAGGTGGCCGTGCTGGAGGGTGGGCAGGCCCGCTACCCGTTGCTGCTGGGGGTGGAGTGAGCGCGGACGACCGCTTGGACGAACCGCTGGCGAAGGTGCTGGGGACGCGCTCCACCAGCGCGGGGCTCGGCAAGCTGGGCCTGCACACCGTCGGCGACCTGCTCCGCCACTACCCGCGCCGCTACCAGCGCTGGGGCGAGCTGACCCCGTTGCGGGAACTGCCCGCGGGGGAGGAGGTGACGATCCTCGCGGAGGTGGTGCGCTCGTCGGCGCGGCGGATGAAGTCGCGCCGCGGGGAGCTGCTGGCCGTGGTGGTCAGCGACGGCGTCGACACCCTCGATCTGACGTTCTTCAACGCCGGCCGGCTCAAGCACGTGCTGACCCCGGGCCGGCGCGGGCTGTTCTCGGGCACCGTGGGCCGCTACGGAGGCAAGCCGCAGCTCACCCACCCCAAGTGCCACCTGCTCGATGCCGGTGAGGACGAGGAGCAGGCCGTGGCCGGGGTGGAGGGGCCGATCCCGGTGTACCCGGCCACCGCGGCGCTGGACTCGGAGGCCATCCGGCGCTGCGTGCGGGCTGGTGCTCGACACCCTCGAGGAGGTGCCCGACCCGATCCCGGTGGAGGTCCGGGCGCGGCGCGGGCTGACGTCGCTGCGCGAGGCCCTGATCGGGGTGCACCGCCCGGGGGAGGACGCCGACTGGCGTGCCGCTCAGGCCCGGCTGCGGTTCGAGGAGGCGTTCGTGCTGCAGGCCGGGCTGCTGCGGCGTCGGGCCGCTGCCGGAGCGCTGCCCGCGACGGCCCGCGTCCCGGTGGGCGACGGGCTGCTCAGCGCCTTCGAGCGGCGGCTGCCCTTCCCGCTCACCGCGGGGCAGCGCGCCGTCGGGGAGGAGATCGCGGCGGATCTGGCCCGGGAGCACCCGATGCACCGGCTGCTGCAGGGGGAGGTCGGCTCGGGCAAGACCGTGGTGGCGTTGCGGGCCATGCTCGCGGTCGTCGACGCCGGTGGCCAGGCGGCGTTGCTCGCCCCCACCGAGGTGCTGGCCACCCAGCACTACCGCTCGATCACGGCGATGCTCGGTGACCTCGCCGGCGCGGGGATGCTCGGCGGTCACGAGCACGGCACCCGGGTGGTGCTGCTCACCGGTGCGATGCCGGCGCAGGCCCGCCGCGCCGCCCTGCTCGAGGCCGCCAGCGGTGACGCCGGGCTGGTGATCGGCACCCACGCGCTGCTGCAGGAGCGGGTGGAGTTCTTCGACCTCGGTCTGGTCGTGGTCGACGAGCAGCACCGGTTCGGGGTGGAGCAGCGCGATGCCCTGCGCGGCAAGGGCCGCACCACCCCGCACCTGCTGGTGATGACCGCCACCCCGATCCCGCGGACGGTGGCGATGACCGTGTTCGGCGACCTGGAGACCTCCACCCTGGCCGAGCTGCCCGCGGGCCGGTCCCCGATCGCCACCCATGTGGTGCCGGCCGGGGAGCGGCCCGACTGGTACGAGCGGACCTGGCACCGGCTGCGGGAGGAGGTCGGCGCCGGTCACCAGGCGTACGTGGTGTGCCCGCGGATCGGCGGCGAGGGCGCCGAGGAGCCGCTCGAGGACGCCCAGGACGCGGCCGGGCGGCGGCAGGCCCGCGCCGTGCTCGACGTGGTGGAGGAGATCCGCGCGCACCCGGCCATGGCCGGGCGTGGTCGGTGGAGACCCTGCACGGGCGGATGCCGGCGGAGGCGCGCGAGTCGGCGATGCGCCGGTTCGCCGCGGGGCGAGGTGCAGGTGCTGGTCGCCACCACCGTGGTCGAGGTCGGCGTGGACGTTCCGAACGCCTCCGCGATGGTCGTGCTGGACGCCGACCGGTTCGGGGTCTCCCAGCTGCACCAGCTCCGCGGCCGGGTCGGCCGGGGGAGCGCGGCAGGGCTGTGCCTGCTGGTGACCGACGCTGCGGCACAGAGCCCGGCCCGGCAGCGTCTCGATGCCGTCGCCGCCACTCTGGACGGGTTCGAGCTGGCCCGGGTCGACCTCGAGCAGCGCCGCGAGGGCGACGTGCTCGGCGCCGCGCAGTCCGGTGGCCGATCCTCGCTGCGGCTGCTGCGGGTGCTGCGCGACGAGCAGACCATCGAGCAGGCCCGGCACGACGCGGCCGCCCTGGTCGCCGCCGACCCCGAGCTGGCCGGGCACCCGGCGCTGGCGGCGGCGATCCGCGACCTGCTCGACCCCGAGCGCGAGGTGTACCTGGAGCGGGCCTGACGGGCCACCACCGCAGCGACCGGCACACCGCAGGGGGGCTGGCACACCCCAGGGCTGGGACACTGCCGGGGTGGGTGTGTCGCAAGCGTGCCGGGAGTGGTCGCGGTGACCCGGATCATCGCCGGGTCGGTCGGCGGGCGACGCCTGGCCGTGCCGCGGGGAGCGCCACCCGACCCACCACCGACCGGGTCCGGGAGGCGCTGTTCTCGGGCTTGGAGGCGCGCGGGGTGCTGCGCGGGGCGCGGGTGCTCGACCTGTTCGCCGGCTCGGGGGCGCTCGGGCTCGAGGCCGCCAGCCGCGGCGCCGCCGAGGTGGTGCTGGTGGACTCCTCCCGCGAGGCGGCGGCCGCCGCCCGGCGCAACGTCGCCGCACTGGGCATGCCGCGGGTGACCGTGGTGCTGTCCTCGGTGCAGCGCTACCTGCAGGGGCGGACGTCGTGGGCGGCCGACCTGGTGCTGGCCGACCCGCCCTACCCGATCGGCGAGGACGTCGTCGCCGACGTGCTGGGGGTGCTGGCAGCCGGCGGGTGGGTGGCCGTGGGCGGGCTGGTGGTGCTCGAGCGCAGCAGCCGCGGCCCCGAGCCGCGCTGGCCGGCCGGCCTGCGGCGGGAGGAGGTACGCCGCTACGGGGAGACCACGCTGTGGACGGCGGCCCGCGCTCGCGACGCGGACCGGGCCGCAGACTGAACAGCCCGGGCCGCAGATCGGGTGGCGGTGCGGCCACCGTGGCAGGGCCGGCTGCTAGGTTGCGCCAGTGAGCGCCGACCGTCCCGCGCACCGCTGCGTGTGCCCGGGCAGCTACGACCCGGTGACCTCCGGACACCTGGACATCGTGCGCCGCGCCGCGGCCCTGTTCGACGAGGTGATCGTCGCGGTCGTCACCAACCCGGCGAAGTCAGGCACCTTCAGCCTCGAGGAGCGCCTCGAGCTGCTCGCGGACAGCATCGCGGAGCTGCGGCTGCCGGGCGTGCGGCTGGACACCGTGCCCACCGGCCTGCTGGTGGACTACTGCCGGCAGGTCGGAGCCGTTGCCGTGGTGAAGGGGCTGCGCTCGGGCACCGACTTCGCCTACGAGCTGCCGATGGCGTTGATGAATCGGCACCTCGGCGAGCTGGAGACGGTGTTCCTGCCCGGGGCACCGCAGTTCGAGCATGTCTCCAGCAGCCTGGTCAAGGAGGTCGCCGCGCTCGGGGGGGACGTCCGCGGTCTGGTACCCGATCCAGTGCTGCCCCGGCTGCTGGACAGGGTTCGCCCGCGCTGACCCCACCCGTCCCGCCCCCGGGTTTGGGAGGTGGCCCCCACCTGCAGTAACCTCTCTCCTTGGCCTCGTCGCCGGTGCGCCCGCGCCGAGACCCGAACCGTCAATGTCCGAGGAGCACGCCATCCGTCTGGATCCACGCTCGCCGTTCGTGCTCGATATCCGTGAGCTCGGGCGACGGCCTGGGGCCATGCAGAAGGTGCGCCGGGTGGTCGAGGCGGCTGAGGGGCTCGGGACGGATGTCATCGGAGTCCCCCGAGGTGCCGAGCTCGAGCTGGACCTGCGGCTGGAGTCGGTGCTGGAGGGTGTCCTCGTATCGGGAACGGTGCGGGGGCGTGCGGCCGGGGAGTGCGTGCGGTGCCTGGCGGACGTCGAGCTCGATGTCGACGCCGATCTGCAGGAGCTGTTCGCCTACCCCGACCGGGCGGTGGACGACGAGGTCGATGACGTGCGGACGCTCGTGGGCGACCTGATCGACCTCGAGCCCGCGCTCAGGGATGCGGTGGTGCTCGTGCTGCCGTTCCAACCGGTGTGCCGGGACGACTGTCCGGGACTGTGCTCCGAGTGCGGGGCGCGGCTGGCGGACGATCCGGAGCATCGGCACGAGGCCGTCGACCCCCGGTGGGCGGCCTTGCAGGGGCTCGCGCCGGACGGCGCGGCCGCTGCACCCACCGACGACGCGGCGCAGGGCGACGCGGACCGTCACTGACCGGACCGAGCACGACGAACGGGCAGCGCAGCTGAGCAGTCCGTGCGCGACGAACAGAAAGCGAGCTTGCCGTGGCCGTCCCGAAGCGGAAGATGTCCCGCAGCAACACGCGGTCCCGCCGCTCCCAGTGGAAGGCGACGCCCACCACGCTGACCGCCGCCGTGGAGGGTGGGCAGGTCGTCTACGCCCGCCCGCACCAGGCCCGGGTGGTGACCGACTCCGCGGGTACCCCGCTGTACCTGGAGTACAAGGGCCGCAAGGTCAAGGACCTCTGACCCGGTCGAGTGCGGCGCGGGTAGCGATGCACGCAGCCGAGGACCCCACGGCCGACCTGACTCCGCTCGCGGACCGGATGGGCGTGGCGCTCCGGCGCGAGCTGGCCGTGCGCGCGCTCACCCACCGCTCGTACGCCTACGAGAACGGTGGCCTGCCGACCAACGAGCGGCTGGAGTTCCTCGGCGACGCCGTGCTCGGGCTGGTGGTCACCGACGCCCTCTTCCGCCGCCACCCGGACCTGCCCGAGGGGCAGCTGGCGAAGTTGCGGGCCGCGGTGGTGAACATGCGCGCGCTCGCCGGCGTCTCCCGGGGCCTGGGCCTGGGCAGCTACATCCGGCTCGGCCGCGGCGAGGAGACCACCGGCGGCCGGGACAAGTCCTCGATCCTCGCCGACACCCTGGAGGCGCTGATCGGCGCCGTCTACCTCGAGCACGGCACGGAGGCGGCCCGGGTGCTGGTGCACCGCCTCGTCGACCCGCTGCTGGAGTCCTCGGCCGCGCTCGGCGCCGGCCTGGACTGGAAGACCAGCCTGCAGGAGCTGACCGCCAGTCTCGGTCTCGGCGTCCCGGAGTACGCGGTCGACCGAGGAGGGGCCCGGACCACGCGAAGATCTTCCATGCCGACGCCGTGGTCGGCCGCGCTCGCCCGCGGCTCGGGCAGCGGGCGGAGCAAGAAGGAAGCCGAGCAGCGTGCCGCCTCGGCGGCCTTCGCCAGCCTGCAGACGCCGCCGGCCGAGGCCGTCGAGGCCGACGGAGCCGGCGCCGCCGGCTGAGGGCGCCCGGCCGACCGGCATGCCTGAGCTCCCCGAGGTCGAGGTGGTCCGGCGCGGCCTGGCCCGCTGGGTGGTCGGCCGGAGCATCACCGCGGTGCAGGTGCTGCACCCCCGCCGGTGCGCCGGCACCTGCCCGGAGCGGCCGACTTCGCCGCCCGGCTCGACGGCGTGACGGTGACCGATGCGGTGCGGCGGGGCAAGTTCCTCTGGCTCCCGCTCGAGTCCGGCGAGGCGTTGCTGGGGCATCTCGGGATGAGCGGGCAGCTGCTGGTCCAGCCGTCCGGGGCGGCCGACGAGCGGCACCTGCGGGTCCGGCTCGTGCTCGGCGACGGCCCGCTGCCCGCGGACGGGCGGGAGCTGCGGTTCGTCGACCAGCGCATGTTCGGTGGTCTCGCCGTCGTTCCGCTCGAGCCGAGCCCCGACGGCCTGCCGGCGGGCGCCGGTGGCGCGGGCGGCCCCTCCGCCGCGATGCTGCCGGCCGAGGTCGCCCACATCGCGCGGGACCCGCTCGACCCGTACCTGGACGAGGAGCTGCTGCTGGCCCGGGTGCGCCGGCGCCGGACGGGGGTCAAGCGGGCCCTGCTCGACCAGTCGCTGCTGTCGGGGATCGGGCAACATCTACGCCGACGAGGCGCTGTGGCGGGCGCGGCTGCACTTCGCGCGGCCCACCGACACCCTGACCCGGCCGGCGTGGTCGCGGCTGCTCGCCGCGGTGCGCGAGGTGATGCGGCGCCGCGCTGGCCGAGGGCGGCACGAGCTTCGACAGCCTCTACGTCGACGTGAACGGGCGCAGCGGCTACTTCGAGCGCTCGCTGGCCGTCTACGGCCGGGCAGGGCAGGCCGTGCCGGCGCTGCGGCACCCCGGTGCGCAGGGACGCGTTCATGAACCGCTCGTCGTTCACCTGCCCGCGCTGCCAGCCCCGGCCGCGGCATGGGCGCTGGTAGTCACGCAGCGCAGCGCTCCTAGCGCCCAGCGGGGGCCGGGTGAAGCGACTCAGGTCCCGCTCTGGGTAGCCTTGGCCCGTGGACAGCGCTGAGCAGGTCAGGGTGCTCGTGGTGGACGACCACGAGGTGGTCAGGCGGGGAGTGGTCGACGTCGTGGACGCCGACCCCACCTTGACCGTGGTGGCCGAGGCGGGGTCGGTGCTCGACGCGGTCCGCCGGGCGGCGGCGGTCCGCCCGGACGTCGCGGTGGTGGACCTGAAGCTGCCGGACGGGACCGGCATCGATCTGGTGCGCCAGCTGCGCGAGGAACACCCGGGGATCAAGTGCGTGGTGCTGACCTCGTTCGACGACGACGAGGCGGTGGCCGCAGCGCTGGCCGCGGGCGCGTCGGCGTTCGTGCTGAAGACCGTGCGCGGCACCGAGATCGCCGACATCGTGCGGGCGGTCGCGGCGGGCCGCAACCTGCTCGACGAACGGGTGATGGCGCGGCGCAAGGCCGCCCACTCCGACCCGACCGAGTCGCTCACCCCGACCGAGCGCAAGGTGCTCGAGCTGATCGGCGACGGCCTGTCGAACCGCGAGATCGGCGACCAGCTGGGGCTGGCCGAGAAGACCGTGAAGAACCATGTCACCGGGCTGCTGGCGAAGATGGGGTTCCGCCGCCGCACGCAGGCGGCCGCCTGGGTGGCGGCCCACCGCCAGGGCACCGGCTGGAACGCCGGCGGTTAGCCCCGGCTACCGACCGAGCGGAACCTCCCAGCGCAGCAGCGTCCCACCACCGGTGGCGGCCGCCGCCTCGCAGTCGCCCCCGTGCCGGCGGGCCCGTTCGGCGAGGTTGTCCAGGCCGCTGCGACGCCGGCTGCCGGACGGCAGACCGCGGCCGTCGTCCACGACCTGGACCAGCAGCTGGTCGCCCGTGACCGAGACGAGCACGCTGACGGCCGAGGCGTGGGCGTGCCGCGCGGCGTTCGAGAGCCCCTCCCGGACCACGGCCACGACGTCGTCGGCGATGTCGGCGGAGACCCGGTCGTCGAGGTCGGCCTTCGCCTCGACCCGCAACTGCGGGGGAAAGCCGAGCGAGCCGACGGCACGGTCCACCTCGCCGTGCAGCCGGTCGGCCAGCCGGAGCGCGTCGCCGGGATCGCGCAGCGCGCGGATGGTGCTGCGGATCTGGCGGACCACCCGGTCGAGAGACTCCAGCGACGTGTCGATGTCGGCCACCACCGCCGGCTCGAGCCGGTCGCGCAGCCGGGACAGCCGCATCCCCATCGCGAACAGCTCCTGCACCACCAGGTCGTGCAGGTCGCGGGCGATCCTGGCGCGGTCCTCGAGCAGCTCCGCCTCCTCGGCGCGGCGGCGGGCATCGGCGAGCTGCAGGGCGAGCGCGGCCTGCCCGGCGAACCGTTCGGCGGTGCGCAGGTCCTGGTCGGCGAACTCCAGGTCCCCGACGTGCCGCAGCAGGATGAGCACGCCCATGTGTTCGGGACCGGCCACCAGCGGGGCGTACAGCGCCGGGCCGAAGCCGCGCAGCTCGGGCACCAGCATGAGCGGCTCGCTGGACATGTCCGCCGAGCGCAGCCCCTTGCCGGAGCGCACCGCGGAGACGGCCCGGCCGTCGTCGGGCATGACGATGCCCACGAGCCGCTCGGTGTCGCTGCCGTCGGCGACCTCCAGCACCCAGTTCCCGTCCCAGCCGGGCAGCACCAGGGCCGCGACGGAGGCTTCGGCGACCTCGCGGGCCTGCCGGGCGATGAGCTGCAGGGCGTCGTCCTCGGCGGCCCCGGACAGCATGGCCGTGGCCACCTCCTGGGCGGCCGCGGCCCACTGCTCGCGCCGCCGGACATCCTGGTAGAGCCCGGCGTTGTCGACGGCGACGGCCGCGGCGGCGGCGAGGGCGACCACGACGTCCTCGTCATCGGCGGTGAAGCCGTCGGGCTTGTCGGCGAGGTAGAGGTTGCCCACCACCCGGTCACCGATCCCCACCGGCACCCCGAGGAAGCTGCCCATCTGCGGGTGGTGGGCGGGGAACCCGGCGGAGGCGGGGTGGTCGGTGAGGTTGGAGACCCGTACGGCGCGGCCGACCCGGGTGATGTGGCCGAGGACCCCGTGCCCCCGGGGGAGGTGCCCGATGGCTGCCGCGGTGGCGGGGTCGACCCCGGTGTAGACGAACGCCTTGTGCAGGCCGTCCTCGCCGAGCACGCCGAGGGCCGCGTAGGGGGCGCTGGTGAGGTCCGCCGCAGCACCGACGATGCGGCGCAGCGTGGGCTCGAGCTCCAGGCCGTCGGCGACCGCCACCACGGCGTCCAGCAGCCGGCGGTCGAAGGCCGGGTTGCCCGCAGCCGGCGGCGGCACGGCGGCAGCCGGGAGCTGGTCGCGCAGCGGACGGCCGCCCGCCGGTGGGCGGCCGTCCGCTGCGCTCCTCGCGGCCGGATCCGGCGGGCGGACCATCCGTACGGGGTCGGTCACCCCCCGATCATCCCCTGTCCGGGGCCCGCGGATGAAGTCGGGCAAGCGTGCAGGTCAGGCCTGGACGGCCAGCCCCTGCTCGGCGAACCAGGCGTCCCGGTACGGAGGGTGGTTGTCCAGCAGCCAAGCGTGCGTGCCGCGCGCGGCGACGGTGGCGTCCTCGAGCACGAGCACCTCGTCCGCCGCACCCAGCGGCGCCAGCCGGTGGGTGACCAGGACCACGGTCGGCCTGGCCACGTCGGTGGCAGTCGGATCGAGCACATCCAGCACCAGGGCGTCGGCGGTCTCCGGATCGAGGTGCTCACCCGGCTCGTCGAGCAGCAGCACCCCGGCACCCACCAGGAAGGCCCGGGCCAGCAGCAGCCGGCGGCGCTCGCCCCCGGACAGTCCGGTGCCACCCGAGCCGAGCATGGTGTCCAGCCCGTCGGGCAGCCCCTCGAGCCACCCGTCGAGCCCGGCCCGGCTGAGCACGGCGGTGACGGCGTCGTCACCGGCCCCCGGGTCGGCGACCTTGACGTTCTCGCGCACCGAGGTGGTGAAGATGTGGGCGTCCTCGGCGGTGAACGAGAGGGTCCGGCGGGCCACCGCCGGGTCGACGGCGGCGAGGTCCTCCCCGGCCGCGGAGCCGGCAGCGAGGGTGAGTTCGCCCCCGGCCGCGGGGAGCAGGCCGGCCAGGGTGAGCAGCAGCGTCGTCTTGCCGTTCCCGCTTCCGCCGACCACGGCGATCCGCCGGCCGGCGGGCAGGTCGAGGTCGATTCCCGTCAGCGTGGGTGGCCGGCCGGGCCAGCCGCAGGCCAGCCCGCGGGCCCGCAGCGCCGGCTCCGCCACCCGGCGCGTCCGCCCCGGCTGGGCGACTCCCGCCCCGGTGTCCTCGGCCCCGGTGCCCGCTGCCCCGGTGTCCTCGGCCCCGGCGGCGGGTGGGGCGTCGAGCAGTTCCATCACCCGCTCGGCCGCGGCCCGGGCCCGCACCAGGCCGGTGGCGGCGGCCGGCAGGTCCGAGACGGCTTCGGCGGCGGCCAGCGGCGTCAAGGTGATCACGGCGAGCAGCACCTCGTGCATGCTGCCCCCGGAGACCGCCTGAACACCCAGCACCAGTGCACCCACCATGGCCAGGCCGGTGCACAGGGTGCTGATCGCCGCGGCGACCGCTGCCGGGCGGGCCGCCGAGTCCAGCCGATGGCTGAGCACGGCATCGAGGTCGCGCAGCCGGCGCAGCCGGGAGGGCACGGCGCCGGCCACGGTGAGTTCGGCGACCCCGTCGATCAGGGCGAGCATCTCGGCGCTGGTCTCCGAGCGGGCCTGCGCGGCCTCGCGCTCGGCCCGGCGGGCCGCGACGGCCGCCAGCCAGGGCGCCACGACCGCTGCCAGCAGCAGGCCGGCGGCCACCGCGACCCCGGCTCCGGGGAGCATCGCGCCGACGAGGATCGCCGCGCCCGCGGTAGTGGCGAAGGCCACCGCGAACGGGAGCAGCGAGCGGACCAGGACGTCCTGGAGGGTGTCGACATCGGCGCCGACCCGGGCCAGCAGGTCGCCACGGCGCAGGCCGGCGACGGTGGCCTGGTCGGCGCCGGCGAGCCGGCGGTAGACCCGCTCGCGCAGCGCCGAAACCCCGCGCAGCGCGACGTCGTGCGACACCAGCCGCTCGAGGTAGCGCAGCACCCCGCGGCCGATCCCGAAGGTGCGGGTCCCGACGGCCGCGACCTCGAGGTAGAGCACCGGAGGGTGCTGGGCGGCGCGGGAGATCAGCCAACCCGAGGTGGCCATCAGGCCGATGGCCGAGCCGAGCGCCGCGGTGCCGGCCAGCACGGCGAGGGCGGTGCGGCGCGGGTCGGGGTCGAGGGCCAGCACGGCCCGCACCAGCGGGTCGCGGCGCAGCCGTCCGGGCACCAGCCGGGTCATCGCGCTCATCGGGCCACCGCCCCGCTCGCCGCGACGCTCTCCTCGCGGGCGGCCCCGCCCGCGCCGTCCGGGGCAGGTCCGTCGTGGACGCTCACCACCCGGTCGGCGAGCGCGAGCAGAGCCGGCCGGTGGGCCACCAGCAGCACGGCCCGCCCCTGGTCACGCAGGGCCGTGATCGCTGCATGCACGACCTGCTCGGTCGCGGGGTCGAGGTGGGCTGTCGGCTCGTCCAGCACCACCAACGGAGCCGGCCGCAGGAAGGCGCGGGCCAGCGCCAGGCGTTGCCGCTGCCCGGCGGACAGCCCGTGGCCGCCGTGCCCGATGCGCGTCTGCCAGCCCGCGGGCAGCTGCGCGACGACGGTGTCGAGGCCGGTGCTGCGGGCCACCGCGTCGAGGTCGGCGTCCTCGCCCGCGGCACCGGCGCCGGGCTCGTCCCCCGTCCCGGGGCCGGCGGCGAGCCGGACGTTCTCGGCCAGCGTGGCGGGCACCAGCAGCGGCCGCTGCGGCGCCCAGGCCACCTGCCGGAACCAGCTCTGCGGTTCGATCTCGCGCAGGTCGACGGCGGGGCCGGCCGCCGGGTCGAGCGGGGTGAGCAGCACCCGCCCGGCCTGCGGGCGGCGCAGGCCGAGCAGCGCCTCCACCGCGGAGGACTTGCCGATCCCGCTCGGCCCGGCCAGGGCCACGATCTCGCCCGGCCTGACCAGCAGGTCCAGCGCGGCAGGGGTGGCCCGGTCGCGGCCCTCGTGCACCACGCTGACCCCCTCCAGCCGGACGGCGGTGGTGCGCAGGTCGGGCGCGGGGGTGGTCCCGGCGGCGGGGGGCTCGTGCTCGAGCACGGCGAAGGCCTCGGCGGCGGCGGCGAGGCCGTCGACGCTGGCGTGGTAGTGCACCCCGACCATGCGCAGCGGCAGGTACACCTCGGGGGCCAGGATCAGCGCGGAGAGCGCGGTGCGCAGGTCGATGTGGCCGGCGTCCAGGCGTAGTCCCACGCCGACGGCGACCAGGGCCACCGACAGGGTGGTGAGCGACTCCAGCACCAGCGCGGACAGGAACGCCGAGCGCAGGGTGCCCATCGTGGCGCGGCGGTAGGCCTCGCCCACAACCTTCACCTGCCCTGCCTGACCCGCCTCGCGGCCGAGCGCGCGCAGTGTCGGCAGCCCGGCGACGAGATCGAGCACCTGGCTGCCGAGCCGCTGCATGGAGCGCAGCCGGCGGTCGGCGGCACTCTGCGTCGCCCAACCCACCATGGCCATGAAGAACGGCACCAGCGGCAGGGTGATCAGGATGGTGAGTCCGGACAGCACGTCGTGCCACCACACCACGACGAGTACGGCCGGCGTGACGGTGGAGGCCAGCAGCAGCTGCGGGAGGTAGCGGGTGAGGTAGCCGTCGAGCGCGTCGAGGCCGCGGGTGGTCAGGGTGGCCAGCGCGGGGCCGCGCTCGCCGTCGAGGGCGCCGGGGCCGAGCGCCGTCAGCTGCGCGGCGAGCCGGCCGCGCAGCTGCGCCACCACGGTGGTGGCCGCGCGGTGGCCGAAGCGGTCCTGTGCCCAGGAGACGGCGGCGCGGGCGATCACGACGCCGACGAGCAGCTCCAGGGCCGCGCGGACGTCGGACAGGTGTTGGTGGTCCATGGCTACGCCGGCGATGATCCGGGCGAGCAGCAGGGCCTGGACCACCACGAGGGCGGCGGTGATGATGCCGAGCCCGGCGGTGAGGATGACGTAGCCGCGGGCGGCTCGGGCGTGTCGCAGGAGGCGCGGGTCGAGCGGGCGCACCATGCTCCTCGGATTCGGTGGACCGGTTCGTGGCGACCGGGTTCGTCGGACCGCGGTGGTGGACCACGGCGGTGGACCAGGCGGGTGGGTCTGGCGGGTCAGTGGGTCTGGTGGGTCGGGTGGCGCGGTCCCAGTGTCGTACCACGGGGCGGCGTCCCGTGACGCACCTCGGCCGGGTGGCGGGACGGTTCCCTCCACCCGGCCGAGGCTCGGTTCGTGCGGTGCTCAGCTCGTGGCTGCCGCTCCCGCCACCGGGGTTGCCGCCGGCGGGATGTTGGTCGTGCTCAGACGCTTGCGGAAGACCCAGTAGGTCCAGCCCTGGTAGAGCAGGACGATGGGCGTGAAGATCACCGCGACCCAGGTCATCACCGTGAGCGTGTTCTGCGTGGAGGAGGCGGTGGCGATGGTCGTGTTGACCAGGGCCGAGACGTCTGCCCCCTTGAGGGTGACCTTGAGGACGTCGGGGTACATGGCGCCGAAGGTCATGATCACCGCGCCGACGGTGACCACGCTGGACAGGGCGAAGGCGACGCCCTCACGTCCGGCGCGGGCCATCAGCACGATACCGACCAGGGCCAGGGCGGCGATGACCACGATGGCCCACATCCACGCCTTGCCGTAGGACAGCTGGGTCCAGATGGCCCAGACCGCACCGACCAGCAGCAGCGGGATGGACAGCTGGGAGGCCAGCTTCATGGAGCGCTGGCGCAGCTCCCCGGTGGTCTTCAGGCCGAGGAACAGTGCGCCGTGGGTGGCGAACAGGAGCATCGTCGTGACGCCCATGAGCAGCGCGAAGGGGTTGAGCGCGGCGATCAGGACGCTGAAGGTGGGGTGTGCCACCAGGACGGAGTTGGCGCCGTCGACGTGGGTGCCGTCGGCGGTCAGCGCGACCTTGGAGAACAGCACGGTCGCTTCGACGCCCTTGATCAGGTTGCCGAAGGCGACACCCCACAGCAGCGAGGGCAGCAGCGACCCGACGACGATCGCCGCGTCCCAGCGGCCCCGCCACTTGGCGGAGTCGATCTTCCCCCGGTACTCGAAGGCCACACCGCGGATGATCAGTGCGACCAGGACGAGCAGGAGGGGGATGTAGAAGGCCGAGAACAGCGTGGCGTACCACACCGGGAAGGCGGCGAAGATCGCACCGCCCGCGGTGATCAGCCAGACTTCGTTGCCGTCCCAGACCGGGCCGATGGAGTTGATCAGGACTCGGCGTTCGGTGTCGTTCCTGCCCAGGACGGGCAACAGCATGCCGACGCCGAAGTCGAAGCCTTCGAGGACCAGGTATCCGGTCCACAGCACCGCGATGAGCCCGAACCAGACCAGCTGGAGGGTGTTGGGATCCTTCACTTGTCTGCTCCTCAGTACGCGAAGGCCAGCGGCGCTTCGTCGTCGGTGGGCGTGCCGGTGTCGGAGGCCTCAGGTGCGCCCTCGGAGGCGTACTTGCGCATCAGGCCGTACCACACCACTGCGAGAGTGCCGTACAGCAGCGTGAACACGACCAGGGAGATGGCAACCGACGCGGTGTCCACGAACGGGGACACCGCCGCCTTGGTGGTCAACCGGACGGCGTGGTCACCGGTCGGGTTGGGTGCCACGATCCACGGCTGGCGGCCCATCTCGGTGAAGATCCAGCCGGCGAAGTTGGCCAGGTAGGGCATCGGCAGCGCGATCAGGGCGAGTTGCCCGAACCGCTTGCCCACCGGGGAGGCTCCCTTGCGGGTGGTCCACAGCCCGGCCAGCGCCAGTGCCGCGGAGAAGACCCCGAACCCGATCATGAGCCGGAAGGTCCAGTAGGTGACCGGCAGCATCGGCACGTAGCTCGCGCCGCCCTGCCCGTCGTCGCCGTAGAGGGCCACGTACTCGGCCTTCAGGTCGTTCACGCCGGTGATCGTGGCGTTGAAGTCGTGAGTGGACAGGAACGCGGTCAACCCGGGGATGGTGATGACGTCGTGGACGTCGCAGTCGTTCTGCAGGTTGCCGATCGACAGCACCGAGAACTCCGCGCCCTTCTGCGTCGTGCACAGGGCCTCGGCCGCCGCCATCTTCATCGGCTGCTGCTTGAACATCAGCTGGCCCTGGCCGTCACCGGTGAAGGCCACGCCGATCCCGGCGATGATCAGTACCACCAGGCCCAGGCGCAGGGCCGGACGGTAGACCGCCGCGGCCTCGGGCTTGCCGGCCCGGGCGGACTTGACCATCCACCAGCCCGCGATCCCGGCCACGAACGTGCCCGAGGTGACGAACGATGCCGTCACGGTGTGCGGGAACGCCCACAGCGCCGTCGGGTTGGTGATCACCGAGGTGATCGAGTCGAGTTCCGCCCGACCGGAGACCGGGTTGAAGTGCGTGCCCACCGGGTGCTGCATGAACGAGTTCGCGGCGATGATGAAGAACGCCGACAGGTTCACCCCGATCGCGGCCAGCCAGATGGTGGCCAGGTGGGCCCGCTTCGAGAGCCGGTCCCAGCCGAAGATCCAGGCGCCGAGGAACGTGGACTCGAGGAAGAAGGCAATCAGAGCCTCCATCGCCAGTGGCGCCCCGAAGATGTCGCCCACGAACTTCGAGTACTCGCTCCAGTTCATCCCGAACTGGAACTCCTGCACGATCCCGGTCACCACGCCCATGGCGAAGTTGATCAGGAACAGCTTGCCGAAGAACTTGGTCATCCGCAGCCAGTGCTCGTTACCTGTCCGGTACCAAGCTGTCTGCATGATGGCGACGATCGGGGCCAACCCGATCGTCAACGGCACGAAAATGAAGTGGTAGACGGTGGTAATCCCGAACTGCCACCGCGCCAGATCCAGTGCGCTCACGTGGATGCTCCCGCTCACTCAATAGGACAGGCGAGTGCCAGTCCCCGCCCCGACCGTAGGGCCGGGGTCGGTCGAGGTGTCGGGACCTCAGTCCTAGCAGAGGCACCCTGTGCAGCCGCCGCGGCAACGGTGGGTCACCGCGCCCAAGCGCACGAGCGCCCGATCAGGTGCGGACGCATCGGCACATTACCCTGCGTGCGCGCTGGAGAGACTATGCGGACCCGAACGACTACGCACAGCAACGGACGGCACCGAGTGCCATGGGGTGTCGCCCGAGTACCCTGCGGCGGTGGTCCCGGAACAGGAGCACGCGCCCGAGCAGGGGGCGCCCGTGCGGCTCACCGCCTGGGTGCAGGGCGGCGTCCAGGGGGTGGGGTTCCGCTGGTGGACGCGCTCGCGGGCGCTGGAACTCGGGCTCGTCGGGTCGGCGACCAACCTCGTCGACGGGCGGGTGGAGGTGGTCGCCGAAGGGGACCGGAGCAGCTGCGAGCGGTTGCTGGAACTGCTCGGCGAGCAGCCTCCCCGGCAACCGCCGGCGGGAGCCCCGCGGTCGTACTACCGCCGCCCGGGGCACGTCCGGGGGGTGACCTACCGGTGGTCCCCGGCGCGCGGGCTGACCGGGTTTCACGAAGGCTGAGGGCCTCTCACCACCGAGTACTGCACAAGGTGACACACTGTTACTGTACGTGTTGGGCGTGGCAGGGAGGGCCGGCCGGAGCGACGCGGTACCTTTGCCCCACCTTCCCCGTCGCCCGTCCGTACGCTCGTCCGTGCGGGCCGCGGAACCGGCCGGCGCCGCACCGGCGATCCACCCGGCGAGGAGTAACCCACCCGTGCACCTGAAGAGCCTCACCCTGCGGGGCTTCAAGTCCTTCGCCTCGGCCACGTCGCTGCGCTTCGAGCCGGGCGTGACGTGTGTGGTGGGCCCGAACGGGTCGGGCAAGTCCAACGTGGTGGACGCGCTGTCGTGGGTCATGGGCGAGCAGGGCGCGAAGAGCCTGCGCGGCGGCAAGATGGAGGACGTCATCTTCGCCGGGACCTCCGGCCGCCCGCCGCTGGGCCGGGCCGAGGTCAGCCTGACGATCGACAACACCGACGGTGCGCTGCCCATCGACTATGCCGAGGTGACGATCTCGCGGACGATGTTCCGCTCCGGCGGCTCGGAGTACGCGATCAACGGCAGCCCCTGCCGGCTGCTGGACATCCAGGACCTGCTCAGCGACTCCGGCATCGGCCGGGAGATGCACGTGATCGTCGGGCAGGGGCAGCTCGACGCCGTGTTGCACGCCTCGCCGGAGGACCGGCGCGCCTTCATCGAGGAGGCCGCGGGCGTGCTGAAGCACCGCAAGCGCAAGGAGAAGGCGCTGCGCAAGCTCGACGCGATGCAGGCCAACCTCACCCGGCTCGGCGACCTCACCGCCGAGATCCGTCGCCAGCTCAAGCCGCTGGGCCGCCAGGCCGAGGTCGCCCGCCGCGCCCAGAGCGTGCAGGCCGACCTGCGCGACGCCCGGGCCCGGCTGCTCGCCGACGACCTGGTGCAGCTCACCACCACGCTGCGGGCGGAGGTCGCCGACGAGGCGGCGCTGCGCGGGCGCAAGGAGGAGGTCGAGCGCGAACTGGGTGCCGGCCGCGGCCGGCTGGCAGAACTGGAGCGGGTGGCCGCCGAGGCGGCACCGCGGCTGGCCCGCTCGCAGGAGACCTGGTACCGGCTGTCCAGCCTGCGCGAACGGGTCCGCGGGACCGGCACGCTGGCCGCCGAACGCCGGCGCCTGCTCGCCGAGGCGGCCCCCGAGCGCACCCCCGGCCGCGACCCCGAGGAACTGGAGGCGCAGGCACGCGCCGTGCGCGAGCAGGAGGGCGCCCTCGCCGGGGAGGTGGAGATCGCCCGCGAGGTGCTGGAGACCGCCGTGGACGCCCGGCACGAGGCGGAGCGAGCAGAGGGCGAGGAGGAGCGCCGGGTGCAGGCGCTGCTGCGCGCGGCCGCCGACCGCCGCGAGGGGCTGGCCCGGCTCGCCGGGCAGGCGGCAGCCCGCCGCAGCCGGGTCGAGGCCGGCGAGGAGGAGGTGCACCGCCTCGCCGCCGCCATCGCGGAGGCCGAGCAGCGCGCCGACTCGGCCCAGCGGGAGTTCACCGCCCTGGAGTCGCAGGTCGCGGGCGTGGAGGAGGGCGAGGAGGGCCTGGACGCCGAGCACGAGGCCGCCGCGGCCACCCTCACCGAGGTCGAGGGCGAGCTGGAGCGGCTGCGCGGGCAGGAACGCGACGCCGAGCGGGACCGCGCCACCTGGACGGCCCGCCGGGAGGCGTTGGAGCTGGGGCTGCGCCGCAAGGACGGCGCCGGGGCGGTGCTGGCCGCCGGCGAGCGGGTGTCGGGGGTGCTCGGGTCCGTCGCGGCGCTGCTGCAGGTCGAGCCCGGTCACGAGAACGCCGTCGCCGCCGCGCTCGGCAGCGCCGCGGACGCCGTCGCGGTGGGCTCCCGGCAGGGCGCCGACGACGCGCTGGCGCTGCTCAAGCAGGAGGACGCGGGCCGGGCCGCGCTGCTCATCACGCGCCCCGACGGTGTGGCCGGGCCGGGGGCGCAGGCCCGGCCGGCGCTGCCCGCGGGGATGCGCTGGGCCCGCGACCTGGTGCGGGTGCCCGCGGCGCTGGCCGGCGCCCTGGACGGGCTGCTCGCCGACATCGCCGTGGTGGCCGACGTCGAGGCCGCCTGGGCGCTGGTCGACGCCGCGCCGGAGCTCACCGCGGTCACCTTCGCCGGTGACGTGGTGTCCGCCGGGCTGGTGCAGGGCGGGTCGGCCTCCGCGCCCTCCCTGCTGGAGGTGCAGGCGGCCGTGGACGAGGCGGCCGACCGGGTCAGCGACGCCACCCGGCGCGGTGAGCAGGCCCGCTTCGCGCTGGCCGCCGCGCAGTCCCGGCGGGACGAGGCCGCCGACCGGGTCGAGGTGGCACTGGACCGGCTGCACGAGTCCGATGCCCGGCTGGCCGCGGTCGCCGAGCGGCTCGGGCAGCTCGGCTCCACCGCGCGGGCTGCCCGCGCCGAGGCCGAGCGGCACGCCACGTCGCTGGCGGCCAAGCAGGGCGCGCTGCGCGGGGACCACGACTCCCTCGCCGAGCTCGAGGCCCGGCTGTCGGCCGCCGAGGAAGCGCCCGGCGAGCAGGAGCCCTCCACGGTGGAGCGGGACCGGCGGGCCGCGGCCGCGTCGGCGGCCCGGGCCGCGGAGATGGAGGCCCGGCTCGCGCTGCGCACCGCGGAGGAGCGCGCCCGCGCGCTGTCGGGGCGGGCGGAGGGGCTGGAGCGCGCCGCCGCCGGCGAACGGGAGGCCCGGGCGCGGGCCGCGACCCGCGAGGAGCGCCGGCACCGCCAGGCGGGCACCGCCCGCGCGGTGCTGGCGGGTGCCGAGTACACGCTCACGATGATCGAGGCATCACTGGCCCGCGCGGAGCAGCTGCGCGCCGCCGCCGACCGCGAGCGCCGCCAGCTCGAGCACGAGGTGGTCGCGGTGCGCGAGCAGGTCACGGTGCTGGTGGACGAGCAGGCCAGGCTGACCGACTCGGTGCACCGCGACGAGGTCGCCCGGGCCGAGCAGCGGATGCGCATCGACGCCCTCCGCGAGCGCTCCATGGAGGAGCTCGGCCTCGACCCCGAGGTGCTGGTGGAGGAGTACGGCCCGCACCAGCTGGTGCCTGCGCCCGCGCCCGCCCCCGGCGAGAAGGAGCCGGCCGAGTCGCCGGCGGCGATGCCCTTCGTGCGCGAGCGGCAGGAGAAGCGGCTGCGCGCCGCCGAGCGCGCGCTGGCCCTGCTCGGCACCGTGAACCCGCTGGCGCTGGAGGAGTTCGCGGCGCTGGAGGAGCGGCACAAGTTCCTCACCGAGCAGTTGGAGGACCTCAAGTCGAGCCGGCGCGACCTGCTCGACATCGTCAAGGAGGTGGACGAGCGGGTGGAGCAGGTCTTCACCGACGCCTTCCACGACACCGCGCGGGAGTTCGAGAAGGTGTTCGCCCGGCTCTTCCCCGGCGGCGAGGGCCGGCTGGTGCTCACCGACCCCACGGACATGCTTACCACCGGGCTCGACGTCGAGGCGCGCCCGCCGGGCAAGAAGGTGAAGCGACTGTCCCTGCTGTCCGGCGGCGAGCGCTCGCTCACCGCGGTGGCGCTGCTGGTGGCCATCTTCAAGGCCCGGCCGAGCCCGTTCTACGTCATGGACGAGGTGGAGGCGGCGCTCGACGACACCAACCTCGGCCGGCTGCTGACGATCTTCGAGGAGCTGCGCGAGTCGAGCCAGCTGATCGTCATCACCCACCAGAAGCGGACGATGGAGATCGCGGACGCGCTCTACGGCGTGACCATGCGCGGCGACGGTGTGACCACCGTGGTCAGCCAGCGGCTGCGCGAGGAACAGCCGGCCTGAGGCGGCCGACCGGCGGTCGTGGCCCGGCAGTCGTGGCCCGGCGGTCGTGGCCCGGCGGTCGTGGCTTGGCGGCAGGGAATACAGTTGGATCACGCCGTTCCGGCCGTGCCGGTGGTCCGGGTTGGCGCCTTGATGGGGATTTGGCAGGGTAGTCATCGTGACGTCCGTGGTAATCGGTCTGATGTTCGTCATCGCCTTGGCCCTCGTGGTGGTGGGCGTGGTCGCCTACCCGCACCTGCGGGAGGGGTCGCCGATGCTGTCGCCGGAGGGTGAACGGCTGGCCCGGCAGGCCCGCCGGCGCGCCCAGGCGGCGGCGGGGACGGCGATGGATCGGGCCGCGGACGCAGCGGCGTCGGTGCGCGAACGGGCGGGCGGTCACGCAGCCTCCCCGTCCCAGCCCGACGGCGTGAGGACGCGCCCGTGGGCCGCGGTGGTCGCCGAGCAGGCCGCAACCGCGCCGCCCCGGGACGCCACCAGCGCCAGCATCGCCACCACCACCGGGCAGGCTTCCGGCCCCCCGCCCAGCCAGGGCCGTTCCGCCGCCGCCACCCCGCCCCCCGGCACACCCCTGCCGGCGGGATCTGCGCTGCCGGGAGCCCAGCCGCCGGGGGCCCAGCTGCCGGGGGCCCAGCTGCCGGGGGCCCAGCTGCCGGGAGCCCGGCCGCCCGCGCCGGTGGGCCGGCTGCGGGTGCCACCGCCGGCCGGCGACCCGTCCGGATCCGCGCCGCAGCGCTGAGGCGGTGCCCACCGGCCCTGCGCCCGCCCCCCTTGGACCTGCACCCGCCCCCCGTAGAGCTGCCCCCGCGCGCCCCGATGCGGGCTGAGGCCCCGGCAGCCGGGAGAATCCCCCTGTGACGCAAGCGGAGATCCTCTTCCTCGTGGTCGCCGGCCTGGCGATCCTGATCATCATCGGGCTCGGAATCGCGCTGCTCGGCCCCGGGCGCCGCCGCGGCGTCGAGGCCGCCCGCCGGTCCGCCGCCGCGCCCGGTGCGCCCGCGGGCGCCGGCCCCGGGGGCGCCGGGGCGGCCGGGCGCGGGGAGGACGGGCGCGGGGAGGACGGCGAGGGCGCCGGCGGAGTGCTCACCGCGGGGGAGCGGCACCCCGGCGGGCCCGCGGAGGCCGTCGCGCCGGCTCCCGCCCCGGCTCCGGAGCGGGAACGGCCCGACCCCGCCGCCGGCCGGATGGTGCGGCTGCGGGCACGGCTGGCGCGGTCGAACTCCGCCCTCGGGCAGGGCCTGCTGGCGTTGCTGTCGCGCGATTCCCTCGATGCCGCCACCTGGGATGAGGTGGAGGAGACCCTGCTGCGCGCCGACATCGGCACCGGGCCCACGGGCGAGCTGCTCGGCCGGCTGCGCGAGCGCGTCACCGTGCTCGGCACGCGTGACCCCGCCCACCTGCGCGGCATGCTCCGCGAGGAACTGCTCGCCCTGGTCGGGCCGGAACTCGACCGTGCGCTCGCGGTCGAGCGGCACGACGGGCGGCCCGCACTGGTGCTGGTGGTCGGGGTGAACGGCACCGGCAAGACGACCACCGTCGGAAAGCTCGCCCGGGTGCTGGTGGCCCAGGACAAGGACGTGCTGCTGGGTGCGGCCGACACCTTCCGCGCGGCCGCGGCCGAGCAGCTGCAGACGTGGGGGGAGCGCGTGGGGGTGCCCACGGTGCGCAGCGAGCGCGAGGGGGCAGACCCGGCGTCGGTGGCGTTCGAGGCCGTCCGGGCGGGGATCGAGGCCGAGGTCGACGTCGTCCTGATCGACACCGCCGGCCGGCTGCAGAACAAGGTCGGGCTGATGGACGAGCTCGGCAAGGTCAAGCGGGTGATCGAGAAGCACGGACCGCTCGATGAGGTGCTGCTCGTGCTCGACGCCACCACCGGGCAGAACGGGATGCAGCAGGCGAGTGTGTTCGGGCAGGTGGTCGACGTGACCGGGATCGTGCTGACCAAGCTCGACGGCACGGCCAAGGGCGGCATCGTGGTCGCGGTGCAACGGGCCCTCGGGGTGCCGGTGAAGCTCGTCGGGCTGGGTGAGGGGCCCGACGACCTGGCGCCGTTCGAGCCCGAGGCGTTCGTCGACGCGCTGCTGTCCTGAGCCCCGCCGCGCCGTCGATTTTACTGAATGTAGATCAAGAGTAACTTTGAGTGGCTGAGGCGACGGGTTAACCCAGAGTTCACTCGGTGGCCCGCTACGTCACACGACGGAAACGACCCGCGAAGTCGCGGGAAATCTGGCGACTCCACTGTGTGGCACGGGTCCCCCGGCGATGCGGGATCGTCCGCCCATCTCAGCGCACCCGCGGTCGTGGTCTACCGCGGGCCAGTTCTCACCTTCAGGGAGTCGCCAGTGATTGCCGCACAGTTAGCCGCCGCCGCGCCGTCGGTTCCCAACTCGGGCGACACAGCCTGGGTGCTCACCAGCGCGGCCCTGGTCCTGCTCATGACGCCCGGCCTGGCGTTCTTCTACGGCGGCATGGTCCGCGGCAAGAACGTGCTCGACCATCCTCATGCAGAACTACATCACCATCGGCATCGTCAGCGTGATCTGGGTGATCGCCCAGTTCAGCCTGGCGTTCGGCAAGGGCAACAGCATCATCGGAGACCTGTACTACTTCGGCCTCCACCACACCGTTGACCCGCAGCTGAGCTCCGACGGCACGGCGATCCTGCTGAACTCCGGCGCCGCGATCACCGTCCCGATCATGGCCTTCGCGATGTTCCAGCTGATGTTCGCCGTGATCACCCCGGCCCTGTTCACCGGCTCGATCGCCGACCGGATGAAGTTCGCCCCGTTCATCGCGATCGTGGTGCTCTGGTCCTTCCTCGTCTACGCGCCGATCGCCCACTGGGTGTGGGCGCCGACCGGCTGGCTGGCCAAGCTGGGCGCCGAGGACTTCGCCGGTGGCACCGTCGTGCACGCCAACGCCGGCGCGGCCGGGCTCGCCCTGGCGATCGTGCTGGGCAAGCGCAAGGGCTGGCCGAAGGAGCCGATGCGGCCGCACAACCTGCCGTTGGTGCTCCTCGGCGCGGGGCTGCTGTGGTTCGGCTGGTTCGGCTTCAACGCCGGGTCGGCGCTGGCCGCCAACGGGCTCGCCGCGACCGCGTTCACCACGACGAACACCGCCACCGCGGCGGCCATGCTCGGCTGGTTGATCACGGAGAAGATCCGCGACGGGCACGCCACCACCCTCGGTGCCGCCTCCGGTGCGGTCGCCGGACTCGTCGCCATCACCCCGGCCGCCGGCTTCGTCTCGCCGATGGGCTCGATCGTGCTGGGGCTGATCGCCGGTGCGGTGTGCGCCCTGGCCACCGGGCTGAAGTTCAGGTTCGGCTTCGACGACGCCCTCGACGTGGTCGGCGTCCACCTCGTCGGCGGCGTGCTCGGCGCGCTGCTGATCGGCTTCCTCGGCACCGCAGCCATCGGCGGCGCCGACGGCCTGCTCTACGGGGGCGGGCTCACCCAGCTCGGCAAGCAAGCGGCGGCGGTAGGTGCCTCGGTGGCGTACTCCTTCGTGATGACCTACATCATCGCCAAGGTCGTCGGGCTCATCTTCGGCGGCCTGCGGGTCAGCGAGGAGGTCGAGGTCGAAGGGCTCGACATCAACCTGCACGCGGAGACCGCGTACGAGTCGGGCACCGTCAGCGCCGGGCGCGGCCCGGGCGCGGCGACGGCATCCAAGGCGTCCGAGGAGGTGTCGGCGTGAAGCTCGTCACGGCGGTGATCAAGCCGCACAAGCTGGACGAGGTGAAGGCCGCCCTGGAGGCCTTCGGCGTCCAGGGCATGACCGTCAGCGAAGCCAGCGGCTACGGCCGGCAGAAGGGGCACACCGAGGTCTACCGCGGTGCGGAGTACACCGTCGACCTGGTGCCGAAGGTCCGGGTGGAGGTGCTCGTCGACGACGAGGACGCCGCCGACGTGGTCGAGGTCGTCGTCAAGGCGGCCCAGACCGGCCGGATCGGTGACGGCAAGGTGTGGACCACCCCCGTGGACGACGTGGTGCGGGTGCGCACCGGGGAGCACGGGGTCGACGCGCTGTGAGTCGGAGGCCGGGCCCGCCGTGACGGCGGGCCCGGCCTCTGCGCGTGCGGCTCCGGCCGCGGCCCCGGCCGGAGCCGCACGCGCACAGGCCGTACCACCGGCAACGGTCCGCCGCCGGGCGGGTCGAGGCGTACGCCGGGGGGCACGGTGCGGCACAGTCACGGTGGAGGAAGGCCGCCCCGCGCGCCCGGCGCGGACGGTGGCGGCGGGGGACAGCCAGGCCCGAGGGCCGAGAGATGGGGCGAGCGTGACGGATCTGGGCCGGACCGCAGCAGCGGCATCGCGTGACCTCAACCGGGACCGGCTCGCCCTCGCGGTGCGCTCGCCGGCGACCGGGCCGCAGCGCCGCAAAGAACTCACCCTGATGGTCGAGCGGACGCTGACGCTGGCCTGGGCACAGGCGGTGGCCGAGACCTTCCCCGCGCCCGGCGGGCCGCTGACCGGCACGGCGGGCGACCCGGCGGGCGGCGGCGCCATGGCGCAGGAGGACGGGCAGCAGCTGCCCGCGGACCTGCCGGCCGGTCCCGCCGGCATCGCGCTGGCCGTCGTCGGCAGCGTGGCCCGCGGTGAGACCGGGCCCGCCAGCGACCTCGACCTCGTGCTCGTGCACGACGGCCGCACTCACGGCCAGGCCCGGGTGTCGGCCCTGGCCGAGCGGCTGTGGTACCCGCTGTGGGACGCGGGGCTGCGGCTCGACCACTCGGTGCGCACCCCCAACCAGTGCCGCGAGGTGGCGGCGGTCGACCTGTCCGCGGGCATCGGCCTGCTCGACCTGCGCCCGCTGGCCGGCGACGGGTCGCTGGTGGTGCGCACCCGCGCCGCCCTGCTCGGGGACTGGCGCGGTGGCATCAGGCGCCGGCTGCCGCAGCTGCTGGACTCCCTGACCGAGCGCGGCGAGCGCTACGGCGAGGCGGCCCACCTGCTCGAACCCGATCTGAAGGAGTCCCGCGGCGGGCTGCGCGATGTCACCGTCCTGCGCGCGCTGGCGGCCAGCTGGGTCACCGACCGCCCGCACGGCGCCGTCGACGAGGCACACGCCGAGCTGCTCGACATCCGGGACGCGCTGCAGGCGGTGACCGGCCGGCACCTGGACCGGCTGCTGCTCGCCGAACAGGATGCCGTGGCCGTCGCCAGCGGGCTCACCGACGCCGACGAGCTGCTCGCCGCCGTCGCCCAGGCCGGGCGCACCATCGCGCACTCCGTGGACACCACCGTCCGCCGGGCCCGCCAGTCGGTGCCCGCCCGGCGGCTGCGGCCGGGGCCGCGCCGTCCCCGGCTGCGGGCGCTCGGACACGGCCTGGTCGAGCACGACGGCGAGGTCGTCCTCGGTGCCGGGGTGCACCCCGAGGGCGACCCGGTACTGCCGCTGCGGGCGGCGGCCACCGCCGTGCGGGCCGGGCTGCCGCTGTCCCCGGTGACCGTGGAACACCTCGCCCGCGCCTGCCCGCCGCTACCCGAGCCGTGGCCGGTGGCTGCCCGCGAGGCGCTGGTGGAGATGCTCGCCGGGGGGCACGCGCTGATCGGGGTGTGGGAGTCGCTCGACCTCGCCGGGCTCACCGCGGGCTGGCTGCCCGAATGGGCCGGGGTGCGCAACCGCCCGCAGCGCAACAGCGTCCACCGCCACACCGTCGACCGGCACAGCATCGAGGCGGTGGTGCAGGTGGTTGCCCTTCCTGCGCGAGGTGTCGCGGCCCGACGTGCTGGTGCTGGCCACGTTGCTGCACGACCTCGGCAAGCTCCCCGGCGCGCTGGACCACTCCTCGGTGGGCGGGCCGCTGGCCTACCGGGCGGTGCGCCGCACCGGGCTGGCCGCCAACGACGCCGCCGTGGTGGAGCGACTGGTGCGCGAGCACCTGACCCTCGTCGAGCTGGCCACCCGGCGCGACCCCGACGACCCGCGCACGGTGGAGGCGCTGGTCGCGGCCGTCGACCAGCGGGCCGATGTGCTGGACATGCTGCGCGCGCTCACCGAGGCCGACGCCGTCGCCGCCGGCCCGGCCGCCTGGTCGGCCTGGCGGGCCCGGCTGGTGGACGACCTGGTGGAGCGGGCCCGCACCGCGCTGCGCGGTGAGGAGCCGCCGGGACCGGCGCCGATCACGTCCGAGGAGGAGGCGCTGGTCGCCTCCGTGGTGGCGGACGGCCGCCCGCGGGTGGCCGTGGGGCGGCTGGAGGAGATGCACGCGGTCACCGTGGTGGCGGTGGACCGGGCCGGCCTGCTCGCGGACATCGCCGGGGTGCTCGCCTCGTTCCGGCTCACGGTGAAGTCGGCACTGGTGCGGACGGTGCCCGCCGCGGGCGCCGCCGGGGTGCAGGTGGCGGTGGACAGCTGGTGGGTGGACAGCGGCGGCGGCGAGGTGGCCTCCCCGGCCACGCTGGAGACGGCGTTGCGCAGGCTCGGCGACGGCGATCGCGGGGTGCTGCAGCGGTTGCACCGCCGGGACGCCGGATACCGGGCTCCCTCCGGTGCCCCGGGGCGGCCCCGGGTGGTGCTGCTGCCGGGGGCGTCGGCCGACGCCACCGTGCTGGAGGTTCGGGCGGCCGATCGCCCGGGCCTGCTGCACGCCATCGGCTCGGCGTTGGCCGGGGTCGGCGTCGACCTGCGGTCCGCGCACGTCGCCACCCACGCCGGGCAGGCGGTGGACGTGCTGTACGTCGCCGAACCGGGTGGGGGAGCGCTGTCGCCGCCGCGGGTGGCGACCACCGTGGCTGCGCTGGTGGATGCCGGGACGCTGCCGCCCGCGGCGTGAGCAGGCCCGGCTCCGGTTAGGCTTGGCCGGTCGGGGTGCCGGTCCGGCGCCGCTGCGTTCCGGGCGGGGTGGCACCCGGCCCCGCGCCGCCCGGCGGGCGTCCCGCGGCTGACCTGCCCCTGCGAGCCTGCGAGGATCACCGTGTTCGCGACGTTGTCCGACCGCCTCACCGCCACCTTCCGCAACCTGCGCGGCAAGGGACGGCTGTCGCCGGCCGATGTCGATGCGACGGTGCGCGAGATCCGCCGCGCGCTGCTGGACGCCGACGTCGCGGTGAGCGTGGTGCGCGACTTCTGCGACACGGTGCGCGAGCGCGCGCTGTCTCTGGAGGTGTCGCAGGCGCTCAACCCCGCCCAGCAGGTGGTGCAGATCGTCCACGACGAGCTGGTCACCGTGCTCGGTGGTCAGGCCCGGCGGCTGCAGCTGGCGAAGACCCCGCCCACCGTGATCCTGCTCGCCGGCCTGCAGGGGTCGGGCAAGACGACGCTGGCCGGCAAGCTCGGCAGCTGGCTGAAGGAGCAGGGCCACACCCCGCTGCTGGTGGCCTGTGACCTGCAGCGCCCCAACGCCGTGGACCAGCTCACCGTGGTCGGCGAGCGGGCCGGGGTCGCGGTGTTCGCCCCGCACCCGGGCGCCTCGGCGGCCGGCGCGCTGGCCAACCCGGGGGCGGGGCCCGGCGACCCGGTGGAGGTGGCCCGCGAGGGCCTGCGGCATGCCCGCGAGAAGCTCTACGACGTCGTGGTCGTCGACACCGCGGGCCGCCTCGGGGTCGACACCGAGATGATGCGGCAGGCGGCGGCGATCCGTGACGCGGTGACCCCGGACGAGACCCTGTTCGTGCTCGACGCGATGATCGGCCAGGACGCGGTCACCACCGCGCAGGCGTTCCTCGACGGGGTCGGCTTCACCGGTGTGGTGCTGTCGAAGCTCGACGGCGACGCGCGCGGCGGTGCGGCGCTGTCGGTCGTGGGGGTGACCGGGCGGCCGGTGATGTTCGCCTCCACCGGCGAGAAGCTCACCGAATTCGAGCTGTTCCACCCCGACCGGATGGCCTCGCGGATCCTCGACATGGGTGACGTGCTCACCCTGATCGAGCAGGCACAGAAGGCGTTCGACGCCGACCAGGCGGACAAGATGGCGGCGAAGTTCGCCGCCGACGAGGACTTCACCCTCGACGACTTCCTGCAGCAGATGGCTGCGCTGAAGAACATGGGCTCGCTGAAGAAGGTGCTCGGCATGCTGCCGGGCATGGGCGAGCTGCGCGAGCAGCTGGACAGCTTCGACGAGCGCGAGATGGACCGGGTCGAGGCGATCATCCGCTCGATGACCCCGCAGGAGCGGCGCCAGCCGCGCATCCTCAACGGCTCGCGGCGGCTGCGCATCGCCCGCGGCTCGGGCACCCAGGTGAGCGAGATCAACCAGTTGCTCGAGCGCTTCGGTTCGGCGCAGAAGATGATGCGGCAGATGCGCAAGGGCCTCGGCGGCATGCCCGGCATGCCCGGCATGCCCGGGCTCGGCGGCGGGGGGAAGAAGTCCCGCGGCCGCACCGCACCGCCGCCGCGCAAGGGCAAGGCCAAGTCGGGGAACCCGGCCAAGCGGGCGCAGCAGGAGCGCGAGGCCGCGCAGCGGGCCGCCGTGGCGCGGGAGGCGGGTACCGCGGCGCTGCCCGGCGGTGCGTTCGGGCTGGGCGCCGGCGGGCCGGCACCGGACGCCGGGGGCGCCGGCGACGCCACGGCCGGAGGCCGGGGTGGGCAGGACGAGGCCGGCGTGCAGCTGCCGCCGGGCTTCGAGAAGTTCCTCGGCCGCTAGCCCGCCGCTAGCCCGCCGCTAGCCGCCGCGAGGGCGCCGCGAGGGCGCCGCCGGCCCGCTGTGGGGCCGTCGCCGGCCGGCCGCGAGCGGCGACAGCCGGCCGCCCGGTCCGCGAGGTGGAGTGCGGGGCCCGGGTCGGGCCCGCTACGTTCGGGCCATGCCTGACCGCCCCGCCGCACCCGCGTCCCCCGCCCAGCCGGCGGTGACCCGGTCCGCCACGACCCATCCCGTCCTGCACCTGCGCGGTCACATCCTCGTCGGCCCCGAGGAGGAGCGCCCCGAGGCATGGGTGATCGGCGGGCAGATCACCTTCGGGCGGCCCTCCGGCCCGGTGTCGACGACGGCGACGACGGTCCAGGGCTGGGTGCTGCCCGGCCTCGTCGACGCGCACTGCCATGTCGGCCTCGGCCGCGACGGCGAGGTGCCGGCGGCGACCGCGCTGGAGCAGGCCCGGGCCGACCGCGACGCGGGCACGCTGCTGATCCGCGACGCCGGGCAGCCCGGGGACACCCGCTGGATCGACGAGCGGGAGGACCTCCCGGTGGTGGTGCGGGCAGGGCGGCACATCGCCCGCTCGCGGCGCTACCTGCGCAACTTCGGGCACGAGATCGAACCGGAGGACCTCGCCGGGTACGTCCGGCAGGAGGCCCGCCGCGGCGACGGCTGGGTGAAGATCGTCGGCGACTGGATCGACCGCGACCTCGGTGACCTGGCCCCGTGCTGGCCCGCGGACGCGCTCCGGGCGGCGATGGCGGCGGCCCACGAGGAGGGTGCGCGGGTGACCGCACACTGCTTCGGGGAGGACTGCCTGCCCGACCTGCTCGAGGCGGGCATCGACTGCATCGAGCACGCCAGCGGACTGCAGGAGCAGACCCGCGGGGCGGCCGCGGCGCGCGGCGTGCCGATCGTGCCGACGCTGGTCAACATCGCCACGTTCCCCGAGATCGCGGCCGCCGGTGAGGCTCGCTTCCCCACCTACGCCGCCCACATACGGGCGCTGCACGCACGCCGTTACGCCAACATCCGCGCCGCGTTCGAGGCGGGCGTGCCGATCTTCGTCGGCACCGACGCGGGCGGCTCGCTGGCCCACGGCCTGGTGGCCGCCGAAGTGGCCGAACTGGTGGCGGCGGGCCTCCCGCCGGTCGCGGCGCTGGGCGCGGCCTCGTGGGGAGCCCGCTCGTGGCTGCGCCGGCCCGGCCTGCAGGAGGGCGCCCAGGCCGACCTGGTGGTGTACGACGCCGACCCGCGCCAGGACGTCGGCGTGCTGCACAGCCCGCGGCTGGTGGTGCTGCGCGGCCGGCCGGTGTCCTGACCGCAGCCCGCCACCCGCCACCCGCCGCGCACCGCCACGCCCACCGGCGGTCGGGGAAGGCCGCCGGGTCTGGCAGAATGTTCCGCTGTACCCGGTGCGGGCGGCCCCTCTCTCCGCGCGACACCGAGTCCGTAGGCCCGTCGTGCACCCGGCCCCCACCCGGACGCACCCGCCGGACCGACCAAACCAGAGACTCAGGAGCTACCACACCCGTGGCCGTCAAGATCCGTCTGAAGCGGATGGGCAAGATCCGCGCGCCGTACTACCGCATCGTCATCGCCGACTCGCGCACCAAGCGCGACGGCCGGGCGATCGAGGAGATCGGCAAGTACCACCCCACCCAGGAGCCCTCCCTCATCGAGGTCGACTCCGCCCGCGCCCAGTACTGGCTCGGGGTCGGTGCCCAGCCGACCGAGCAGGTGCTGGTGCTGCTCAAGATCACCGGGGACTGGCAGCGCTTCAAGGGCCTGCCGGGCACCGAGGGCACCCTGCGCGTCGCCGCCCCGAAGGCCGACAAGAAGGCCCTCTTCGAGGCCGCCGCCAAGGAGGGCATGGACACGCCCAAGGACGGCGCGACCACTGCGAAGGCGAAGAAGCCCGCGAAGAAGGCCGCAGCCGCGGTCGCGGCCGACGCCGCCGAGGGCGCCGGCGAGGCGGCCCAGGCCGAGGCCTGACGTGCTCGTCGACGCGCTGGAGCACCTGGTGCGCGGGATCGTCGCCCACCCGGACGACGTCGCCGTGCGGAGCAAGCCACTGCGCCGGGGCACCCTGCTCGAGGTGCGGGTGCACCCTGAGGACCTCGGCCGGGTGATCGGCCGCTCGGGCCGAACCGCCACGTCGCTGCGGACGGTGGTCAAGGCCCTGGCCGACGGCAAGCCGGTGCGGGTCGATGTCGTGGACGTCGACCGGGGCCGCTGAGCCCTCGCCCATGCGCCTCGTCGTCGCCAGGGTCGGGCGGGCCCACGGCATCCGTGGCGAGGTCACCGTCGAGGTGCGCACCGACGCCCCGGACCAGCGGTTCGCGCCCGGGGTGGTGCTCGCCGTGGTGGCCCCGGCCCGGTCGCAGGGTCTGGGGCTGCCGGCCGAGTTGACCCTGGCCAGCGTCCGCGACCACAACGGGACGCTGCTGCTCGGGTTCGAGGGGGTGCACGAGCGCACCGCCGCCGACGCGCTGCGCGGCGTGCTGCTCGAGGCGGACCTGCCGGCGGAGTCCGACGAGCCCGACGCGTGGTACGACCACGAGCTGGTCGGGCTGCGGGTCGAGGACCCTGCCGGCGCGCCCCTCGGCGAGGTGGCCGCGGTGGAGCACCCGCCGGCGCAGGACCTGCTGGTGGTCAGGCGCGCCGACGGCCACACCCGGCTGGTGCCCTTCGTGACGGCGCTCGTGCCCGTGGTGGACGTCCCCGGTGGGCGGGTGGTGGTGGCGGACCCCGGCGGCCTGATCACCGACCCGGTACCGCCCGGGAGCGGTTGATGCGCATCGACGTGGTCACCATCTTCACCGCCTACCTCGAACCGCTGGGGCTGTCCCTGCTGGGTCGGGCGCGGGCCGCCGGCCTGCTCGACGTCGCCGTCCACGACCTGCGCGACTTCACCCACGACCGGCACCGCACCGTCGACGACGCTCCCGCCGGCGGCGGCGCCGGCATGGTGATGCGGCCCGAGCCGTGGGCGCGCGCGCTGGAGCACGTGCTGGGCAGCGGCCGGGAGCGGATCGGGGCCGACGCGCTGCCTACCCTGGTCATCCCCGACCCGTCCGGGGAGCCGTTCCGGCAGCGCACCGCCCACGAGCTGAGCCGGCTGCCCTGGCTGGCCTTCGCCTGCGGTCGCTACGAGGGCATCGACGAGCGGGTGATCGAGGCTGCCGCGGAGCGGTTCCCGGTGCGCCTGCTCAGCCTCGGCGACTACGTGCTCAACGGCGGCGAGGTCGCCGTGCTGGCCATGGTCGAGGCGATCGCCCGGCTGCTGCCGGGGGTGGTCGGCAATGCCGAGAGCCTGGTCGAGGAGAGTCACGAGGGCGGCCTGCTCGAGTACCCCGTCTACACCCGCCCGGCCTCCTGGGAGGGTCGCGACGTACCCCCGGTGCTGCTGTCGGGCCACCATGCGCAGGTGGAACGCTGGCGCCGGGACGAACGCCTGCGGCGCACCGCCAGCCGCCGCCCCGATCTCCTCGCGGCCCTCGACCCGGCCGCCTTCGACCGTGCCGACCTGGCCGTCCTGGCCGAGCAGGGGTGGATCGCGGACGGCGGCCGATTTCGGCGCGCCGATCCTGCTGTGGCAGACTGACCCCTCGTGCCGCCGGTCGGCCGCGCTCTGCCACAGGGGGGCGTCGGGTCACCGTCCGCGCCGCAAGGCAGCGGCACCATCATCGAACTGGCACCATCATCGAACTTCGGATCACTGACCTGCGCGGGTGACCTGTGGCACCTGCGGGAGAGCGACCTGCCATGCACACCCTCGACAGTCTCGACGCCGCCTCGCTGCGCGACGACGTGCCGGCCTTCCGGGCCGGCGACACGGTGAAGGTTCACGTCAAGGTGGTCGAGGGCACCCGCTCCCGGATCCAGCTGTTCCAGGGTGTGGTGATCCGGCGCTCCGGCGGTGGGGTCCGGGAGACGTTCACCGTCCGCAAGATCAGCTTCGGCGTCGGTGTCGAGCGCACCTTCCCGGTGCACTCGCCGATCATCGACCGGATCGAGGTCGTCACCCGCGGCGACGTCCGCCGCGCGAAGCTCTACTACCTGCGCGGGTTGCGCGGCAAGGCCGCCAAGATCAAGGAGAAGCGCGCGTCGATCCCGGCGCGCTGACCCGATGCGTGGCATCCACCACGTCGTCGCATAGGCTCGGTCAGTGACCGCCGACAGCGTTCCCGATCAGGCCACGCTCCCACCCTCAGCACCTTCGCAGCGGCAGGAAGCCCGCTCGGCGACGCGCTCGGCGGCCCGGGCATTCACCGTGCTGGTCGCTGCGGCGCTGACGCTGGCCCTGGTCAGGATGCTGGTGGTTCAGTCCTTCGTGATCCCGTCCGCCTCGATGGAGCCGACCCTGATGATCGGCGACCGGGTGCTGGTCTCGCGGATGGACTACCACTTCGGTGCGGTGCACCGCGGCGACGTGATCGTCTTCGACGGCGACGGGGTGTTCGACCCGCCGAAGGCCGCGCCGAGTTCCCAGCTCGCCCGGGCCGGGCTGTGGTTCGCCTCGGCGCTGGGAGCCCCGGTCGGCGAGCACGACTACGTCAAGCGCGTGATCGGGCTGCCCGGCGAGCGGGTGGTGTGCTGCGACGCCGAGGGCAGGATCAGCGTCGACGGTGTGGCCCTGAGCGAGCCGTACCTCGCCACCGGCGCGGTGCCCAGCCGGGACCGCTTCGACGTGGTCGTGCCGGCCGGGCGGTTGTGGGTGATGGGGGACAACCGCAGCCTGTCCGACGACTCCCGCGCGCACCTGGGTGACCCCGGCGGTGGCACGGTGCCGCTCGACCGGGTGATCGGGCGGGTGGTCGCGGTCTGGTGGCCGCTGTCGAGGTTCAGCGGTGTCGGCCGGGTCGACGCCGAGCTCACCGCGCCGACGGCGCCGGGAACCGCACCGTGAGCAGGTCGGCCGGTCCGTCCGGCCCCCCGTGGGGGAGTGAGCCCGGGTGGGAGGACGACGCGCGCCCCGGGGGCGCCCCCGCGGCCGGGGAGAGGGACCGCAACGGCTGGCGGGGCTACGAGGACCCGCGCTACGCCGACGACCCCTGGTACGCCGACGACCCCTGGTACGCCGACGACCCGCGCCAGGCAGGGGACGCCGGTGGCCGGGCGGGCACCCGGACCCCGTACGCGGGCATCCCCCTCGGCGACACCCCCTACAGCGCCGGCCCGGAGGGCGAGGGCCACGGCCGCCCCGCCGCCGACGGGGCCGGGTCCGCGGGTGCCGGCTACGACGACGGGGCCGGTGCGCCCGGCGAGGAGCCGCAGGTGCGCCCACGGCGGCCGTCGAGCGGATCCGACGGCACGCCCGTCTCGGGCTCGATCGCCGCCGGGCGGCACATGAGCGAGGGCCGGTCCGGCGCGCGTCGCACCCACCGGGGCACCGACCCCGACGAGGCAGCCGGGGGCGCGGACGGCGACGCGGGTGAGGGCACGCAGCGGGGCCGGCGCTCCTCGCCGCTGTCGGCGGTGCTCGGGGCGGTCACCGAGGTGGTGATCGTCGTCGCGATGGCGCTGACCCTGGCGCTGATCATCAAGACGTTCCTGGTGCAGGCGTTCTTCATCCCCTCGGCCTCGATGGAGAACACCCTGCTCACCGGTGACCGGGTGCTCGTCAGCAAGCTCACCCCGGGACCGTTCGAGCTGCACCGCGGCGACGTCATCGTCTTCAAGGACCCCGGAGGGTGGCTGCCGCCCCAGGAGGCCCCGATCGACAGCCCGGTGAAGCACGTGGTGCGCCAGGTGCTCACCTTCGTCGGCCTGCTCCCGCAGGACTCCGGCGAGCATCTGATCAAGCGCGTGATCGGGCTGCCCGGCGACACCGTGACCTGCTGCGACAGCCAGGGCCGGTTGGAGGTCAACGGGGTTCCCATCGATGAGCCCTACCTCTTCCCGGGGAATGCCCCGAGCGCGACGACCTTCACGGTCACGGTGCCTGCCGGCCACCTGTGGGTGATGGGGGACCATCGCAGCGTCTCGGAGGATTCGCGATTCCACCGCACCCTGTACGACGGCACGGTGCCCATCAAGGACGTGGTCGGCAAGGCGTTCGTCATCGTCTGGCCGCTGGACCGGGCGGGCACGCTCGGGGTGCCCTCGTCGGTGTTCGCGAAGGTTCCGGGGCCGACCGGGGTGTCATGACCTCCTCGGCCGGCCGGGTGCCGACGCTGCGCGCCGAGCGCGGCCTGCTGCGTGCGGGCCACCGGGTGATCGCGGGGATGGACGAGGTGGGCCGCGGGGCACTGGCCGGCCCCGTGACCGTCGGGGTGGTGGTCGTCGACGCCGGCACCCGCACCGCGCCCGCGGGCGTGCGCGACTCGAAGCTGCTCACCCCGGCGGCGCGCGCGGCGCTGGCCCCGCGGCTGCGGCGGTGGGCGGTCGCCTGCGCCGTCGGGCACGCCGAGCCGGAGGAGATCGACCGGCACGGCATCATCGCCGCGCTCCGGCTGGCCGGCCGGCGGGCGCTGGCACAGCTGGGGGACCCCCCGGGGTGCGTGCTGCTCGACGGCTCGCACGACTGGCTCAGCGAACCCCCGCAGCAGGAGCTGTTCGCGCTGGCCGTCCCGGGGCGCTCGCCCGCCCCGGCAGTGCCGCTGGACGTGGAGCCGGGGGTGGTCACCATGGTCAAGGCGGATCTGCGCTGCGCCGCGGTGGCGGCCGCGAGCGTGCTGGCGAAGGTGGAGCGCGACGCCATCATGGTGGAGCGCTCGGCGTTGCACCCGCAGTACGGCTGGCAGGAGAACAAGGGCTACGCGGCGCCGGAGCACGTGCTGGCCCTCCGCCGGGAGGGCCCGTGCGCCCAGCACCGCCGCAGCTGGCGGCTGCCCGAGACGCTCCCCGCGGCGCCCGACCGGGGCGCCGTGGGGACGAAGGTGGCTCCGCTGCGTCATGATGGAGCGGCAGCCGGGTAGCCCCGGTGGGGGAGAACTGGACGCCGTGCCACCACACGGCAGTGACTTGAGCCGGAGCGAACGTCCCGATGAGCGCCGAGGACCTGGAGAACTACGAGACCGAGATGGAGCTGCAGCTCTATCGCGAGTACCGCGACGTCGTCGGCCTGTTCTCCTATGTCGTCGAGACCGAGCGCCGCTTCTACCTGGCCAACCAGGTGGACCTGCAGGTGCGCTCCACCGGTGGCGAGGTGTACTTCGAGGTCACCATGTCCGACGCCTGGGTGTGGGACGTCTACCGGCCGGCCAGGTTCGTCAAGTCGGTGCGGGTGGTCACGTTCAAGGACGTGAACGTCGAGGAACTGTCCAAGAGTGACCTCGAGCTGCCGAAGACGGGTGGGTTCGCGGGGGCCTGAGGCCACCCGGCCCGGCCGGCTCGACCCGTCCACAGGGCGGGCCGCCGCACCGTTGTCCACAGCCCCACGCCGGTCGGCCGACCGGCCGCGGTGCAGCGGCGAGGCTTGCGCCCGGAGGTGGTCGCGTGCGGGCCAAGGACGCGCTGGGGGACTATGGCGAGCGGGTAGCGGTCACCCATCTGCGGCGCTGCGGAATGGCGGTGCTGGAGCGGCGCTGGCGGTGCCGGATCGGTGAGATCGACATCGTGGCGCTGGACGGGCCGTGCCTGGTCGTCT
The DNA here is from genome assembly GCA_963784535.1 of uncultured Actinomycetota bacterium. GTDB lineage: Bacteria > Actinomycetota > Actinomycetes > Actinomycetales > Kineosporiaceae > CAWARR01. Next base: position 591,587 of record CAWARR010000004.1, on the reverse strand, counting down.
GCGAGGTGAAGACCCGCCGCTCCGCGGTCGCGGGCCTGCCGCTGGAGGCGGTCACGGCGACCAAGCTCGCCCGTCTGCGCCGGCTCGCGGCCGCCTGGTTGGACGCGCACGAGGGCGGGTATCCCGAGGTGCGCATCGACGTCGTCGGGGTGCTGCTGCCGCGCCGCGGCGGGCCCGTCGTCGAGCACCTGCGCGGGGTTGTCTGATGGGGCTCGGCCGCTCGCGCGCGGTGGCCCTGGTGGGCCTGGAGGGGCACCTGGTCGAGGTGGAGGCCGACGTGGCCTCCGGGCTGCCGGCCTTCAGCCTCGTCGGGCTGCCGGACACCGCCCTGGTGGAGGCCCGTGACCGGGTGCGGGCCGCGGCGGCGAACTCCGGCTGCCCGCTGCCGGCCCGGCGGATCACGGTGAACCTCTCACCTGCGGCGCTGCCCAAGGCGGGCACCTCCTTCGACCTCGCCGTCGCCGTGGCCCTGCTCGCGGCCACTGGTTCGGTCGACGCCCGCTCGGTGGCGGCCCGGGTGCACCTGGGCGAGCTGGGGCTCGACGGCAGGCTGCAGCCGGTCCGAGGGGTGCTGCCCGCGGTGCGGGCTGCGGTGCGCGCCGGGTGGCACCGGGTGGTGGTACCGCTGGCGAACGGGGACGAGGCCCGGTTGGTGCCCGGGGCCGAGGTGGTGGCGGCGCGCTCGCTGCCGGAGGTGGTGGCGCTGCACCGGGGGGAGCCGCCCGCAGTCACCGTGGTGACCGCCGGCGGGGCAGTCACCGCGGCCGGAGCGTCCGGGGCCATGGGGCTGCCCGGGGCCATGGGGCTGACCGGGGCCGCGGCGGGCGCTCCGCGGCGCAGCGCGGGCCCGGCGCCCGCTGACCTGGCCGACGTGGTCGGGCAGGCCGAGGCGCGCTATGCCATCGAGGTGGCCGCCGCGGGCGGGCACCACCTGCTGCTGGTCGGGCCGCCCGGTGCCGGCAAGACGATGCTCGCGGCGCGGCTGCCCGGTCTGCTGCCCGACCTTGATGACGAGCAGGCCCTGGAGGTCACCGCGGTGCACTCGGTGGCGGGCACGCTCGACCCGGCGGCGGGGCTGCTGCGGCGCCCGCCGTTCGAGGACCCGCACCACACGACGACGGTGAGCGCGCTGGTGGGAGGTGGGAGCGGGCTGCCCCGGCCGGGTGCCGCCTCGCGCGCCCACCGCGGGGTGCTCTTCCTCGACGAGGCCGCCGAGTTCAGCCCGCGGGCCCTGGACGCGCTGCGCCAGCCGCTGGAGCACGGTGAGCTGGTGATCCACCGGGCGCTGGGCACCGCGCGCTTCCCGGCGCGCTTCCAGCTGGTGCTGGCCGCGAACCCCTGCCCGTGCGGGATGTCGAGCGGGCGGGGGGACGCCTGCACCTGCTCCGCCCTGGCCCGGCGCCGGTACCTGGCCCGGCTGTCGGGGCCGCTGCTGGATCGGGTGGACCTGCAGGTCGACGTGCTGGCGGTCTCCCGCAGGGAGATGGCGACGGCCGTGCGGCCGGAGTCCAGCGCGCAGGTGGCCCGGCGGGTGGCGGCCGCGCGCGGCGTGCAGCGCGAGCGGTTGGCGGCGACCCCGTGGGCCTGCAACGGGGAGGTTCCCGGGGCGTGGCTGCGCGGCGCGTTGCGGCTGCCGGCCGCCGTCACCACCGACCTCGACCGCGGGCTCGACCGCGGCCGGCTGTCCATCCGCGGGTACGACCGGGTGCTGCGCGTCGCCTGGACCGTTGCCGACCTCGACGGGCGCCCCCGACCCGGCCGGGACGACGTGGGCCGGGCGTTGCTGCTGCGGCAGCGGGGCCCGGTGGCGGCGTGAGCGTGGCGGGGCCACCGCGCTGGTTCGACGCGGAGGACGAGCGCACCGCGCTGGCCGTCTGGAGCCGGCTCACCGAGCCCGGGGACCGGGCCGCCGGGCACTACGTGCAGGAGCTGGGGGCCGCAGCGGCCCTGCTGGCGCTGCTCGAGGGCCGGGCACCGGCCCGGCAGGCGGCCCGCTGGCGGGTCAGGCTGCCGGGGCTCGACCCGCGCGGCGACCGCCGGATGCTCGCCCGCCACGGCGGGAGGCTGCTGGTGCCCGGCGACCCGCAGTGGCCCGCCGGGCTGGACGATCTCGGGGACCGCCGGCCCTTCTGCCTGTGGGCGCGCGGGCCGGCACCCCCGGCCGGCGCGGACGGCAGGGCGGTCGCCGTCGTCGGCGCGCGGGCCGCCACCGCGTACGGGGAGCACGTCGCCGCCGAGCTGGCGGTGGGGCTGGCGGGCCGCGGCCTGTGCGTCGTGTCGGGCGCGGCCTACGGGATCGACGCGGCGGCGCACCGCGGCGCGCTGGGGGCCGAGGGCCCGACGTCGGCGGTGCTGGCCTGCGGGGTCGACCGGGCCTACCCCCGGGGCAACGAGCGGCTGATCGAGCGGGTCGCCGCCACGGGCTGCGTGCTGAGTGAGCTGCCGCCGGGGGCAGCGCCCACCCGGTGGCGGTTCCTGCAGCGCAACCGGCTGATCGCGGCGATCACCCAGGCCACCGTGGTGGTCGAGGCGGCCTGGCGCTCGGGCGCGGCGAGCACCGCCCGGGAGGCGGCCGAGCTCGGCCGCCCGGTCGGTGCCGTGCCCGGTCCGGTGACCTCGCCCGCCTCGGCGGGATGTCACCTGCTGCTGCGCGACGGGGCCGTCTGCGTGACCGAGGCGGGCGAGGTGGTCGAGCTGGTCTCGGCTTCCGGTGAGGCGCTGGTTCGGCGTCCTGCAGGCCCGCCCGCCGACCACGACGGCCTCGACCCGGTCGGGGTCATCGCCCTCGACGCGGTCCCGCTGGGCCGGCCGGCGGGTGAGGGAGCAATCGCCCGCGCCGCAGGGCTGGATCTGAACGCCCTGCGCGGCTGCCTGGGGCTGCTGGAGCTGCGCGGGCTGGTGGAGCGCAGCGCCGGGGGGTGGCGGCGCGCGCGGGCCGTCCGCCCGATCCACCCGCAGCCGGCCGACCAGCAGCCGGCCCGCCAGCAGCCGGCCCACCAGCAGCCGGCCCACCAGCAGCCGGCGGGGCCGCCCACAGGCGGCGGGCACCCTGCGGGCGGCGCGGGGGCTTGAGCCCGGCGGGGTACCGGGCCACGGTGGGGGGCGTGCAGCCTGAGGCCCACCCCGCGCAGGGCCAGCACGCGGGAACGCTGCCGCAGCCCCTGGAGGAGCTGCTGGCAGGCTTCGCCGGCTACCTCGAGGCCGAGCTGGGCCGGTCGGTGCACACCCGGCGGGCCTACCTCGCCGACGCCCGGGCGCTGCTCGGGTTCGCCGTCGGCCGCGGTCTCACCGCGCCCGACCAGCTCGACCTGGCCACGCTGCGCAGCTGGCTGGCCGCGGCGGCACAGTCCGGGCTGGCCCGCAGCACGCTGGCCCGCCGGGCCGCCGGCGCCCGGTCACTCACCGGGTGGCTGTGCCGCACCGGCCGGGCGGAACACGACCCCGGTGCGCGACTGCGCTCACCGCGGGTGAGTCGGCCGCTGCCGGGAGTTCTGCGCGCCGAGCAGGCGGTGGAGCTGATGCGGGTGGCGGCGGAACGGACGAAACAGGCCGAACCGAGCGACCCTGTGGCGCTGCGCGACCTGGCGCTGGTCGAGATGCTGTACGCCACCGGGGTCCGGGTGGCGGAGCTCGTCGGCATCGGGCTGGACGATGTCGACGACGCGCGGCGCACGGTGCGGGTGATGGGCAAGGGTGCCAAGGAGCGGGTGGTCCCGTTCGGGGTCCCTGCCCGGGACGCGGTGCGGGACTGGGCCGCCCGCGGGCGGCCGCTGCTGGTGCGTCCGGGTTCGCCCGGCGCACTGTTCCTCGGGCGCAGGGGCGGGCGGCTGGATCCTCGGCAGGCCCGCGAGGCGGTCTACCGCCTGCTGGACCGCGTCGACGGGGCCCCGGCCATGGGGCCCCACGGGTTGCGCCACTCGGCAGCAACCCATCTTCTTGACGGCGGCGCGGACCTACGTAGCGTACAGGAGTTACTCGGTCACGCTACGCTCGCAACGACCCAGATCTATACGCACGTCTCCGTGGAGAGGCTTCGTGCCACTTACAAGCAGGCGCACCCCCGAGCTTGACGCCGAACGGGAAGGCCCACCGGTGGTCGACGACGGCCCCCAGCCCGACGCCGACCGCAGCCCCGACGCGGTCGCACCCCCGGCAGCCGTCGAGCCCCTCGACCCTGTCGCCGCGAACGAGGCCGCGCTGCGGGGACTGTGGGAACGGTTCAAGCGCAGCGCCGACCCCGCCGTCCGCGAGCGGCTGATCCTGCACTACTCGCCGCTGGTGAAGTACGTCGCGGGGCGGGTGGGGGTGGGGCTGCCGCCGAACATCGAGCAGGCGGACCTGGTCTCCTACGGGATCTTCGGCCTGATCGACGCGATCGAGAAGTTCGACATCGAACGCTCGATCAAGTTCGAGACCTACGCCATCTCCCGCATCCGCGGCGCGATCATCGACGAGCTGCGTGCCATCGACTGGATTCCGCGCTCGGTGCGCTACAAGGCGCGTGAGGTGGAGCGTGCCTACGCCGCGCTCGAGGGCGAGCTGCGGCGTACGCCCACCGAGGTGGAGGTGGCCGAGCGGCTCGGCATCGGCCTGAGCGACCTGCACCAGATCTTCTCCCAGGTGTCCTACGTCAACGTGGTCGCGCTCGACGAGCTGCTCACGGTCGGCGGGGAGAAGGGCGACAAGCTCTCGCTCGTCGACACCCTCGAGGACACCAAGGCGGAGGACCCGGTCACCGCCTTCGAGACCGAGGAGACGAAGTTCCTGTTGGCCCGGGCGATCAACCAGCTGCCCGAGCGGGAGAAGATCGTCGTCACTCTCTACTACTACGAGGGGCTCACCCTGGCAGAGATCGGTCGGGTCCTGGGGGTTACCGAGTCGCGCATCTGCCAGATGCACACCAAGGCCGTGCTGCAGCTGCGGGCCAAGCTCGGTGAGGTGAGCTGAGCCCGGGCGCCGCCAGCGGCAGGAGAACCGCGGGGCGGCGTGGACCGGGGAGCAGGGTGAGCGGGTCGAGGTAGGTGTCGCCGGAACGGGCACCCCAGTGCAGGCACGGCCCCGCGCCGCAGTGCTGCTGCTCCGGTTCGATGATGCCCAGCGGTTCGCCCGCCCGAACCCGCAGGCCGGCGTGCACGCCGGCGGCGACCGGCTCGTAGCTGGTCCGCACCCCTGCGGCGTGCACCACCACGACGACACCCCGGCCGGCCACCCGGCCCGCGAAGGACACCGTGCCGGCGGCTGCCGCGAGCACCTGCTGCCCGCCGGTGGCGGCGAGATCGACCCCGCGGTGACCCGGCGACCAGCGCTGCGGGCCGACCTGGAAGCCGCGCAGCACCCGGGGTTGCGGCTGCAGCGGCCAGCGGAACCCCGCCGCCGGCAACGGGGCGGGGGACGCCGCCGCGGCGGTGGGGCGGGGGCTTGCCCCGGCCGCGGCGGCGCCAGGCTGCTCGGGCCCGGCGAGCACCCGGGCCGACACCGCACCCACGGCGACGGTGGCCAGGAGCAGGGCCAGAACCGGATGAGCTGCCATGCGGCAACCCTGCCGCCACCGGGACGGGGTACGGGCGCACCGCCCCCGGGCTGTGGACGGTGGGGCCGGGGTGCCGGCTGTGGACGGATCGGGGCGTCAGGGGCGCAGCCCGCGCAGCCGGCGGGCCGCCTCGGTGAGCACCTCCGCCCGCTTGCAGAAGGCGAAGCGCACCAACGAGCGGGCGGGCTCCACGTCGTCGTGGAACACGCGCACGGGCACGCCCACCACGCCGGCCAGCTCCGGCATGCGGCGGCACAGCTCCAGCCCGTCGGCGAAGCCGAGCGGCGCGGCATCGGCGACCACGAAGTACGTCCCCTCCGGCACGCTCACCGTGAAGCCCGCATCGAGCAGGCCGCCCACGAGCAGGTCCCGCCCGTCCTGCAGGGTCTTCGCGATGCCGGTGAAGTAGCCGTCGGGCAGGGCCAGCGCCCCCGCCACCGCCGGCTGCAGCGGCCCGGCGTTCACGTAGGTGAGGAACTGCTTGACCGTCGTGATCGCGTCCACCAGTTCGGGTCGGGCGTGCAGCCAGCCGACCTTCCACCCGGTCACCGAGAAGGTCTTCCCGGCCGAGGAGATGGTCACCGTGCGCTCGGCCATCCCCGGCAGCGTCGCCATCGGCAGGTGCCGGGCCGCGTCGAACACCAGGTGCTCGTAGACCTCGTCGCTGACCACGATCGCGTCGTGTTCACGGGCGAGCCGGGCCACCGCGGACAGCTCGGTGCCGGTGAGTACCCGCCCGGTCGGGTTGTGCGGGGAGTTCAGCAGCACCAGCCGGGTGCGCGCGGAGAAGGCGGCCTCGAGCGCCCCGACGTCGAGCGTGTAGTCCGGGAAGCGCAGCGGGACCGTCCGGCGGACCGCCCCGGCGAGGGCGATCGCCGCGGCGTAGCTGTCGTAGTAGGGCTCCAGCACCACCACCTCGTCGCCCGGCTCGCACAGCGCCATCACGGTCGCCGCGACGGCCTCGGTGGCGCCCGCGGTGACCAGCACCTCGGTGTCCGGGTCGAGCTCGATGCCGTAGTGGTGGCGCTGGTGCTGCGCGATGGCCGCGCGCAGCTCGGGCACGCCCCGGCCGGGCGGGTACTGGTTGCGCCCGCCGCGGATCGCCGCCACCGCGTCCGCGAGGAGGGACTCGGGCCCGTCGGTGTCGGGGAATCCCTGCCCGAGGTTGATCGCCCCGGTCCGCACCGCCAGCGCACTCATCTCGGCGAAGATGGTCCCCGCCACCCGGCCGTCGGGGCCGAGCAGGTTGGACCGGCGGGCGATCTCCTGCCAGCGTCCCCGGATCATGCGGCCGACTCTAGGGCGCCCACAGCGGCCCTCGCCCGCTGATCTCCGGCGGGACACGGTTTGGAAGGCGTGGCGGCGGGCCCGTAGCATGTCGGGGCGACCGGGGTGACCCCGGTCGACTTCGCGCGCTCGCTTCCCGCCCCCCGGCGGGGCGCACCGCTCGGTCCCTCGCTCCGGCAGGAGCGGTGGTCAAGGTGCGTCGCTGGCGCCAGGCACGTCACCCGGCCCCGGGCGGCGTGGGACAAACCGAGTGGCGCCCGCCTCGGCGCGGCGCCGGCAGGAGCATCGCCATGGCAGTCGTCACCATGCGCCAGCTGCTCGAGAGCGGCGTGCACTTCGGGCACCAGACCCGCCGCTGGAACCCGAAGATGAAGCGCTTCATCCTCACCGAGCGCAACGGCATCTACATCATCGACCTGCAGCAGTCGCTGTCCTACATCGACCGTGCCTACGACTTCGTCAAGGAGACCGTCGCGCACGGCGGCACGATCCTGTTCGTCGGCACGAAGAAGCAGGCCCAGGAGCCCGTCGCCGAGCAGGCCGCGCGGGTCGGGATGCCCTACGTCAACCAGCGCTGGCTGGGCGGCATGCTGACCAACTTCCAGACCGTGCACAAGCGCCTGCAGCGGCTCAAGGAGCTCGAGGAGATCGACTTCGACGACGTCGCCGGGAGCGGCATGACGAAGAAGGAGCTGCTCGTCCTGCGCCGCGAGAAGGACAAGCTGCTGAAGACCCTCGGCGGCATCCGCGACATGGCCAAGGTGCCGAGCGCGGTGTGGATCGTGGACACCAAGAAGGAGCACCTCGCCGTCGACGAGGCGCGCAAGCTGGGCATCCCCGTGGTCGCCATCCTCGACACCAACTGCGACCCGGACGAGGTCGACTACAAGATCCCCGGCAACGACGACGCGATCCGCTCGGTCACCCTGCTGACCCGGGTGGTCGCCGACGCCGTGGCCGACGGGCTGCTGGCCCGCGCCCGCGGCGGGGAGAGCAAGCCGCGAGCCGGGGACGGTCGCAGCCGACGAGCCGCTCGCCGAGTGGGAGCGGGAGCTGCTGGCAGGGTCAGCAGGCCGAGGCCGCCGCCTGCCGAGGCCGCGTGCGCCGGCGCCGGTCGCCGAGGCTCCGGCGGAGGAGACTGCGCCGAGGCTCCGGCGCGCGGAGGCCCCGCCGCCGAGGTTGCGGCGGCGGAGGCTCCGGTGGCCGAGGCCCCGGCTGGTGCGAGGTTGCCGGCCGCCGACGCCGATGCCGCCGTCGCCAGGCCGGCGGCAGGCCGAGGCTCGCGGGCGCCGTCGAGGCGCCCGACCACCCATCGACTCCGAGCGCAATGACCGAACTGAGGAGAAGCACCACCATGGCGAACTATCAGCGCCGCTGACATCAAGGCGCTGCGCGAGCACACCGGCGCCGGGATGATGGACTGTCAAGAAGGCGCTGGAGAAGCACGACGGCGACTTCGAGAAGGCCGTGGAGTTCCTGCGGGTCAAGGGCCAAGGGCAGCGCCAAGCAGCGGGGCGCCCGCACTGCCGCAACGGCCTGGTCACGGCGCACGTCGACGGCGGCGTGGCGGCGTCCTGCTCGAGCTCAACTGCGAGACCGACTTCGTGGCCAAGGGCGAGAGCTTCCAAGCGCTCGCCGAGCGGTCCTGGAACAGGCCGTGGCGACCGGCGCGAGCGACGCCGAGGCACTGCTCGGCAGCGAGATCGAGCCGGGCCAGACCGTGGAGGCACTGCTCGACCGAGGCCAACGCCACCATCGGCGAGAAGATCGTCATCGGCGGCCTGGCCCGCGTCGCCGGCGAGCACGTCGCCGGCTACCTGCACCGCAACGAGCCCCGACCTGCCCCCGCAGATCGGGGTCCTGGTGGCCACGAACTCCGTGCACGACATCGCCCGTGACGTCGCGATGCACATCGCCGCGATGCGCCCGACGTTCCTCACCCGGGACGGCGTGCCCGCCGAGGTGGTCGACTACGGAGCGGCGTATCGCCGAGGAGAAGTCCCGCGAGGAGGGCAAGCCCGAGGCCGCACTGGACAGGATCGTCCAGGGCCGCGTGAACGCGTTCTTCAACCAGACGTCCTGCTCGAGCAGAAGTTCGCCAAGGACCAGAGACGACGGTCACCCAGGTGCTCAAGGAGGCCGGCGTCGACGGTCACCGGCTTCGCCCGGTTCCAGGTCGGGGCCTGAACGCTTGACGGCGGCCGTCCTGCAGCGTGCGGGACGGCCGCCGTTGCGCGCCCGGACGGGTGACCGGCCGCGGCGGGGGTACCGGTCGGGTACGCCCGCCCGGGCGAGCTGACGGAAGGGACGGCACGGGGGGACCCTGCGGTGCGGCAGACTGCACTCGGGAAGAACCGATCGGACGGGAACGCGGCAGGCCCGCCGAGGCGGGCCGGAGGGGAGACGCCGGGGTGGACGCGCCTGCGGAGGAGCTGATCGTGGACTTCGAGGAACTGGTCTCATCGGCTGTCGGGGGCAGGCCGGGCCCGAGGAGGAGCCGGTGGCGGGGGCCGTGCGGGCGCCTCGGTACCGCCGGGTGCTGCTCAAGCTGTCCGGGGAGGTCTTCGGAGCGGGCCAGCTCGGGGTCGACCCGGATGTGGTGGGCCGGCTCGCCGGGCAGATCGCCGACGTCGTCCACGAGGGCGTGCAGGTGGCGGTCGTCGTCGGCGGGGGCAACTTCTTCCGCGGCGCCGAGCTGTCCCAGCGCGGCATGGACCGGGCCCGCGCCGACTACATGGGCATGCTCGGCACGGTGATGAACTGCCTGGCGCTGCAGGACTTCCTGGAGCAGGCCGGGGTCGACACCCGGGTGCAGACGGCGATCACGATGGGGCAGGTCGCCGAGCCGTACATCCCGCGGCGGGCGATCCGGCACCTGGAGAAGGGCCGGGTGGTGATCTTCGGTGCCGGACTCGGCGCTGCCGTACTTCTCCACCGACACCGCGGCGGCCCAGCGCGCCCTGGAGATGAAGGCGGACGTGGTGCTGATGAGCAAGAACGGCGTCGACGGTGTCTACACGGCCGATCCGCGCACCGATGCCTCGGCGCGCAAGCTCGACGCAGGTGACCTACGCCGACGCGCTGCGCCAGCGGCTGAAGGTCGTCGACGCCACGGCGTTCAGCCTGTGCCATGGACAACCGCCTGCCCATGATCGTCTTCGGTATGGAGGCGGAAGGGAACGTCGGCCGGGCCGTCCGGGGTGAGAGGATCGGGACGCTCGTCACGGCAGGATGACGGCGAATTGTGCCGGTGTGCAGGGCGCGCACCGGACGGCGAAGGAGCAGCGGTGATCGACGAGACCCTCTTCGAAGCCGAGGAGAAGATGGACAAGGCGGTGGAGGTTGCCAAGGAGGAGTTCGCCGCCATCCGTACCGGTCGGGCCAACCCCGCGATGTTCAGCAAGGTCATGGTCGACTACTACGGCGCACCGACCCCGCTGCAGCAGCTCGCCTCGTTCACCACTCCTGAGGCGCGGGTGGTCATCCTCAACCCCTACGACCGCAGCGCGATGCCGGCGATCGAGAAGGCGTTGCGCGACTCCGACCTGGGAGTGAACCCCAACAACGACGGCAAGATCATCCGGGTGGTGCTGCCCGCAGCTGACCGAGGAGCGGCGGCGCGACTACATCAAGGTCGCCAAGCACAAGGCTGAGGACTCCCGCGTCTCGGTGCGCAACATCCGGCGCCGGGCGAAGGAGGAGCTCGACCGCATCGCCAGCGACGGCGAGGCCGGTGAGGACGAGGTGGCACGGGCCGAGAAGGAGCTGGAGCTGGCTGACCAAGCGCCACGTCGAGCGTGATCGACGAGCTGCTCCGGCACAAGGAGACCGAGCTCCTCGAGGTGTGATGTGACCCAGCCCCCCGATCGGCCCAGCGAGGCGACCCGCCGCAGCCGTGGTCGCGACCGCGGCTCGGACCCGGACGCGACCACTGGGGACTCGTCGTGGGCAGACATCGTCGGCGCCCGCCGGGCCTGGGACGGGCCGGCGGCGGAGGTGGGTGAGGGCACTCAGGGCACTCCCGCCACGGGCGGGCTGCGCCCTGAAGCGGTGCCGCCGGGTGCGCCCGCCGGTGGCCAACGCCCCGCCCTGCCGCGGCGGCGGGTCGTCGACCCGCGCCCGTGGCCGGGCAGCGAGCCGAGTGGCGGGGCGGCGCCGGCTCCCGCCCCGATCGACGCCGGGGCGGCACCGACGGGTACGGCACCGGCCAGCACGGCAGCGGCCAGCACGGCAGCGGCCAGCACGGCAGCGGTGCCTGCGACCCCGAGCGGCCGGGCGCCCGCCCGTCCGGAACCGGCCGGTCCCGCGGTGGCCCGTCGCGAGCGCACTGGCCGTCGCCGCGGCGCCGACGAGCCCGCCACCGCCACACCGGCCATTCCGGCCGCCCATCCCGCCCCCGCCACCCACCCCACCCCCGCGGGCCCCGCGGGCCACCCCACCCCCGCGGGCCCCGCGGGCCACCCCACCCCAGCGGGCCGCGCCGGCCACCCCACCCCAGCGGGCCGCGCCGGCCCCCCGCTGTCCGTGGACGGCGCCGGGGTGCCCGGTCCTGCCGCGCCGAGCAGCGCGGCGCCGGGCCCCTCGACCGGCGGCATGGCAGCCCGCCCCTGGTGGGCGGCCGCTCGCCCGCAGGCCGGGGTGTCGCAGGCAGCTGCGCCCGCGCCCGCCGTCGCGCCGCCGGTCGCGGCACCGACCCCGCGTCCGGCGGCGGGCGGCCCCGCTGCGCCCGCGGCCGGACCGCTCGGCCCGGCGGGTGGACCGGGCGGCCGGCCCGTTCAGCCCGCTGCGCCGGCCGCGCGCCGACGTCCCCGGCCGGTCGCGAGCGCGGCGGCCGCTGCGCCCGCTGCGCCCCCGGCCGGTCCCCTCGCCGGCCCTGCGGCAGGGCCACCACCCGAGGTCGCCGGTGCCCCGGCGGCGCCCCCCGGGCCACTGCTCGACTCCGGCACCCACATGGTGATCGACCTGCGCGGACAGGGACGCTCCGGCCGCCCGGGAAAGGGGCGCAACGGCGCCGGGCCGGGCGGTGCGGCGGGTCCCGGCAGCGCGCAGCTCCCGGTACCGGCCCCGACCGAGCCGGTCTGGAGCACCCCCGTGCCCACCGTCGAGCCCGGCAGCCTCACCCGCGGGCCGGGCGCCCGCGGCAGCGGCGGCGAGCCGGTCCCGGCCGAGCCCGAGCGCACGCCGCGGCGGAGCCGGTCCGAGCGTCGCCCCCGCGCGGGCGGCGGCCTCGCAGGCGGCATCCTCGGTGCGGTGGGCCTGGGCGGCGCCGGCGCGGCTGCGCCCTCGGCCGCGGCGGCGGCGCCGGCTCCGGCCGGCTCAGCGGCCCCGCCGGCAGAAGGGCAGACCGGGGCCGGCCTGCACCCGAGTGGCAAGAAGTGGCGGCCGAGCGGGTTGCTCCGCCCGATCCGGCAGGGATCCGACGGTCCGGGGCGGGAGGGGGCCAGGAGCTCGGGCCGCCCGCCCGCGGACGAACCCTTCCCCGTGCCGGCCCCGTTCTCCTCCGGGCGTGGCCCGGGGCGCGATGCGGGAGGTGGCACCGGTCCCGGCCGTAACCGCGGCGCGGGCCCGGCGGAGGTGGAGCACGAGCCGTTCCCCGTCCCTGGCCGCGACTCCGCGGCGGGGCGGGACACCCCCTTCCCGACGACGGGCTCCATCTCGAGGCCGGGGCCCTTCCCCACCCACGGCGCCGAGGCCCCGCCGGACGACCCGTTCCCGGTGCCCGGCCCGGTGCAGCGCCGCCGATCCCCCTCGGGCCGCGGTGGGCGCAAGGGGCGACGGGGCCCCGAGCCCACCACCGGCTCCCTCCCGGTCGACCGCTTCCTCACCGTGCCCGACGGCGAGCCCTTCACCGGGTCGCTGCGCCTCGGCCCGGCCACGGGTGAGCTTCCCGGCAGCAGTCGCCCGAGCACCGGCGGGCCGGGCACGAGCGGGCCCGGTACCGGCGGCCTGCCTGCCGGCCGGACGGGCACCGGGGGGCTGCCGCGGGTCTCGGGGGAGCGCACCGGGTCTCGCCCCGGACCCGGCGAGGACTCCGGCGCCGGGCTCCCCGCAGGCCGCGGACGCGAGGCCGGCGCGCGCGTCGAGCATGATCCCGACCCGTTCCCGGCAGCGGGCCGGGTCGGGCCGCAGCAGGGTGGTGACGCGACCATCGCCGTCCGCCGCCGCCCGCGGCGCCCGGCCAACCCCGACGCCGAGCCGGACCGGCCCGGGTTCGACCAGCCCGACCAGCCGGGGTTCGACCAGCAGGGGTTCGACCCGGCGGGGTTCGACCAGCAGGGGTTCGAGGACCCCGGGCGTGAGGAGCCCAGCCTCCGCGAGCGCACCGACGCGGCCGGCACCGACTCGGCCGGTACCGACGCGGCCGGCTACGACGCGGCCGGCTACGACGCGGCCGGCTATGACGAAGGGGCCGACGCTGCCCCGGCGAGACCGTCGCGGGCCGGTCGCAACCTCGTCGCCGCGATCGCCGTCGGCGTGGGGCTCGGGGGCGCGGCAGCGGCCTCGCTGGCGTTCCGCAAGGAGGCGTTCGTCGCGCTCGCCGCGGCGGCGGTCGTGCTCGGGGTGTGGGAGCTCGCCGGCGCGCTGAGCGTGAAGCACATCAACGTCCCGGTGATCCCGCTCGCCGTGGGGTCGATCGGGATGCTGGTCTCGGCGTTCGTCGCCGGCCAGGAGGGGCTCGTCGTCGCCTTCTCGCTGACCGCGTTCGGCGCCCTGCTCTGGCGGGTTCTCGACGGGGTGGAGGGGGCCGCGCGGGACGTCGCGGCCGCGGTGTTCACCGCCGCCTACGTCCCGTTCCTGGCCGGGTTCGCCCTGCTCATGCTCGCCCAGCCGGACGGCGCGCGCCGGATCGTGGTGTTCATCCTCGTCACCGTTGCCAGCGACGTGGGCGGCTACGCGGCGGGGGTGTTGTTCGGGCGCCATCCGCTGGCTCCGAGCGTCAGCCCGAAGAAGACCTGGGAGGGGTTCGCCGGGTCGGCCGTGACCTGCATGGCCGCCGGGACGGTCGGCGTGGCGATGCTGCTGCACGGCCGCTGGTGGGTCGGGCTGGCGGTGGGCGCGGCGGCGGTCGTCACGGCCACCCTGGGCGATCTGTCCGAGTCGCTGCTCAAGCGCGATCTGGGCGTGAAGGACATGGGCACCCTGCTCCCGGGTCACGGCGGGCTGATGGACCGGCTCGACTCGCTGCTGCCCACCGCACCGGCCGTGTACGTGCTGCTGGTGCTGTTCGTCAGTCCGCACTGAGCCCGTCGCCGACGGGTTCCCCGCGTCCCCGCCTGCGCACACCAGCAGGTGCGCGGACCAGCAGGTGCGCGGGTCAGCAGGTCAGCGGGTCCACTGCCAGTGCCGGACCTCGGGCAGGTCCTCCCCGGTTGCCCGGGTGTGCTGGTGGTGGCGGATCAGGGTGTCCTCCAGCTGCTGGCGGGGGTGTGCCGCCCGCTCGCCCAGTCCCGGCAGCCGGTCGAGGGCGTCCATGGCCAGGTGGAAGCGGTCGATCCGGTTCATCACGCACAGGTCGAACGGCGTGCTGGTGGTGCTCTCCTGCTGGTAGCCGCGGACGTGGAGGTTGTGGTGGTTGGCCCGGCGGTAGGTCAGCCGGTGGATCAGCCACGGGTAGCCGTGGTAAGCGAAGATCACCGGGGTGTCGCGGGTGAACAGGGTGTCGAACGCCGCGTCCGACAGCCCGTGCGGGTGCTCCCGCTCGTCCTGCAGCCGCATCAGGTCCACCACGTTGACCACCCGGATCCTGAGCTCGGGGAAGAAGCCGAGCAGCAGGTCCACGGCGGCGAGGGTCTCCGTCGTCGGGACGTCCCCGGCGCAGGCCATCACCAGGTCCGGGTCGGTGCCGGCGTCGGTGCTGGCCCACTCCCAGATCCCGAGCCCCTTGGTGCAGTGCACGATCGCCTGCTCCCTGTCGAGGAACTGCACCGCCGATCGCGTCCCGGCGACGATCACGTTGATGTGGTCGCGGCTGCGCAGGCAGTGGTCGGCGACGGACAGCAGGGTGTTCGCGTCCGGCGGCAGGTACACCCGGATGACGTCCGCCTTCTTGTTCACCACCTGATCGATGAAGCCCGGGTCGTGGTGGCGGCAGCCGTTGTGGTCCTGGCTCCAGACGTGCGAGGTGAGCAGGTAGTTCAGGGAGGCGATCGGCCGCCGCCAGGGCAGCTCGCGGCTGGTCCTCAGCCACTGCGCGTGCTGGTCGGCCATCGAGTCGACGATGTGGGCGAACGCCTCGTTGCAGCTGAAGACGCCGTGCCGGCCGGTGAGCAGGTAGCCCTCCAACCAACCCTGGCAGGTGGGCTCGGAGAGGATCTCCATCACCCGCCCGCCGACGCCGAGGTCGGGGTCGGCGGGCAGCCGCTCCGCGGTCCACGACCTGTCGGTGACCTCGAGCAGCGCATCGAGCCGGTTGGAGTCGGTCCCGTCGGGGGAGACCACGCGGAAGTTGCGCTCGGCGAGGTTGAGCTCCATCACCTCCCGCAGGAAGGTGGCCAGCACCCGGGTCGCCTCGGCCGCCCCGGTGCCGGGCCGCTCGACCGGCACGGCGTGGGCCCGCAGGTCCGGCATCCGCAGGTCGCGCAGCAGCTCGCCGCCGTTGGCGTGGGGGTTCGCGCTGAGTCGGCGCCGGCCCGAGGGCGACAGCGACCGGACCAGTGGCACGGGGGCGCCGCGCTCGTCGAACAGGTCCTGCGGGCGGTAGGAGCGCAGCCAGGTCTCCAGCACGGCCAGGTGCTCGGAGTTCGTCCGCGCGTCGCGGAACGGCACCTGGTGGCTGCCGCCGCTGCCCTCGCCGGGCAGGCCGTCCACGGGCTGCGGGCCGGTCCACCCCTTGGGGGTACGCAGGATGATCATCGGCCAGCGGGGGCGGAACGTCACCCCCGGGCCGCTGCGGGCGCGGGACTGTAGCTGCCGGATGCGCTCCAGGCAGCCGTCCAGGGCCCGGGCGAAGGCGTGGTGCATCCCCGGCCGGTCCGCCCCGGAGACCACGATCGGATCCCAGCCGTAGCCGAGCAGCAGCGCGACCAGTTCGGGCTCCGGGATGCGCGCCAGCACTGAGGGGTTGGCACTCTTGTAGCCGTTGAGATGCAGGATCGGCAGCACCGCGCCGTCACCGACCGGGTCGAGGAACTTGGTCGAGTGCCAGGACGCTGCGAGCGGGCCGGTCTCGGCCTCGCCGTCCCCGACGACGCAGGCCACCACGAGGTCGGGGTTGTCGAAGGCCGCCCCGAAGGCGTGCGACAGCGAGTGGCCGAGCTCGCCTCCCTCGTGGATCGACCCAGGCGTCTGCGGGGCGACATGAGAGGGGATGCCGCCGGGGAAGGAGAACTGGGTGAACAGCCGCCGCATGCCGTCGGCGTCGTCGGCGACGTGGGGGTAGACCTCGCCGTAGCGCCCGTCCAGCCAGGCGGCCGCCACCGCCGCCGCGCCGCCGTGCCCGGGACCGAAGACGTAGATCAGGTCCAGCTCGCCGACGGTGACCGCGCGGTTGAGGTGGGCGTGCACGAAGTTCAGTCCGGGGGTGGTGCCCCAGTGCCCGAGCAGCCGGGGCTTGACGTGCTCCGGCAGCAGCGGCTCGCGCAGCAGCGGGTTGGCCATCAGGTAGATCTGCCCGACGGACAGGTAGTTCGCCGCCCGCCACCAGGCGTCCAGCGCGGCGAGCTGGGTGTCGTCGACGTACGGCTGGTGGCTGGCGTGCAGGTGCAGACTCTCCGGGTGGGTGTCGAAGCGGGCGCCGTCGGGGTCGGTCCCCTCGGGTCCCGGGGGGAGCCCGGGGTCGAGGGCGGCAGGTCCGGCGGGCGTTCCGGCAGACACGGTCATCCCTTCCACGCTCGTCCCTTCCAGGCTCGTCCCTTCCAGGCTCGTCCCTTCCAGGGTGGTCCCTTCCAGGGTGGTCCCTGTCCGCGGTCGTCAGGGCCATCCTTCCGCTCCGCGCCGCCACTTGTCCTCCGCGCCGCCACTTGTCCTCCGCGCCGCCACCTGCCCCTGCACCGCCGCCTGCCCCTGCACCGGGTCGGTGCATGGGAGACTGGACGGGCCATGTCCACTCCGCCACCCCCGCCGCCCCGGGACCAGCCGGCTGCGGACGCGCCCGCACCGGCCCCCGCACCGGGCGCCCTGACGGTGACCACTCCACCCCGGACGAGGCCGCCGCGCCACCTGGCCGACCTGTCGGTGCAGCAGCGCCGCGACGCGGTCGCCGAGCTCGGCGAGCGCCCGTTCCGGGCCCGGCAGCTGTCGGTGCACTACTTCGAGCACCTGGTGGACGATCCCGAGGCGATGACCGACCTGCCGGCCGCCGGGCGTGGGCGCCTGGTCGCCGGGCTGCTGCCGCGGCTGCTGGCGCCGGTGCGGCGGCTGGAGTGCGACGGCGGCACCACGGTGAAGACGGTCTGGCGGCTGTTCGACGGTGCGCTGGTCGAGAGCGTGCTGATGCGCTACCCCGACCGGGTCACGGTGTGTGCCTCGAGCCAGGCGGGCTGCGGGATGGGCTGCCCGTTCTGCGCCACCGGCCAGGCGGGGCTCACCCGCAACCTGTCCAGTGCCGAGATCGTCGAGCAGGTGCTCGCTGCGGCCCGGGCGGTGCGCCGGGGCGAGGTGCCCGGTGGTGGCCCCGGGGCCTCCGACCGGGTCAGCAACGTGGTGCTGATGGGGATGGGCGAGCCGCTGGCCAACTACGCGGGCGTGGTCGGCGGCGGTGCGGCGGCTGACCGACCCGCAGCCGGACGGGTTCGGGATGTCGCGCGCGGGGTGATCACCTGTCCGACGGTGGGGTTGGTGCCGGCGATGGACCGGCTCGCCGCCGAGGGCCTGCCCGATCACGCTGGCGCTGTCACTGCACGCGCCGGACGACGAGCTGCGTGACGAGCTGGTCCCGGTGAACCGGCGCTGGCCGGTGGCCCGGGTGCTCGACGCCGCCCGGCACTACTTCGACGTCACCGGCAGGCGGGTGAGCATCGAGTACGCGCTGATCCGGGACGTCAACGACCAGGCCTGGCGGGCCGACCTGCTGGCCCGGGAGCTGCTGGCCCGGGGCCGCGGCTGGGTGCACGTCAACCCGATCCCGCTCAACCCCACTCCCGGCTCGCGCTGGACCGCCAGCGACCCCGGCGGCGGAGGCGGCGTTCGTGTCCCGGCTGCGCGTCGGCCGGGATCCCGACCACCGTTCGGGACACCCGCGGGCGCGAGATCGACGGCGCCTGCGGGCAGCTCGCCGCCGGAAGCTGACCCCGCCGCGGCGGCGCTCGGCGGGAGTGTGCCGGGGCGGATACCCGCCGGGCACCGGGATCAGGCACTATGTCTCCGTGAGCGACACGTTCCCCCGCGCCGGCCGGCTGTCCAAGGGTTACGACTTCGAGCAGGTCGAGGCATTCCTCGGCCGCGCGCGCGCCGCCTACGAGGACTCCGGGCGTGGCCCGACCATGACCTCCTGGCACGTGCGGACGGTCGGGTTCGACCTGGTCCGCGGTGGTTACGACGTCGAGGCGGTGGACGCCGCCCTGGACCGGATCGAGGACGCCTTCGCCCGCCGGGAGAAGCAGCGCGGCGAGGAGCGTGCCGGGCACGCGGGCTGGCAGAGCCAGCTGCGCAGCCAGGAGAACTCGCTGCGCGCGCAGCTGGCCCGCCCCGACGGGGAGCGCTTCCCCCGGGGTGGCGGGCTGGAACTCACCTACGACATCGACCAGGTGGATGACCTCTGCCAGCGGGTGGAGGAGTCGTTCGCCACCGGCAGGCCGCTGGCGCCCGACGCCGTCCGGCTGGCGGTGTTCAAGAGCCGCCGGGGCTCCCGGGGCTACCGGGAGGCCACCGTGGACGCGTTCCTGGACCGCGTGGTGGAGCTGCTCGTGGTGGCCTCGGTCTGACCCTCCGCTCGTCGCGCCGGCGCGACTTCTCGGCGCGCGCCGCTTCCGTCCCGGGGAGCCAGCGGGGACGATGCAGGCATGACGACGCAGGGCAACGGTGCCTACCTCAGTGCCTACCGCCGCAGCATCGAGGACCCGAGTGGCTTCTGGTCCGAGGCAGCGGCCGGGATCGACTGGATCGCGCCGCCGCAAACGATTCTCGACGACAGCAACCCGCCCTTCTACCGGTGGTTCTCCGGGGGGGTGCTGAACACCTGCTACAACGCGCTCGACCGGCACGTCCTCGCCGGGCGGGCCGATCAGGCGGCGCTCATCTACGACTCGCCGATCACCGGCACGAAGCGCACCTACAGCTACGCGGAGTTGCTGGAGCAGGTAGCCCGTTTCGCCGGGGTGCTGCGCTCGCTCGGTGTCGGGGTCGGCGACCGGGTGGTGATCTACCTGCCGATGGTCCCCGAGGCCGCGATCGCGATGCTCGCCTGCGCCCGGATCGGTGCGGTGCACTCGGTGGTGTTCGGCGGGTTCGCCCCGCACGAGCTGGCCATCCGCATCGATGACGCGCTGCCGAAGGTCGTGGTGTCCGCCTCCTGCGGGATCGAGCCGACCCGGACGATCGCCTACAAGCCGATGCTCGACAAGGCGATCGAACTCGCCGAGCACAAGCCGCAGCGCTGCGTCATCCTGCAGCGGCCGCAGGCGCTGGCCGAGCTCGGCGAGCGTGACCTGGACTGGGAGACGCTGATGCGGCCCGGTGCGGTGGAGCCGGCCGAGTGCGTCCCGGTGCAGGCCACCGATCCGCTGTACATCCTCTACACCTCCGGCACCACCGGGAAGCCGAAGGGCGTGGTGCGCGACAACGGCGGGCACGCGGTGTCGCTGCACTGGTCGATGGCCAACATCTACGCGATCAATCCCGGTGACGTCTTCTGGGCCGCCAGTGACGTCGGCTGGGTGGTCGGGCACTCCTACATCGTCTACGGGCCGCTGCTCGCGGGCGCCACCACCGTGCTCTACGAGGGCAAGCCGGTGGGAACCCCCGACGCGGGGGCGTTCTGGCGGGTGATCAGCGAGCACAAGGTGCGGGCGCTGTTCACCGCCCCGACCGCGTTCCGGGCGATCAAGAAGGAGGACCCGAACGCGGAGCAGCTGAAGCGCTACGACGTGTCGTGCATGCACACCCTCTTCCTCGCCGGTGAGCGGCTCGACCCGGACACCTACGCGTGGGCCTCCGCGACGCTGGGGATCCCGGTGGTGGACCACTGGTGGCAGACCGAGACCGGCTGGGCGATCTGCGCCAACCTGCGCGGGCTCGACCCGATGCCGATCAAGCCCGGCTCGCCGTCGGTGCCGGTGCCGGGATACGACGTGCAGGTGCTCGACGAGTACGGCGAGCCGCTCGGCCCGGACGCCGAGGGAGCCATCTGCCTGCGGCTGCCGCTGCCTCCGGGGACGCTCCCGACGCTGTGGGGCGACGACGAGCGCTACGTCGCCGGGTACCTGTCGGCCTACCCCGGCTGGTACCTCACCGGCGATGGCGGCTACAAGGACGCCGACGGCTACGTGTACGTGATGGGCCGCACCGACGACGTGATCAACGTCGCCGGGCACCGGCTGTCGACGGGCGCGATGGAGGCCGTGCTCGCCGGGCATCCCTCGGTCGCGGAGTGCGCGGTGGTCGGGGTGCACGACGCGCTGAAGGGGCAGGTGCCGCGCGGCTTCGTCGTGCTCAAGGCCGGGATCGAGGCCGACCCGGAGCAGCTGCAGCGTGAGCTGGTGCAGGCGGTGCGCGACGAGATCGGACCGGTGGCTGCGTTGCACGAGGTCGACGTGGTGGCCGCGCTGCCGAAGACCCGGTCGGGCAAGATCCTGCGCAAGACGATGCGGGAGATCGCCGACGGCAAGAGCCCGGCCGTCCCCAGCACGATCGAGGACGCCTCGGTGCTCGATGTGCTCACGCCGATCCTGCGCCACCCCTGAGGTCCCGCCCAGCGCGAGCCGGCCCGAGGTCGGTGCCGGCCCGTTTGTCGGCGCCGGCCCGGGGCAGCGCGGGCCCGGGGTCAGCCGGAGAAGGCGTCGAGCCCGGTCAGCGCCTTGCCGACGATCAGTTGGTGCACCTCCTGGGTGCCCTCGTAGGTGAGCACGGTCTCCAGGTTGATCGCGTGCCTCAGCGGTGAGTAGTCCACCGTGATCCCGGATCCGCCGAGCACGGTCCGCATGGACCGGGCCACCGTCAGGGCCGCCCGCACGTTGTCGAGCTTGCCGAGGCTGACCAGCTCGGGGGTCAGCCTCGCGCCGGGCACCGCGCCGTCCTTGACCCGGCCGAGATGCAGGGCCAGCAGCAGCGCCTTGGCGTACGCGGCCATCGCGTCCGCGAACTTGGCCTGGGTCAGCTGGAACCCCGCGATCGGCCGGCCGAACTGGACCCGGGTGCGGGTGTAGTCGAGGGCGACGGTCAGGCTGTCCCGGATCGCACCGGTGGCCCCCCAGACGATTCCGAACCGCGCCTCGGTCAGGCAGGACAGCGGCCCGCGCAACCCCACCACGCCCGGCAGCACCGCGTCGTGCGGCAGCCGGACCCCGTCCAGCACGATCTCGCCGGTCACCGAGGCCCGCAGGGAGAGCTTTCCGGGCACCTCCCGGCTGCTGAACCCGGGCGTCGCGGTCGGGACGACGAAGCCGCGGATGCCCTCGTCGGTGTGCGCCCAGATCACCGCGACGTCGGCCACCGGGGCATTGGTGATCCACATCTTCGTCCCGTCCAGGACCCAGTCGGCCCGGTCGCCGGAGCCGTCGCGGCGTGCGTGCGTGCGCATCCCGGACGGATCGGAGCCGGCGTCGGGCTCGGTGAGGCCGAAGCAGCCGATCGCGTCGCCGGCGGCCATCCGAGGCAGCCACTGCTGCTTGTGCGCCTCGCTGCCGAACCGGTGGACCGCGAACATGGCCAGCGATCCCTGTACCGAGACCAGCGAGCGGACACCGCCGTCCACGGCCTCCAGTTCCCGGCAGGCGACTCCGTACATGGTCGCGGTGGTGCCGGCGCAGCCGTACCCCTCCAGGTGCATGCCGAGCAGACCCAGGTCGCCGAAGAGCTTGGCGAGGTCCCGCGCGGGGAGCGATCCATCCAGGTACCACTGGGCGACGTGCGGCCGGACGTGATCGTCCAGGACGTCGCGGACGGTCACCGCGGTATCCCGCTCGTCCTCGGTGAGCAGGTGATCGGCGGCGATCAGCTCGTCGGGGGTGCGGGCGGTCGTCGGCACTGGCGGCGTTGGCGTGCTCATGGCGCTCATCGTCGCATCCGGCAGCCGGGTACCCGCAGGGGCGGTCCCGGGGCGGGCGGGCGAGTTCGGCATCGAGGATCCGCCGGTCCTCGAGGTCGGGCTGCTGTTCGGTGAGCCGGACGGCGAGCTCGCGGTGCGGGTGGCGCTCGACCAGCTCCAGGCACCGCCGGGCATGCCGCAGCGCGACATCCGGCAGCCCGACCGCGGTGGCCGCGCGGGAGATCAGGTGCTCGCCGCGGGCCCGGTGCGCCGCGGTGCCGACCTCCATCCAGTGCCGCGCGCAGGCGTAGGCCCCGTAGGGCAGCGCGTCCCGGTCGACCGCCTCGTGATCCGCAAGTTTCTTCATATCGACGATCAATGGAATGATTGACCGGTGGCACCGATGGAGTCCGCGGCGGCCCGCCCGCTCTACGAGATCAAGGCGGCGCTGTTCAAGGCACTCGCCCACCCGTCCCGGGTGCGGATCCTGGAACTGCTGGTGGAGGGTGAGATGTCCGTGGCCGAGCTGAGCGACCTGGTCGGGCTCGAGGTGTCCAACACCTCTCAGCAGCTCGCCGTGCTGCGCCGGGCCGGCCTGGTCACCGGGGTCCGGACAGGGTCCCGGGTGCACTACGCCCTCGCCGACCCGACGGTCGCCGACCTGCTCACGGCCGCCCGCCGGGTGCTCATCAGCCGGCTGTCCGAGACCGCGGGCGTGCTCGCCGACCTGCGCGCCGAACCGATGTCCGGGGCCCGCCCCGGCGGGTAGCACCGGGCGGCGGCCAGCCGGCGGCTTCCCGGCGCAGCCGAACGGGCAACGCCGAAAGGGCAACGCAGAACGGGGACCGCAGAACGGGGAACGCGGGGAGCGGGGACCACGCAGGCGCGCAGCTGGCACCAGCCGACGGGGACGACGACGAAGGGTCGCTGGTAGCGATGATCGGCCTTGCCCGCAGGCTGCGCCGCGTGGGGCGGATGACGGAGCCCGCGCCCCCCGCACCCGAACCACTGCCGGGACGGCCGCCGGGGCTGCACGGCTCGGTCCAGGTGCGGCACGTGGACGCCGGCTCGTGCAACGGGTGCGAGATCGAGATCGGCGCCGCGTTCGGCCCGGTCTACGACGTCGAGCGCTTCGGCGCCCGGCTGGTGGCCTCCCCCCGGCACGCCGACCTGCTGCTGGTCACCGGTCCCGTCACCCGGAACATGGCCGAGCCGCTGCGACGCACCCACGCCGCGGCCCCCCGCCCCGTGGTCGTGGTAGCTCTGGGTGACTGCGCGCGCGACTGCGGGCCCTTCGCCGGGGCGTACGGGGTGGAGGGCGCCGTCGCCGACATCATCCCGGTGGACCTCGACGTCCCCGGCTGCCCGCCGCGCCCGGAACAGGTGGTCGCCGCGCTCCGTGCGGTGACCGGGCGATGAGGGCGCGGGCCAACCTCGTCGGAGGCAGCGTGACGGTGCTGCTCGGCGCCGCCGGCGCGCTCGGCGCGGGCCTGGCCCTGGCCGGCCACGGGTGGCACCGGGGATGGACCCCGGGGGTTGCGGGGCTCGAGCTGGGGCTGCGGCTGGACCCGCTCGGCGCGGTCTTCCTGCTCGCCATCGGCGTCGTCGCCGCCTGCGCCGCCGGCTACGGGATCGGGTACGCCCAGGGCCCGTCGGCCGCCGCGCCGGCCTGGGCGGCGCTGGCCGTCTTCGTCGCCAGCATGGAGCTCGTGGTGCTCGCCGACAGCGCCGCGGTGTTCCTCACCGGCTGGGAGCTGATGGCGCTGGCCTCGCTGCTGCTGGTGCTCACCGAGCACCGCGCGCACGGTGCCGTGCGGGCCGCCGGGCTGTGGTACGCGGCGATGACGCAACTGGGGTTCCTCGCCCTGGTCGGCGGATTCGGGCTGCTCGTCGCCGCGGGGCACGGTGGCACCTTCGCCGGGCTGGCCCGCGCGGCCGCGGGGCTCGGCGCCGGCGAACGCACCGTGGTGTTCGCCCTCGTGCTGATCGGCTTCGGGAGCAAGGCCGGCCTGGTGCCGTTGCACGTGTGGCTGCCGCGGGCGCACCCCGAAGCACCCAGCCACGTGTCCGCGGTGATGTCGGGCGCCATGGTGAAGCTCGGCGTGTACGGGCTGTTGCGGGTGGGCATCGGGATCGTCACGACGGGGGCGGGCGCGGTTGCCGGGCGCGGTTGGGGGCTGGTGCTGCTCGGCGTCGGCGCGGTGTCGGCGCTGTACGGGATCCTGCAGGCGGTCGTGGCGACGGACCTGAAGCGCCTGCTCGCCTACTCCACCACCGAGAACGTGGGGCTGATCCTGGTCGGGGTGGGCGCCGGGCAGCTGCTCGCCGCCGGAGGCCGGCCCGACCTTGCCGCGGTGGCCTACGTCGCCGCACTGCTGCACACCCTCAACCACGCCGCCTTCAAGGGGTTGCTGTTCCTCGGAGCGGGGGCGGTGCTGCGCGCCACCGGCCTGCGCGATCTCGACGCGCTCGGTGGACTGGTCACGAGGATGCCGCTGACCACGGCGCTGACCGGGCTGGGGGCACTGGCCGCAGCCGCGCTGCCGCCGGGCAACGGCTTCGTCAGCGAGTGGCTGCTGTTGCAGGCGCTGGTGCACAGCCAGCGCGCGGGCGGCCCGCTGACCGCCCTGGTGATGCCCGCCGCGGTGGCCGTGGTCGCGCTCACCGCGGGGCTGGCGGTGGTCACCTTCGTGAAGGCCTTCGGGGTGGGCTTCCTGGCCCGGCCGCGCTCGGAGGCTGCGGCCGCCGCGCGGGAGGGCCCGGTGGCGATGCGCGTCGGGATGCTGGGGCTGGCACTGGCGGTCGGTGTGCTGGCGTTGGCGCCCGCGGTACTCGCCCCGGGGCTGGACCGCGCGGCCGGCCGGTTGGTGCCGGTCGCCGCGGGGGCGGGGTCTCGGCCGGAGTTGGAGTCTCGGCCGGAGTGGGAGTCTCGGCCGGGGGACTGGCGCTGTCCGGGCTCGCCGCCCGCCTGCAGCCGGCGCTCGTGCTGCTGCTGCTCGCCGGGGCGGCCGTGGCGGTGGCGGTGACGGCCCGCACGCTCGGTCGCCCCCGGCGTCGGGGAGTGCTGGCGTGGGGGTGCGGCGGGGAGCGGCTCAGCCCGCGGATGGAGTACACCGCGACGTCCTACGCCGAGCCGCTGCAGCGGGTCTTCGCCGACGTGCTGCGGCCCGAGCAGGTGCTCACCGAGGTGCCCACGTCGGCTCCGTACCTGGTGCAGGGGGCGCGCTTCCGCCAACGACTGGGCGACGCGGTGGAGAACGCGATGTACGTCCCGGTGCTGGCCCGGGTGCAGGCGGCGGGTGAGCGGGCCCGCCGGCTCGCCCCGCGCAGCGTGCATCGCTCGGTGGGGTACGCCTTCGCCGCCCTGCTACTCGTGCTCGCGCTGCTCTCGCTGTGGCCGGAGGTGCTCCGGTCGGGCGCCGCTCCTGCGGGGCCGGCGGGCCCGCGGCCGACGTCGGGACAGCCGTGGTGACCGGGGTGCAGCCGGGCACGGTGCTGGCGGCGATCGCCCAGCCGGTGCTCATCGCCGCCGGCGCGCCGGTGCTCATCGGGCTGATGCGCACCGTCCGGGCCCGGCTCGAGGGCCGGGTCGGGCCCGGCGTGCTGCAGCCGTGGCGCGACCTGCGCAAGCTGCTCGGCCGGGAACCGACCAGCGCCGAGGGAACCAGCTGGGTGTTCACCCTCGCTCCGGTGGCGATGATGGCCACCAGCCTGGTGGTGGCGGTGGCGGTGCCCTACCTCGCCGTCCCGGTCGCGCTGCCCGGTGCCGGGGACTTGTTCGCCGTCGTCGCCGTGCTGCTGCTCGGCACGGTCGCGTTGGTCCTCGCCGGGCTCGACACCGGCACCGCCTTCGGCGGGATGGGCTCCAGCCGCGAGGTGACCATCGCCGCGCTGGTGGAGCCGACGGTGCTGCTGTCGGTGTTCGCACTGTCGGTGCCCGCCGGGTCCACCGACCTGGGCGTGATCGTCGGGCACCGGTTGAGCGCCCCGCAGACGCTGGCATCGCCGACCAGCCTGCTCGCCCTGGTAGCGCTCGTGGTGGTGACGGTCGCCGAGACGGGGAGGCTGCCGGTGGACAACCCCGCGACCCACCTCGAACTGACGATGATCCATGAGGCGATGGTGCTGGAGTACTCCGGCCGCGACCTGGCGCTGGTCGAGTGGGGCTCGTGGATGCGGCTCAGCCTGCTGCTCGGGCTGGTGGTCAACCTCTTCCTGCCCTGGGGGATCGCCGCCGGGGGCGCGGTGCCGGCCCTGCTCCCCGCCGCGCTGGCCCTGGCCGCCAAGATCGCCGTGCTCGGGGTGCTGCTCGCCACGGTCGAGGTGTTCCTCGCCAAGATCCGGCTGTTCCGGGTGCCGGAGCTGCTCACCGGGTCGCTGGTGTTGGCCTTCCTCGCCGTCGCGACCGCCTACTTCCTGCTGCCGGCGGGGGTGGGCGGGTGAGCCCCCTCGCGGTGCAGGTGCTCGACCTCGCGGCCGGCGCCCTGCTCCTCACGGCCGTGCTGGTGGTGTGGCGGCGCAGCGTGCACGCGCTGGTGCTGATCCTCGCCGTGCAGGGCGCCGCGCTGGCGGTCGTGGTCGGGGTGCTGGCAGCCGCGGGGCGGGACGCCGCGCTGGGTGGGCTGGCCGTGGGAGTGCTCGTGCTCAAGGGGATGCTCATTCCGTGGCTGCTCGCCCAGGCGGGGGGTGCCGGCGCAGGGCGGGCCACCGAGAGCGAGTCCCTGGTCGACGTGCCGGCCTCGCTGCTGGCCGCAGGCGGGCTCACCGCACTGGCCTACGCGGTGTTCCGGCCGGTCGGGGAGCTCGTCCCCGGCCCCGCAGGGCGGGCTGCCCCGATCGGCCTGGCGGTGTTCCTGATCGGGTTCTTCGTGCTGCTGACCCGCCGCCGGGCGGTCTCCCAGGCGGTCGGGTTCCTGCTCATCGACAACGGGATCGCGGCCGTCGCGTTCCTCACCACCGACGGGGTCCCGCTGGTGGTGGAGCTCGGCGCCTCGCTCGACCTGCTGCTGGCGGTGCTGATCCTGCAGGTGCTCACCACCCGCATCCGGCGCACCTTCGGCGACACCGACCTCGACAGCCTGCAGGAGCTGCACGACTGATGCCCACCGTCGCGATCCTCCTTCCGCTGCTGGCGCCGGCCGTCGCAGCCGCCGTCGCCGCGGTGTTCGGCTGGGGCCGGGCCGGGGCCCTGCTCGCGGTGCTCGCCGCCGCCACGCAGGCGCTCTGCGGGATGCTGCTGCTGCTGCACACCGTCCGGGGCCCGGCCGTGACCGCGCTGCACGGCGGGCTGCGCGCCGACGCGCTGTCGGCGTTCCTGCTCGTCGTGGTCGGTGCCGTCGGGACGCTCGCCACCGGAGCCTCCGCGCAGGACCTGGACGCCGAGGCGGCGGCGGGCCGGGGGAGTGCCCGCGCCCGGCGGATCTACGCGGTGCTGCTGCCCGCCTTCCTCGCCACGATGGCGCTCGCCGTGCTGGCCGACAACCTCGGGGTGGTCTGGGTGGCCATCGAGGCCACCACGGTGGTCACAGCCTTCCTGGTCGGCCACGCCCGCACCCCGGGCGCGCTGGAGGCCACCTGGAAGTACGTCGTGCTCGGCTCGGCGGGGATCGCCACCGCGTTCCTCGGCACCGTGCTGGTCTACCTCGCCGCCGAGCACGCGGGGGAGCCGACGCTGAGCTGGGTGGCGTTGTCGGGGCGGGCCGCCGGGCTCGACCCGGGGGTGATGCGGGTCGCGATGGGCCTGGTGGTGCTCGGGTTCGGCACGAAGGTGGGGCTGGCACCGATGCACGCCTGGTTGCCCGACGCGCACAGCCAGGCGCCGCCTGCGGTCTCGGCGCTGATGTCGGGCGTGCTCACGTCGGTCGCGCTGTACGCGGTGCTGCGTTACCTGCCGATCGCGGCCGGCGCGCTCGGGCCGGGGCAGATGCGGGCGCTGCTCGCGGCCGCCGCGCTGGCGTCGCTGGCAGTGGCCTCGGCCCTGCTGGTCGCCCAACGGGACTACAAGCGGATGCTGGCGTACTCGACGGTGGAGAACATGGGGTTGATGGCTCTCGGCGCGGCCACCGGGACGCGGTTCGCGATCGGCGCGGTGCTGCTGCACGTGCTCGGGCACGGGCTGGCGAAGTCGTCGCTGTTCCTGACCGCCGGGCGGATCCACGACCGCGAGCACACGATGCGCATCGACGGTGTGCGGCACCTGCTCGCCAGCGATCCCGGGCTGGGCGCGGCGTGGGCGGGCGGGCTGGTGGCGCTGGCCGGCCTGCCCCCGTTCAGCCTGTTCTTCTCCGAGGTGGCGATCCTGGTGGCGGCCTTCGCCGGGGGGCTGGGCTGGGTGGCGGCGGTGGCCGCGGTGCTGTTGCTGGTGGCCTACACGGCGGTGGCCCGGCATGCGCTCGGCATGCTGCTCGGCGGCCCGGAGCCGGCGGCAGTGGTTCGGCCGGCAGCGGCGGCCGGGCCGGGCGCGGCCGGGGTGGCCCCGGCGCGTGCGGGCGCGCCGGGCTCGAGCTGGACCGGGCTGGCCGCCGCGGCGCTGCTCGGGGTGGCGGCGCTCGCGGCGATCCCCGTGCTGCGGGCCGCCGCCGCCGTCGTCACCGGGGGGTCCTGAGATGACCGTGCCCGGGGTGGAGCGCCGGGAGGTCACCTCCGGCGAACTGGTGGAACAGGCGGGCGCGCTGCTGCGGCAGGGGATGCGCGCCGGGCTGGTCGCCGCCCATCAGGACCCGGACGGACTGCGCGCGGTCTACGTCTTCCTCGCCGGGCCGCCGTCACGCCGGGTCGAGCTCACCGTCCGGGTGCCGCTGCACGCTCCCCACCTGCCCAGCCTGGCCGGGCTCTGCTTCCCGCTCGGGCGGTTCGAGCGGGAGATGCACGACCTGTACGGGATCATCCCCGACGGGCACCCGCAGCCGCACCGGCTGGTGCGCCACCAGCACTGGCCGGCCGGCTGGTACCCGATGCGCTCCGATCAGCTCGTCCCGCCCTCGTTCCCCGACGGCGGACGCCCCTTCCCGTTCACGCCGGTGGAGGGCGACGGGGTGTACGAGATCCCGGTGGGCCCGGTGCACGCGGGGCTGATCGAGCCGGGGCATTTCCGCTTCTCCGTCGTGGGTGAGCGGATCCTGCGGGCGAAGGCCCGGCTGTGGTTCGTGCACAAGGGGGTCGAGAAGCTCTTCGAGGGCAGGCCCGTGGAGCGGGGAACGGCCCTGGCGGAGGTGATCAGCGGTGACACGGCGGTCGGTCATGCCACCGCCTACGCGGTGGCGGTCGAGGAGGCGCTGGGGCTGCAGCTGCCGCAGCAGGCCCTGCTGCTGCGGGCCGCGCTGCTGGAGCTGGAACGGCTGCACAACCACGTCGCCGACCTGGGGGCGCTGTGCAACGACGTCGGCCACGGAGTGCTGGCCACCCAGGCCGCCGGGTTGCGGGAGCGGCTGCTGCGCCACAACGAGCGGGTGACCGGCAGCCGGCTGTTGCGCGGGGCGGTGACCGTCGGCGGGGCGCGCGTGCTGGCCGCACCCGACCTCACCCTGCTGCGCGGGGTGGGCGAGGAGATCGCCGAGCTGGCCGGGCTGGCACTGGACAACACGGTGGTTCGCGACCGGTTCACCGGTACCGGGCGGCTGGACCCGCGCGTCGCCCGCGACCTGGGGGTGCTCGGCTACGTCGCCCGTGGGTGCGGGCTGGCCCGCGACGCGCGGGTGGAGCACCCGGCGGTGGACCTGTCCGCCGGGCTGCGGCCCGTCTCACGCACGGAGGGCGACGTGCTGGCGCGGTTCCTGGTGCGGGTGGAGGAGTGCGCGGCGTCCCTGCTGCTGCTGGAACGGTTGGCCGCGGGCGCGGCGGGGGGGTCGGCACCGCCGGCTGCACCGCAGGGCGCGTCGCCCGCCTCCGGGGTGGGCGTGGTGGAGGGGTGGCGGGGCACGATCGTGCACCGGGTGGAGGTGCGTGCCGGCGTGCTCACCCGGGTCAAGGTGGTGGACCCGTCGTTCGTGAACTGGCCCGCGCTCCCGCTGGCGCTGTCCGCCACGATCGTCCCCGACTTCCCGCTGACCAACAAGAGCTTCAACCTCTCGTACGCGGGCAACGACCTGTGAGCCCCCCGAGCACCCGGGGTCCGGGTGCTCGGGGGGTCCGGGTGCTCGAGGTGCTCGGGGTCCGGGTGCTCAGGCCCCGAGCGCCGCCCAGGTCAGCGGCCCGACGTTGCCGGTGGTCGGGATCCCGTGGGTGCGCTGGAAGGCGACCACGGCGGCCCGGGTGACGGGACCGAACCAGCCGCTGACCGGGCGCACGCCCAGCGCCCGCTGCACGGCGCTGACCGCCGCGCCGCGCGCGCCGTAGCGCAGCACCGTGCCCTTGTACCGGGTGAGGGCGCTGCCCGCGGCCGCCGAGGTGCTCCCGGCCGCGGCCTCGCCCGAGCCGGTCGCGCCCGAGCCGGCGGTGCCCGAACCGGCGGCCTGACCCCCGGTCACGTACGCCGCCAGCAGCGCGCGCCAGGTGGCGGCATCTACGGTGGTTCCGGCCGGCAACCGGTGGGCGGTGCGGAAGGCCGACACCGCGGCGGCGGTGAGTGGCCCGAAGTCGCCGTCCGGCGTGGCGCCGATGGCGCGCTGCACGGCGGCCACCACCGGGCCGGTGGAGCCACGGCTGATCGCTGCCCCGCTGTACCGGGCCAGCGCCTGGGCGGTGGCCGAGGCTCCGGCCGGTGCGGTCACCGTCCGGAAGGTGGGGCAGGGGTTGCGCGTGGGCCGGGTGTACGGCGCGGCCCAGTTCAGGTCCGCCGGGCGGCACGGCCCGTAGTCGGCGGCCGCTACCCGCCCGCTCCAGAAGGACGTGCTGCCCATCGCGCCGGCCCACGAGAAGGAGAAGTGCACGTGGTCGCGGTGACAGCTGGTGTCCCACGAGGTCTGCGGGTGGGCCGCGCAGGTGGAGTACGGCCGCCAGCCCGAGCTGGTGGCGTACGAGCCCCAGATGCGACCGTTCCAGATCACGTACATGATCCCGAGCCGACGGGCCATGGCGAACGGGTGGCCGGCAGAGTCGCGGGCGAACAGCCAGCCCACCAGGGCGTTGACGCGGGCGACGCCGGCGGGGTCGTGCACCGAGACCATCCAGTCCAGTGCGCGCCCCTCGTAGTGCTCGCTGGCGATCCCGTCGAGGCCGCACCCACGGGTGATCCCGTAGCCGCTACCGGGGTAGGTGGAGACCAGCAGCCGGCCGAACGCGACCACGCCGGGCTTGGCCACCGGGTCGCACGAGGACTGCTTGACGTAGCCGGCGAGTGCCTCGATGCCGGCCGGCAGGCCTGCCGGGACGGCGGGTGTCGGGGCGGCTGCGATGCCGGTCAGCCGCACGGTCTGGGGGCCCGACCCGGCGCCCAGCGGGCCGGAGGACACCACCAGCCCCCACCCCAGCATCACGACCAGCGCGAGCAGTGCGGGGTAGCTGAACCCCGCGCGCGATCCGGATTTCGGCATGGCTGCGCCTCCCCGACGGTCTTCTGCGCCCCCGCGCAGCGACTCCACGTGAAGGGCAGAGTTCTGGCCCTTGTGTCGTCGGCAGGCCTGGTGCAGGGCAGGAGTCGGCGCGCACCGGTCACGGCGGAATCCACCGGGCGGGCGCGTCGGTCCGGGTGAGGGTGGGCGCGCAGGGTGACGGTCCGGGGCAGCGCTGTGCGGCGCGGGCGTGCATGATCACGGGGAGTGGACGGGCGGGGCGGGGAGGGGTGCACGCAGGCGGGGTGGGGCGGGGAGGGGCGGGGCGGGGCGGGAAGAGAAGGGTGGGGCGGGTCAGTGGCCGAGCATCGGGGCGAGCAGCCGGGCCGTGACGCTGGGCCGGCCGGTCAGGCGTTCCTCGGTGTCGGCGGCGGTCATCGCCCGCAGCCCGGCGTTGACCCCGAGCCAGCGCCAGGGTTCCGGCTCCCAGCGCGGCGAGCGGTGCCCGACCCAGGGCAGCCGGGTGAGCTCGGTGTCGCGCCCGAGCACCAGCTCGGCCAACGTGCGCCCGGCGAGGTTGGCGGTGCCCACGCCGTCGCCGACGTACCCCCCCGCCCACCCGAGCCCGGTACCGGCGTCCAGGCCCACCGAGGCATGCCAGTCGCGCGGGATCGCCAGCGGCCCGCCCCAGGCGTGGGTGAAGCGGTGGCCGCCGAGGTCGGGGAACAGGTCGAGCAGGGCCCGGCGCAGCGCCGAGAAGACGGCCGGCTCGCGGTCGTACCCGGGCTGGATGCGGGAGTCGAGGTGGTACGGGGCCCCGCGCCCGCCGAAGGCGATCCGGTCGTCCGCGGTGCGCTGGCCGTAGATGATCAGGTGCCGCTGGTCGGTGAAGGTCTCTCCCCGGGCCAGCCCGGCGGACTCCCAGAACGCGGCGGGCAGCGGCTCGGTGGCGATCATCAGGGAGTAGACCGGGATGACGTCGCGCTCGCTGCCGGGCAGGGTGGCCGTCCACGCCTCGGTGGCCCGCAGCACGTGTTGGGCCCGCACCGTGCCGCGATCTGTGACCACCCGCGGGCCCGCCGCCGCGGACGGCCCGGTGCCCGGCTCGATCCGGATCGCCCGGGTCTGCTCCGCGATCGTGCCGCCGAGCCGCTCGACCGCCGCGGCGAGGCCGCGGACCAGCCGGGCAGGGTGCAGCCGGGCGCAGTGCGGGGTGTACGTGCCGCCCAGCACGTCGGTGGCCCCCACCCGTTCGCGGGCCTGCGCGGCCGACAGCAGCTCGACGCCGTCGACGCCGCCGAAGCGGGCGTCCTCGTCGACCTCGGCGCGGGCCCGGGCCAGTTGCACGCCGGTGCGGGCCAGCGACACCGTGCCGCCCTGTGCCCAGTGGCAGTCGATCGCCTCCGCGGCAGCCACCCGCCCCACCTCGGCGACGGCGGCCTGCATCGCCCTGCGCATCGCCAGCGCGGCGTCGCGGCCGTGCCGGCGGGCCAGTGCCGAGGCGGAGGCCGGGAACAGGGCCGAGCACCAGCCGCCGTTGCGCCCGCTGGCGCCGAACCCGGCCAGCTCCGCCTCGACCACCACCACGCGCAGCTCGGGTCGGGCGGTGAGCAGGTAGTAGGCCGCCCACAGACCGGTGAACCCGGCGCCGACGATGCACACCTCGGCGTCGGTGTCGCCCGCCAGCGCCGGGCGCGGCAGCAGCGGGTCGTCGCCGGAGGCGGACAACGTGTCGTGCCACAGCGACAGCGACGCGTAGGGCGCGGTCATGCCCGCCCCTGCGGCCAGCGGGCGAGTGCCTCCGGCGGGGTCAGGCCCGGGGGCAGGTCGGGGGCGTCCACGGGGGCACCCCACAGGTGCTGCAGCGGAACGGTCCCGGCCCAGACCGGGCGGTCGACGTCCCCGGGGGCGTCCTCGGGCTGCCCGGCGGAGACCTTCACCGACCATTCCTCCACGGGCATCGACAGCACCGCGGTGGCGGCGAGCTCCTGGCCGGAGGGCTCGCGGGCACCGTCCAGCCCGGGCAGCAGCCGCCGGGCGAGCACCGCCAGCGCGGCCTGCTTGGCGCTGCCGTGCAGCACGGCGAAGCTGCCGAACACCATCGCGCTGCGGTAGCGCATCGAGGACTCGAACTGGCTGCGGGCGACCACCATGCCGTCCACCACCGTGACGGTCAGGCACGTCGGCCCGCCCACCGCCAGCAGGCGCATCGCCCGCGAGGCGGTCGACCCGTGCACGAGCACCGCGTCCCCGTCGCGGGCGAAGGCCATCGGGACGACGTACGGCAGCACGTGGCCGTGCTCGGTCTCGATCACTGCCAGGTGCGCTACCAGCCCGGTGTCGAGGACGTCGTCGAGCGCACTGCGGTCGAGCAACTGCTTCTCGGGCAGGCGGCGGATCGCGGTCCGTGGGCGGGTCACCCGGCGGGCCGCAGCGGGCGGCAGGGTCACAGCCGGGTCCAAGCCTCGGTGAGCACCGAGCGCAGGATCCCCTCGATCTCGTCGAACTCGCGCTGCCCGACGATCAGCGGCGGCGCGAGCTGCACCACCGGGTCGCCGCGGTCGTCGGCGCGGCAGTAGAGCCCGGCGTCGAACAGCGCCTTGGACAGGAACCCGCGCAGCAGCCGCTCGGACTCGTCCTCGTCGAACGTCTCCCTGGTGGCCTTGTCCTTGACCAGCTCGATGCCGTAGAAGTAGCCCTCGCCGCGGACGTCACCGACGATCGGCAGGTCGAGCAGCTTCTCCAGCGTCGCGCGGAAGTCGGGGGCGGTTCTCCCGGACGTGCTCGTTGAGCCCCTCCCGCTCGAAGATGTCGAGGTTGGCCATCGCCACCGCGGCCGAGACCGGGTGCCCGCCGAAGGTGTAGCCGTGCGGGAAGTAGGTCGTGCCGCGGCGGAACGGCTCGAAGAGCCGGTCGCTGGCGATCATCGCGCCGATCGGGGAGTAGCCGCTGGTCATGCCCTTGGCGCAGGTGATGATGTCGGGGACGTAGCCGAAGTCGTCACAGGCGAACATCTCGCCGATGCGGCCGAACGCGCAGATCACCTCGTCGGAGACCAGCAGCACGTCGTAGGCGTCGCAGATCTCGCGGACCCGCTCGAAGTACCCGGGGGGCGGCGGGAAGCACCCGCCGGAGTTCTGCACCGGCTCGAGGAACACGGCGGCGACGGTGTCCGGGCCCTCGAACTCGATCGCCTCGGCGATGCGGTCGGCGGCCCAGCGGCCGAACGCCTTGGGGTCGCCGCGCAGCGGCTCGGGCGCGCGGTAGAAGTTGGTGTTGGGCACCTTGAACGCCCCGGGGACCAGCGGCTCGAACATCTCCTTCGCGGCGGGGATCCCGGTGATCGACAGCGCGCCCTGCGGCGTGCCGTGGTAGGCGACGGCGCGGCTGATCACCTTGTGCTTGGTGGGCTTGCCGACCAGCTTCCAGTACTGCTTGGCCAGCTTCCACGCCGTCTCGACCGCCTCGCCGCCGCCGGTGGTGAAGAACACCCGGTTGAGGTCGCCGGGGGCGTAGCCGGCCAGCCGGTCGGCGAGCTCGATGGCGCGCGGGTGCGCGTAGGACCACAGCGGGAAGAAGGCCAGCTCGCGCGGCCTGCTTGGCGGCCGCCTCGGCGAGCTCGCTCGCGGCCGTGGCCGGCCTGGACGACGAACAGGCCGGCGAGCCCGTCGAGGTAGCGGCTTGCCCTGGTCGTCCCAGATGTAGGCGCCCTCGCCGCGGACGATGATCGGCACGTGCCCGCCGGTCTCGTACGTCGAGTGCCGGGTGAAGTGCATCCACAGGTGGTCCCGCGCGCATCTCGGCGAGGCGCGTCGTGCGCCCGGTTCGCTGGACGTACTGCGGCGTGCTGGTCATCGGGTTCCCCAGTTGTAGAGCTGCTTGCGGAGCTTGAGATAGACGAAGGTCTCGGTGCTGCGCACCCCGGGATGGCCCGGATCCGGTCGTTGAGCAGGTCGAGCAGGTGGTCGTCGTCCTCGCAGACGACCTCGACGAGCAGGTCGAAGCGAGCCGGCGGTGACGACGACGTAGTCGACCTCGCGTGAGGTCGGCCAGCTGGTCGGCGACGGCGTCGATGTCGCCCTCGACCCGGATGCCGATCATCGCCTGGCGGGCGAAGCCGACCTGCAGCGGGTCGGTCACGGCGACGATCTGCATGACGCCGGCTGTCGAGCAGCCGCTGCACCCGCTGCCGCACCGCGGCCTCGGACAGGCCGACGGCCTTGCCGATGGCGGCGTACGGGCGACGGCCGTCCTCCTGCAGCTGCTCGATGATGCGCTTGGAGACGTCGTCGAGGGGCGCGGGCGTGCTCCGGGTGCGGAAGTGCCGGGTGACCACAACGTCGATCCTGACGGGTGTACGGGGTTCACGCAAGCGAATCCGTCGTTCAGGGCGATCGGCTCACCGACAGTGAGCGGATTCCCTCGTGGCTGTCGATACCGGTGCCCGCCGACTACAGTCCTGGGCAGCGCCCGCGGACGGGACCGCCCGCGGAGCCGGCCCCATCCTGCCTTCCGACCGACCCGTCCGCCTCCGACCGCCCGTCCGCCTTCCGACCGCCCGCAGCCTTCCGACGACCATGGAGTGATCACGTGAGCCAGTCCTCGCCCCGGGTGCTGCGCAACTTCGTCGACGGCCAGTACCGGCGAGCCCGCGTCCGACGCGCGCAGCGACCTGGTCGACCCGGCGACCGGCGAGGTGGTGCGCCACCGCGCCGGTGTCCTCCGCGGCCGACGTCGACGCGGCCTATGCCGCGGCGTCGCGGGCGTTCGAGTCCTGGCGCGACTCCACCCCCGGCGAGCGGCAGAGGGCGCTGCTTGAAGATCGCCGACGCGATCGAGGCGCGCGCCGACGAGCTGGTCCGGCTCGAGGCGTGAGAACACCGGCAAGCCGCTCGCGCTGACCGCGGCGGAGGAGATCCCGCCGATGGTCGACCAGATCCGCTTCTTCGCCGGTGCGGCCCGGGTGCTCGAGGGCCGCGCGGCCGGGGAGTACCTGGCCGGTCACACCTCGATGGCTCCGGCGCGAGCCGATCGGGGTCGTGGGGCAGGTCACCCCGTGGAACTACCCGATGATGATGGCGGTGTGGAAGTTCGCCCCGGCGATCGCCGCCGGCAACACCGTGGTGCTCAAGCCGAGCGACACCACCCCGGAGACCACGCTGCTGCTGGCCGAGATCGCCGCCGAGTTCCTGCCGCCGGGCGTGCTCAACGTGATCACCGGCGACCGCGACGACCGGCAGGGCGCTGGTCGAGCACCCGACCCCGCAGCTGGTCGCCATCACCGGGTCGGTGCGGGCCGGCATGGAGGTCGCCGGCTCGGCGGCCAGCGATGTCAAGCGGGTGCACCTCGAGCTCGGCGGCAAGGCACCGGTGGTCGTGTTCGACGACGCCGACCTCGAGGCCGCCGCGGAGGCGATCGCCGTGGCCGGCTACTTCAACGCCGGCCAGGACTGCACGGCGGCCACCCGGGTGCTCGCCGGGCCGGGGATCCACGACGACTTCGTCGCCGCGCTCGCCGAGCAGGCCAAGAGACGCCAAGGTCGGCCTTCCCGACGACGAGGACGCGCTGCTCGGGCCGGTCAACAACGCCAACCAGCTCGCCCGGGTGAGCGGGTTCCTCGACCGGCTGCCCGACCACGTGCCAGGTCGACGCCGGCGGCGGGCGGCCGGCGGGCATGCCCGACGGCTACTTCCTCCAGCCGACCGTGGTCTCCGGGCCTGCACCAGGACGACGAGGTGATCCAGAACGAGATCTTCGGCCCGGTCATCACGGTGCAGCGCTTCAGCGACGAGGAGGAGGCGCTGCGCTGGGCGAACGGCGTCCAGTACGGGCTGGCGTCCTCGGTGTGGACGAAGGACTTCGGCCGGGCGATGCGGATGTCGCGGCGGCTGGACTTCGGCTGCGTGTGGATCAACACCCACATCCCGCTGGTCGCCGAGATGCCGCACGGCGGCTTCAAGCACTCCGGCTACGGCAAGGACCTGTCGATGTACGGGCTTCGAGGACTACACCCGGCATCAAGCACGTCATGGCCAACATCGGCTGACCCCCGCCCCCGCCGACCCCAGCTGACCCCCGCCCCCGCCGACCCCCGCCCCCGCCGACCCCAGCTGACCCCCGCCCCCGCCCCCCCGCGAGCGGGGGTCAGCGGGTGTCGTGGGCGAGCAGCGCGACGTGCAGGGACAGGCAGGTCTCGACGTCGTCCAGGTCGGCGCCGAGCACCTGCGACACCCGGGCCAGCCGGTCGTAGAACGCGGGCCGCGACCGGTGCGAG
Organism: uncultured Actinomycetota bacterium; assembly: GCA_963784535.1. Lineage (GTDB taxonomy): Bacteria > Actinomycetota > Actinomycetes > Actinomycetales > Kineosporiaceae > CAWARR01. Next base: position 553,946 of record CAWARR010000004.1, on the reverse strand, counting down.
GCCGCCGCGGCGCGGGACTTGTTCCGGCCCGCGGCGAGGTAGGCGCGCAGCGAGCCGGTGAGGTCCTCGCCGGTCTGGGCGTCGTGGGCGAGCAGCGCCCCGAGTTCGCGCTCGACGAAGGTCTGCACCCGCGGCTCGTCGCGCAGCAGCTGCAGCAGCCCGCGCAGCCGCAGGTCGGGCAGCCGCAGGAACGCCGCGGTGGTGGACAGGTGGGTGGCTGCGTCGGCCACCTGCCCGGCCTCGACCAGCGAGCGGCGGGCGTCGCGCGGGCCGCCGACGAGCGAGCCGGCGGCGACCACCAGCCGGTCGGCGTCCAGCTGCGGCAGCCGCCCGCGGACGGCCCGGCGGACCTCCGCGGACAGGGCGGCGAGCACCTCGACGTCCCGCTGCCGGGGCGAGAGCGCGGCGAGCAGGCCGATTCCGCGGTCGTCGACGGCGCCCACCAGCGCGTCCACGCCGCCGGCGCGGGCCGCCGCCGCCACCGCCTCGCCGAGGTCGCGCAGCCGCGCCTGCCCGGCCAGCCCGGGGTGCGGGCCGCCGCTGGCCCCGGGCCGGACCACGACGCCGAGCAGCCGCCGCCCCTCCAGCGGGACGCCCAGGGCCCGGGCCCGCAGCAGCACCTCGGCGTCCGGGGTGGCGTGGGCCAGCAGCGAGGTGAGCAGGCTCCGGTGGGTCTGGCGCTCCAGACCCTCCAGGTCGCGGGCGAGCAGCCGGTTCAGCGCCACGGTTGCGGCTGCGCGCTCCAGCAGCACGATGTCGACCGGTTCGGGCGGGTCGTCGCGGACCAGGGCCAGCCGGCCCCAGTCCTCGCCGCGGGCTCCCACCGTGGTCACCAGCAGCCCGGTGTCGGCGTCCCACCCGGTGCGTGCGTCCGGTGCGCAGCGGCGCGAGCGTGCCTCCCAGCGTTCGAGCAGCCGGGCCGGGTCGGTGCCCGCGGTGTCGTGGGCGAGCACCTGGTGGGCGAGGTTCTCCAGCACCACCGGGGCGGCGGCGAGCCGGGCGACCTGGTGGAGCACGTGGTCGACGTCCGCGCCCTCGACGGACATCTCGGTGAAGGCCTCGTGCACGAGCTGGGAGGCCCGCAACTGCTCGAGCTGGGCGTCCAGGACGAGCGCGTGCACGGCTTCGGTGACCCGCACGAAGGCGACCTCGCGGCGCAGCTCCACCAGGGGCAGCCCGAACTGCTCGGCGGCGCGGACCATGACGGCGGGAAGCTGGCCGGTGAAGGCGCGGCCCAGCTCGACGGCGAGCGCGGCGACCGGCACGGCCGCCAGCCGGCGGAGGAAGTCCACCAGCCCGAGGTCGTCGCGGGGCAGACCGATGCCGGTGGTGAGCACCAGTTCGCCGCCCTGCAGCAGCGTCGGGATCTCGGGGATCTCGGCCACGTGGGCCCAGCGCACCGGGGTGTCCAGCCGGTCCGCGCCGGCCACCACCCGCGGCCTGCCCGCGGCGACGGCCGGCAGCGCCAGTACGGCTCCCAGCGTTGGGGGCACCAGCCTGCCTCCTGACTCCGGCGGAGGGCCGCCGGGGCGCCGGCCCGGCACGCTTCCGGTCGGACCTGCTGGCACCGAGTGTGCCGCGCCGCCGGGCGGAGCGGGCAGCGGGTGGGCCGCGGCTCACCCGCGCAGCGGCGGCGGCCGCCGGCAGCGCGACCCCGCGCGGAATGGTCGACAACCGTGAGTGACTGCACGTGTCGTTGGGTGTGCACACAGTGGCGCGGCCGGAGCCGCTGCGCCGATCCGGTGTCCGTTAGGGCAGTCCCCGAGGCGCGCCACGTAACGAATTCGTTGCGTAAGGCCCATGAGTGCGACGAAATCCCTCGCCACCGGTTGAGCAACGGGGTTTCCGCATGCCAGTATCCGATCGAGGTCACACCACGGTGCGTGACCGCTGGACCCGGCCGTCGCTGCTCGCCCCGGTCGGAGCGTGGCACGCTGGGGCCTGCGAGGCCCCTCACCGGAACGACGCGAGGAGGAGGCCGGGTGTCGGTCGTCGAAGCTGCTGGCGCCCACTGCTGGGTCGGTGGGCGCCCCGTGGCGGGCACGTCCGGGCAGAGCGCCGCGGTGATCAACCCCGCCGACGGCGAGCACCGTCGCCGAGGTCGCCCTCGCCGGGCCGCAGGACGTCGACGCCGCCGTCGCGGCCGCGCGGGCGGCCCTGCCGCGAGTGGTCGGCGGCCCCGCCGGCGGAGCGCTCCGCGGCGCTGCACCGGCTGGCCGGCCTGCTGCACGAGCGGGCCGAGGAGTTCGCGCAGCCGCGGAGACGCGCCAGACCGGCAAGCCGATCCGGCTGTCCACGCGAGTTCGACGTGCCCGGCACCATCGACAACACCGCGTTCTTCGCCGGTGCCGCCCGCACCCTCGAGGGCCGGGCCGAGCGGGCGAGTACTCCGCCGACCACACCTCCATCGTCCGCCGCGAGCCGGTCGGCGTCGTCGGCTCGATCGCGCCGTGGAACTACCCGCTGCAGATGGCCGGCGTGGAAGATCCTGCCTGCGATCGCCGCCGGCAACACCATCGTGCTCAAGCCCAGCGAGCTCACCCCGCTGACCGCGCTGATGATGGCCGAGGCCGCCCGCGACGCCGGGCATCCCGGACGGCGTGGTCAACGTGGTCACCGGCACCGGCCCGATCGCCGGCGCAGGCGCTGGTCGGGTCACCCGGACGTCGACATGGTCTCGTTCACCGGCTCGCTCCGGCGGTGGGCCGGCGCGGTGATGGCCAGCCGCTGCGGCCACCGCCAAGCGCGTGCACCTGGAGCTCGGCGGCAAGGCGCCGTTCGTGGTCTTCGACGACGCCGACCTCGAGGCGGCCGTGCACGGCGCGGTCGCCGGAGCGCTTGATCAACGCCGGCCAGGACTGCACCGCAGCCACCCGCGCCATCGTGCACGCGTCGCTGTACGACGCCTTCGTGGCCGGCGTGGCCGACCTGATGGCCGCGGTGCGGCTCGGCGACCCGCTCGACCCGGCGACCGACCAGGGCCCGCTGATCTCGCTGCGGCACCAGCGACCGGGTCGCCGGGTTCGTCGATCGGGCCCGCGCCGCCGGGGCCAAGATCGTGTGCGGCGGCGGGTCGCCGGGCGGGGCTCTCGCGGCGGGGGCCTACTACCAGCCGACCCTGGTCGACCGACGTCGCGCAGCGACGCCGAGATCGTGCGCGAGGAGGTGTTCGGGCCGGTGCTCGTCGGTGCTGCCGTTCGAGTCGACGACGAGGCGCATCGAGCTGGCCAACGACACCGCCCTACGGGCTGGCCGCCTCGGCGTGGACCCGCGACGTCTACCGGGCCCAGCGCGCCACCCGCGAGATCCGGCCGGCTGCGTCTGGGTCAACGACCACATCCCGATCGTCAGCGAGATGCCGCACGGCGGGATGCAAGGCCAGCGGCTTCGGCAAGGACATGAGCGTGTACTCGCTCGAGGAGTACACGGTCATCAAGCACGTGATGTCCGACCTCACCGGGGCCGCCCGCAAGGCCTGGCACCGCACGGTCTTCGGCGACCGATCGTCCCACGATCAGCACACCAACGACCCCACCGGAAGGACGCCACCGCATGACGCCCCGCCAGACCCCTGACCCCGACCGTCGCCCAGCAGCCCGCTGCGGAGGCTGCAGCCGTCGTCAGGCCATGTCCGGTGGCCGGCTGTCCCGACGGTCCCTGATGACGGGTGCCGGCGCCGTCGGCGCGGGCGCGTTCCTCGCCGCCTGCGGCACCGGTGGGGGAGCACCGGCGGCGCAGTCCAGACGGCTGGCGCGACGCCGACCGCGGCCGTCGACAAGTCCAAGACCGACAAGGTCGTGAACTGGGCGAACTGGCCGCTGTACATCGACGTCGACGAGAAGACCAAGAACTACCCGACGCTGGACGCGTTCCAGAAGACGACCGGGATCAAGGTCGACCTACACCGAGGACATCAACGACAACGACAGCTACTTCGCCAAGATCCAGCCGCAGCTGCAAGGCCGGCCAGGACTATCGGCGCGACATCATCGTGCTTCACCGACTGGATGGCGGCCCGGCTGCATCCGGCTCGGGCTACGCGCAGAAGCTCGACAAGTCCGTGATGCCGAACGTGACCGCGAACCTGCTGCCCAAGCTCCAGAACCCCGACTACGACCCCGGCCGCAACTACTCGGTGCCCTGGCAGTCCGGGTACGCGGGCATCGCCTACAACGTCGACGGCTTCAAGAAGCTCGGCTGAAGCCGTCGACGAAGCTGTCCGACCTGGGAACCCGGCGCTCAAGGGCAAGATCGAGGTGCTCACCGAGATGCGCGACACCATCGGCCTGATCCTGCTGGACCAGGGCAAGGACCCCGCGAACTTCACCGCGGCGGACTTCGACGCCGCCCTCGACGATGCTCGAGAAGCAGCTCAGCAACGGGCCAGATCCGGCAGGTCAAGGGCAACGACTACGCCAGGACCTGACCACCGGCGACGCCGCTGGCGGTCTTCGCCTGGTCCGGCGACATCATCCAGCTCCAGCTGCAGGACAAGTACGCCGGCAAGTTCGAGTTCGTGATCCCCGACGGCGGCGGCATGCTGTGGGCCGACAACATGCGGATCCCGAACGGCTCCCAGCACAAGAAGAACGCCGAGATCCTGATCAACTACTACTACGACCCGAAGGTCGCCGCCCAGGTCGCCGCCTACGTCAACTACATCTGCCCGGTCGAGGGGGCGCAAGGAAGCCTGCAAGCATCGACCAAGAGCCTGGCCGACAACCCGCTGATCTTCCCGACCGCCGACGACCTGAAAGGTGCACATCTTCCGCGCTCTGACCGCTGCGGAGGAGACCGACTTCGCGAACAAGTACCAGACCGTCCTGGGCGCCTGATGGCGGCGTCCGCGGCACCGACCGCGGCGAGATCTGCGGCTGGACCGGGTGACGAAGCGCGTTCGGCGACTTCACCGCCGTCGACGACCTGTCGCTGATCGATCCCGCAGGGTTCGTTCTTCGCCCTGCTCGGCCCGTCCGGGTGCGGCAAGACCACGACGCTGCGGATGGTCGCCGGCCTGGAGGAGCCCACGGCCGGCGCCGATCCTCATCGGCGACCAGGACATCACCCACGCCAAGCCCTACCAGCGGCCGGTGAACACGGTGTTCCAGAACTACGCGCTGTTCCCCCACCTCGACATCTTCGAGAACGTCGCCTTCGGCCTGCGCCGGCGCCGGGTCGAAGGACGTCGAGGCGCAGGTCGACGAGGCGCTCGACCTGGTCGAGCTGCCGGCACCTGGCGCGGCGCAAGCCGCCCCAGCTGTCCGGCGGTCAGCAGCAGCGGATCGCGCTCGCCCGGGCGATCGTCAACCGTCCGAGCGGTGCTGCTGCTCGACGAGCCGCTCGGCGCGCTCGACCTCAAGCTGCGGCGGCAGATGCAGCTGGAGCTCAAGCGGATCCAGACCGAGGTCGGCATCACCTTCGTCCACGTGACCCACGACCAGGAGGAGGCCATGACCATGGCCGACACCGTCGCGGTCATGAACGAGGGGCGGATCGAGCAGATGGGCGCACCCGGCCGACCTCTACGAGTCGCCCCGGACCACGTTCGTCGCCAACTTCCTCGGCCAGTCGAACCTGCTCGCGGGGCGGCGGGTCGGCACCGAGCGGCGACGACGCTGGTCGTGGACGTGCCACGGGCAGAAGCTGGGCCTGCCGCTGGCCCGCTGCGCGTCGCGACGACGGCCGACGTGCTGGTCGGCGTCCGCCCGGAGAAGATCGCGATCTGCGACGCGCGAGGACGTCCGGCGACCGCCGGCCGCAACCGCTCGTCGGCGCGGTGATCGTGCGACGTCGAGCTTCATCGGCGTGTCGCACCCAGTACCTGGTGCGGATGCCCTGGGGCGCAGGAGCTCACGGTCTTCGCGCAGAACCTCGGCGTCGGGCGACCGCTCGCGCCGCGGGGCGCGAGGTCGCCTGCAGTGGGAGCCGCGGCCACACCTTCGGCCTGGACGCCGGCGGACGCCGCACGCCGGCGTCGAGATCGAGGACGCGCCGCGAGCGCCGGGACCGGCTGAGACGTCATGGCGCCCGCCTCGGTGGGCGCCGCCGCCGGCGCGGGACGGCGCGCCCGCACCCGCGCGCGGCCGGCGCGGCCGCGCTGACCCCGTACCTGCTGCTCGCTGCCCGGGCATGCTGTGGCTGGCCATCTTCTTCGTCGCTCCCGATCGCCACCCTGCTCGGCACGTCGCTGCAGACCCCGGTCCCGGGTGGCGACATCGGTGCCTTCCAGCAGACTCTCCGCTTCGCCAACTACTTCGACGCGCTGAAGGCGTACTACCCGCAGTTCATCCGCTCGTTCGTGTACGCGGCATCGCCACGGTCCTGGCCTGCTCATCTCCTACCCGCTGGCGTACATGATCGCGTTCAAGGCGGGGCGGTGGCGCAACCTCCTGCTGGTCTGGTGATCGCGCCGTTCTTCACCAGCTTCATCCTCCGCACGCTGGCCTGGCGGCAGATCCTCGCCGACGAGGGCTCGGTGACGCCGACGCTGAACGACGCTGCACGTGCTCAGTCCCCGACCGGCCGGCATCGACCGCTGACGGCGTCGGTTCGCGGTCGTCGCCGGGCATCACGTACAACTTCCTGCCGTTCATGACGCTGCCGCTGTACGCCAGCCTCGAGCGGATCGACCCGCGGCTGCATCGAGGCCGGCGGCGACCTGTACGCGCAACGCGTTCGACGGTGCTTCCGCAAGGTGACCTTCCCGCTGTCGATGCCCGGGCGTGGTGTCCGGCACGCTGCTGACGTTCATCCCGGCGGCCGGTGACTACGTCAACGCCGTCGCTGCTGGGCAACACCGAACACCCGGATGATCGGCAACGTCGATCGACAGCCAGTTCTTCGTCGTCGGTGGACTACCCGACGGCCGCCGTCGCTGTCGTTCATGCTGATGGCCACCATCCTGGTCGCTGGTGCTGCTGTACGTCCGCCGGGCCGGGACGGAGGAGCTGGTATGACGGTGACCTCACGACCTCCGGCATCCGGGCGGCGCACAGGGCGTCCGCTCGGGCACCAGACGCCCGGCCGGCGCGCCTGGCGCTGGGTGGAGCGCAACTGGCTGCGGGTGTATCGCGCTGGTGGCGTTCGGGTACATCTTCCTGCCGGTCGCCTACGTGTTCGCCTTCTCCTTCAACCACCCCACGGCAAGAGCAACGTCGCACTGGATCGGGTTCACCTGGAACAACTGGGCGAACCCGTGCGGGGCGCCGGACGTCTGCCCCGCGCTCGGCAACAGCCTGAAGATCGGCGTCATCGCCACCGCGCTGGCCACCGTGCTCGGAACGATGATCGCGTTCGCGCTCACCCGGCACCGTTTCCGGGGCCGGACCGCGACGAACCTGCTGATCTTCCTGCCGATGGCCACCCCCGAGGTGGTCATGGCGGCCTCGCTGCTGACGCTGTTCCTCAACCTGCGCATCCCGCTCGGCTTCTGGACGATCGTCATCGCGCACGTCATGTTCAGCATCAGCTTCGTGGTGGTGGCGGTGAAGGCCCGCATCGCCAGCCTCGACCCGCGGCTGGAGCAGGCCGCCATGGACCTGTACGCCGACCGAGTCGCAGACCTTCTGGCGGGTCACCTTCCCCCTGGTGGCCCCGGGCATCGCCGGCTGCGGCGCTGCTCGCGTTCAGCCTGTCGTTCGACGACTACATCATCACCAACTTCAACTCGGGCAACGTGAACACGTTCCCGAAGTTCGTCTACGTCTCGGCCCAGCGCGGCATCCCGGCCCAGGCGTACGTGATCGGCTCGGCGATGTTCTGGGTGGCCCTGCTCATCGTGCTGGCCAGCGAGCTGGTGCGCGGGCGGCGCGCGAAGCACTGAGGGTTGCCCGCCCGCGCGGGAGCGGGCCGGCACCACGGCACCGGACCGGAGTTGTCTTTACATTCTGACAAGCCCGGTCCGGTGCCGCACGCACTGTGTCCGCCCCGCACGGGTCCCGGGCGGGGCAGACTCCTGGCATGAGCGAGTTGCGCAGCATCCTGCACTTCATCGACGGCAAGGCGACCGCGGGCAGCGGCGAGCGGGTCGGTCCCGTGTTCGACCCCGCCCTCGGCGTCCAGCAGGCGCAGGTCCGGCTGGCCGCCGCCGCGGACGTCGACGAGGCGGTCGCCTCGGCGCTGACCGCGGCGGCCTCCTGGCGGACCTCGTCGCTGTCCACCCGGCAGCGGGTGCTCTTCACCGCCCGCGAGCTGCTCAACGCCCGGCGCGGACGACATCGCGGAGATCATCACCGCCGAGCACGGCAAGGTGCTCTCCGACGCGGCGGGCGAGGTGCAGCGCGGGCTCGAGGTGGTCGAGTTCGCCTGCGGCATCCCGCACCTGCTCAAGGGCGGCTTCAGCGAGGGCGTCTCGACCAAGGTCGACGTGTACTCGATCCGGCAGCCGCTCGGCGTGGTCGGGCGTCATCTCGCCGTTCAACTTCCCGGTCATGGTCCCGCTGTGGTTCTTCCCGATCGCCATCGCCTGCGGTAACGCGGTGGTGCTCAAGCCGAGCGAGAAGGACCCCAGCGCCGCCGTGACTGCTCGCCGAGGCTGTTCGCTCGAGGCGGGCCTGCCGCCGGGCGTGCTCAACGTCGTGCACGGCGACAAGGAGGCCGTCGACCGGCTGCTGGAGCACCCCGACGTGAAGGCGGTCTCCTTCGTCGGCTCCACCCCGATCGCCCGCTACGTCTACGAGACCGGCACCCGCAACGGCAAGCGGGTGCAGGCGCTCGGCGGGGCGAAGAACCACATGGTGGTGCTGCCCGACGCCGACCTCGACCTGGCCGCCGACGCGGCGGTGAACGCCGGCTTCGGCTCCGCGGGCGAGCGCTGCATGGCGATCTCCGCGCTGGTCGCGGTGGACCCCGTCGCCGACGAGCTGGTGGCGAAGATCGCCGAGCGGATGGCGACGCTGCGCACCGGCGACGGCCGGCGCGGGCTGCGACATGGGCCCGCTGGTCACCGGGTGCACCGGGACAAGGTGGCCTCCTACCTCGACGCCGGGGTCGAGGCGGGTGCGACCCTGGTGGTCGACGGCCGGGCAGTCGCCGCCGGACGGCGAGGCCGGCGGCTTCTGGCTCGGCCCCACCCTGTTCGACCACGTCACCCCCGACGATGCCGGTCTACACCGACGAGATCTTCGGCCCGGTGCTGTCAGTGGTCCGGGTGCCCGCTACGAGGACGGCGCTGGAGCTGGTGAACGCCAACCCGTACGGCAACGGCACCGCGATCTTCACCAACGACGGCGGCGCGGCCCGCCGCTACCAGAACGAGGTCGAGGTCGGCATGGTCGGCGTCAACGTGCCGATCCCGGTGCCGATGGCCTACTACTCCTTCGGCGGCTGGAAGGCCTCGCTGTTCGGCGACACCCACGCCCACGGCACCGAGGGCGTGCACTTCTTCACCCGCGGCAAGGTCGTCACCTCGCGCTGGCTCGACCCGAGCCACGGCGGCCTCAACCTCGGCTTCCCGCAGCACACCTGATCGCCGGGAGCACCCACCCGGCCCGGGGTCGAACGGGCCGGGGTCGAACGGCCCGGGGTCGAACGGGCCGGGGTCGGGCAGGATGTCCGGATGCGGATCTCGGTGGTCCTGGACAGTCTCGACCCGGACGCGCTGGTGGAGTTCTGGTCGGCAGCCCTGGGGTACCGGCCGGTGGCCGGCCCCGGGGGGTACCGGGTGCTCGCGCCCGCGCCCGCCGACGGCGGGCGGGAGGGGCCCGGCGGCGGCGGGCCGCTGCTGGTGCTGCAGCGGGTGCCCGAACCCCGGCAGGGCAAGAACCGGCTGCACCTCGACCTGCACCCGGCGGACGTGCCCGCGCACCTGGCCCGGCTGGAGTCGCTGGGCGGGCGGCGGGTGGGGGAGCCGGTGACGGAACTGCTCGGCGAACTGGGCATCTGGTGGCAGGTGATGGCCGACCCCGAGGGGAACGAGCTGTGCATCGTCGCCGACCCCGGGCACCCCGCCCCGCAGTGAGCTTCGGGCGGCGCTGCTATCCGTCGCCGATCCGTGACACAGCGGCCGATCTCGACCGTCGGCAGGCCTCGACGGCTCGAAATCCGCGACTATTCGCGAGTTCGGGCGTGACGCGGGGGGGCCGCTGGCCCTAGGGTCCTGAACGGGCCCCCCGGCCGCCCAGGCCGTGCCGGCCGGCCGGCACGAGAGGAGCTGGAACGACGTGCGCATCCTGATCGTGGGAGCGGGAGGCGTGGGGTCCGCGGCAGCGAAGATCGCCGCCCGCCGCGACTTCTTCGAGCACCTGGTGCTCGCCGACTACGACGCGGGCAAGCGCGCAGGCGGCGGTCGCAGCCGGCCGCCGACCCGAGGCTGCACGCCGCCACGCGTCGACGCCTCCGTCGGCCGCGGCCGTGGCCGCGCTGTGCCGCGCCGAGGGCATCACGCACGTGCTCAACGCCGTCGACCCGCGCTTCGTCATGCCGGTGTTCGAGGGCGCCCTCGCCGCCGGGGCCGACTACCTGGACATGGCGATGAGCTGTCGCGGCCGCACCCCGACGAGCCGTACCGGGTGCCCGGGGTCAAGCTCGGTGACGAGCAGTTCGCGGCGGCGCAACGCTGGGAGCAGGCGCGGGCGGCTCGCGCTGGTCGGGATCGGCGTCGAGCCGGGGCTGTCCGACGTCTTCGCCCGCTACGCCGCCGATCACCTGTTCACCGAGATCGACGAGCTCGGCACCCGCGACGGCGCCGACCTGGTGCTGGACGGCTACGACTTCGCCCCGTCGTTCTCGATCTGGACCACCATCGAGGAGTGCCTCAACCCGCCGGTGATCTGGGAGCGGGAAGCCGGCTGGTACACCGACCGAGCCGTTCAGCGAGCCGGAGGTCTTCGACTTCCCGGACGGCATCGGCCCGGTCGAGTGCGTGAACGTGGAGCACGAGGAGGTGCTCCTCATGCCGCGCTGGGTGGAGCCCAGCCGGGTCACGTTCAAGTACGGCCTGGGCGAGGAGTTCATCGAGGTGCTGAAGACGCTGCACAAGCTCGGCCTCGACCGCACCGCAGCCGGTCACGGTGCGTTCGGCGGGCGGCGCCGCGGCGGTCAGCCCGCGCGACGTGGTCGCCGCCTGCCTGCCCGACCCGGCCGAGCTCGGGCGACGCGGATGCGCGGCAAGACCTGCGCCGGGCTGCTGGGTCACCGGCACGGGCAGGGACGGCGCGCCGCGTGAGGTGTACCTCTACCACGTGGTCGACAACGACGTGGTCGATGGCCGAGTACGGCGCCCAGTGCGTGGTCTGGCAGACGGCCGTCAACCCGGTGGTCGCGCTGGAGTTGCTCGCCGAGCGGCCGCTGGCGGGGCGCGGGCGTGCTCGGCCCGGAGGCGTTCGACGCCGTGCCCTTCCTCGACCTGCTCGCCTCGTTCGGCGTCGGGTGGGGCATGCAGGAGCGGGCCGCGGGCAGTGGGGATCGCCCTTGAGGCGGGCCACGGGGCCAGCCAGTACGGTCGTCAGCAGGTGAGCACGCGAGCTGGAGGTCTGCAATGAGTTCCACCACGTCCCTGACGAGCCGCGAGGCGGCCCTGGTGTCCTCCGTGGGCAAGGGGTTGTTCATCGGCGGCGAGTGGCGTCCGGCGAGCGGAGGTCGGGTCTTCGCGGTCGAGGACCCCTCCACCGGCGAGCATCGCCGAGGTCGCCGACGCCACCGTCGCGGACGGCATCGCCGCCCTGGACGCCGCCGTCGCCGCGCAGGCCGACTGGGCCGCCACCGACCCCCGCGAGCGCGGCGAGATCCTGCGCCGGGCGTTCGAGCTGCTGATCGAGCGGTCCGAGGACATCGCGCTGCTGATGACCCTGGAGATGGGCAAGCCGCTGCGCCGAGGCCCGCGGCGAGGTCACCTACGGCGCCGAGTTCTTCCGCTGGTTCTCCGAGGAGGCCGTGCGGATCGCCGGCCGCTGCTCGGTCGCGCCCGAACGGCGGCACCCGGCTGCTGACCATGAAGCAGCCGGTCGGCCCGGCTGTACGCGATCACCCCGTGGAACTTCCCGCTGGCCATGGGCACCCGCAAGATCGGCCCGGCGCTGGCCGCCGGCTGCACCGTGGTGATCAAGCCCGCCGCGCAGACCCCGTTGACCACGCTGGCTCTCGCCGCGGTGCTGATCGAGGCGGGGCTGCCGGACGGGGTGGTCAACGTGATCACCACGTCGCAGCACCGGCGCCGTGATCCGAGCCGATCATCCGCGACCCGCGGCTGCGCAAGCTCACCTTCACCGGCTCCACCGGGGTCGGCCGCAGGCTGATCGAGCAGTCCGCCAAGCAGGTGCTGAAGGTGTCGATGGAACTCGGCGGCAACGCGCCGTTCCTGGTCTTCGCCGACGCCGACCTGGACAGGCCGCGGTCGACGGCGCGATGCTGGCCAAGATGCGCAACATCGGCGAGGCCTGCACCGCGGCGAACCGGTTCATCGTGCACGAGTCGGTCGGCGCCGGAGTTCTCCCGCGCGGCTGGCCGAGCGGATGGGCTGCGATGAGCATCGGCCGCGGCATCGAGGACGGCGTGCGACGTCGGCCCGCTGGTCGACAACGCCGCCGCGGACAAGGTCACCGAGCTGGTCGCCGACGCCATCGGCCACGGCGCCGAGGTGCTGACCGGCGGCGAGGCGATCGGCGAGCGCGGCCACTTCTACGCGCCGACCGTGCTGACCGGGGTGCCGACCGACGCGCAGATGTTCCGCGAGGAGATCTTCGGCCCGGTCGCGCCGATCAGCACCTTCGCCACCGACGACGAGGGCATCGCGATGGCCAACGACACCGAGTACGGCCTGGTCGCCTACGCCTTCACCCGGGACCTGACCAGGCGCTGACGGTGGCCGAGCGGCTGGAGACCGGCATGGTCGGCATCAACCAGGGCATCGTGTCCAACCCCGCCGCGCCGTTCGGCGGCGTCAAGGCCTCCGGCCTCGGCCGCGAGGGCGGCTTCGAGGGCATCGAGGAGTACCTGGAGACCAAGTACGTCGGCATCGCGCTGTGACCCGGTAGGCCGGCGGATCGGGCGGGCCGGGCGGATCAGGCGGATCGGGCGGATCAGGCGGATCGGGCGGGCTGGGAGGATGTCACGGTGACGACGCGTGAGGTCGTGCTGCTGGGCTCCACCGGTTCGATCGGTACCCAGGCCGTCGACGTGATCCGGCGCTCCGGCGACCGGTTCCGGGTGCGGGCGCTGGCCGCGGCCGGCGGGCGGGTGGACCTGCTCGCCGAACAGGCCGCGAGCCTCGGCGTCGCCGAGGTGGCGGTGGCCTCGGAGCAGGCACGGCCCGACCTGGTGGCCGCGCTGCGCGCGCGGGGGGCCGGTCGGGTGGTGGTGCACGCCGGGCCGGACGCCGCCGAGAAGGTCGCCGGCCGCGGGGCCGACGTCGTGCTCAACGGCATCACCGGCTCGATCGGGCTGCGCCCGACGCTGGCGGCGCTGCGTGCCGGCGGCACGCTCGCGCTGGCCAACAAGGAGTCGCTGATCGTCGGCGGCCCGCTGGTCACCGGCTGCCGCCGCGCCCGGGCAGATCGTCCCGGTGGACTCCGAGCACTCGGCGCTCGCGCAGTGCCTGCGCGGCGGGTCGCGGCGGCCGAGGTGCGCCGGCTGGTGCTCACCGCGAGCGGCGGGCCCGTTCCGCGGCCGCAGCCGGTCCGAGCTCGTGCGACGTCACGCCCGAGCAGGCCCTGGCCCACCCCACCTGGGCGATGGGCCCGGTGGTCACCGACCAACTCCGCCACCCTGGTCAACAAGGGGCTGGAGGTGATCGAGGCGCACCTGCTGTTCGACGTCCCGTTCGAGCGCGATCGACGTCGTGGTGCACCCGCAGTCGGTGGTGCACTCGATGGTCGAGTTCGTCGACGGCTCCACCATCGCCCAGTGCTCGCCGCCGGACATGCGGCTGCCGATCGCGCTCGGCCTGGGCTGGCCCGACCGGGTGCCGGACGCCGGCCCCGGCCTGCGACTGGACGCCGGCGCGCGACGCTGGGAGTTCGAGCCCCTGGACGACGAGGCGTTCCCGGCCGTGCGGCTGGCGCGCCGGGTGGGCGGTCGCGGGCGGCGACCGTACCCGGCGGTCTTCAACGCGGCGAACGAGGAGTGCGTCGAGGCGTTCCACGCCGGCCGGATCCGGTTCCTCGACATCGTCGACACGGTCGAGCGCGTGGTCGCCGAGCACGTCGGCGCGACCGGCACGCCGGACTCGACGATGTCCTCGCCGCCGACGGCTGGGCCCGGCAGCGGGCGCAGGAGATCCTCTGCTCGAGGTCGGCACCGCGGCCTCGCGGAACGTCGACGGGTCGGCCGAGCGGCCCGGCACGGCGACGGGTGCATCACGGAGCCGGGAGGCGGCGGTCGATGGACGTGTCGGGCTGATCGGCCTACCTGGTGGTCGTCGCTCGGCGGTCGGCTGTGCCGTCCATCGCCCTGCACGAGCTCGGGCACCTGCTGCCCGGCCAAGCGGTTCGGCGTCCGGTGCACCCAGTACATGGTCGGCTTCGGCCCGACGATCTGGTCGCGGCGGCGCGGCGAGACCGAGTACGGCGTCAAGGCCGTCCCGCTCGGCGGCTACATCCGGATGATCGGCATGTTCCCGGGCCCAGCGCGGGAGCCGCCGCGGCGGCTGTCGAGCCGGGTCGCCGAGCGGGTCGCGAGGGCGGGGCTGTCGAGCACGGTGCTGCCGAGCACGAGCGGGCCGCGCGCGCGCGGATCCACGGCTGGTCGCGGCTGTCGAGCAGGTCGCAGCCCAGGCGGAGCGAGGACGCGCCGGCTGTTCTACCAGCTGCTCGGTGCCGCAGCGGCTCGTCGTCATGCTCGGCGGCCCGCTGATGAACCTGCTCATCGCCGTCGTCCTGCTCACGCGTCACCATGACCGCCCTCGGGGTGCGCCACCGCCACGACGCCGCGGTGGCCAGCGTCTCGCAGTGCGTGCTGCCCGCCGACGGCGCCGGCCACGGCCGGCTGCACCGGCCGCCGACCCGCGTCGCCCCGGCCGCCGCAGGCCGGCGTGCGGCCCGGCGACGTGATCGTGGCTTTCGGCGGGCAGCCGGTCGAACACCTGGGACCGACCTGCGCGACGCGATCCGGGCGAACCCGGCGCACCGCAGGTCCCGATGACGGTGCGGCGCGCGGAACGCGACGGTCGACCTGCAGGTCACGCCCGCTGGTGTCGCCAGCGCGACGTGCTGGACGCCAACGGCAACCCCGTGGTCGGTCGACGGGCAGCCGCGCAGCTCGAGCGCGGTCGGCTTCCTCGGCGTGTCCCCGGCCACCGAGACCGTGCGCCAGCCGCTGACCGCCGTCGCCCGGGTCGGTCGGCAGCGCGGTCGACGCAGACCGCCGGGGTGGTGCTGCAGATCCCGCCGAAGATGGTCGGGGTGGCCAAGGCCGCCTTCGGCTCCGGCCAGCGCGACCCGAACGGCCCGGTCAGCCTCGTCGGGGTGGGCGCGGTTCGCCGGCGAGATCGGCAGCGTGCAGGGCACCAGTGCCGTCGCCGATCGCCCTCGCCGACCGCATCGCGGGCTGGCTGTCCCTGATCGCGTCGCTGAACCTGGCGCTGTTCGTGTTCAACCTCATCCCGCTGCTGCCGCTGGACGGCGGGCACGTCGCCGGCGCGCTCTGGGAGGGCCTGCGCGCGCGGCTCGCGCGGGTGCGCCAGCCGGCCCGACCCCGGCCCGGTCGACGTCGCCCGGCGCTGCCGCTGGCCTACGGCGTGGCCGTCGGTGCTGATCGCGATGTCGGTCCTGCTGATCTACGCCGACATCGTCAACCCGGTGAACCTCGGCTGGCTGAGCCGCCCGTCCCGTACCGGCACGCCTCGGAGGCGAATCCACGCACCATGACCGTCAACCTCGGGCTGCCCGGCCTGCCCGCCGCCCGTGCTCGCCCCCCGCCGCCGCTCCCGCCAGATCCAGGTCGGCACGGTCGAGGTCGGCGGCGACGCCCCGGTCATCGTGCAGTCGATGACGCACCACCCCGACCACCGACATCAACGCGACGCTGCAGCAGATCGCCGAGCTCACCGCGGCCGGCTGCGACATCGTCCGGGTGGCCTGCCCGAGCCAGGACGACGCGGACGCGCTGCCGCGCGATCGCCGCGCAAGTCGCAGATCCCGGTGATCGCCGACATCCACTTCCAGCCCAAGTACGTGTTCGCCGCGATCGAGGCCGGCTGCGCCGCGGTGCGGGTCAACCCGGGCAACATCCGGGCCAGTTCGACGACCAGGTCAAGCAGATCGCCAGGCCGCCAAGGACGCCGGCATCTCGATCCGGATCGGGGTCAACGCCGGGCTCGCTCGACCCGCGGCTGCTGGCGAAGTACGGCAAGGCCACCGCCGAGGCGCTGGTCGAGTCCGCCGTCTGGGAGGCCTCGCTGTTCGAGGAGCACGACTTCCACGACTTCAAGATCTCGGTCAAGCACAACGACCCGGTGGTCATGGTGCGGGCCTACGAGCTGCTCGCCGAGCGCGGCGACTGGCCGCTGCACCTCGGCGTCACCGAGGCCGGCCCCGCCTTCCAGGGCACCATCAAGTCCGCGGTCGCGTTCGGCGCCCTGCTGTCGCAGGGGCATCGGCGACACCATCCGGGTCTCGCTGTCGGCCCCGCCGGTGGAGGAGGTCAAGGTCGGCATCCAGATCCTGCAGTCGCTCAACCTGCGCCCGCGCAAGCTCGAGATCGTCTCCTGCCCGTCCTGCGGGCGGGCCCAGGTCGACGTCTACACGCTGGCCGAGCAGGTCACCGCCGGGCTGGAGGGGCTGGACGTCCCGCTCCGGGTGGCCGTGATGGGCTGCGTCGTGAACGGCCCGGGCGAGGCCCGCGAGGCCGACCTCGGCGTCGCCTCCGGCAACGGCAAGGGCCAGATCTTCGTCAAGGGCGAGGTGATCAAGACGGTGCCCGAGGCGCAGATCGTCGAGACCCTCATCGAGGAGGCGATGCGGCTCGAGCAGGAGCTCGGCGAGACGGGTGAACCGGGCGGAGCGGATGTCGTCGGTGACGTGACCGCTTCATCTCGACCACCCCGTCCCGGGCGTGCGGGTCCGCCCTGACGGCGAGCCGGTAGGTGAGGATTCCGCCGTGCTCAGGTCGTCGCTGCGGGTCCTCGAGACCGCCGCGACGTCGACGAGGCGCTCGGTGTGTGCGCGCCGCGACATCGTGCGCGAACCTGTTCGTGGCCGCGCGGCTGGTCTCCGCCGGCATCGCCCGACCCGGCACGGCGGGCGGCGAGCTGTGGGGCTGGTACGACGACGGGGCGCTGCGCTCGCTGTGCTGGTCCGGGGCGAACCTGGTTCCGGTCGAGGCCACCGCGGTCCGCGATCGACGCCTTCGCCGGCCCGGGCCCGCCGGCTGGGCCGGCGCTGCTCCTCGATCGTCGGGCCCGCCGCACGCCGTGCTCGCCCTGTGGGACCGGCTCGAGCCGCTCTGGGGCCCGGCCCGCGAGGTACGCGCCCGATCAGCCGCTGATGGCGATGACCGGTCCGCCCCGCGGTTCCGCCCGACCCCGCGGTCCGCCGCGGCCGGATGCGACGAGCTGCCGCTGATCGTGCCGGCCTGCGTGGCGATGTTCACCGAGGAGGTCGGCTACTCCCCGGTTCCTCCGACGGCGGCGCGCTCTACCAGGCGCAGGTCACCGCGCTGGTTGCCGCCGGGCGCTCGCTGCTGCGGGTGGACCCCGGCCCGCCCGGCCCGGAGATCGTGTTCAAGGCCGAACTGGGGTCGGTGACGCCGTGGGCGGTGCAGGTGCAGGGGGTCTGGGTGAGCCCGTCCCGGCGCGGGGAGGGCCTGGCCGCCCCCGGGATGGCCGCCGTGGTCGCGGCGGCTGGAGGCGGAGATCGCGCCGGTGGTGTCGCTGTACGTGAACGACTTCAACCACCGGCGGTGCGCAGCGTACCTGCGCGTCGGCTTCCTCAGGTCGGCACGTTCGCCACCGTGCCTGTTCTGACCGGCCGCCCCGGGCGCGGCGCGGAATCCGGTCGGGGGGCGCCGCCACGGTGGGTAGCCTGTGATGTCCCGAACGGCTTGGAGGCCCTGGTGCTGCTGCGGATGTCGACGCTGTTCCTGCGCACCCTGCGCGAGGACCCGGCCGACGCCGAGGTGCCGAGCCACCGGCTGCTGGTGCGGGCCGGCTACATCCGCCGCGCCGCGCCCGGGCATCTACACCTGGCTGCCGCTGGGCTGCGGGTGCTCCGCAACGTCGAGCGGATCGTCCGCGAGGAGATGGACGCGACCGGCGTTCCAGGAGGTGCACTTCCCGGCGCTGCTGCCGCGCGAGCCCTACGAGGCGACCGGCCGCTGGACCGAGTACGGCGACAACCTGTTCCGGCTCAAGGACCGCAAGGGCGCCGACTACCTGCTCGGCCCCACCCACGAGGAGATGTTCACCCTGCTGGTGAAGGACCTGTACTCCTCGTACAAGGACCTGCCGCTGGCGATCTACCAGATCCAGACCAAGTACCGCGACGAGGCCCGCCCGCGCGCCGGGCTGCTGCGCGGCCGCGAGTTCGTGATGAAGGACTCCTACTCCTTCGACGTCGACGACGCCGGGCTGGACGCGCTCCTACCAGCGCACCGCGACGCCTACATCAGGATCTTCGACCGGCTCGGGCTGGACTACGTGATCGTCGCGGCGATGTCCGGGGCGATGGGCGGCAGCAGCGAGCGAGGAGTTCCTGCAGCCCGACCGAGGTCGGCGAGGACACCTTCGTGCGCTGCGGCCGCTGCGACTACGCGGCCAACGTCGAGGCGGTGGCGACCCCGGTGCCGGCCGTCGCGGCGGGGCGACGAGCCGCCGGCCGCCCACGTCGAGGACACCCCGGACACCCCGACCATCGACACCCTGGTCGACGTGGCGAACGCGACAGTTCCCGCGCCCCGACCGGCCCTGGACGGCGGCGGACACGCTGAAGAACGTCGTGGTCACGCTGCGCCACCCCGACGGCGACGCGCGAGCCGCTGGCGTCGGCCTGCCCGGCGACCGCGAGGTCGACCTGAAGCGGCTCGAGGCCGCCGGTCGCCCCCGCGGAGGTCGAGGCCTTCACCGAGGCCGACTTCGCCGCCAACCCCGCGCTGGTCAAGGGCTACATCGGGCCCGGCGTGCTGGGGGAGAAGAACGCCAGCGGGCATCCGCTACCTGCTCGACCCGCGGGTGGTGGCGGGCACGGCCTGGATCACCGGCGCCGACGAGCCCGGCCGGCACGTCTTCGACCTGGTCGCCGGCCGCGACTTCGGATCGCGACGGCACGGTCGAGGCCGCCGAGGTGCGGGCCGGCGACCCGTGCCCGGACTGCGGCGGGCCGCTGGCAGCTGGCCCGCGGCATCGAGATCGGCCACATCTTCCAGCTCGGCCGCAAGTACGCCGAGGCGCTCGGCCTGAAGGTGCTGGACGAGAACGGCAAGCTGGTCACGGTGACGATGGGCTCCTACGGGATCGGCGTCACCCGGGCGGTCGCCGCGATCGCCGAGGCCAACTACGACGAGCTCGGGCTGTGCTGGCCGCGCGAGGTCGCCCCGGCCGACGTGCACGTGGTCGCGACCGGCAAGGACGCGGCGGTGTTCGCGGCCGCCGAGGAGCTCGCCGGGCAGCTCGAGCGGGCCGGGGTCCGGGTGCTGCTACGACGACCGGCCGAAGGTCTCCCCCGGGGTGAAGTTCGCCGACGCCGAGCTGCTCGGCGTGCCCACCATCGTCGTGGTCGGCAAGGGCCTGGCCGGGGGCACCATCGAGCTGCGCGACCGGCGCAGCGGTGAGCGCGAGGAGGTCGCCGTGATCGAGGCGGCCGCGCGGATCATCGCCGCCGTCCGTGGGTGAGGCGGCCGCCCGCACCGGCGTCGCCGCAGTGCTCTTCGACTGGGGCGGCACGCTGACCCCCTGGCACACGGTCGACCTCGCCGGGCAGTGGCGGGCGTACGCGCGGCGCTACGCACCCGACCCGGTGCAGGCCGAGCAGCTCGCCGCGCGGATCCTCGCCGCCGAGAGCGAGGCGTGGCAGCGGATCCGCAAGGGCGGGGCGAGCGCCCGGATGGAGGAGGTGCTCGCCCTCGCCGGGGTGAGCACCGACCACCCGGGCCACCCCGCGGCGCAGGCGGCGTACGAGGAGTTCTGGGAGCCGCACACCTTCACCGACCCGCAGGCCGCGCCGCTGCTGACCGGCCTGCGCCGGCGCGGGGTGCGGGTCGGGGTGCTCAGCAACACGATCTGGTCGCGCGACTACCACCAGCGGGTCTTCGCCCGCGACGGCGTGCTGGACCTCATCGACGCGGCGGTGTACACCTCCGAGATCCCGCACGCCAAACCGCACCCGGAGGCGTTCCGGGCCGCGATGGCCGCGGTGGGCGTCCAGGACCCGGCGGCCTGCGTGTACGTCGGCGACCGGCCGTACGAGGACGTCCACGGTGCCCAGCGGGTCGGGATGCGGGCCGTCCTCGTGCCGCACTCGGACATCCCCGCCGCGCAGCAGGTCCCGGTGGACGTGCGGCCCGACGGGGTGGCGCGTCGGTTGCTCGACGTGCTCGACCTCGTCGACGGCTGGAACGCCGGATCCGCGGCGGGCCCCACCCCGCCCGGCCGCTGAGGGTGAGCCTCGACGGCCTGTCGCTGGCCGCCGTCGCCGGTCTGGCGGCGGCAGCCCTGGCCGCGGGCTGGGTGGACGCCGTGGTGGGCGGCGGCGGGCTCATCCAGCTGCCGGCTCTGCTGCTGGCACTGCCGGTGGCGCCCCCGGCCCAGGTGCTGGCCACCAACAAGCTGGCGAGCATCTGCGGCACCACCACCTCCGCGCTCACCTACTACCGGCGGGTGCGCCCCGACCTGCGCACGGCGCTGCCGATGGCCGGCTTCGCGCTGGCAGGCGCCTCGGTCGGTGCGGCCGGAGCGAGCCTGCTGCCCACCGCGGTGTTCCGGCCGCTGGTGCTCGTCGTGCTCGTCGGGGTGGCCGCGTACACCGTGGCGCGGCCGGAGCTCGGCCGGGTGACCCGGCTACGGTTCGGCCACCGCCGCCATCACGTGGTGGCGGGCCTCGTCGGCGCCGGGATCGGCTTCTACGACGGGATCTTCGGCCCCGGCACCGGGTCCTTCCTGGTCTTCGCCCTGGTCGGGCTGCTCGGGTACGCCTTCCTGGAGGCGAGCGCGAAGGCGAAGATCGCCAATGCCGCGACGAACCTCGGGGCGCTGCTGGTGTTCGTCCCGCAGGGCGCGCCGCGCTGGGGGCTGGGGCTGGTGATGGGAGTGGCGAATCTCGCCGGCGGCTACCTCGGCGCGCGCACCGCGGTGGCGCGGGGGAACCGCTTCGTCCGGGTGGTCTTCCTGGCGGTGGTCGCGGCGCTGGTGCTGCGGCTCGGCTGGGACGTGGTCCGCGGCGGGTGAACCGACCGGCTCACCCGCCGCCGGACGCCGTGGAGGTGCCGGGGCCGGTGGAGGTGCCGGGGCCGGTGGAGGTGCCGGGGCCGGTGGAGGTGCCGGGGCCGGTGGAGGCGCCCGTGCCGCCGGACGTGGGGGCACCCGGTAGCGCCTCGGGCGCGCGGGTCCACCCGATCCGCCGCCGGGCCGCGGCGACGAGGCCGGCGGCGCAGGCCAGACGCAGCTCGCCGGTGGTGGCCAGCACCGCCGCCACGGCCAGTGCGGCGATCCCGCCCTCCACCCGCGCCGCGAGCGCGACCGCCCCGGGGGATCCGCTGCCCAGCGCCCCGACGGTGTAGGCCGGCAGGGCGGCCGGAGGTGTCGCGCCGGCCCGGACAAGCTCGCCCGCCAGCGTGTTCCGGGCGCTCGTGTGCGCGGCCCAGCAGGACTGCGCGCGCGCCCGCAGTGCCGGCACCACCCTCGCGGCGACGATCCCGTAGGCGTACACCGCGGCGTGCTCGCCCTTCATCAGCCGGCTCAGCGCGTCCAGACCCGCCGCGCCCACCGCCGGTGTCGTGGCGCCCGAGCCGGCGGGACTGGCGGAACTGGCGGAACTGGCGGAGCTGCCGGAGCTGGGGGAAGTGGCGAGGGCGGCGGGGGAGGCGGTGGACGGGGGCGGGGCGGGCGGGGTCGTCGTGGCGGCGGTGTCACTCGGGGCACCCGCGGTGGCCGGCGGGGCCGGCCGGGTCGCGGCGGGCAGCGCCCCGGGGGGCGGCAGGGTCGCGGCGGCGGCGAGCAGGTCCGCGCCGCTGGCGCAGGCCGCGGCGATCCTGGCCAGCAGGACGGCCAGCCCGGGCGAGGTGAGCAGGCAGTCGGCGAGCGTGTCGGCGGCGCAGGCACGCTCGGCGGCGACCCGGTCGGCGGGCGTCGGGGCGGTGGTGGTGGAGCCCGTTGCGGCGCCGGCGGGAGAGGCGGTACCGGCCGAGCTCGTGAGGACGCCGGGGCTGCCGCTGCCGCTCGCCGCGGCGGTGGTGGCGCCCACCCTGGCGGCGCCGAGGGCGGCGAGCTGGGCCTGGTGGTCGGCAGCGAGCCGTGCCAGCAGCGGGCGCAGTGCGGGGCGGGTGGGTGCCAGCGCGGTGAGCCCCTGGGCGAGGTCGCGGATCCGGGCCACCGCTCGGCGCCGGGCCAGCTCGTCGGCGTCCGGCTGCACCGCAGTGGACGCCACCGCCGCGCCCCCGCCCGTCGCGGAGGTGCAGCCGGACAGCAGGCTGGTCCCGGTGCCGAGGGCCGCCGCCCCCCCGCAGACCAGGCCCGCGGCGAGCAGGACGGTCCGCCGCCGGGGCGCTGTGGGCGTGGACTCACCGGGGCCGTGCACCGCCGGATCATTGCACGCTCGGTGAGCGCTGCTGTACGCGACCCCGCCCCCTTCGACCCGGGTACGCTGGCCCGGCACCGTGACCCCTGGTCGCGGCCGCAGGTGTGCCCGGCGTCCACCGGTACGACGCCACGAAACGATGCCGCGGAACCACGCCATCGAACCCGGAAAGGAGGCGCGGATGACCACCTCGACGCAGCTGGATCGCCTGCGGGCCGTTGCCGCGCCGGCGGTGCGCAGCGCCGGTCTGGTGCTGGAGGACGTCACGCTCACTCCCGTCGGCCGGCGCCGACTGCTGCGGGTGGTGGTCGATCTGGACGCCGACGTCGCCGGCGCCGTCGGCGTCGAGGCCGTCACCGCGGCGACGCATGCCCTCTCCCAGGCGCTCGATGCCTCGGAGGTGATGGGGGAGACGCCCTACGTGCTCGAGGTGACCTCACCCGGTGCCGACCGGCCGCTGACCACGCACCGGCACTGGTCGCGTGCCCGCGGCCGGCTGGTGCGCGCCGAGCTCGGCGACGGCCGGAGCCTGGTCGGGCGGCTCGGCACGGTCGACGCCGACGGCGTGGTGCTCGGCGGCGAGAGGTTCGGCTGGGCGGTGCTGGCCTCCGGCCGGGTCGAGCTGGAGTTCAACCGTCCGGACGACGAACCCGGTGATGCGGACGGGGGGGCATCGTGATGGACATCGACATGGCCGCGCTGCGCGCCCTCGAGCGGGAGAAGGACATCCCCTTCGACCTGCTGGTGCGCACCATCGAGCAGGCGTTGCTGCTCGCCTACCACCGCACCGAGGGCGCCTACCCGCACGCCCGGGTGGTGCTGGACCGCAAGAGCGGCCACGTGGTGGTCTGGGCGCAGGAACTCGACCCCACCGGTGCCGTACTCCGCGAGTGGGACGACACACCCGAGGGGTTCGGCCGGATCGCCGCCACCACGGCCAGGCAGACGATCCTGCAGCGGCTGCGGGACGCCGAGGACGAGCAGGTGCTGGGGGAGTTCCGCGGCCGCGAGGGCGACATCGTCGCCGGGGTGGTGCAGCAGAGCGGCGACCCGCGGATGGTGCACGTCGACCTCGGGTCGGTGGAGGCGGTGCTCCCGCCGCAGGAGCAGGTGCCCGGCGAGCGCTACACCCACGGCTCGCGGCTGCGCTGCTACGTGGTGGGGGTGCGCAAGGGGTTGAAGGGCCCGTCGATCACCGTTTCGCGCACCCACCCGAACCTCGTGCGCAAGCTGTTCGCGCTGGAGGTCCCCGAGGTCGCCGACGGCACCGTGGAGATCGTGGCGCTGGCCCGCGAGGCAGGGCACCGCTCGAAGGTCGCGGTGCGCTCCACCGTCAGCGGGGTGAACGCGAAGGGTGCGTGCATCGGGCCGATGGGGCAGCGGGTGCGCTCGGTGGTGACCGAGCTGCACGGGGAGAAGATCGACATCATCGATTACAGCGACGACGCCGCATCGTTCGTGGCCGCCGCGCTGTCCCCGGCGCGGGTGGAGTCGGTGGAGGTCGTCGACCTGGCGGCAAAGTCGGCCCGGGTCGTGGTTCCCGACTACCAGCTGTCGCTGGCCATCGGGCGGGAGGGGCAGAACGCGCGGTTGGCGGCGAAGCTGACCGGTTGGCGGATCGACATCCACCCGGACGTGGAGGCCTCCGGGCAGGAACCCCGCCCGGAGGAGGACGCGGGGTCGCTGCCGCCCGAGGGGCGTGCCGCCGACCCGGGGCACTGAGGTGGCGGGATCCGCCCGCGTCGCGGCCGTCGCCGGGCGCGGTAGACTGCCCGAGGCCGGTGCAGCGGTTCGGCAGCCCCTTCGTGCGGAAGGACTCCGGAAGGAGTCAGTGCGTACCTGTGTGGGGTGCCGGGCCCGCGACCACCGGTCCGTGCTGCTGCGAGTGGTCGCGGCCGAGGTGGACGGCGTCTGGTCCGTCCTCCCTGACCCTGACCGCACGCGGATCGGTCGAGGTGCGTCCCTGCACCTCGACCAGGCGTGCTTCGACCTCGCCGAGCGTCGTCGGGTGTTCTCCCGGGCCTTGCGCCGGGGCGGGACGCCGGACACGGCCGCGCTCCGCGCGTACGTGGCTGCAGCCAGCACGCGATGTCCACGCCAGAACCGTCCTAGCGGAAGCGGGTCAGAAGCTGATGAGCACCCGATGAGCACCCAGCTATGAACGCCCCCCAGCACTAAGACGGTCCGCGCCTGTCCGGCCGGACCGAGACAGGAGAGAAGTGGCCAAGGTCCGGGTCTACGAGCTCGCCAAGGAACTCGGTGTCGAGAGCAAGGTCGTGATGGCCAAGCTCCAGGAGCTCGGCGAGTTCGTCCGGTCGGCGTCGTCGACCGTTGAGCCCCCCGTCGTCCGGCGGTTGCGCGAGCAGCTGCCTGCAGAGCGCGCGGCCGCCGCTGCGGCGGCACCCGCCAGGCCCGCCGCCCGCCCGGCTCCGCCGGCGGCACCCGCCCCCCAGCCCGCCGCGGCGCAGGCCCAGGCGGCCCCCGCGGCACCGGCCGCACCCGCGGCACCGGCCGGCCCCGCGGCACCGGCCCCGCAGCGCCCGGCTCCCGGAGGCCACACCCCCGAACCCCGGGTTCCCGAGCGCCAGAGCCCGGAACCTCGGGCTCCCGAACGTCAGGTTCCGGCGGCCGAGGTTCCGGCGGTCGAGGTTCCGGCCGCGTCCGCCCCGACCTCCGCGCCGGGCCGGCCCAGCCCCCGTCCCGCGGCGCCGCGGCCCGCGGCGGCCACCCCTGCGGCGGCCACCCCTGCGGCGGCTGCCCCGCGCCTGCCACCCGCCCGCAGGCTCCGGCCGCGCGCGGCGAGCGTCCGGCCGGGGACTCCGGTCGCGGCGCGGCTGCCCGCAGCCCGCAGACCGGCCCGGTGCCGCGCGCACCCCGTCCCGCCGGTGGCGGCGGCGGTGCCCCGCGCCCGGGCAACAACCCGTTCGCGCCCAGCCAGGGCATGCCCCGCCCCGGTGGCGGTGGCGGCCCGCGCCCGGGCAACAACCCGTTCGCGCCCAGCCAGGGCATGCCGCGCAGCGGTGGCGGTCCCGGTGGGGCGGCGCCGCGCCCGCCGGCCGCGGGCAGCGACCGGCCCGGTGGGCCGCGTCCCGGCGGCCCCCGCCCCAGCCCGGGCTCGATGCCTCCGCGGCCCAACCCGGGCATGATGCCCGGCCGGTCCGCGGTGGGTCGCCCGGCGCCCGGCGGCGGACGCCCCGGAGCACCCTCGCGGGGTGGCGCGGGCGGAGGCGCCGGTGGTGGCGGAGGCCGGGGCGGCTTCAGCCAGCGCCCCGGTGGCGGCGGTCCCGGTGGTCCCGGCGGTCCCTCCGGCGGCGGCGGTTTCGGCAAGGGCCGCGGCGGGCGTGGCGGCACCCAGGGCGCGTTCGGCCGCGCCGGAGGGCGCCCGGTGCGCGGGCGCAAGTCGAAGAGCGCGAAGCGCCAGGAGTTCGAGCAAATGCAGGCGCCGTCGCTCGGCGGCGTGCAGGTTCCCCGCGGCGACGGCACCACCGTCGTCCGGCTGCGCCGTGGCGCGTCGCTGACCGACTTCGCCGACAAGATCGACGCCAACCCGGCGAGCCTGGTCACGGTGCTGTTCCACCTCGGTGAGATGGCCACCGCGACGCAGTCCCTGGACGAGGACACCTTCCGGTTGCTCGGCGTCCGAGCTCGGGCTACGACATCCAGGTGGTCTCGCCCGAGGACGAGGACCGCGAGCTGCTCGAGTCCTTCGACATCGACCTCGAGGCGAGCGAGGCCGAGGGCGACGAGGAGTTCCTCGAGCCGCGCCCGCCGGTGGTCACCGTCATGGGCCACGTCGACCACGGCAAGACCAAGCTGCTCGACGCGATCCGCCACGCCAACGTCGTCGCGGGCGAGGCCGGCGGGATCACCCAGCACATCGGTGCCTACCAGGTGCACTCCGAGCACGAGGGCATCGAGCGCGCGATCACCTTCATCGACACCCCGGGCCACGAGGCGTTCACCGCCATGCGTGCCCGTGGTGCGAAGGTCACCGACATCGCGATCCTCGTGGTCGCCGCGGACGACGGCGTCATGCCGCAGACCATCGAGGCGCTCAACCACGCCCAGGCGGCCGGCGTGCCGATCGTCGTCGCGGTGAACAAGGTCGACAAGGAGGGGGCCAACCCCGACAAGATCCGCCAGCAGCTCACCGAGTACAACCTGGTGGCCGAGGAGTACGGCGGCGACACGATGTTCGTCGACGTCTCCGCGCCAAGCAGCGGCGAACCTGGACGGGCTGCTCGAGGCGGTCCTGCTCACCGCGGACGCCGCGCTGGACCTGCGGGCGAACCCCGACAAGGACGCCCGCGGCGTGGCGATCGAGGCCAACCTCGACAAGGGCCGCGGGCCGGTCGCCACCGTCCTGGTGCAGTCCGGCACGCTGCGCGTCGGCGACTGCGATCGTCGCCGGCACCGCCTACGGCCGGGTCCGCGCGATGCTCGACGAGAACGGCGAGACGCTCGACGTGGCGATGCCCTCGCGCGGCCGGTGCAGGTGCTCGGGCTGACCTCGGTGCCGCGTGCCGGTGACACCTTCCTGGTGGCGCCGGACGACCGCACCGCGCGCCAGATCGCCGAGAAGCGTGAGGCAGCCGAGCGGGCGGCCATGCTGGCCAAGCGGCGCAAGCGGATCAGCCTGGAGGACTTCACCAAGGCCCTCGCAGCAGGGCAAGGTCGAGACCCTCAACCTGATCCTCAAGGGCGATGTCGTCCGGTGCGGTCGAGGCCCTCGAGGACGCGCTGCTGAAGATCGACGTCGGCGAGGAGGTCGAGCTGCGGGTCATCCACCGCGGTGTCGGTGCGATCACGATGAACAACGTCAACCTCGCCGTGGCATCGAACGCGATCATCGTCGGCTTCAACGTCAGGCCGGCCGAGCAGGTCGGCGACCTGGCCGACCGCGAGGGCGTCGACATCCGCTTCTACTCGGTCATCTACCAGGCGATCGAGGACGTCGAGGCGGCCCTCAAGGGCATGCTCAAGCCGGAGTACGAGGAGGTGCAGCTCGGCACCGCCGAGGTGCGCGAGGTCTTCCGCTCCAGCAAGTTCGGCAACATCGCCGGCTGCCTGGTCCGCTGCGGGGAGATCCGCCGCAACTCCAAGGCGCGGGTGCTCCGCGGCGGTGCCGTGGTCGCGGAGGGCCTCAGCATCGAGTCGCTGCGCAGGTTCAAGGACGACGCCACCGAGGTCCGCGAGGGCTACGAGTGCGGTATCGGGCTGGGATCGTTCAACGACATCAGGGCCGAGGACGTCATCGAGACCTTCGAGATGCGGGAGAAGCCGCGCAGCTGACCCCGGGCCGCGCCACCGGCCACCCCGGTCGGCGTGGCGCCCGCTCGGGCCGGCCGGACCGGCCCGAGCGGGCTCCCCGCCGCTGCGGGGCCGGGGCCGGCCGCCGGCGGGCAGGTCGTCGCGGGCGGAGCGGGGCAGGGGCATGTACGTCGGAACGCTGAGCCTCGACCTGCTGCTCGGCGACGTCCACTCGCTGAAGGAGAAGCGCTCCGTGGTGCGCCCCCTCGTGGCCGAGCTCCGCCGCCGGTACGAGGTGCACGCCGCGGAGACGGGCCACCTCGACCTGCACCGCCGGGCCGAGGTGGGCGTGGCGCTGGTCGGCTCCGACTCCGCGCACTGCCGGCAGGTGCTGGAGGCCTGCGAGCGGCTCGCCGCCGGCCGCCCCGAGGTCGAGGTGCTCGCCGCGCGGCGGAGGATCTGGGACGACGAGGACGCCTGACAGACTGCTGGGACGGTGCCCGCCGCCGGGAGGACGACGGGTATCGACGACGCGCCGGCGGGAGACCGCCGGCTACGACAGATGAGGACGCAGCGATGGCCGACACCGCGCGCGCACGCAAGCTCGCCGACCGGATCCACGAGGTGGTCGCCGAGGCGCTGGAGAAGCGGGTCAAGGACCCCCGGCTGGGGTTCGTCACGGTCACCGACACGCGGGTGACCAACGACCTGCAGCACGCGACGGTCTTCTACACCGTGTTGGGCGACGAGGAGGAGAAGGCCGCGTCGGCGGCCGCCCTGGAGAGCGC
This sequence comes from uncultured Actinomycetota bacterium, assembly GCA_963784535.1. GTDB lineage: Bacteria > Actinomycetota > Actinomycetes > Actinomycetales > Kineosporiaceae > CAWARR01. The sequence continues at coordinate 525,250 of CAWARR010000004.1, read as the reverse complement.
GAAGGGGATCCTCCGTTCGGAGGTGGGGCGGCGCACCGGGCTCCGGCTCACCCCGACGCTGGAGTTCATCACGGACGCGGTGCCCGAGAACGCCGCCCACATCGCCGAGCTGCTGCGGGTGGCCGCGGCGCGCGACGCCGACGTGGCAGCCATCGCTGCCGGCGCCGACTACGCCGGCGACTCCGACCCCTACCGCCACCCCGGCGACGAGGACGACGAGGACGGCGCGGACGGTGAGGACGGCGCGGACGGCGCTGCCGGCGCTGCCGGCGCCGGGAGCGGGGCGGCATCCGCCGCTGCCACGACGCCCGGGGGCGGGAGGACGCGGCCCAGCCCTTCGACCCGGTCGGCGATCGGGGGAGCGAGCGACGGTGACCGGAGCCGTGGAGGGGCTGCTGGTGGTCGACAAGCCCACGGGCTGGACCTCCCACGACGTCGTCGCCCGGGTGCGCCGGATCGCCGGAACCCGCAAGGTGGGTCACGCCGGGACCCTCGACCCGCTGGCCACCGGCGTGCTGGTGGTGGGGATCGAGCGGGCCACGAAGCTGCTGACGTTCCTGGTGGGGGCACGCAAGACGTACGCGGCGACGGTGCGGCTGGGCGTGTCCACCGTGACCGACGACTCCGACGGCGAGGTGCTGACCCGGGTGGACGCCTCGGCGGTGCTCGAGCAGGCCGTCCGGGACGGGGTGCGGGCGCTCACCGGCGACCTCGAGCAGGTGCCGAGCGCGGTGAGCGCGATCAAGGTGGACGGCCGCCGGGCGTACGCGCGGGTCAGGGCCGGCGAGCAGGTCGAGCTCCCGCCGCGCCCGGTCAGCGTCTACCGGTTCGAGGTGCAGGCCCTGCGCCCCACCGACCGGGACGGCGGGGCGGTGCTCGACGTCGACGTCGAGGTGGAGTGTTCCTCGGGCACCTACGTCCGGGCGCTGGCCCGCGACCTGGGCGCAGGGCTGGGAACCGGCGGTCACCTGGTGGCACTGCGCCGGACCGCGGTGGGCCCGTTCGGCCTCGACCTGGCGCGCACGATCGAGCAGTTGGAGGCCGAGCTGGCGGTACTGCCGATGGCGGCGGCGGCCCGGCTGGCGCTGCCCGCCCGGGAGCTGTCCGCCGAGGAGGCGCGCAAGCTCGCCCACGGCCAGCGGCTGAAGGCCACCGGGCGGGGGGAGGGGCCGGTCGCCGCCTTCGCCCCGGACGGGGAGTTGGTGGCGATCATCGAGGAGTCCGGGCCGACGGCCCGACCGCTGCTGGTGCTGGCCGGCTAGGTGTACCGGGCCGGGACGTCGCGGGGCGCCGCGCGATGCGCCGGCGCGGCCGCCCTCCGGGCCTCCTGGTGGGCAATCGCCGGTGCGGTGCTGGCAGAGTGGGGCCGTGCAGCGGTGGAACGGTATTGACGAGGTCCCGGCGGGGTTCGGCCCGTCCGTGGTGACGATCGGCAACTTCGACGGGGTGCACCGCGGGCATCAGGCGGTGCTGAACCGCCTGGTGGCGCGGGCGCGGGCACTCGGCGCCCGGGCGGCGGCGATCACGTTCGAGCCGCACCCGTTGGCGGTGCTCTACCCGGAGCATGCGCCGGCGGTGCTCACCGGGCCGGCGGAGCGGCTCGCGCTGCTCGCCGGCACCGGGCTGGACGGCGTGCTGGTGATGGAGTTCACCCGCGAGCTGGCCGCCTGGAGCCCCCGCCGCTTCGTCAAGGACGTGATCGTCGACGTGCTCGCCGCGCAGGTGGTGGTGGTCGGCCCGGACACCCGCTTCGGCCACCGCAACAGCGGCGACGTGGGGACGCTGCGCGAGCTCGGGGCCGAGTTCGGCTTCGCCGTGGAGGTGCAGCACGACCTCGGCCAGCACGGCGAGAGCGGCACCGGGGAGCGGCGCTGGTCCTCCAGCTGGGTGCGCGAGCTGCTCGCGGCGGGCGAGGTGGAGGCGGCCGCGGAGGTGCTCGGCCGTCCGCACCGGGTCACCGGTGTGGTGGTGCACGGTGACCACCGGGGGCGCGCGCTCGGGTTCCCCACCGCCAACCTCGCCCAGGACAGCGTGGGCCTGATCCCCGCGGACGGCGTGTACGCCGGCTGGTTGCTCCGGGTCGAGTCCGCGGGCCGGGGGCCGGGCGCCGGTGGGGGGCGCGGGCGGCTGCCGGCGGCGATCTCGGTGGGGACGAACCCGACCTTCGACGGTCATCAGCGGCGGGTCGAGGCGTATGTGCTGGACCGTGACGATCTGGAGCTGTACGGCGACACCGTGGCGGTCGAGTTCGTCCGGCGGCTGCGGCCCACGCTGCGCTTCGAGGGCGTGCAGGAGCTGATCGCGCAGATGGCCGGCGACGTGGAGCAGTGCCACCAGGTGCTCGGGGTTCCCAGCCCCACCGTCTGAGCCCCACCGACGGGCCGCCCGGTGCCCCGCCGGGTGGCGGATTCGGCGCGTGAGCAGCGGCGCTGGTAGCGTGAGCGACGCCGTCCTATCGGCCGCGGATCCGAGAGAGCCCGGGTGGACGTGCCCCGGCGCGCCGCGCAACGACCACGAAAGGAGTTCCAGTGCCACTCGATGCTGCCACCAAGCAGCAGATCATGGCGGAGTACGCCACCGGCGAGGGCGACACCGGATCCCCGGAGGTCCAGGTCGCCATGCTGACGCACCGGATCAAGGACCTCACCGAGCACCTGCGGACACACAAGCATGACCACCACAGCCGCCGCGGGCTGCTGATCCTCGTGGGTCAGCGCCGCCGGCTGCTGCAGTACCTGCAGCGCACCGAGATCGCGCGCTACCGCTCGTTGATCGAGCGGCTCGGTCTGCGCCGGTGACGTGGTGGCCGCGATCCCCACCCGGGGACCGCGGCCAGGTCATCCCAGGCCGGACAACTGAACACCATCGAAACCAGGAGCGTCGGGCGGTCAGCGCGCCGGTCCTCGGTAGTGGCCTCCGGAGGCCGGCGCCACGGCGCCGGTGCAGCCGAGGGTCTCGATCGAAGACCGGACACCACGCTGTGAACGGGCCGCGCTCCGTCCCCGAGAACGGAGGGTGACCCGAGTGGAGGGTCCCGAGATCACGTACGCAGAGGCCGTTATCGACAACGGCCAGTTCGGCACGCGCACCATCAGGTTCGAGACGGGCCGGCTGGCCCGCCAGGCCGCCGGTTCCGCGGTCGTCTACCTCGACGGTGACTCGATGCTGCTGTCGACCACCACCGCGGGCAAGCAGCCCAAGGAGCAGTTCGACTTCTTCCCGCTCACCGTGGACGTCGAGGAGCGGATGTACGCGGCGGGCCGGATCCCCGGCTCGTTCTTCCGCCGCGAGGGTCGCCCCAGCACCGACGCCATCCTCACCTGCCGGCTGATCGACCGTCCGCTGCGCCCGTCCTTCGTCAAGGGCCTGCGCAACGAGGTGCAGGTCGTCGTCACCGTGCTCGCGCTGAACCCCGACGACCTGTACGACGTCGTAGCGATCAACGGCGCGTCGCTGTCCACCCAGCTCGCCGGCCTGCCGTTCAGCGGCCCCATCGGCGGGGTGCGGGTCGCGCTCATCGACGGCCAGTGGGTGGCCTTCCCTCGGCACAGCGAGATCGAGCGGTCCGTGTTCGACATGGTCATCGCGGGCCGGACGGTGACCGCCGCCGACGGCAGCGAGGACGTCGCGATCATGATGGTCGAGGCCGAGGCGACCGACGCGACCTGGCGGCTGGTCACCGCCGAGGGCGTCGGCGCCCCCACCGAGGAGGTCGTGGCCTCCGGCCTGGAGGCGGCAAAGCCGTTCATCGCCGCGCTCTGCAGGGCGCAGCAGCAGGTGGCCCAGAAGGCGGCCAAGCCGACCGCCGAGTTCCCGACTGTTCCCCGACTACCAGCCCGACGCCTACGAGGCCGTCGCCGGGGCCGTCACCGACGACCTGGCCGCGGCCCTGCAGATCGCGGCCAAGCAGGAGCGCGAGAGCCGGCTCGACGAGCTCAAGGACGGCGTGAAGGCCCGCTTCGCGGAGCAGTTCGCCGGCCGCGAGAAGGAGCTGTCCGCGGCCTTCCGGGGGCTCACGAAGAAGCTGGTCCGGCAGCGGATCCTGACCGACAAGGTGCGCATCGACGGGCGCGGGCTGGCCGACATCCGGCAGTTGGCGGCCGAGGTCGACGTCGTCCCGCGGGTGCACGGCTCGGCGCTGTTCGAGCGCGGCGAGACCCAGATCATGGGCGTCACGACGCTGAACATGCTGCGCATGGAGCAGCAGCTCGACACGCTGGCGCCGGAGACCCGCAAGCGCTACATGCACAACTACAACTTCCCGCCCTACAGCACCGGTGAGACCGGTCGGGTGGGCTCGCCCAAGCGCCGCGAGATCGGCCACGGTGCGCTCGCCGAGCGGGCCCTGGTCCCGGTGCTGCCGGCCCGCGACGAGTTCCCGTACGCGATCCGCCAGGTCTCCGAGGCGATCAGCTCCAACGGCTCCACGTCGATGGGGTCGGTGTGCGCCTCGACGCTGTCGCTGCTGAACGCCGGTGTCCCGCTGCGGGCGCCGGTGGCAGGCATCGCCATGGGCCTGGTCTCCGACGCGGTGGAGGGCCAGCCGACGCGGTACGCGGCGCTGACCGACATCCTCGGCGCCGAGGACGCGTTCGGCGACATGGACTTCAAGGTCGCCGGCACCCGTGAGTTCGTCACCGCCATCCAGCTCGACACCAAGCTCGACGGCATCCCCGCGTCGGTGCTCGCGGCCGCGCTCACCCAGGCCCGCGACGCCCGGCTGTACATCCTGGACGTGATGGCCGAGGCGATCGACCGTCCGGACGAGATGTCGCCGTTCGCTCCGCGGGTGATCAGCGTCACGGTGCCGGTCGACAAGATCGGTGAGGTCATCGGCCCGAAGGGCAAGATGATCAACCAGATCCAGGCCGACACCGGTGCGGACATCAGCATCGAGGACGACGGCACCGTGTACATCGGCGCCACCGACGGCCCCTCCGCCGAGGCCGCCCGCGCGGCGATCAACGCCATCGCCAACCCGACAATGCCCGAGATCGGCGAGCGCTACATGGGCACCGTGGTGAAGACCACCACCTTCGGCGCCTTCGTGTCGCTGATGCCCGGCAAGGACGGCCTGCTGCACATCTCGCAGATCCGCAAGATGGTCGGCGGCAAGCGGGTGGAGAACGTCGAGGACGTGCTGAGCACCGGGCAGAAGGTGCAGGTCGAGATCTCCGAGATCGACCCGCGCGGCAAGCTGTCCCTGATCCCGGTGCTGGCGGACGCCGAGGCCGGTGGGGAGGACGCGCAGGCGCAGGCGCCCGCCGGAGCCAACGCCTGACGTGCGCGGGGTTCCCCTTCCGCTCGTCCCCGCCGGAAGTCAGGACCAGACCGTCATCGGGGAGGCGGGCGGCGCCGTGGTGCGCCGCACCGTCCTCCCCGGCGGCGTGCGGGTGCTCACCGAGGCGATGCCGGGCCTGCGCTCGGTCACCTTCGGCTGCTGGGTGGGGGTCGGCTCGCGGGACGAGGCGGACGGCCACCACGGTTCCACGCACTTCCTCGAACACCTGCTGTTCAAGGGCACCCAGCGGCGCAGCGCGATGCAGATCGCGTCGGCCTTCGACGCCGTGGGCGGCGAGGCGAACGCCGTCACCGGCAAGGAGCACACGTTCTACTACGCGCGGGTGATCGACGAGGACCTCGCCCTGGCGACCGACCTGATCTGCGACATGGTCACCTCGGCGCGGCTGGAGCCGGGCGACGTGGAGAACGAGCGCGGCGTCATCCTCGCCGAGCTGGCGATGCACGACGACGACCCCGCCGACGTGGTGCACGAGCGCTTCCTCGAGACGGTGTTCGGCGACCACCCGCTCGGCCGCCCCACCGGCGGGACCCCGCAGACGGTGGGCAGCGTCCCGCGGGACGCCATCGCGGCGCACTACGGCCGCCACTACCGGCCGTCGGGGCTGGTGGTGACCGCGGCCGGGAACGTCGACCACGACCGGCTCTGCGACCTGGTCGCCGGGCAGCTCGACGCCGGAGGGTGGGAGCTGAGCGGCGAGGTCACGCCGGCTGCACGCAGGCGCAGCGGCGCCGACGGTGTGGCTGGGCGCGCCGGGCCGGTCCAGCTGGTCCTGCCGCGGGCGGTGGAGCAGGCCAACATCGTGCTCGGGACGACGGCGATCTCCGCCACCGACGAGCGCCGGTTCGTGATGTCGGTGCTGAACGCGATCCTCGGCGGCGGCTCCAGCAGCCGGCTGTTCCAGGAGGTGCGCGAGCGCCGCGGCCTGGCCTACGACGTGTACTCCTTCGCCAGCATGTTCTCCGACGCCGGCTACTTCGGGCTGTACGCGGGCTGCGCGCCGGATCGCGTCGATGAGGTGGTCGCGCTGCTGGAGGGCGAGCTGGGGCGGCTGGTCGCCGACGGGCCCACCGAGGAGGAGCTGGCCCGGGCCCACGGGCAGGTCTGCGGTGGCCTGGTGCTCGGCCTGGAGGACCCGAGTTCGCGGATGTCGCGGCTCGGCCGGGCCGAGCTGGTGCACGGGTACTTCCTCGAGCTCGAGACCGCCCTGGCGCGCATCCGCGCGGTGTCCACCATCGACGTGCAGGCGCTCGCGGCCGACCTCAGCGCCAGGCCCCGGGCGCTGGCGGTGGTCGGCCCGTACTCGCCCGACCGGAGCTTCGCGATCACCTCGGCGGGATAGGGTCGCCCGGTGGGCAGCACACGGGTTGCGGTGATCGGGGCGCGTGGCCGGATGGGCCGCCAGGTCTGCGCGGCGCTGGAGTCGGCCCCCGGCCTGGAGCTCGGGCCGCAGATCGACCAGGGCGACGACCTGGACGCCGTCGGCGGCGCAGCTGTGGCGGTCGTCTTCTCGGTGCCCGACGTGGTGGTCGAGCACGTGCTGGCCTGCCTCCGGCACGGCGTGCACGCTGTCGTCGGCACCACCGGGTGGACCCCGGAGCGCTTGGACGCGGTGCGCGCGGCCCTGGCTGCGGCGCCCGGGACCGGCGTTCTGGTGGCACCCAACTTCGCCCTCGGCGCGGTGCTGCTGATGCGCTTCGCGGCGCTGGCAGCCCCGCACTTCGAGTCCGTCGAGGTGATCGAGCTGCACCACCCGGACAAGGTGGACGCGCCGAGCGGGACGGCCCGGCACACCGCCGAGCAGATCGCCGCGGCCCGGCGCGCGGCGGGTAGCCCACCGGTCCCCGACGCGACGTCCACCGCCCTGCCCGGGGCCCGCGGCGCCGACGTGGAGGGGATCCGGGTGCACGCGGTGCGGCTGCGCGGCCTGGTCGCGCACGAAGAGGTGCTGCTCGGCGGGCCCGGCGAGCAGCTCACCCTGCGCCACGACTCCTTCGACCGCGCCTCGTTCATGCCGGGGGTGCTGCTCGCCGTGCGCACCGTCGCCTCCCGCCCCGGGCTGACCGTCGGGCTGGAGCACTACCTCGACCTGTAGCGCGACCAAGGTCCGTAACGCAACCAAGGTCTGTAGCGCGACGAAGGGGTGGGGGAGGGCGCGTGCACCCGGCGGAGCTCACCGCGGCGGAACGCCTGGTCCGGCAGGCGTTCGCGCGCGGGCAGTGGGCCGACCTCGGTGCCGGGGGGTCGGCCCGGCCCGGCCCGCCGCTGCGCGCCGAGGTGCTCGCGGCGCTGCTGCTGGCCGGGGCCGCCGAGCCCGCCGACGGGGCGGTGCCCGCGCTGCGGCTGCGCGGGGCCACCGTCACCGGCCGGCTGGACGTCTCGTTCGCGAGCATCACCGTGGCGGTACACCTCGACGGCTGCACCCTGGACACCGCGCCCGAGCTCACCGGTGCCTCCGCCCGCTCGCTGGAGCTGACCCGCTGCGCCCTGCCCGGGCTGAACGGCCGGCTGCTGGGCGTCGAGGGCGACCTGCGGATCAGTGACTGCATGGTGAGCGGCTGCCTGGCGCTGAAGAACGCGCGGGTGAGCGGCACCCTCACGGTGAGCGGGTCGCAGCTGGTCAACCCCGGTGGGCGGGCCCTGGACGGGGGCGGCCTGGTGGTCGGCGGCGGCCTGGTGGGCCGCCGTGGTCTGCGTGCTGACGGCTCGGTGCGCCTCATCGGCGCCCGGGTCGAGGGCGGGGTGCTGCTGGAGGGGGCGCGGCTGCGCAACCCCGGCGGCGCGGCGCTGTGCGCCGACGAGCTGGTCACTACCCGGCTGCAGTGCAGCGGCGGGTTCGAGGCCGAGGGCGAGGTGCAGCTGCGCAATGCCCGGGTCTCCGGCGAGGTGAGCCTGCACGGGTCCCGGCTGCTGGCCGGCGGCGCCGGCCCGGGGGCGGGCACGCCGCCGGGTTCGGCGCCCGGCCCGCCGCCCGGCACCGGGGCGGGGGCCAAGGCCGTGCGGGCGCGCGGGATGTCGGCCGGCGAGCTGTTCTGCACCCCCGACACGGTGGACGGGATGGTCGACCTGAGCCGGGCGCGGGTGGGGGCACTGCGCGACACCTCCGCCAGCTGGCCTGCGCTGCTGCGGCTCGACGGGCTGACCTACGACCACCTGCTCGCCTTCGACGCGGTGGACGCCCGCCGCCGCTGCGACTGGCTGACCCGCGACGCCGGCACCTACCGCCCCCAGCCGTACGAGCAGCTGGCCGCCTACTACCGCCGACTCGGTCACGACGGGGACGCCCGAGCGGTGCTGCTGGCCAAGCAGCGCCGGCGGCGAGCGACGCTGCGCCCGGTGGCCCGCCTGGGTGGCTACCTGCTCGATGCCCTGGTGGGGTACGGCTACCGCAGCTGGCGGGCCGCGGGCTGGCTGGTGGTGCTGCTGGCCACCGGCACTGTGGTCTTCTCCGCCCGGCCGCCGCTGGCCCTCGACCCCGCGCACCGGCCGCACTTCCACGCCTTCGTCTACGGGCTCGACCTGCTCATCCCCATCGGGGCGTTCGGCCTGCGCGGGGCCTACGACCCGCAGGGGTGGACCCGGTGGGTGGCCTACGCCCTGGTCGCCGCGGGCTGGATCCTGGCCACGGCGGTGGTCGCGGGGGTGACGCGCGCGCTGCGCCGGGACTGATCCTCGGGTGAGCGGGGCGCTGGCCCTGCCCCGCTCAGCCCCAGCCGGCCGCCCGCAGCCCGGCCGCGACCGCCGCGGCGAGCACGACGACGACGATGAACGGCAACCGGCGCCACAGCGCGACCGCCGCCACGGCGAGCGCGGCGAGCCGCGCGTCCACGACCAGCACCCGACCCGAACCGAACGCCTGCACGGCCACCAGCGCGGCGAGCAGCGAGACCGTCACCAGGCCGGCGACCCGCGCCACCCGCGGGCGCTCCAGCCAGCCGTGCGGGGCCAGGTAGCCGGCGAGCTTGAGCAGGTAGCACGCCGCGGCGGCGACCAGCAGCGCGACCCAGGTGGTCATGCCGGTCCCTCCCGGCGCGGACGTCCCGCCGGGCCCGGCCGGCGCCAGCCGGCGAGCACCGCGACGAGGGCGGCCGCGAGCACCGGCACCCCGGGTGGGGCGAGCGGAACCAGCACCAGCGCGATCCCGGCCCCGGCCAGCGCCACCCCCCGGGGCCGGGCGGCGCGCAGCCGCGGCCACAGCAGCGCGAGGAAGGCGGCGGCGGCGGCCGCGTCGAGGCCGTAGGCGCGCGGGTCGCCCAGCGCGTCCCCCACCATCGCGCCGACCAGGGTGGCCGCGTTCCACAGCGCGAAGACGCCCGCTCCGGTGGCCCAGAAGCCGAGCCGGGCCAGCTCGCGCCGCCCCGGGTGCAGCGCCGACTGGGCGATCCCCACCGCGGACGACTCATCGATCGTCAGCTGCGCGGCGAGCAGCCGGGTGCCGCCCCGGGGTCGCAGCAGCGGTGACATCTGCAGGCCGTAGAAGCCGTTGCGCGCCCCGAGCAGGGCCGCCGTGGCGACCGCCGCGACGCCGCCGCCGCCGGCGCCGATCACGCCGACGAACGCGAACTGGGAGCCGCCGGTGAACATCAGCGCGCTGAGCGCGCACGTCTGGGCGACGCTCAGCCCGGCGGTCACCGACAGCGCGCCGAAGGACACCCCGTAGGCGCCCGTCGCCAGCGCGATCGAGGCGGCCTGCCTCCGGACGGCGGCACGGGCGGCGTCCGACCCGCCCGGGAGCGCGCCCGCGGGGTGGAGGCTCAAGCCGGCTCCGGCGGCAGCGCCGCCGCGAGCCGCACCTGCGCCAGCTCGGTCCCGTCGGGGGCGCGCAGGGTGCGGCGGGCACCGTCCGGGCGCAGCCCGGCCGAGAGCAGGAACTCGGAGCGGACGTGGTCGTCCTGCGGTGCCCACACCCGCAGCGCCGTGGACCCGGTCTCACGCAGCGTGTCGGCGGCGGCCGACAGCAACCGGGAGCCGTGCCCGGCGCGCTGGTGGGCGGGGTCGACGGCGAGCTCGAGGAGTTCCCCGTCGCCCGGGCCTGCATCGGCGTCCTGGCTGGGTGCGAGCGCCGCCATGCCGACGACGAGCACGCCGGACAGTGCCACCAGCACGACGTGCCGGGGCGACGGCGGGGCGGTGACGGCCGGGCGCCACGCGTCGGCCAGGGCCGGGCCCGACAGCAGCGGCAGCACCGCCGGCGGGAGCAGCCCGGCGTAGGCGCCGCGCCAGGAACGTTCCAGCACGGCGCCGAGCCCGGTGAGGTCGGAGGCGGTGGCGCGGCGCACGGAGTGCTCGCCCCCCCGGCCGCCGAGCAGATCGTCAAGCACCACTCGACACCTCCTGACGGGGACGCTGGCGACGCGGTTGCTGCAGGCCGGGCGATCCTCGCCGGGTGCGCCCCCCGCAACGGCGGGCAGCACCTGCAGGGGCCGGTGCGCTTCACCTTCTCACGCCCCCCGGGGCCGGTGCGGGACGGCCCTCGTAGGGTCGCGGCATGGCGATCGGGGTGGGCGGGCTGTCGGCACTGCTCGGGCGGGCGTTCGCAGCCGTGCTGTTCGACCTCGACGGCACCCTGATCGACTCCACCCCCGCGGTGGAGCGGTCCTGGGCACGCTGGGCGGTCGAACGGGGCATCCCGCGGACCGGGTTCACCGTGTCGCACGGGGTCCCCGCCCGGCAGGTGCTGCGCACGTTCCTGCCCGAGCCCGAGGTGGAGGCGGGGCTGGCCCGGATCGAGCAACTGGAGATGGAGGACCTCACCGGGGTGGTGCTGCTGCCCGGCGCGCTCGCCGCCCTGGGCGCGCTGGGCGCCGGAGCCGCCGCGATCGTCACCTCCGGAACGGTCGCGCTGGCCACGACGCGGATCCGGGCGACCGGCCTGCCGGTACCTGCGGTGCTCGTCACCGCCAGCGACGTCGCGGTGGGCAAGCCGGACCCGGCCCCCTACCTGCTCGCCGCCGCCCGGCTCGGCGTCGACCCGGCGCGCTGCCTGGTGGTGGAGGACGCCCCCGCCGGGTTGGTCGCCGGTCGGGCCGCCGGCTGCGCGACGCTGGCCCTGGCCACCACGCATCCGGTGCAGGAGTTACACCCGGCCGCCGACGCGGTGGTCGCCTCGCTGGCCGCGGTGCGGCTGGTACAGCAGGGCGGGGCCGGCGGGTCGATCGGGGTGCATCCGGTGCCGCCGGCTGACGGTGTCAGGGCCGGTGGGTAGGGTCGGGGCGTGCCCGAGACCGTCACCGATCCCACCGCCGAGGTGCGCTTCCGCTCCGACGTGAGCGTCGAGCTCGTGCGGGCGTCGGCCCGCGACGCCGACGTGCTGTTCGCCGCCCGGGTCTCCACGCAGGGGGAGCAGAGCCTGGAGCAGGTCGACGCCGACCCCTCCCGCTCCCAGGGGCTGATCAACTACCTGATGCGTGACCGGCACGGGTCGCCCTTCGAGCACAACTCGATGACGTTCTACGTGCAGGCGCCGATCTTCGTCTTCCGCGAGTTCATGCGCCACCGCATCGCCTCGTACAACGAGGAGTCGGGGCGCTACCGTCGAGCTGCGCCCGGTGTTCTACGTCCCCGGGCCGGATCGCCGGCTCGGCCAGACCGGCAAGCCGGGGCACTACGAGTTCGTCGCCGGCAGCCCTGAGCAGCACGCCCTCGTCGAGGCCGAGACGCGGCGGATCTGCACCGAGGCCTACGTGGCCTACCAGCGGATGCTCGCCGCGGGGATCGCCCGCGAGGTGGCCCGGATCGTGCTCCCGCTGACCATCTACTCCTCGATGTACGTGACCATGAACGCGCGCGCCCTGATGAACTTCCTGTCGCTGCGCACGGCCCGTCCCGACGCGCACTTCCCGAGCTTTCCGCAGCGCGAGATCGAGATGTGCGCCGAGCAGATGGAGCAGGAGTGGGCCCGGCTCATGCCGCTGACCCACGCCGCGTTCGAGACCAACGGCCGGGTGGCACCCTGACGCCCGCGCCCGCCGCCCCGAGCCCGCGCCGCGGCGGCGGTACGGTTGCACCCATGCCTGAACCCTTCGCCGCCCGCCCGCCCCTGGCGCCGGTCGCGCGTCCCCTCGGGCGCGTGCTGACCGCGATGGTGACGCCCTTCGACGCCGACGGGGCGCTCGACCTCGACGCGCGCCGCAGCGGCTCGCCGACGCACCTGGTCGACGCACGGCTGCGACGGCCTGGTCGTCTCCGGCACCACGGGGGAGTCGCCGACCACCACCGACGCGGAGAAGGACGAGCTGCTCCGGGCCGTGGTCGAGGCCGTCGGCGGGCGGGCGCGCGGTGGTCGCCGGGGTGCGGCACCAACGACACCCGCGCACACGATCGAGCTCGCCCGAGCCGGCGGAGAAGGCCGGTGCCGACGGCCTGCTCGTCGTCACGCCGTACTACTACAAGCCACCGCAGGCGGGGCTGCTCGCCCACTTCCGCGCGGTCGCGGACGCCACCGAGCTGCCGGTGATGCTCTACGACATCCCCGGCCGCACCGGGATGCCGATCCGCACCGAGACCCTGGTGCGGCTCGGCGAGCACGAGCGGATCGTGGCCGTCAAGGACGCCAAGGGCGACCTGTACGAGGGGTCGTGGGTGATGGCGCGCACCGACCTGGCGTACTACTCCGGCGACGACGCGATGAACCTGGCCTGGCTCGCGCACGGCGCGGCCGGCATGGTCAGCGTCGTGCGGGCACGTGGCCGCAGCCGGCTACCGGCGGATGATCGCGGCGGTCGACGCCGGCGACCTGCCGGCGGCCCGGTCGCAGCACGCGGCACTGCTGCCCGCCGTCCGCGGCGTGATGACCCGCACCCAGGGAGCGATCATGGCCAAGGCCGGACTGCAGCTGCAGGGGGTGCTGCAGCAGCGCACCGTGCGCCTGCCGCTGGTGCCCGCATCGAACGAGGAGGTCGGCGCACTGCGTGCCGACCTGGAGGAGGCAGGTCTGCTGTGAGCCATCCGCACCCCGATCTCGCGGCACCGCCGGCGCTGCCGCCGGGGGGCTGCGGGTCGTCCCGCTCGGCGGGCTCGGCGAGATCGGCCGCAACATGACCGTGTTCGAGTACGAGGGCAAGCTGCTGATCGATCGACTGCGGCGTGCTGTTCCCCGAGGACCACCAGCCCGGGGTCGACCTGTCCTCCCCGACTTCGACTACGTCGCCGACCGGCTCGACGACGTCGTCGGCCGTCGTGCTCACGCACGGCCACGAGGACCACATCGGCGCCGTGCCCTACCTGCTGCGGCTGCGCGCGGACCTGCCGCTGGTCGGTTCGCAGCTCACCCTCGCGCTGGTCGAGGCCAAGCTGCGCGAGCACCGGATCACGCCGCTGACCCTCGCGGTGCGGGAGAGCCAGGTCGAGCGGTTCGGCCCGTTCGAGCTGCGAGTTCGTCGCGGTGAACCACTCCATCCCGGACGCGCTGGCCGTCGCCATCCGCACCCCGGCCGGAACCGCTGCTGCACACCGGTGACTTCAAGATGGACCAGCTGCCGCTGGACCGCAGGATCACCGACCTGCGCGCGTTCGCCCGCTCGGCGAGGAGGGCGTCGACCTGTTCCTGGTCGACTCCACCAACGCCGACGTGCCCGGGTTCACCACCTCCGAGCGCGAGATCGCGCCGGTGCTGGACCGGGTGTTCGCCGCGGCGCAGCGGCGGCTCATCGTGGCCTCCTTCGCCTCCCACGTGCACCGCGTGCAGCAGGTGCTCGACGCGGCCGGCAAGCACGGGCGCAAGGTGGCGCTGCGTCGGCCGCTCGATGGTGCGCAACATGACGTGGCGACGGACCTGGGCTACCTGAAGGCGCCGGACGGGGTGATCGTCGACCTCAAGGCCGTCGACGACCTGCCGGACGACCAGGTGGTGCTGATGTGCACCGGCTCGCAGGGCGAGCCGATGGCGGCGCTGTCGCGGATGGCCAACCGGGACCACCGGATCGTGGATCGGCGCGGGCGACACCGTGATGCTCGCCTCCTCGCTCATCCCCGGCAACGAGAACGCCGTCTACCGGGTGATCAACGGGCTCACCCGGCTCGGCGCCGACGTCGTGCACAAGGGCAACGCCCGGGTGCACGTCTCCGGCCACGCCAGCGCGGGCGAGCTGCTGTACTGCTACAACATCGTCCGACCCCGCAACGTCATGCCGGTGCACGGCGAGATGCGCCACCTGGTCGCCAACGCCGCCCTCGCGGTGGCCACCGGCGTGCCCGCCGAGCGCGTCGTCGTCGCCGAGGACGGCGTCGTCGTCGACCTCATAGACGGCCTGGCCCGGATCGCCGGCGCGGTGCCGTGCGGGTACGTGTACGTCGACGGCTCGAGCGTCGGCGAGATCACCGAGGCCGACCTGAAGGACCGCCGGATCCTCGGCGAGGAGGGGTTCATCTCCATCGTCGTGGTGGTCGACTCCGGCAGCGGCAAGGTGGTCGCCGGCCCGGAGATCCATGCCCGCGGCTTCGCCGAGGACGACGCGGTCTTCGACGAGGTGCTGCCGCGGATCATCGACGCCCTGGCGCGCTCCGCCTCCGACGGAATGGGCGACACCTACCAGCTGCAGCAGGTCGTCCGCCGCGTGGTCGGCAGCTGGGTCAACGAGAGCTACCGGCGCCGCCCGATGATCATCCCGGTGGTCGTCGAGGCCTGAGCACCCGCCCCCACAGCCTGCAGCCGCTCCGCCCGGCAACCCGGGCCGTGGTGCGGCAGCAGCGCCGGCATGCGGCATGATCGTGCTCTCGACGGGGGGCCTCATGGCGGGCGGTACGCTCCGGCGGTCGTTGCGGCGGCTGCCCGGCTGGGACGCGGCGATGCGGCGGCGGCGGGCGCTGGGCAGGTCGCTCGCCGACGCCCGGGCGGGCGTGGTCCCGGCCGCGGTCCTGCAGGCGGAGGACCTCCCGGTGCTGGTGTTCACCGACCGCTCCCCGCTGCAGCGTGCGGACCCGGACGGTGGTCGACCCGAGCGTGACCGGCTCGCGGGCCCGTTGCAGGCGGGCAAGCACCGCAACCTGGCCCGGGCGGCGCAGCGGCTCGACGGGATCCTGCTGCGCCCGGGGGAGACGCTGTCGTTCTGGCGCCTGGTCGGGGCGCCCACCGCCCGCCGGGGGTTCGCCGCCGGACCGGTGCTGCGGGAGGAGGAGCTCGACGCGGGCAGCGGGGGCGGCCTGTGCGCCGCCTCGAACCTGCTGCACTGGCTGGCCCTGCACACCGACCTCGAGCTGGTCGAGCACAGCGAGCACACCGTCGACCCCTTCCCCGACCGGGAGCGCACCATCCCCTGGGGGGCCGGCTGCACGGTGACCTGGCCCCGGCTGGACCTGCGGGTGGCCAACCGCGGCACGCTCACCTACCAGTGGCGGCTGTCCATCGCCGCGGGCTTCCTGGTGGGCCGGGTGCTCGCCGACCGCGTGCCGGCACACGCGTACGTGGTGTACGAGCGCGAGGCCGCCTTCGCCGCAGCGGCGGACGGCTTCCGGCGCAGCAACCAACTCTGGCGCCGGGTGCACGACGCCGGCGACGGGCGGATGCTCGGCGAGCAGCTGCTGGTCCGCAACGACGCCCCCACCGCCTACCGGCCGGCCCGGCTGGGGGCGGTGCCGGCGCTGCCGCCGCGCCCCTTGCGGCTGCCCACCCGCAGCTGAACCGGCCGGCCGTGGCAGCATGCTCGGGTGCCGAGCCCCAGCGTCCTGTGTGCCGGTGGTGTCGTCGCCGACCGCAAGCTGCACCTGCTGGCCCCCGCCGTGCCGGCGACCTCCAACCCGGCCCGGGGCGCCATGGCAGCGGGTGGGGTCGCCCGCAACGTCGCCGAGAACCTGGCCCGGCTCGGGGTGGGCGTCGCCCTGGTCTCCCGCGTCGGGGACGACGAGGCGGGTCGGTCGCTGCGCGCCCAGCTCGTCGCGCTGGGCGTTGACGTCAGCCGGGTGGGGGTGGTGCCCGGCGCGTCGACAGCTCAGTACGTCGCCGTGCTCGACCCGGGCGGCGACCTCGTCATCGGTGCCGCGGACATGGCGGTGCTCGACGCCGTTCCGGCGGCGGACGTGGACGCCGGCTGGCCCGAGGTCGGCCTGGTGCTCGCCGACTGCAACCTGCCCGCCCCGGTGCTCGCCCACGTGCTCGCCCGCGGCCGCGACGACGGCGTGGCCGGGGGCGTCGAGGTGGCCGTGGACGCGGTCTCGGCCCCCAAGGTCGCCCGGCTGCCCACCGACCTTTCCGGGGTCGGCGTACTGTTCTGCAACCGCGACGAGGCCCGGGCGCTGCTGGTGCGCTGCGGCCGCGACGCGGGTGGGCACGACGCCGCGCTCGCCCGGCAGCTGCGCCTGGCCGGGGCCCGCCGGGTGGTGCTCACCCGCGCAGCTGCCGGGGTGCTGCTCGCCGACGCTGCCGGGGAGCGGGAGCTGCCCGCCGTGCCCGCGCGCCCGGTGGACGTCACCGGAGCCGGCGACGCCCTGGTGGCCGGCACGCTGGCAGGGCTGCTCGCGGGCCGGCACCTGGACGACGCGGCGAGGCTGGGCATCCTCGTCGCGGCGCTCACGGTCGAGAGCGAGCACAGCGTGCGCCCGGACCTGAGCCCCGAGGTGGTCGCGGCCGAACGGGCCCGACGTGCCACCGCGCAGCTGCCGTCGACGACAGAGAGCAGGCCCGGATGAGCCCCTCCCGCCATGCAGCGACCTCCCCGTCAGCGCTGCTCGACCTCGACCCGGAGGTCGCCGCGGCACTGGCTGCGGGCCGGGCGGTGGTGGCGCTGGAGTCCACCATCATCAGCCACGGCATGCCCTACCCCGCGAACCTCGACACCGCCCGCGAGGTCGAGCAGGTGGTACGGGCGGCCGGTGCCGTCCCGGCGACGATCGCCCTGCTGGACGGCCGGGCGCGGATCGGGCTGGACGGGCCCGCGCTGGAACGGTTGGCCCGGGGCGAGCACGTGGCCAAGGCGTCCCGGCGCGACCTGCCGGCGCTGCTGGCGGCCGGAGGGAGCGCGGGCACCACGGTGGCCGCGACGATGTACCTGGCCCAGCTGGCCGGCATCGCGGTGTTCGCCACCGGCGGGATCGGCGGGGTGCACCGCGGCGCCGAACACACCTTCGACATCTCCGCCGACCTCGACGAGCTCGGTGCCACCGCGGTGACCGTGGTGTGCGCCGGTGCCAAGTCGATCCTCGACCTGCCGAGGACCCTGGAGGTGCTGGAGACCCGCGGGGTGCCGGTGATCGGCTACCGCACGGATGCCTTCCCGGCGTTCTTCACCGCGGACAGCGGCCTGCCGGTGGACCACCGGGTGGACTCCGCCGAGCAGCTGGCCGTGCTGATCGACACCCACCGCAGGCTCGGCATGCGTGGCGGGGTGCTGGTGGCCAACCCGATTCCGGCCGGCGACGCCATCCCCGCCGCCGACATCGAGGCCTGGATCGCGGAGGCGCTCGCGGACGCGGAGCGCGCCGGGGTCACCCGCAAGGACGTGACTCCCTACCTGCTGGCGCGGATCAACGAGCTCACCGGAGGGCGCTCGCTGCGCGCGAACATCGCCCTCATCCGCAACAACGCCGAGCTGGCCGCCCGCACCGCGGTGGCTCTGGCGGCGCTCGCGGCGCCGCCGCGGGCCGGCGGCGCGCCCGGGCGGGAACCGGACGGGCCCCGGGGCTGACGCCGCGGCCGGAATGCTGGCATCGTCGAGCCATGCCGGACGGCCTGTCCATCCCGGGCGGCTCGCCGGGCCTTCGGGGCCCGGACGGGGCCGGTGCGCGCGTGGGCGCGGGACGGGGGGACCGGTTGGCGGCAGACCTCCAGCCGACAGACCTGCAGGCGGCAGACCTCCAGCCGACAGACCTGCAGGCGGCAGACCTGCAGGCGGCAGACCTGCTGGCGGCGCTGCCCGACCTGCTCGTCGCCCTCAGCGCCGAGCAGGTGCTGGTCTCCGTCTCCCCCCGCTCCCGCGAGGTGCTCGGCCTGCAGCCCGAGCAACTGGCGGGTGGGCCGCTGGCGGGGTGGGTGCACCCCGACGACCTCGGGGCGGTGCTGCGCGCCCTGGGCCCGTTGCGCGCCGGTGGCGAGGCGGTGCGGATCCTGTTCCGTGCCCGCCGGGCCGAGGGCTACGGCTGGGTCGAGGCCGTCGCCGCCCGAACCGGCCCCGCCCACCCCGTCGCCGCCGCCCTCGTCCCGGCCGGCGCCCCGGCCGTCGAGGTGCTGCTGAGCTGCCGCGACGCCGGTGGCCTCGTCGAGCTCGAGCAGCGTGCGGCGGTCGCGACGCTGCGCGCCGCCACGGTGCTGGAGTGCGTCGACGCCGGCGTGCTGCTGCTCGACGGCGCCGGCCGCGTGGCCACCTGCAACGCCCGCGCCGCGCAGGTGCTGGGCTGGCCGGCGGCCGCCCTGCTGGGGCGCGATCCGGTGGCCGTCACGGGCCTGGAGGTCGCCGGTGGTGGCCCACCTCCCTGGCAGTGGCCGGGCCGGCGCCCGGCGGAGCCGGGGCAGGCCAGCTGGTGCCGTGCGGTCTCCGCTGACGGCGGCAGGGTGGTGCTCGAGGTGCGGGCGACCGCCGTCCCGGGCCGGGTGGACGGCACGTCGCGCGGGGTGCTGGTGCTGTTGCGCGAGGCCGACGCCGGGCAGCGGTCGCTGGACCCCGGGCGGGGGCGGATGCGCGAGGCCGTCGGCCTCAGCCTGCGCGAGGGCGACATCCTCGACCTGCTCGCCGGGGGCGCCGCCGTCGCCGAGATCGCGGGCCGGCTGCACCTCAGCCCGCACACCGTCCGCGGTCATGTGAAGGCCCTGATGCTCAAGTTCGGAGTGCACAACCAGTTGCAGGTGGTGGTGTGGGCGGCCCGTCACGGGCTGGTGGACCTCGGCAGGGGTTAGCGGAAGCCCCGGCTGGGGGGGTTACCCGCGGACGGTGGCCCCTGCAACTGGGGGTAGCCCTATGCGACACGTTACGTAACCTGTAGGTATCGCCTCCAGCCCTCACCGGGGCGGCAACCCAGGACCCGGAGGTCGCCGCATGGCCGTGCCCACGACATCGCCCGCACCGTCCACCATCCCCCCGATCACCGCTGTCGACGCCGCGACCGCGCTGCCGGGCGTGCCGAGCCACTCCTCGGCGGCGGGCCCGGCCCAGCCGTACCCGCTCCGGCTCGGCCTGTCGCTGCTGCTGGACGCTCTGCTGCTCGACCTCGGCGCGGCCGCGAACAGTGCTGCGGATGCCACACCGGAAGCCGCCGCGCCGAACCCGTTGCCGCCGCCGGCGGATCCCCCGAACGGGGCGGCCGAGGACCCGCCCTGGCGGTTGTGGCTGGCCGAGGACCTCGATCTTGCTCTGCAGCTCGCGATCGGCTGCCGGATGGCCGAGGTGGAGCTGCCGGTCCCGCTCAGCCCGACCGGTGGCCCGCTGCCCGCTCCGGCAACCCTGTCGGGGCTCTCGGAGCACTTCGCCGCCGCCGCCGACGAGATCACCCGCCTGCTGGACTGCGACCGGGCGAGCGAGCCCGGCTGGCAGCAGGGGGTGGAACGGGCCCTCGGCCGGGTCAAGGCCCGGCTCGCGGAGGTGGGCAGCTACCGCCGGCACGAACCGGAACAGCCACGCTCGGCCCGCGGCGGCCGGATCACCACCCGTCGGGTGCAGCCCGGGGAGTTCCTGGGCTGAGCGGCGCGGCGGAGGGTCCGGCTCGACAGTACAGTCGGACCCATGTCCGACATGGAGTACCGCCGGCTCGGTGACAGCGGGCTGGCCGTGTCCGCCGTCGGCCTGGGCTGCAACAACTTCGGGCGCCGGATCGACCTGGAGGCCACCCGCGCGGTGGTGCACGCGGCGCTGGACGCCGGCATCACCCTGTTCGACACGGCGGACAGCTACGGCGAGTCCGAGACCTTCCTCGGCGAGGTGCTCGCCGAGCGCCGCGCGGACGTCGTGCTCGCCACCAAGTTCGGGTCCGATCTCGGTGGCGCGCTCGGCGCCGACTGGGGTGCCCGGGGCGGGCGGCGCTACGTCCGGCGGGCCGTCGAGCGCTCGCTGCGGCGGCTGCGGACCGACCACCTCGACCTGTACCAGCTGCACCGTCCCGACCCGCACACCCCGCTCGAGGAGACCCTGGCCGCGCTCACGGAGCTCGTCACCGAGGGCAAGGTGCGCTACATCGGCTCGTCCAACTTCGCCGGCTGGCAGGTCGCCGACGCCGACTGGACGGCGCGCTCGCACGGGCTGGAGCGGTTCGTCAGCGCGCAGAACGAGTACAGCCTGCTCGACCGCGCGGCCGAGGTCGAGCTGCTGCCCGCCTGCCGGCGGTTCGGCGTCGGCTGCTGCCCTACTTCCCGCTGGCGAACGGGCTGCTCACGGGCAAGTACCGGCGCGGTGAGGCCGCCCCCGGGGGCAGCCGGCTGAGCACCCGGCGCGACTACGTCACCGACGCGCGGCTGGACGCGGTCGAGGCGGTGGCGACCTTCGCGGCGCAGCGTGGGGCGGGGATCCTCGAGGTGGCCGTGGGCGGGCTCGCCGCGCAGCCCGGGGTGGCCTCGGTGATCGCCGGCGCGACCCGACCCGAGCAGGTGCGGGCGAACGCCGCTGCCGGGGGGTGGCGGCCCGGCGCGGACGACCTGGAGCAGTTGGGCCGGCTCCTCGACGGCGTGTGACGCGGGTGACCGGCGTGGCGATCGCGTAGCCTCGCCATCATGGCGACCCGTACGTCTTCATCCACCGGTCGCCCCAAGAGCGGGACATCGGGCCGGTCCTCGGGGCGCACCGTGAGCGGCGGCAGCCGCGGTCGGACCGGCTCCACCGCCCGGCCGCGGACCCGCGCGGCAGGCGGCCGGCATCCGCGCCGCGCGCGCGGGTGGCCGCTGCCGCTGCGCGCCGTCCGCGGGGTGTGGATGGGCGCCGCCCACCTGCTGGGCGGCGCCGCCCGGCGGGTCGGCTCCGACGCCCGTGACCTCGACCCCGCCCATCGCCGCGACGGTCTCGGCCTGTTCCTGGTGGGCCTGGCGCTGGTGGTTGCCGCGCGCGAGTGGTGGGGGCTGCCCGGTACCGCCGGGCGGCTGCTGCACACCGTGGTCGCGGGCACGTTCGGGCGGGTCGGGCTGGCAGTGCCGCTGGTGCTGGTCGGGCTCGGCATCCAGTTGCTGCGCCATCCCGAACGGGGGCGCTCGACCAGCCGCATCTCGGTCGGGCTCACCGCCGTGACGGTGGCGGCCACCGGGCTGGTGCACCTCGCCGCCGGGATCCCGGCCCCGCCCGACGGCTCACGGCGGATGCAGGAGGCCGGCGGGATCATCGGATTCCTCGCCTCCTCGCCGCTGGCGTCCGCGCTCACCGGATGGGTGGCCGCGCCGCTGCTGCTGCTGCTGGCGTTCTTCGGGGTGCTGGTGATGACCGCCACCCCGGTGCACGCGATCCGCCCCCGGCTGCGGGCCCTGCACGACCACCTCACGGGGCGTGACCAGGCCGGCGACGACGCCGCGACCGCGGCCGCGGAGGCCGGGAACACCGCCGGGGGCGAACCCGGCGGGCGCAGGCCGGGGCGCGGGCGCTCGCGCCGCCGCGGCCCCGACGGCGAGCCGCTGGCCGGTGACGAGGCGTTCGAGCAGGCCGTGGTGGGGCGTCCCGGCAAGGGGCGCGCGCCGCGGGCGGGGGAGCGCCGGCCGGTGGCGGGCTGGGCCCGCCAAGGCCGGCGCGGTCCCCACGGACGCGATGCTCGGTGCCGCCCCCGGTGCCGGCCCCGGCGGGGAGGACACCCAGCCGCGCCCGGGTGGCAACGGCCCCGCGGCCTCCGGTCCCGGTGCGGGGCGGGCCGAGCCGGCCGCGGTCCGCGGGCTGGAGCCGCCGCCGACCACCCAGCTGCCGCAGCGGGTCGAGCAGCTGCTGCTGGCCGGCGACGTCACCTACACGCTGCCGCCCTCGAGGTGCTCGCCCCGGGCAGCGCGCACAAGGCGCGCACCGCCGGCCAACGACCGGGTCGTCGAGGCGCTCACCACCGTGCTCGACCAGTTCGAGGTCGACGCCCAGGTCACCGGCTTCACCCGCGGCCCGACCGTCACCCGCTACGAGGTCGAGCTGGGCCCGGCGATCAAGGTCGAGCGGGTCACCGCGCTGTGCAAGAACATCTCCTACGCGGTGGCCAGCGCCGACGTGCGCATCCTGTCGCCGATCCCCGGCAAGTCGCGCGATCGGCATCGAGATCCCGAACACCGACCGCGAGACCGTCTCGCTCGGCGACGTGCTGCGCTCGCCAGCGCGCGCGCAAGCGTCGAGCACCCGATGATCATCGGGCGTCGGCAAGGACGTCGAGGGCGGCTACGTCGTCGCCAACCTGGCCAAGATGCCGCACCTGCTGGTCGCCGGCGCCACCGGCGCGGGCAAGTCCAGCTTCGTGAACTCGATGATCACCTCGATCCTGATGCGCGCCACGCCCGACGAGGTGCGGATGGTGCTGGTCGACCCCAAGCGGGTCGAGCTGACCGCCTACGAGGGCATCCCGCACCTGATCACGCCGATCATCACCAACCCGAAGAAGGCCGCCGAGGCGCTGCAGTGGGTGGTCCAAGCGAGATGGACGCCCGCTACGACGACCTGGCCGCGTTCGGCTTCAAGCACATCGACGACTTCAACAAGGCCGTGCGGGTCGGGCAAGGTCAACCCGCCGCCGGGCAGCGAGCGGAGGCTCGCGCCCTACCCGTACCTGCTGGTCATCGTCGACGAGCTGGCCGACCTGATGATGGTGGCCCCGCGCGACGTCGAGGACTCGATCGTCCGCGATCACCCAGCTGGCCCGGGCCGCCGGCATCCACCTGGTGCTCGCCACCCAGCGCCCGAGCGTCGACGTCGTCACCGGCCTGATCAAGGCGAACGTGCCGTCCCGGATGGCGTTCGCGACCTCGTCGGTCACCGACTCCCGGGTGGTCCTCGACCAGCCGGGCGCCGAGAAGCTCATCGGCCAGGGCGACGCGCTGTTCCTGCCGATGGGCGCGTCCAAGCCGATGCGCGTGCAGGGCGCCTGGGTCACCGAGTCCGAGATCCACGCCGTGGTCGACGCACGTCAAGGGCCAGCTCCAGCCCGAGCTACCGCGAGGACGTCACCGTCGTCGGCGGCGAAGAAGCAGGTCGACGACGACATCGGCGACGACCTCGACCTGCTGCTGCAGGCCGCCGAGCTCGTGGTCACCACGCAGTTCGGCTCCACCTCGATGCTGCAGCGCAAGCTGCGCGTCGGGTTCGCCAAGGCCGGCCGGCTGATGGACCTGCTCGAGTCGCGCGGGGTGGTCGGGCCGTCCGAGGGGTGCAAGGCGCGCGACGTGCTGGTGCAGTCCCGACGACCTGCCTGCCACGCTGGCGCTGATGCGCGGCGAGGACCCCCCGGACGACGATGCCGGGCGGGTCGAGGACCTCTGGGAGCCGGGCGAGGGCGATGAGTGAACCGGGGACGCACGGCAGGGACGAGCTCCCGGCGCTGGACCTGCTGGTGTGGGATGCGCCGAACATCGACATGACGCTGTCGAACGTGATCGGCGGGCGGCCCACCCCGGCCTCCCGCCCGCGCTTCGACGCGGTGGCGCGCTGGCTGATCACGGCCGCCGGCGAGCGCGAGGTGGAGGGCTGCGTCTTCGCCAACGTCGCCCAGGGCGGCGCGGTGACCATGCGCGGCTGGGTGGAGGCGATCCGCTCCTTCGGGTACGCGGTCTTCGCCCGGCCCAAGCTCGGCCCCGAGGACGACGTGGACGCCGACATGCTCCGGCACATCTGGGACCGGGCGCGCACCCACAGCCTGCACCGGTTGGTGGTCGCCAGCGGTGACGGGCGGAACTTCCTCGTCCCGCTGGAGGAGCTCGCCCGCTCCGGCGTCGAGGTGCTGGTGCTCTCCTTCGCCGAGGTCGCCGGGTACGCGCAGGAGTCGAGCCTGCTGACCTTCGTCGATCTGGAGGACGTGCCGGGGGCCTTCATCTCGCCGCTGCCCCGGGTGCGGCTGGACAACCTGCCACCCGAGGGCGCCTGGCTGCCTCCGACCCGCTCGATGCGGTCGCTGCTGGAGGACGTCGACGCCTGATCGCCGGCCGTGGGGGGTGGGGTGGCCCGGGCTGCCCGCGCGGGCGCCCGTCGGTCGGGACCTGTCCGGCGCCGATACGCTGACACGGTGCCAGCCACCCGCACCGTCGCCCTGGTCACGCTGGGCTGTGCCCGCAACGAGGTGGACTCCGAGGAGTTGGCCGGCCGGCTCGCCGCCGCGGGGTGGACGCTGGTGCCGGACGCCGCCGACGCCGACGTCGCCGTGGTGAACACCTGCGGGTTCGTCGAGCAGGCGAAGAAGGACTCGATCGACACCCTGCTGGAGGCCGCGGACCTGCGCGACGGCGGCGCGGCCCGCACCCGGGCGGTGGTCGCCGTCGGGTGCCTCGCCGAGCGGTACGGCAACCAGCTCGCCGCCTCGCTCCCCGAGGCCGACGCGGTGCTCGGCTTCGACTCCTACCCCGACCTCGCCCGGCATCTCGACGCGGTGCTGCACGGCGAGGCCCCACCGGCGCACGTGCCGCGGGACCGCCGCACGCTGCTGCCGCTGGCCCCGGCCGCCCGGCCGACCGCCGCCGGCCGCGCGCTCCCGTTGCCCGGCCACGGGGCCCCGCCCCGGCCCCGCCGGCCCCAGGTCGGCCGGCCTCGGGTGCAGCGGCCTCGGGTGCACCGGACCTGCCCGCGGCAGGTGTGCCGGGGAGCGGGCCGCGGGTGGTGCGCCGCCGTCTCGACGGACGGCCGTGGTCGCCGCTGAAGCTCGCCTCGGGCTGCGACCGGCGCTGCGCGTTCTGCGCGATCCCCTCCTTCCGGGGTTCCTTCGTCTCCCGGCCTCCCGCCGACGTGCTCGCCGAGGCGCGCTGGCTCTGCGGGCAGGGCGTGCGCGAGCTGCTGCTGGTCAGCGAGAACTCCACGTCCTACGGCAAGGACCTCGGCGACGTGCGGCTGCTGGAGTCGTTGCTGCCGCAGCTCGCCGGCCTCGACGGGGTGGATCGGGTGCGGGTGTCCTACCTGCAGCCGGCCGAGCTGCGCCCCGGCCTGGTCGAGGTGATCGCGGGGACCGCGGGGGTCGCACCCTACTTCGACCTGTCCTTCCAGCACGCGGCGCCGCAGCTGTTGCGCCGGATGCGGCGCTTCGGTGGTTCGGCGGACTTCCTCGAGCTGATCGCGCGGATCCGCGCGCTGGCCCCGACGGCGGGGATCCGCTCGAACGTGATCGTCGGGTTTCCCGGGGAGAGCGAGCAGGAGCTGCGCGAGCTGGAGGAGTTCCTCGAGGCGGCGCGGCTCGACGTGGTGGGGGTGTTCGGGTACTCCGACGAGGAGGGCACCGAGGCGGCGGGACTGCCCGGCAAGTTGCCCCCGGAACAGGTGTCGCAGCGGGTGTCGCGGGTGAGCGCGCTGGTGGAGGAGCTGTCGGCGCAGCGGGCCGAGGACCGCATCGGCGAGATCGTCGAGGTCCTCGTCGAGGAGCTCGACGACGACGACCACGAGGGACCCGGCACCGGGGCCGGCGTGCGGGCCGTGGGCCGGGCCGCCCACCAGGGTCCGGAGGTCGACGGGGTGACCCGGCTGGAGCCCGCATCGCGGGGGGAGCGCCCGGCGGGCCCGCCGCGCCCTGGCGAGCTGGTCCGGGCGGTGGTGGTGGCGGCCGACGGGCCCGATCTGCTGGCCCGTCCGGTCCCCCTCATCGCGGGTGGCGCGCAGGAGGCGGCGGGGGAGCGACAGCGGCGGCCGTCCCGGTTCGCGGGGCGGTCGTGACCGCACCGGAGGGGGTGCAGCGGGCCGGCGGCGCGGCCCGCCCGGCCAGCACCTGGAACGTGGCCAACGCCCTGACTGCCATCCGGCTCGCCCTGGTGCCGGTGTTCGGCTGGCTGTTGCTGGGCGGCTCGGGGCCGGGATGGCGCTTCGGCGCGGCCGTCACCTTCGCCGCCGCCGCGCTCACCGACCGGCTCGACGGCGAGCTGGCCCGGCGCCACGGCCTGGTCACCGATGTCGGCAAGATCGCGGACCCGATCGCGGACAAGGCGCTGGTCGGCACCGCGCTGGTGGGTCTGTCGCTGCTCGGCGAGCTGCCCTGGTGGGTGACGGCCGTGGTGGCGGTGCGCGAGGTCGGCGTGACGCTGATGCGCTTCCTGGTGATCCGGCACGCGGTGCTGCCGGCCGGGCGCGGCGGCAAGGCGAAGACGGCGTTGCAGGCGCTGGCGATCACGGGCTACCTGCTGCCGCTGCCCGACCTCGGGCACCACCTCGCCGAGGGGGTGATGGCGGTGGCGGTGGTGGTCACCGTCGCCACCGGGATCGACTACGTGCTCAAGGTCGGGGGTGTGGTGGCGGGCAGCGAGCTGACCCGCGCGCGCCGGCAGGCCCGGGCCGAGCGTGGCCGCGCCCGCGGCGGCACCGCTGCGGCGGCCGGCGGCGCGGCTGCCGATCGCGCGCCGGCCGAGCGGCCGGCGGCGGGCGGCGCCGCGGCCGAACTGGCGGCCGGTGAGGCGGCGGACGGCGGCCCCGCGGGGACGGCATGAGCGGTCCGGCCGGGCCGGTGACCCGGGCCGGACAGGTGATCGAGGCGCTGTTCGAGGCCGGCCAGACGCTGGCCGTGGCCGAGTCGCTGACGGGGGGGCTGGTGGTCGCCGGGCTGGTGGACGTGCCCGGCGCCTCGGCGGTGCTGCGCGGTGGGGTGGTGGCGTACGCCACGGACCTCAAGCAGCGGCTGCTCGGGGTGGACGCCGAGCTGCTCGCCCGGCGCGGGGCCGTGGACGCCGAGGTCGCCGGGCAGATGGCGGCGGGCGCGGCAGCCAGGCTGGGTGCGAGCTGGGGGCTGGCCACCACCGGCGTCGCCGGCCCCGACGCCCAGGACGGGCACCCGCCGGGCACGGTGTTCGTGGCGGTGACCGGGCCCGCCGGGGCCCGGGTGCGCAGCCTGCACCTGGACGGCGACCGGGCCGCCGTCCGGGAGGCCACCGTCGCGGCGGCGTTCGACCTGCTCCTGTTCGCTCTGGGCGAACACGAGGCCTGAGCGCGCGGCGGGCGGGCGGTGACCAGGAACAGCGCGCCCGCCGCTCCGGTTGTCGGGAGGGTGACGCGTGTTGTTCATGCTGCGCGACCGTCGGCGCGCCAGGGTACGGTGGGTGTTGTCCCCACCGGTCGGGGGCGGCTGTCGTCGCGGCGGCTACAGGGAGCGGTCGCGGTGGCCGAGAGAAGGCAGGGAGTCGGTAGCGGGAAGGGAGGTCACGCAGTGGTTCTCTTACGCCAGGAGATCGGCGACGTACTCCGCGACACCCGTCGGGAGCAGGGCAGGACGCTGCGCGAGGTCTCTTCCCTCGCCCGGGTCTCCCTCGGCTACCTCAGCGAGGTCGAGCGTGGCCAGAAGGAGGCATCCTCCGAGCTGCTGGCCTCGATCTGCGGCGCGCTGGAGCTGCCGCTGTCCTCGGTCCTGCAGGTCGTGAGTCAGCGGGTGGCAGCTGCCGAGACCCTCGCGGGGGGCGCCGTCGAGGTGCCCGACACCGTGCCCGACGACCTCGCCGAGGACGTCGCGCTGCGGGCCGCGGGGCTGGTCTCCGCGGCCTGAGCCGCGCCTGCACCCGCCCGCAGT
The DNA here is from genome assembly GCA_963784535.1 of uncultured Actinomycetota bacterium. Taxonomy (GTDB): domain Bacteria; phylum Actinomycetota; class Actinomycetes; order Actinomycetales; family Kineosporiaceae; genus CAWARR01. The sequence continues at coordinate 497,409 of CAWARR010000004.1, read as the reverse complement.
CCCCGCCCTCAGCCCGGCCCTCAGCCTCCGCGCTCGGCCCGGGCCGTCAGCCCTGCCGCAGGGCAGCCCGCTCGCGCTGGGCGGCGCGCCTGTCCTCGAACCGGGCGGCCCTGGCGTCGAGATCGGCGAGGAAGGTGTCCAGGGCGTCCCGGGCGGCCTCGGCCGGCCCACTGAGCCCCTCCAGGTCCCAGATCTTCCAGTTCCGCAGCACCGGGACCAGCACCTCGTCGCGGTGGATGCGCAGGTCGTAGATGCCCGCCTGGGCGATCTGCACCGAGCCAGCCGGGCGAAGCCTTCGTGCCCCGGCCGGGCATTCTGGAAGTGACGCGACGACGTCCCACACCGCCCGCATCGTCTGTGACGGGTCGACCTCCAGGGCGGTCGCGAGCAGGTTCGGTAGAAGATCATGTGCAGGTTCTCGTCCACGCGCGATTCGGGCCGAGCAACTGGTCGCACAGTCAGGATTCGGTCGCTGAAGCGGCCGGTGTTGCGGTGGGAGATGCGGGTGGCCAGCTCCTGGAAGGAGACGTACGCGAGAGGTGTGCAGGGCATCGGGCTCGTAGGCGGTGGTGAACCCCCTGGGTCATGTGCACCATCCGCTCCCGCTCCAGGGCCACCGGGTCGACCGCCGCGGGTGACCAGCAGGTAGTCACGGATGGGCGGTGCCGTGCCGGCCCTCTTCGGCGGTCCAGCGCCCGATCCAGGTGCCCCAGGCGCCGTCCGGCCGAAGGTGGTAGATCTCCCGGTGGTAGCTGGGCAGGTTGTCCTCGGTGAGCAGGTTGACCACGAGAGCGGTGCGGGCGACCGGTCCGAGCGCGGACTGGCCCTGCTCCCAGGGCTGCCCACCGAGCACCCCGTCGTAGTCGCGGCCCTGGCTCCAGGGGACGTACTCGTGGGGCATCCACTCCCGGGCGACGGACAGGTGGCGGTCGAGCTCGGTGGACACCGCGGGTTCCAGCTCCTGCAGCAGCTCGGTCTGCGGAAGTGCGCGCTGCGTGGACATCGGGGCTCCTCGGGTGCGCTTGGGGTCAGGCTAGGCAACCCTAAGTGCTAATCGGCCCCGGTGGAGCGGCCGGCCCGGCCGGTCGGGCGTGGGGGATGGCCTAGCGGTCACGGGGCGCGAACACAAGGCTGATCTTGAGGGTGATTCGTCCGTAAGATCCCTCGTCATGGTCGGCAAGGACGAGGGTCCTTCGCCAGGGCCGGCCGAGCAGGGGAGATCCTTCGTGACACCTCACTTTCGACGCGGCGTGGCGGTCACCGCCGCCGCTGCCGCGGCCGTGACCGCCCTGGCGGTCGCGAGCGGGCCGGCGGCGAGCGCCGCCCAACTGCCGTCGCTCGCACCGCTGCGAACGGCGCCCGCCGGCACCGGCATCGCCGGGCACTTCGTGGTTGTCCTCAAGCAGGGGGCCGCGACGGCCCCGGCCGCCGGCCGGGCCCGCTCCCACGGCGCCGGTGTCGACCGGCAGTACTCCACCGCGGTGCACGGGTTCGCAGCCCGGCTGTCGGCCGGGCAGCTCGACACCGTCCGCCGCGATCCCGACGTCGCCTACGTCGAGCCCGACCAGGTCGTCACGGTCGACACCACCCAGACCGGGGCGACCTGGGGGCTGGACCGGATCGACCAGCGTGCACTTCCGCTGGACGGGAACTACACCTACTCCGCGACCGGCGCGGGGGTCACCGCCTACGTCATCGACACCGGGATCCGCACCACCCACAGCCAGTTCGGGGGCGCGGGCCAGCGGCGGGTACACCGCGGTCAACGACGGCAACGGCACCGTCGACTGCAACGGTCACGGCACGCACGTGTCCGCCACCATCGGCGGCTCGACCTACGGGGTCGCCAAGTCCGTGTCCCTGGTCGCGGTCGGGTGCTGGACTGCAGCGGATCGGGCGCGACCTCCGGGGTGATCGCCGGTATCGACTGGGTCACCGCCAACCACCACAGCCCGGCGGTGGCCAACATGAGTCTCGGCGGCTCGGCGTCGACGGCTCTCGACACGGCGGTGAACAACTCGATCGCCTCCGGGGTGACGTACTCGATCGCGGCGGGCAACTCCAACGCCGAACGCCTGCAACTACTCCCCGGCGCGGGTGCCGGCGGCCATCACGGTGGGGGCGGCGACCTCCTACCGACAGCCGTGACACCAGCTACTCCAACTACGGCTCGTGCGTCGACGTGTTCGCGCCCGGGACGAACATCACCTCGGCCTGGAACACCTCCGACACCGCCACCAACACCATCAGCGGCACCTCGATGGCCACCCCGCACGTGACCGGGGTCACCGCGTTCTACCTGCAGGGCAACCCGTCGGCGACGCCGGCGACGGTCTCGGCGGCGATCACCTCGACGGCCACGCCCGGCGTGCTGTCGAACGTGGGCACGGGGTCGCCGAACCTGCTGCTCTACTCGGGCCTCACCCCACCGAGCGGTGGCGGCGGGGGCGGATCCCCGAGCTGCACGAACCCGACGCAGACCTTCACCGGTTCGCTGTCCGGCACCGGCGCCTCCGCCTACCTGCCGAGCAGCACCGGATACACCACCGCGGTGTCGGGTACCCACCTGGCCTGCCTGAGCGGACCGTCGGGGGCGGACTTCGACCTCTACCTGTACAAGAAGTCCGGTAGTCGCTGGAGCGTTGTCGCGAGCAGCCTGGGCAACACGGCGTCCGAGAGCATCACCTACTCGGGAACGGCGGGCACCTACCGCTGGCGGGTGTACTCCTACTCCGGTTCCGGCGCGTACACGCTGGCCACCGTGCGCCCGTAACGCGGACGCACGCAGCATCGACCCCGGCCGGCCGCGGCACCCGTCGCGCGCCGGCCGGGGAGCGCCGCCCGGAGTCAGCCGCGGATGCGCAGCCCCCGCGGGGTGGTGTGGAACCCCGCCGTGGCCAGCGCCGCGGCGAGCGGGTGACCGGCTCCCAGCAGTCCCTCGCCATCGGCCCGCTCGACGCTCAGCTTGCCGAGAGCGCCTTCCCTGACGGCCAGCGCGAGCGCATCGGCGGCCGCCTGCAGCGCTGCCGGGTCGAGCGTCCAGGACAACAGGGTGCGCCCGCCGCGCTCGACGTAGAGCACCAGTTCGCCGTCCACGACCACGACCAGGGCGCCCGCCTTGCGCCCGGGCCGGTGCCCGCCGGCCTGCTCCTGGGTGCGGGCGGGCCAGGGCAGCGCCGCGCCGAAGGGGTTCGCCGGGTCGGCCGCGGCGAGCACCACGGTGCGGGCCGCCGGGGAGTCGCCGGCCGTCCGGGCGCCGCCGGCAGCGGGCCCGCCCGCGGCGCGCCCGCCTCCCCACCCGCCCTCGGCCGCAGCGGGGCGCGTCTCGGCGCGCAGTCGGTCGACCGCGCCGCTGCCGGCGAACTGGGCGGCGCCGAGCCCCTCGACGAAGTAGCCACGTCTGACCCGGCCCGCTTCCTCGAAGGCGCTGAGCACCCGGTAGGCGGCCGCGAAGCCGCCGCTCACCCCCTCGGCGGCCACGGCCCCGCGGGTGAGCACCCCGTGCCGCTCCAGCAGCACCTCGGTCCGCGCGTGCGCCCGGGCGGTCGGGTCGGCCTCGGTCGGCGGCAGCAGCGCCCACCGGCCCGCTGCCTGCGCCGGCCCGCCGCGCACGGGTAGGGCCGGGCGTCCGGCGGCGGCCCGGGCCGCCCGCAGCGAGGCGAGCCCCCCGCTGCCGTAGCGGGCGCGCGGGGTGGGCCGACGCGGGCGATGGGCGGCCCGCCCGCCGGACAGCCGGGCCCGCAGCGGGGCGAGGGTGTCGTTGCTCACTCGCCCCGCCCAGGTGAGTTCCCACAGCGCGGCGAGCAGGTCGGCGTCGTCGGGGCCGCCGACCGCCTCGGACAGGGTTCGGAAGAAGAAGGCGCCGCCGGAGGCCAGCGACGACAGCACCGCCTCGTGCAGCGGGCCGGGCACGAAGGCGGGGTCGGGGTCGGGCAGGGTCAGCGGAGCCAGGTCGGCGGGGTGCAGCGACACCCACCCGTCGTCGCCCGGCAGTGCCCCGTGGCCGGCCCAGATCACCTCGCCGGCGGCGGTGAGCTCGTCGAGCATCGCCGGGGAGTAGCCGGCGACCCGCGCGGGCAGCACCAGGCTCTCCACCGCGCTGGCCGGCAGCTGGGCGCCGGCAAGCTGCTCCACCGCCCGCAGCACCGCGTCCGCACCGCCCGCCGCGGCGCCGACGCCCTGCCAGCGCGGGAGGAAGGCCGCCAGCTCGCGGGCCGTCACCGGCTCCACCTCGGACCGCAGCGCTGCCAGCGAGCGACGCCGGATGGTGCGCAGCACGTCGACATCGCAGTAGTCGGTGCCGACCCCGCCCCCGCTGTCGAGCGGGCGCAGCTCGCCCTCCACCAGCCGGCCCGCCACGACCAGCCGGGCCAGCGCGTCCGCCGCCACCCGAGCGCCGAGGCCGAACCGGGCGGCGGCCTGGGCGGCGGTGAACGGACCGTGCGTCCTGGCGTGGCGGGACAGCAGATCGCCGAGCGGATCGGCCACCGGCTCGGTGAACGCCTCGGCCAGCCCCACCGGCAGCGCGGTGCCGAGCGCGTCGCGCAGCCGCCCGGCGTCCTCGACGGCCGCCCAGCGCTCCTCGTGGGCCACCCGCACCCTGATCAGCCGGCGTGAGGCCTCCAGCTCGGCCAGCCATGGGGCGACGGTCCCCGCGCCGGCGGCCTGCGGAGCGGGCTCGCCGTTCGGGCTGAGGCCGGCGGCAGGCGTCGCGGGGGCGGCGGGGGCGGCCGGGGCAGCGGTGCGCGCACCGACCTCGGCGGTGGTCAGCGGTCCGAGCAGGCGGAGCAGGTCGGCGACCCCCTCGGGGCCGCGGGCGTACCGCGCGGGTGCCAGCCGCTGCAGCTCGGCTTCGGTGCGCTCGACCGCGGCGGGGTCGAGCAGGTCGCGCAGCGCCGCCCCCTCGCCCCGGCCGAGCAGCTCCGCCAGCAGTGCGGGGTCGAGCGCCAGCGCGGCGGCACGCCGTTCGGCCAGCGGAGAGTCACCCTCGTAGAGGAACTGCGCCACGTACCCGAAGAGCAGGCTGCGGGCGAACGGCGAGGGCAGCGGGGTCTCCACCTCGACCACCGTGGTCCGGCGGGCGGTGATGTCCCCCATCAGGGTCGACCAGGCCGGGGACGTCGAAGACGTCCTGCAGGCACTCGCGGACCGTCTCCAGCACGATCGGGAAGCTGCCGTAGCGGCGCGGCCACCTGCAGTAGCTGGGCCGCTCGCTGGCGTTGCTGCCACAGCGGCTGGCGCGGTGCCGGGGCGGCGGCGGGGCAGCAGCAACGCCCGGCCGGCGCACTCGCGGAACCGCGCGGCGAACAGCGCCGAGCCGCCCAGCTCGGCGGTGACCAGCTCCTCGACCTCGTCTGCGGTCGACCGCCACCAGGTCGGCGACCGCGGGTGCGCTGCCGTCGCCGGTCTCGATGTCCGGCAGGCGCAGCACGATCCCGTCGTCTGCGGGTGCTCGCCTGCACCTCGACGCCGAACCGCTCGCGGAAGCGGGCGGCGAGCAGCAGTGCCCACGGCGCGTGCAGCCGGCCGCCGAACGGGGAGTGCACCACCACCCGCCAGTCGCCGAGCTCGTCACGGAACCGCTCGACCACGATGGTGCGGTCGTCGGGCAACGTGGCGGGTGGCGCGGCGCTGCTCGTCCAGGTAGGTGAGGAGGTTGTCGGCCGCCCACTCGTCCAGACCGCAGGCGCGCACCCGCTCGCGCGCGGCGGCCGGGTCGAGCTGCCCGAGCTCGCGCACGAAGGCGCCCACCGCCCGGCCCAGCTCGGCCGGGCGGCCGAGCGCGTCGCCCTTCCAGAACGGCAGCCGGCCCGGCTGGCCGGGGGCAGGGGTGACCAGGACCTGGTCGTGGGTGATGTCCTCGATCCGCCAGGTCGAGGACCCCAGGGTGAATACGTCCCCGACCCGGGACTCGTACACCATCTCCTCGTCGAGCTCCCCGACCCGCCGACCGGCCCGACCGCGCCCGCCGTCGCCCTGCGTCCCGGCGAGGAACACCCCGTACAGCCCCCGGTCAGGGATCGTGCCCCCGGAGGTGACGGCCAGCCGCTGGGCGCCGGGGCGGCCGGTGACCAGCGCCCCGATGCGGTCCCAGACGACGCGAGGCCGCAGCTCGGCGAACTCGTCGCTGGGGTAGCGGCCGGAGAGCATGTCCAGCACGGACTCCAGCACCGGGCGGGTGAGGGTGGCGAAGGGGGCTGCCCGGCGCACCAGCGCGGCGAGTGCGTCGACGTCCCAGGCGTCCATGGCCGTCATGGCGACGATCTGCTGGGCGAGCACGTCGAGCGGGTTTGCGGGGACCTGCAGGGCCTCGATCCGACCGGCGCGCATGCGCTCCACGACGACCGCTGTCTGCACCAGGTCGCTGCGGTACTTGGGGAACAGCACGCCGCGGGAGACCGCACCGACCTGGTGGCCGGCCCGGCCCACTCGCTGCAGGCCGCTGGCCACGCTCGGCGGGGACTCGACCTGGACGACCAGGTCGATGGCGCCCATGTCGATGCCCAGCTCCAGGCTGGAGGTGGCCACCACGGCGGGCAGCCGCCCGGCCTTGAGCTCGCCCTCGATGAGGGCGCGCTGCTCCTTGCTCACCGACCCGTGGTGGGCGCGGGCCAGCACGGCGGGGGCGCCCACCGCCGCGCCCGCCTGCCCCATCATCGCCGCGGGTCGCAGCGAGCCGGGCTCCGGCAGCGCCGCGGTGCCGGGATCGGTACGTTCCTGCCAGACCTCGTTCAGCCGGGCGGTGAGCCGCTCGGCCAGCCGCCGCGAGTTGGCGAAGACCAGCGTCGAGCGGTGCGCGGCCACCAGGTCGACGACCCGCTCCTCGACGTGCGGCCAGATGGACGGCGAGCCGGTCGGGTCGGGAGCCGGGTCGGGCTCGGCGCCGCCGCCCGCCGGGCGGGGGTCGGCCATGTCCGGGACCGGCACCACCACCTGCAGGTCGAAGTGCTTGTCCACCGCGGGTTGCACGATCCGCACCGGCCGGGTGGCCGCGCCGGCGAGCCAGCGCGCGACGTCCTCCACCGGGCGCACCGTGGCGGACAGCCCGACCCGCTGCGCCGGCGCCGGCAGCAGGGCGTCGAGCCGCTCCAGGCTGAGCGCCAGGTGGGCGCCGCGCTTGGACCCCGCCAGCGCGTGCACCTCGTCGACGATCACCGTGCCGACCGCGCGCAGCGCCTCCCGGGGCTGGGAGGTGAGCAGCAGGAACAGCGACTCGGGGGTCGTGATGAGGATGTCCGGTGGCCGGCGCGGGAACTCCCGCCGCTCCTGCGCTGGGGTGTCCCCGGAGCGCACGCCGACCCTCACCTCGGGTTCGGGCAGACCCAGCCGCGCCGCCTCGTGCCGGATCCCGGTCAGCGGCGAGCGCAGGTTGCGCTGGACGTCGACGGCGAGGGCCTTGAGCGGGGAGACGTACAGCACCCGGCAGCGTTGTGCGGGGTCGGCCGGAGGCGGGCCCGAGCTGAGCCCGTCCAGCGCCCAGAAGAAGGCGGCAAGCGTCTTGCCCGACCCGGTCGGCGCGACCACCAGTGCATGCTCACCGTGGCTGAGCGCCTCCCAGGCGCCGAGCTGGGCGGGGGTCGGGGCGGCGAAGGCCGCGGTGAACCAGGCCCGCGAGGCTGCGGAGAAGCGTGCCAGCACGGGCGCCGGCGGACCCTCGCCGGAGCCTGCGGGCCCCGCGGAGCTCGCGCCGGACCCGCCCTCGGTTGGTGCCACCCCCCGATTCTCACCCCCGGCACCGACAGGGTCGTTCATGGCATGCTCGCCGGGTGCGGATGAGCGAGTTCTGGGGTCTGGTGGACGGGGAGTTCGGTGCCGGCTACGGCCGCACCCTGGTCCGCGACCACGTGATCGGCGACCTCGGCAACCGCACGGCTGGGCAGGCGCTGGAGGCGGGGGAGGACCTGCGCGAGGTGTGGTTCGCCCTGTGCGACGCCATGGAGGTCCCGTCGCAGCGGCGCTGGGGGCGGGAGGAGCCCCGTCGGCGGCGATGAGTCAGCCGCCGAGACGGTCGCAGCCCGTGGTCGTAGGCTGACAGTTCCGCGGCGCCACCGGGCCGGGTTATGGTCGGGATGCTGCAGTCAAGGGGGCAGGGTGGCGTCGACTGAAACCGGAACCGTCTCGCCGGTCGGGCGGGCGGCGGGAGGCCCGGGCGGTGCCGCCGTTGCGGGGGCCGCGACGATGATCCGGGCACGGGCACTGACCAAGCGCTTCGGCGGGTTCACCGCGGTGGACGGGATCGACCTCGACGTCCGCCGCGGGAGAGGCGTTCGGCTTCCTCGGGCCCAACGGCGCGGGCAAGTCCTCGACCATGCGGATGGTCGGCTGCGTCTCGCCGGTGTCCGAGGGTGAGCTCAGCGTGCTGGGCATGGACCCGGCCCACGACGGCCCGGCGATCCGCGCCCGGCTCGGGGTGGTGCCCCAGCTGGACACCCTGGACGAGGAGCTCACCGTCCGGGAGAACCTCGTCGTCTACGCCCGTTACTTCGGGATCCCGCGCAGCGTCGCGGCGGCGAAGGCCGCCGAGCTGCTCGCCTTCGCCCAGCTCACCGAGCGGGCGAACAGCAGGGTGGAGCCGCTGTCGGGGGGCATGAAGCGCCGGCTGACGATCGCGCGGGCGCTGGTCAACGACCCCGAGATCCTCTTGCTCGACGAGCCCACCACCGGCCTGGACCCGCAGGCCCGGCACATGCTCTGGGACCGGCTCTTCCGGCTGAAGAAGCAGGGCGTGACGCTGGTGCTCACCACCCACTACATGGACGAGGCCGAGCAGTTGTGCGACCGGCTGGTGGTGATGGACGGCGGTCGGATCGTGGCCGAGGGCGCCCCGCGGGCGCTGATCGAGCGCTACAGCACCCGAGAGGTGCTCGAGCTGCGCTTCCCCGACGAGGAGCACGCGCCCTTCGCCGCCCCGCTCGAGGGGCTCGCCGAGCGCATCGAGGTGCTCCCGGACCGGCTGTTGCTCTACACCGACCGCGGGGACGACGCCGCCGCCGCGGTGCAGCGGCGCGGCCTGCGCCCGCTGTCGGTGCTGGTCCGCCGCTCCACCCTGGAGGATGTCTTCCTGCACCTGACCGGCCGCCGGCTGGTGGACTGAGGACGCCGATGGCCACCATGGACACGGTGCGGACCGGCGCACTGACCTCCGCCGGCGGCGGGCGCCCCGGGGCGCTGGCGCTGCGCGCGCTGGAGTACTGGCTGCGCTTCTACCGCCGCACCTGGCGCGGCAGCCTGGTCTCGGGTTTCCTCGCCCCGCTGCTGTACCTGGGCTCGCTGGGCTTCGGTCTGGCCACGATGGTCCGGCGCGGGGTGGACGGAGTGCCCTACGTGCTGTTCGTCGCCCCCGGGGTGCTGGCCGCGAACGCCATGCAGACCGCGGTGAGCGAGTCGACGTACCCGGTGATGGCGGCGATCAAGTGGCAGCGGCAGTACCACGCCATGCTCGCCGGGCCGCTCGGGATCCTCGACATCGTGCTCGGTCACCTGCTGTTCATCGTCCTGCGCACGACCCTGGTGGCGGCCGCCTTCCTCGTGGTGGGCGGCGCTCTCGGGGCGTTCCGGTCGTGGTGGGTGGTGCTCGCCCTGCCGGTGGCGGTGCTGTGCGGTGCTGCCCACGCGGCCGCGGTGATGGCCTTCTCGGCGGCGCAGCAGAACGACGGCGGGTTCAACCTGCTGTTCCGCTTCGGGATCATCCCGATGTTCCTGTTCGCCGGTACCTTCTTCCCGATCGCCCAGCTCCCGCTGGCCCTGCGGGTGCTCGCCCGGATCACCCCGCTGTGGCATGCGACCTCACTCATCCGCGACCTGGCGCTGTCCCGGGCCGCGCTCGGGCCGGCCGCGCTGCACCTGGCCTACCTCGTCCTGTGGTTGGCGGTGGGGCTGTGGTTGGCGACTCGCTCGTTCACCCGCCGGCTGGCGGTGTGAGCCGGCTGCTGGCCGCGTTGCCGGTCCCCGCCGGCGCGGGCATGGCCCGGATGTTGGTGCGGCGCAACATGACTGCCTGGAAGCATGCCTGGCCGACCCTGGTGAGCGGCTTCTTCGAGCCGGTGTTCTACCTGTTCGCGCTGGGCATCGGGATCGGCGCGCTGGTGGGCCGGGTGCAGACCGGGAACGGCGCGAGCGTGCCGTACGCAAGCTTCGTGGCGCCCGCGCTGCTTGCCTCCTCGGCGATGAACGGCGCGGTGTTCGACACCACCGGCAACGTGTTCTTCAAGCTCAAGTACGCCCGCCTGTACGACTCGGTGCTCGCCACCCCGCTGGGGCCGCGCGACATCGCGGTCGGCGAGGTCACCTGGGCGCTGCTGCGCGGCACCGGCTACGCGGCGGCGTTCCTGCTGGTGATGGCGCTGGCAGGGGTGGTGCACACCTGGTGGGCACTGCTGACGCTGCCGGCGGCGGTGCTGATCGGGCTGGCCTTCGCCGGGGTCGGGATGGCGGCGACGACGTACATGCGCTCGTGGCAGGACTTCGACCTGATCCAGCTCGCCGTGCTGCCGATGTTCCTGTTCTCCGCCACGTTCTATCCGCTCGCGACCTACCCCCCGTCGCTGCGCTGGGTGGTGCAGGCGACCCCGCTGTACCACGGCGTGACGCTGGCCCGGGATGTCGCCCTCGGGCTGCCGTCGGCGTGGACGCTGGGCCACGTCGCCTACCTGGTCGCGCTCGGGCTCGGCGGCATGCTGGTCGCTGCCCGCAGGCTGGAGCGGCTGCTGCTGTCCTGACCCGGCCCTGCCCGCCCGGCCCGCGGCGCCGACGCTCTGCCGGCACTGGTCCTACAGCCGCACTAGTCCCACAGCCGCACTAGTCCTACAGCCGCACTAGGCGCCGGCGGGCGGGAGCAGGCCGAGCAGGGCCTGCCAGCGGGCGATCTCGCAGCCGTTGTGGCGCGAGAGCCGGGCATCGACGCGCTGCCCGCGCCAGGTGCCGGTGATCGTCGCGGTCTGCGGCCCGCCGTAGATCTCGGTGCACATGGTGCCCGCCCGGACGGGTTGCAGCGCGCTGTCGCCGCGGGCGCCGAGCACTCCGCACGCGGTCTGCGGGTCGGGGTGGGTACCCCCCGCCGGTGCGCAGGTGAGGTGCCAGTTGGTGGTGCCGCCGGCACCGTCGTCGACCACGACGGTGAGATCCGCCGGCCCCGAGGGCGCGCCCGGGGTGGTCGTCGGCGAGCTGTCGCCGGCGGCGCCGGGGCCGGAGCTGGTGCTGGGGGTCACGGTGCCTCCCTGAGAGGTGTCCGCGCCGGCGCTGCCCGCGGCCTGCCCGCAGCCGGCGAGGACCAGCATCAGCAGTGTCGCAGTGACGGCCACCCGCGGGCGAGCGAGCCCTGCGGGCGGCCCGCGGTGCGGGGTCGGTGCGGGGTGCGGTGTCGGTGCGGCGTGCGGGATCGGCGCGGTGTGCGGTGTCGGTGCGGTGTGCGGTGTCGGTGCGGAGCTCGGCATGGTCGTCCCTCCGTCGTCGTCGCTGCGACGGAGCCGACCCGGTGATCGGTTCCGTGTGATCGCCCTGATGATCGGGGCCCTGATGATCGGCCGAGGCGCCCGGCCGGGGTGATCCGGCCGGGGTGATCCGGGCGGGGTGATCCGGGCGGGGTGATCCGGGCGGGCGCTGCCGTTCTACCGCGGTGGCGGGTGCCGGTGCGCACGGGGGAGTTCGCACCGGCGTGTCGGGACTACGCTCGAACACCTGTTCGGCATAGGCTCCTCCACAGCGGCCGGCCACGCACCACCATCCACACCTCGGCCGGCGCCGCGGCTCGGTGTCGGTGGTCGGTTCTAGCGTGACCGGCGATGACAAGCACACGGAAGCCGATGCAGGCGCGGAGCTCCCGGCCGCGGACGACCCAGACGACTCAGATGCCAGCCCCACGGCGCACCCGCGCCGCTGACCGAGGTGAGGACATGCCAGCTCCAGCAGACCGCGAGAAGGCCCTCGCGGCCGCCCTCGCCCAGATCGACCGGCAGTTCGGCAAGGGGTCGGTGATGCGGCTCGGTGACGACGCCCGGCCGCCCATCGAGGTGATCCCGACCGGGTCGATCGCCCTCGACATCGCTCTCGGTATCGGCGGGCTGCCCCGGGGCCGGGTGGTCGAGATCTTCGGCCCGGAGTCCTCCGGCAAGACCACGGTGGCACTGCACGCCGTCGCGAGCGCGCAGAAGACCGGCGGCATCGCCGCCTTCATCGACGCCGAGCACGCGCTCGACCCGGAGTACGCGAAGAAGCTCGGGGTGGACACCGACGCTCTGCTGGTCTCCCAGCCGGACACCGGCGAGCAGGCGCTGGAGATCGCGGACATGCTGATCCGCTCGGGTGCCCTGGACATCATCGTGATCGACTCGGTGGCCGCCCTGGTGCCCAAGGCGGAGATCGAGGGGGAGATGGGCGACAGCCACGTCGGGTTGCAGGCCCGGCTGATGTCGCAGGCACTGCGGAAGCTCACCGGCGCCTTGAGCAATTCCGGCACCACGGCGATCTTCATCAACCAGTTGCGCGAGAAGATCGGCGTGATGTTCGGCTCGCCCGAGACCACGACCGGAGGTCGGGCGTTGAAGTTCTACGCCTCCGTCCGGCTCGACGTGCGCCGGATCGAGACCCTCAAGGACGGGTCGGAGCCGGTCGGCTCCCGCACCCGGGTGAAGGTCGTGAAGAACAAGGTGAGCCCGCCGTTCAAGCAGGCGGAGTTCGACATCCTGTACGGCATCGGCATCTCCCGAGAGGGCGGCCTCATCGACATGGGCGTCGAGCAGGGCCTCGTCCGCAAGTCGGGTGCCTGGTACACCTACGAGGGGGATCAGCTCGGGCAGGGCAAGGAGAACGCCCGCGCCTTCCTGCGCGACAACCCCGACCTGGCGAACGAGATCGAGAAGCGGATCAAGGAGAAGCTCGGCATCGGGGCACGGGTCGACGCACCAGCGGTGGCCGACCCCGTGCCGGTCGACTTCTGAGCTGCCGGTGGCCAGCCGTCGGGCCGCCCAGGCGGGGCGCGGCGAGGCATCGCGGCGAGGTCGGAGTACCGGGGGCAGCCCTGACGGGCTTTCCTCCGGTACTCCGGCCGAGCCCGCGCAGCCGGCCGATCCGCAGGCCCTTGCCCGGGCCGTCGTCCTCCGCCAGCTCACCATCGCCCCGCGCACCAGGGCGCAACTCGCCGCCGCGCTGGCCCGGCGTGGGGTGCCGGACGAGGCGGCCGAGGCGGTGCTCGACCGGTTCGAGGAGGTCGACCTCGTCGACGACGAGCAGTTCGCGCGGATGTGGGTGGCGAGCCGGCACACCGGGCGGGGGCTGGCCCGGCGTGCTCTGGCCCACGAGCTGAGACAGCGCGGCGTGGCAGACGAGACGGTGCGCGAGGCGGTCGACGCGATCCGCCCCGACGACGAGCTGGCCGCGGCCCGCGAGCTGGTCCGGCGCCGGCTGCCGGCGATGCGCGCGGACGATCCCGCACGCCGGATCCGGCGGCTGGCCGGGATGCTCGCCCGCAAGGGCTACGGCGCCGGCGTGGTCTTCACCGCCATCCGGCTCGAGAGCGCGGACCTCGAACTCGAGGACCCCGGCGCCGCAGGCGACGGCGCGGGAGACCTCGAGCTCTGAGCGGCGCTGCGGTGCGGGCGGCGCCCCCGTACGCTGGGACGGCCATGACGACGTTCCAGCCAGGCTCCCGCGAGCGGCCCCGCAGTTACCAGGTGCGCACCTACGGCTGCCAGATGAACATGCACGACTCCGAGCGGCTGCGGGGCGTGCTGGAGGCCGCCGGCTACGTGCAGGCAGAGCCGGACGCCGACGCCGACCTCGTGGTGTTCAACACCTGCGCGGTGCGGGAGAACGCCGACAACCGGCTGTACGGCAACCTCGGCCACCTCGCCCCGGTCAAGGCGGCGCGGCCCGGGATGCAGATCGCCGTCGGGGGCTGCCTGGCCCAGAAGGACCGGGCGGCCATCGTTCGGCGCGCTCCCTGGGTGGACGTCGTGTTCGGCACCCACAACCTGGGCGGGCTGCCGGCTCTGCTCGAGCGTGCGCGGCACAACCACAGCGCCGAGGTCGAGATCCTCGAGGCGCTCGAGGTGTTCCCCTCCACCCTGCCCGCCCGGCGCGGGTCCGCGTACGCGGCCTGGGTGTCCATCAGCGTCGGCTGCAACAACACCTGCACCTTCTGCATCGTGCCGAGCCTGCGCGGGAGCGAGCGCGACCGCCGTCCCGGTGAGGTGCTGGCCGAGGTTCGGGCGCTCGTCGCCGAGGGGACCATCGAGGTCACCCTGCTCGGGCAGAACGTCAACACCTACGGCAGCGAGTTCGGCGACGGCGAGGCCTTCGGCAAGCTGCTGCGCGCCTGCGGCGAGGTGGAGGGCCTGGAACGGGTGCGGTTCACCAGCCCGCACCCGGCGGCCTTCACCGACGACGTGATCGAGGCGATGGCGGCCACCGCGAACGTGATGCCGCAGCTGCACATGCCGCTGCAGTCCGGGTCCGACAGGGTGCTGAGGGCGATGCGGCGCTCCTACCGGGCCCAGCGCTACCTCGGGATCATCGAACGGGTCCGGGCGGCGATCCCCGACGCGGCGATCAGCACCGACATCATCGTCGGCTTCCCGGGGGAGACGGACGCCGACTTCGAGGCCACGCTCGAGGTGGTGGCGGCCGCCCGCTTCGACCAGGCCTTCACCTTCCAGTATTCCCCGCGTCCCGGCACGCCCGCCGCGACCATGCCCGGCCAGGTGCCGCGGGAGGTGGTGCAGGAGCGCTACGAGCGGCTGGTCGCGGTGCAGGAGGAGATCTCCTGGGAGCAGAACAGGGCCCAGGAAGGGCGCCCGGTGGAGGTGCTCGTGGCCGAGGGGGAGGGCCGGAAGGACGGCGCCACCAGCCGGCTGTCGGGCCGGGCCAGGGACAACCGGCTGGTGCACTTCGCGCTGCCCGCGGGGGCCCCGCGGCCGCGCCCCGGTGACATGGTCACCGTGGCGGTCAGCTACGGCGCCCCGCACCACCTGGTGGCCGATTCGGCGCTCGGCGGAGGCCTCTATGCGCTGCGCCGCACCCGCGCCGGAGACGCCTGGGAGGGCGACCGGGCCGGCGCGGGCGTTCCACTGGGGATCCCGACCCTGCGTCGCGGCTGAGCGAGGGACGGCCGCGGCCGCCCCGGGCGTGACGTCCCGCCGGCCCTGCCCGGCCGGCAAAGGCGGGCCGGGCCCGGCCACCAAACTTTCTGCCCCGTCGGCCGAATTTTGCTGAACTTCCATGAACATATCGGGGCACAGTCCGGATAAGGTCTCGCCCAGCACAGTTGTCGCACGACACCTCGGGAGGACAACTCAATGAGACGCCCCGCGATCATCGGTGGGATCGCGCTGGCCGTCGTGGTGGGCACGGTGATGCCTGCTCAGGCGGACACCCCGCGACCGGTGACCCTGAACTCCAAGGGCCGGTTCACCCACTTCGACGCGCACTCGATCGGGAAGATCAAGAACCTGCCTGCCTCGCTGCGGCCGGACGCGACGGTGACGGCACTCGTCCAGCTGACCGGTGACCCCGTCACCATCCAGCAGCAGAAGGCTGACCAGGCCCACACCAGCTTCGACCGGGCAGCCGCCCGCCGCCGGGTGCAGACCGAACAGTCGGCAGTCACCCCGCAGCTGCGTGCGGCCGGTGCGAGCGTGCAGGGCGGGCTGACCACCGTCCTGAACGCGGTCCGGGTCCGGGTCAAGGCCCGCGACCTGGCCAAGGTGGCGGCCGTTGCCGGTGTGCGCCAGGTGCAGGTGTCGCGCACCATCACCCGGGACAACGGGTCGGCCGACGCCTACACGGGCACCGACCAGACCTGGCAGGACCTGGGGCTGACCGGCAAGGGCATGGTCATCGGCGTCATCGACGACGGCATCGACTACACCCATGCCGACTTCGGCGGGCCCGGCACCCCGCAGGCCTACAGCTCGAACGACCGGACGAAGATCGAGCCCGGGACGTTCCCCACCGCCAAGGTGATCGGGGGCTACGACTTCGTCGGTGACGCCTACGACGCCAGTTCCAGCGACCCGGCACTGACCGTGCCGCAGCCCGATCCCGACCCGCTGGCCTGCGGCGAGCACGGCACCCACGTGTCCGGCACGGCGGCGGGCTTCGGCGTCACCGCCGACGGGCACACCTACACCGGCCCGTACAACGCGTCCACCCTGTCGGCGACCTCGTTCGAGGTGGCACCCGGGTCTGCGCCGGAGGCCGATCTGCGCATCTACAAGGTGTTCGGCTGCTCCGGCTCGGTCGACGACTCGATCGTCGCCGCCGCCATCGACAGTGCAGTGGCCGACGGCGTCGACGTGATCAACATGTCGCTCGGCTCCACCTTCGGCACCGTCGGCGGGCTGGACACCCAGGCCGTCGACAACGCCACCGCCGGCGGCGTGCTGGTGGTCTCGGCCGCCGGCAACGAGGGCCCCGGCGCCTACGTCACCGGTTCGCCGGGCAGCGCCGACACCGGCCTGTCCGTGGCCGCGATGGACGCCAGCCAGCCGACCTTCCCCGGGATCGACTTCAGCGGTGGGGTCACCGCGCATGCGCTGAACGCCAACGGAGCGACGCTGAGCAGCATCACCGGCCAACTCGTCGCGGTCAGCGGTGACGGGCTCGGGTGCTCGGCAGCCGACTACGCCGGTACCGCAGGAAAGATCGTGCTCACCACCCGTGGGGTGTGCGCCCGGATCGACCGGGCCACGTTCGGCCAGCAGGCCGGCGCCCTCGCGGTGATCATGGTGAACAACGCGGCCGGGTTGCCGCCCTTCGAAGGCGGGATTCCCGGCGTCACCATCCCGTTCGTCGGGGTGGACGGGAACGACGCCGCGGCCTTCGCCGCCGCGGTGGGCTCCACCGTGACGCTGACGGCGGGTGCGGCGGTCACGAACACCAGTTACGGGCGCTTCGCCGACTTCAGCTCCTCCGGCCCCCGCCGGCTCGACAGTGCGCTGAAGCCCGACCTCACCGCACCCGGGGTGTCGGTGCTGTCGGCCGGAGTGGGCCTGGGCACCGGTGGCATCCGGCTGTCCGGCACCTCGATGGCGACGCCGCACACCACCGGCATCGCGGCGCTGGCCCGCCAGGGGCACCCGACCTGGTCGCCGGCACAGGTGAAGGCGGCGCTGGTCTCCACCGCCGACCCGTCGAAGGTGCTCGACTTCACCACGGTGCGCGGAGGGACCGGCCTGGTCCAGCCGCGCACGGCCTCCGACACGGTGGCCTACGCCTGGACGCCCGAGGGGCTGGACAACCTCAGCTTCGGGCTGAAGGTGATGAGCGGCGCGCAGTCGCTCTCGCGGTCCTACCGGATCACCAACACCTCCGGGCACGCCATCAGCTACCGGCTCAGCACCCAGCTGAGCTCGCCGAGCTACGGCGCCGGGCTGCGCCTCAGCCCGTCGTCGCTGACGGTGCCGGCACACGCCACCCGCACGGTGACGCTGACGATCTCGCTGTCCAAGTCCGCGGTGGCGGCGCTGCCTGCGGCGGACGCCTCCGACGCGGGAGCGCTGGTCTCGCTGGCCGGTGCGGTGGTGGCGACCCCGCGCAGCTCCGGCACCGGTGTCTATCCGTTGCGCACGGCGTTCCTGCTGGTGCCCAAGGCGGCGTCGGAGGTCATCGCCCGCGGGCCGGAACTGTCGCGCCGGGCCACGGCCCCCAGCGGTGACATCACCCTGCGCAACTTCGGTGTGCACTCCGGGGACGCGGACGTCTACGCCTGGGAGCTGACCGACCGGTCCGGTGACACCACCGACCCGGAGGTCGCCGACATCGTGGACGTCGGGGTGCAGTCGCTGCCCGCCGACTCCTTCGGGGTGCCGGGCGACAAGCTGCTGGTGTTTGCGGTGAACGAGGCGAAGCCGACCTCGACGCAGGCCACCCACGAGGTGGACATCGCGATCGACACCAACGGTGACGGCCAGCCGGACTACTACACCTTCTCGGCGGACACCGGGCTGGTCACCGCGGGCACCCCGGACGGCACGGTGAGCTCCTTCACCGTGGACGCGGCGGGCAACCTGGTCGACTGGTGGGACGCGATCGCTCCGATGAACGGCTCCGTGGTGGAGATGCCGGTGCTGGCCGGCAGCCTCGGGCTGACCTCGTCGGCGGGTGCGTTCAGCTTCACCGCGACCGGGTACACGGTGCTCGGCGGGTCGGGGAGTGACGCGACCGGGACGGCGACGTTCGACGCCTTCCACCCGGTGGTGTCGACCGGCGGCTTCGCCTCGCTCGCCCCACGGACGACGGGGAAGGTCGCAGTCACGGTGGACCGGTCGCAACTGGCCACCCAGACCGCGCGCGGCTGGCTCGTGGTAACCCTGGACGACCGGTCCGGGCGGGCCGCAGCCGACCCGGTCCCGCTCCACCAGCACTGAACCAGCAGTACCGAACCAGCAGTACCGAACCAGCAGTACCGAACCGATGGTGCCGGTGTCCCGGGGGCCTGCCCCGGGACACCGGCACCATCGCATGTCCGGCCCACCTGCCGGGCCCGGTCTGGGAGACTTCGCCGGTGCCCGACCCCGTCCCCGCCCGCGGCCCCGCCGCGCCCCTGCCGGTGGTCGCCGTGGTCGGCCCGACGGCGACCGGCAAGTCCGACCTCGCCGTCCAGCTTGCGCTCGCGCTGGACGGTGAGGTGGTCAACGCCGACGCGATGCAGCTCTACCGCGGGATGGACATCGGCACGGCGAAGCTGCCCCGCGCGGCCCGCCACGGCGTCCCGCACCACCTGCTCGACGTGCTCGACGTGCGGGCGGAGGCCAGCGTCGCCGTCTACCAGCGCGAGGTGCGCGCGCTGCTCGGCGAGCTGGCCGCGCGCGGGCGGCGGGCCGTGCTGGCCGGGGGCTCGGGCCTGTACGTGCGGGCCGCGCTGGACCGGCTCGACATCCCTCCCACCGACCGGCGGGTGCGCGCCCGGTGGGAGGGGGAGCTGGCCGTGCACGGGGCCCCCCGGCTGCACGCCCGGCTAGCCCTGGTCGACCCGGTGGCGGCGGCCGCGATCCTGCCCACGAACGGGCGGCGGGTGGTGCGAGCGCTGGAGGTGCACGAGTTGACTGGGCGGCCGTTCGGCGCGTCGCTGCCCGACGGCCGCTACGCCGTTCCCACCGTCCAGCTGGGGCTGGCGCTGGCGCGGGAGGAGCTCGACCGCCGCATCCGCGCGCGGGTGGACCGGATGTGGGACGAGGGGCTGGTGGAGGAGGTGCGGGCACTCGAGCGGGCGGGGCTGCGCGAGGGCCGCACCGCACCGCGGGCGCTGGGCTACGCGCAGGTGCTGAAGGCACTCGCGGGCGACGGCAGCCAGAGCGAGGCCCGGGCCGAGACGATCCAC
Source organism: uncultured Actinomycetota bacterium (assembly GCA_963784535.1). GTDB lineage: Bacteria > Actinomycetota > Actinomycetes > Actinomycetales > Kineosporiaceae > CAWARR01. Next base: position 478,094 of record CAWARR010000004.1, on the reverse strand, counting down.
GCCACCAGCCGTTACGCCCGCAGGCAGGAGTCATGGTTCCGCCGCGATCCGCGCATCGTCTGGCTGGCCGCCGACGCGCCCGACCTGCTCGCCCGCGCCCTCGCCGCGGTGGCTGCCTCCGGCTGAGGTGCCGTAGTGCGGTGCCCGCCGCCGGATGCCCGGGGCTGAGGTGTTCGGGGGTGGGAGCTACGGCGGACTGCCGATGTCGACGGCCACCCCCTTAGCGGCAGCGTGATCCTCGGGCGAGGGCACCGGCCTTCGCCGGAGGAGGGTCATCGGATGAACGGGTTCGTGCTGGGGCCGGACGGCTTGCGGGCGGAGCACCGGGCGAGGGCCGAGGCCCTGCGTCGTGCCTACGGCAGCGGCCGCCTCGAGCCCGCGACCCGGCGGGCGTGGTCGCTGTGGCCTGGACGGCACCGCAGCCGGTCCGGCTCGGCGGTCGCCGCGCCGGACCGGGTCGCCGCGCCGGCGCGGGAGCGGGGTGTCGGCGTAGGTGCCGGTGCCGGTGCCGGCGTGGGTGCCGGTGCCGGCGTGGGTGCCGGTGCCGGTGTGGGTGCCGCTGTCGGCGTGGATTGCGGGTGAGTGATGCCCGCAACGCTCCGGTACGGATCGTCGGTGCCGGGTGTCACCATCGATGTCGTGGCCGCAATCCGCGCAGAGTCTCCCTTCGTCGGGCGGGTGGAGCAGCTCGCCCGACTGGAGGAGCTGCTCGAGGGGGCCCGGCACGACGGGGCGGCGACCGTGCTGCTGCCCGGCGATGCCGGGGTCGGCAAGACCCGGCTGCTCGACGAGGTGGCCACCGCGGCGTCGGCGGCCGGTGACCTCGTCCTGGTCGGGCACTGCGTAGATCTCGGGGCGGGCGGGCTGCCGTACCTGCCGTTCGCCGAGGTGCTGGCGGCCGCCGGGCGGGGAGGGCAGGGCGAGGACGGCAGCGCGCTGCAGGAAGCCGCCGCCGCCGTGGTGCGCAGGGTCGCCGCCGAGCGGCCGGTGCTCGCCCGGCTCGCCGGGCAGGGCCCCGGCGGCGAGGCCACCTCCGAGGGCATGGAGCGGCTGGCCCTGTTCGAGGCGCTAGCCGCGCTGCTGGCGGCGCTCAGCAGCGAGGTCGCCCCGCTGCTGCTGATCCTGGAGGACGTGCACTGGGCCGACGCCTCGAGCCGCGACCTGCTGCGATTCCTGGTCAGCCGCCCCGCCGCCGACCGGATGCTGGTGCTGGCCAGCTACCGGATGGACGACCTGCACCGGCGGCACCCGATGCGCCCGCTGCTCGCCGAACTGGTCCGCCTACCCCGGGTGGAGCGCCTCGAACTGCTGCCCTTCGACGAAGCCGAACTGCGCCGTTACCTGGTCGCGCTGCACGGCGCTGCGCTGCCCGAGCCGGTGGTGGCGCAGATCGCGGCCCGTTCGGAGGGGAACGCCTACTACGCCGAGGAGTTGCTCGCCGCCCGCGAGGCGGGCGTCGAGGGGCTGCCGATGGCGCTGTCCGATGTGCTGCTGGCCCGGGTGGAGCGGCTTCCCGCGCAGGCGCAGCAGATCGCCAGGGTCGCGGCCGTCGCCGGCCGACGGGTGCCCGACATGCTGCTGCGCGAGGCGAGTGGGCTGCAGCCGGAGGAGGTCGAGGCCGCCCTGCGCGACGCGGTGGCCCACCACGTGCTGGTGCCCGACGGCCAGGACGGCTTCGCCTTCCGGCACGCGCTGCTGCAGGAGGCCCTGTACGCCGACCTGCTGCCCGGCGAGCGGGTCCGCCTGCACGGGCGTTACGCCACCCGGCTGCGGGCCGAGCACCGCCCGGCCGCGGCCGCCGAGCTCGCCCGGCACTGCCTGGCCGCGCACGACCTTCCCGGTGCGCTGCAGGCCAGCCTCGCCGCCGCGGTGGACGCCGAGTCACGGCTGGCCCCGGCGGAGGCGCTGGCCCACTACGACCGGGCGCTGCAGCTGTGGGGAGTCGCCCCGGCCGAGGCGCTGCCGAGCGGGACCGACGAGGTCGACCTGTCGCTGCGGGCATCCTCCGCGGCCGGCCGGGCGGGGGAGCTGGAGCGGGCCGTGGCGCTGGCCCGCGCTGCGCTCGGGTCGCCCGGCTGCCGACAGGACGTGGTCTGCCAGGCACGGGTGCGGGAGCGGCTGGCCCAGGCCCTGTATGCCCACGACCGGATGCCGGAGGCCCTGGAACAGGCCCGACAGGTGCGTTCGCTGCTCACCGGCCGCCCGCCCTCGGCCACGCAGGTGTGGGCGGCGACGCTGGAGGCCCGGGTGGCCGCGTCGCTGCGCGACCTGCCAGCCGTTCGTGAGGTGGCGGCGCACGCGCTTCCGCTGGCCCGCGGGCTGGGGCTCGCCTCCGCCGAGGTCGACCTGATGATCAGCGAGTCGTGTGCCGTCGAGCAGGACGACGTGCCCGGCGCGGAGGCACGCCTCGAGCAGGTCTGGCGGCGCGCGGTGGAGATCGACGACCAGCAGGCCGCCCTGCGCGCCGGGTACAACCTCGCCGGGGTGCTGCTGGACCGCGGCGACCTGGCCGGCGCGGCGGCGACGGCCCGTACCTGCCTGGCGGCGGCGGCCCGTGCCGGCCTGGCCCGGACGCTGTACGGGCAGGAATGCCGCAACGTCCTGCTCGTCGCCCTGGAGGCGGCCGGCCATTGGGACGAGGCGCTCGCCGAGGCCGCCACGTCCGCCCGCGAGCTGACGCCCGCGCAACAGTGGCGGGTGGCGCTTCCGACTCTTCCGATCCTGGTGGCGCGTGACCCCGCCGGAACGATCGACGGCCCGGCGGTGGAGGAGCCGTTCGGGCTGCCGGGAGCCGAGCTGGCGGGGTATCTGGCGGTGGCGAACCGGGCGGTCGCCGATGCGCTGACCTGGCTGGGCCGCCCCGCGGAGGCGGTGCGCAGCGTGCTGCAGGGCCTCGAGCGGTGCACGAACCCCGACTCCTCACCCCACCACCTGGTGGCCGTCTCCCTGTGCGCGCTCGGCATCGCGGCCCTCGCCGACCAGGCCGACGCGGCCCGGCTGCGCTCCGACGACGAGGCCCTGGCGCAGACGCTGGCCCAGGGGGAGCACTTGGCGCAGCGGGCCCGCCGGGCGATGCGCGAGGGGCGCCCCCGGCTGGCCTCCGTCGGTCCCGAAGGGCAGGCCTGGTTGCTGCGGGCGGAGGCCGAGGCCACCCGACTGGCCGGGCGGCCCGACCCCGTCCGCTGGCGGGAGGCCGTCGACGCCTTCTCCGGCTACGGGCACCGCTACGAGACCGCGCGCTGCCGGTTGCGGCTGGCGGAGGCACTGGCAGCGACCGGCGACCGGGCCGAGGCGGGCGCCCAGGTCCGGCTCGCCCGTGAGGTCGCCGCTCAGCTCGGTGCCCTGCCGCTACGCGCGGCGATCGACGCGCTGGCCCGGCGCACCCGCCTCGACCTCGGGCTCGGGCCCGCCGGTGGGGGCGGGCTCACCCCGCGCGAGGACGAGGTGATCCGGCTCATCGCGACCGGCCTGACCAACCGGCAGATCGGTACCCGGCTGGGGATCGCCGAGAAGACGGCGAGCGTGCACGTGTCGAACATCCTCGCCAAGCTCGGGGTGGCCAGCCGCGCGGAGGCGGTGGACGTGGCGCACCGCAGGGGCCTGGTCGGCGCCGACGGCGGGGCTGGGCGTTGAGGTGTCTACGCTGGGGGCGCGAGCGCTGGTCTGCAGGTGGTGAAGGGGCACGGCACCGAGAACGACTTCGTCCTGGTCCCCGACCTCGACGGCGCGATCGAGCTGCGCCGCGCGCTGGTGGCGGCCGTCTGTGACCGCCGGTCCGGGGTGGGCGGGGACGGCCTGATCCGGGTCGTCCGCTCGGCCGACCCGTTATCGCGGGGGCTGCGGAGGATGGCGGGGCTGCGGAGGCCGGCGGGGCCGAGTGGTTCATGGACTACCGCAACGCCGACGGGGCGTGGCGGAGATGTGCGGCAACGGCATCCGGGTGTTCGTGCGCTACCTGATGCAGGCCGGGCTGATCCGGCTCGAGGACGGCGGCGATCTCGCGGTCGGGACCCGGGCCGGGACCAAGCGGGTCCGCCGGGTTGGTGAGCTGCTCGCGGTGGACCTCGGCCCGTGGCGGATCACGGGCGGGCCTGCGGCCGCGGAGGCCGGGTTCGACGCCACCGTCGAGCTGCCCGGTGACCCCGTAGCGCTGCCCGGGCTGTCGGTGAACGTGGGCAACCCGCACGTGGTGGTTGCGCTGCCCGACGCGCGGCGGCTGGCGGCGGTCGACCTGCACCGGGCGCCGCTGGTCGACCCGCGCCCGGCGGGCGGGACGAACGTCGAGCTGGTGGTGCCCGAGCACGGCGCCTCCGGCGGTCGGTTACGGATGCGGGTGCACGAGCGCGGGGTGGGTGAGACCCGCTCGTGCGGCACCGGTGCCGCGGCGGCGGTGCTGGCCTCGCGGGTGTGGGGCGGCCCGGCCGCCCCCGACAGCTGGCGGGTTCAGGTGCCCGGCGGCGTGCTCCAGGTCGAGGCCCTCGCCGGGGAGGTGGTGGCCGGGGGATCGGTGTGGCTCGCCGGGCCCGCTGAGATCGTCGGCGAGGGGCGGCTCGATGCGGGCTGGCTGAGCAGGCACACCCCGGCCCCCGCGGCCGGCTAGCTCCGGCCGGCTAGCTCCGGCGGGCCCGCCCGGCACCGGGCGCACAGGGCGCACATCGACTTCACAGCCCGTTCGGGGCCGACGCGGATCCCCGCGCGCTTCACTCATGGCGGCTGCCTGCCGATAGGGGGCCATGCTCACGCAGGAGGTGCCGGAGATGAAGTCCGGTGGCGGGCGGCACGCGCTCGGGTACGAGGTGGACCGGTTGGTCCGGCATGACCTGCTGCTACTGCGGCTGGAGTCCGTGCGGCGGCGACGCCGGGCCGGCGAGCATCCCGGACGCTCGCACCGCCTGGAGCGTCGCCGCTCCGAGCGGTCCGGGGCCTTGCAGCAGTCCGGCGCAGCCGAGGGTCTCCTGGCCTCCGAGCGAGTTCTGGCCTCGGAGCGAGTTCTGGCCTCGGAGCGGTTTCTGGCCTCGGAGCGGTTTCTGGCCTCGGAGCGGTTTCAGGATGCTGAGCGGCTGATCCGCAGCACCCGGTAGCCCTTGGCGCTGCCGGCGCGTTGTACCTGCAGGCCCGCCTCCAGCTCGGCACCGATCCAGCGCTGCAGGGAGTCGGCGCCGAGATGGCGCTGCACCACCAGGTGCGCCGCGCCACCAGGCGCCAACCGGGGCAGCCACTGGCGCAGGAGTTCGTGCAGGGCCTGCTTGCCGATCCGGATCGGCGGGTTCGACCAGATCGCGGCGAACGTGACCTGCCCCGGCACCTGCTCGGGGACGCAGGCGCGCACCCCGCCGAGCCCGAGCCGCTCGGCGTTGCGGCGGGTCAGCTCCACCGCCCGGGGGTTGACGTCGACCGCCCACACCCGTGCCTGCGGGGAGAGCATCGCCAGGGTGAGGGCCAGCGGTCCCCAGCCGCAGCCGAGGTCGAGCAGCTCGCCGGCCGGCGGGGGCGGCGGCACCTCACGCAACAGCACGGCGGTGCCGAGGTCGACCCGCCCCGCGCTGAAGACGCCCCCGTCGGTGACCACGTCGAGCTCGCGGCCGGCCAACCGGACGGTGATCTGCCGCGGCCGCTCGGGGCCGTGCGGGTCGGTGGAGAAGTAGTGCTCATGGTCCTGGCTCATGGTGGGCGCGAGCGTACCGGGGACCACCCCCGAATCTGCCTCGCGGGCCGGGGACGCGAAGTGGGAACCTGGAGGCATATGACTACTCCATCCTCGCGCCCTGACGACCGGCAGCGCCCCGGTGACTCCCCGCCCGCCCCCGAGGACGGGTCGGCGGTGGTGCGGCGCATCCTCACCCGTGCCGGCGCGACGGGTGACGCCGGGCCGGGGGCCCAGCCGCCACCGGGCGGCACCGCGGGGCGGGACGGCGAGCAGCTCGACCTGGCCGACAGGCACGCCCTGCGCCGGGTCGCCGGGCTGTCCACCGAGCTCGAGGACGTCACCGAGGTCGAGTACCGGCAGCTGCGGCTCGAACGGGTCGTGCTCGTCGGGCTGTGGACCGGGCGGTTCGGCCGAGGACGCCGAGAACTCCCTGCGCGAGCTCGCCGCGCTCGCCGAGACGGCCGGGTCGCAGGTGCTCGACGGGGTGCTGCAGCGCCGCGCGACACCCGGACCCCGGCACCTACCTCGGCGCCGGGCAAGGCCGCCGAGCTGCGCCAGCTGGTCGCCGCGACCGGCGCGGACACGGTCATCTGCGACGGCGAGCTGGCGCCGTCGCAGCGGCGCGCGCTCGAGGACGTCGTCAAGGTCAAGGTGATCGACCGCACCGCGCTGATCCTGGACATCTTCGCCCAGCACGCCAAGTCCAAGGAGGGCAAGGCCCAGGTCGAGCTGGCCCAGCTCGAGTACCTGCTGCCGCGGCTGCGCGGCTGGGGCGAGTCGATGTCGCGGCAGGCCGGTGGCCGGGTGGCCGGCGGCGCGGGCATCGGGTCCCGCGGCCCCGGCGAGACGAAGATCGAGCTGGACCGGCGCCGGATCCGCACCCGGATGGCGCGGCTGCGCCGCGAGATCGCGGCGATGAAGCCCGCCCGGGTGACCAAGCGGGACGCCCGCCGGCGCAACGCGGTCGCCGGCGGTGGCGATCGCCGGCTACACCAACGCCGGAAAGTCCAGCCTGCTCAACCGCCTGACCGGGGCCGGGGTCCTGGTCGAGGACGCGCTGTTCGCCACCCTCGACCCGACCGTGCGGCGGGCCGTCACCCCGGACGGTCGCGAGTTCACCCTCACCGACACGGTGGGCTTCGTGCGCCAACTGCCGCACCAGCTGGTCGAGGCCTTCCGCTCGACGCTGGAGGAGGTCGTCGAGCGCCGACCTGGTGCTGCACGTGGTCGACGGCAGCCACCCCGACCCGGAGGGCCAGCTCTCGGCCGTGCGGGAGGTGCTCGCCGACGTCGGCGCGGCCGGCGTGCCCGAGCTGGTCGTGGCTCAACAAGGCCGACGCAGACCCCGGCCGAGGTGCTCACCCGGCTGCGGCGGCGGGAGCCCCGGCTGGTAGCGGTGTCGGCACGCACCGGCGAGGGGATGGCCGAGCTGCGTCGACACGGTGGCCGGGCTGCTGCCACGCCCGGACGTCGAGGTGGAGGTGGTGCTGCCGTTCAGCCGCGGCGACCTGGTCAGCCGGGTGCATGCCGAGGGGGAGGTGCTGAGCGAGGAGCACACCGCCGAGGGAACCGTGTTGCGGGCGAAGGTCGGGCCGCTGCTGGCCGGGCAGCTGGAGCGCTACTCCGCCAGCCCCTCGCCGCGCTGACCCGCCGCCGGGCCGGGATCCCCGAGCCGGTCGAGGTCCGCGACGGTGGGGAACGACGGCTGGGCGCCCGGCCGCAGCACGGCGGCGGTGCCTGCGCGCACCGCCCACCTCAGCGCGCTGCCCAGCGCGTCACCGCGGGCCAGTCGCCAGGCGAGCGCGCCGGTGAAGGCGTCACCGGCCCCGGTGGTGTCCACCGCCGCCACCGGGGGGGCGGGGGCGGTGCAGCTGCCGGTCGCGTCCACGGCCACCGCGCCCCGGGCGCCGAGCGTGATCACCACCGCCGCCGGGCCGAGGGCGCGCAGCTCCCCGGCCAGGTCGGGGCCGGGGGTCGTGCGCGCGGCGGCGCCGGGCCGCAGGGCGTGGAGCAGGTCGAGGGCCTCATGCTCGTTCACCACCAGCACGTCGGTGCGGTCGAGCAGCGCCGCGGGGACCGGCCCGGACGGTGCCAGGTTGAGCACGACCAGCCCGCCGGCCCGCTGCGCCGCGGCCAGGCTCACCCCGGGGGCGACCTCGCGCTGCACCACCAGCACCCGGGCCCGGGCCACGGCGTCGTGCTGGGCGTCGGCCGGACGCACGTCGGCGTTGGCGCCCGGTGCGACCACGATGCTGTTGTCCCCGTCGGGGGTGAGCAGGATCATCGCCACGCCGGTGGGCGAGCTCGAGCGGCGCAGTCCCTCCAGGCGCACGCCCGCGGCGGCCAGCGACTCGCGCAGCAGCCGCCCGTGCGGGTCGTCGCCGACCCGTCCGACGAACGCGGTGCGCGCCCCGAGGCGGGCCGCCGCCACCGCCTGGTTGGCCCCCTTGCCGCCCGGCAGCACCAGCAGGTCGCCGCCGAGGACGGTCTCGCCCGCGCCGGGGCGGCGCTCGACGTGCACCACCAGGTCGGCGTTCGCCGACCCCACCACCAGCACGTCGTCGGGCTCGGGCGGATCGGCGGGCCGGTGGCCGTGGGGCTCGGGCGGGTCGGCAGGCATGCCGCCCAGCCAACCCGATCCGGGCCTGCGGTGGCGAGCCCGCCGGGCCGCCACCGCCGACCGGCTGCCCGCGGGGCCGCCACCGCCGACCGGCTGCCCGCGGGGCCGCCACCGCCGACCGGCTGCCCGCGGGGCCGCCACCGCCGACCGGCTGCCCGCGGGGCCGCCCGGGGCGGCGGCGCTCCCCCGGCTAGGCTCGGCCGGTGCCCTCCGAGCTGCCCGCGGATCGGGAGATCCAGGACCTGCTGGCCGTGGCCGTGCGGGCGGTCGGCGGCACCTCCCGCCCGGGCCAGGAGCTGATGGCGCAGGCCGTGCGGGAGGCCGCCCGCGGCGGGGAGCACCTGCTCGTGCAGGCCGGCACGGGCACCGGGAAGTCGCTGGCCTACCTCGTTCCGGCGGTCGCGCACGCGGTCCGGACCGGGCGGCCGGTGGTGATCTCGACCGCGACGCTGGCGCTGCAGGCGCAGGTGGTGGACCGCGACCTTCCGCGGGTGGCTGACGCCCTCGCGCCGCTGCTCGGCCGGCGCCCCAGCTGGCAGTTGGTGAAGGGGCGGCGCAACTACCTGTGCCGGCAGAAGCTGCTCGGCGGGTTCCCGGCCGAGGACGAGGTGCTGTTCGACCTGCCCGGCGCCGAGCCGCCGGACGCGGCGGGTGCCGGGGCGGTGGGGGCCGCCCCCGCACCGACCTCGCGGCTGGGGCGGGAGGTGGTCCGGTTGCGCGAGTGGGGCGGCTCGACCCGCTCCGGCGACCGGGACGAGCTGGTTCCGGGGGTGAGCGAGCGGGCCTGGCGGCAGGTGTCGGTGAGCGCTCAGGAGTGCCTCGGCGGGCAGCGTTGCCCGCTCGCCGCCGAGTGCCACAGCGAGCAGGCGCGGGCCCGGGCCCACGAGGTGGACATCGTGGTGAGCAACCACGCCTTCGTCGCCATCGATGCGTTCGAGGGCCGGCAGATGCTGCCCGAGCACGACCTGCTGGTGGTGGACGAGGGACACGAGCTCGCGGACCGGGTGACCTCGGTGATCTCCGCGGAGCTGACCTCGGGGGCCGTGGAGGCCGCGGCCCGACGGGCCCGCCGGGCCGGCGGGGCCGACGTCACCCGGCTCGAGGACGCCGGGGCGGCACTGGCGGCGGTGCTGGAGCCGCATCCCGAGGGGCGGATCAGCGGCGAGCTGCCCGGGCCGCTGCTGGCGGCGCTGACGGTGCTGCGGGACGCCACCCGCGAGCTGGTGTCGGCGCTGAAGAGCGACCCGTCGAGCACCGGGCCGGACGGGGCACGCCAGGTGGCGCGGGCGGCGGTCGGGGAGCTCTTCGACGTCGCCGACAGGCTGTGCACCCCGGCGGTCGAGCCCGCGGCGGGCGGGCGACCGGGCCCGGGGGCCGATGCCGGGGCCGGACCGGCGCCGGCTGCTGCGGCGGCGGACGCCGGGCACGACGTGGTGTGGGTGTCTCGCAGCCAGCGCCCGGACGGTCCGGCCCGGGTCGCTCTGAACGTGGCTCCGCTGTCAGTGGCGGGGCTGCTGCGGGAACGGCTGTTCGGGACCCGCACGGTGGTGGTGACCTCAGCCACCCTCACTCCGGGGGGCAGCTTCGACGGCATCGCCGGCGCCCTCGGACTGCGGGCCACCGGTGCCGGGGGATGGCGCTCGCTGGACGTGGGCAGCCCCTTCGACTACCCCCGGCAGGCCATCCTCTACGTGGCCCGGCATCTGCCGGCACCGGGGCGGGACGGCCCGGCGCCGGCCCTGCTCGACGAGCTGGCGGCGCTGGTGGAGGCGGCCGGGGGGCGCACCCTTGGCCTGTTCTCCTCGCGCCGGGCGGCCGAGCAGGCGGCCGAGGGGCTGCGCGAGCGCGCGGACCTTCCGGTGCTGTGCCAGGGCGAGGACTCCACCCCGACACTGGTCCGCCAGTTCGCCGCCGATCCCCGCACCTGCCTGTTCGGCACGCTGTCGCTGTGGCAGGGCGTGGACGTGCCGGGTTCCTCCTGCCAGCTGGTGCTCATCGACCGGATCCCGTTCCCGCGCCCGGACGATCCGCTGTCCTCGGCCCGCCAGCAGGCGGTGACCAGGGCCGGTGGCAACGGGTTCATGGCGGTCGCGGCGAGCCAGGCGGCGCTGCTGCTCGCCCAGGGGGCGGGCCGGCTGATCCGCACCATGGACGACCGCGGGGTGGTGGCCGTGCTGGACTCGAGGCTGGCCACCGCGCGGTACGCCGGGTTCCTGCGGGCCTCGCTGCCGCCGTTCTGGGTCACCACCGACCCCGCGGTGGCGTTGCAGGCACTGCGTCGGATCGATGCCGCGGCTCCGCCGCCGCGGCCGGTGGAGCTGCCCGCCGACCGCGCGCTGGAGCTGCGCTGACCCGAGCCGCCCGGCGGACGGGGCCAGCAGCGCCGAAGTGGCCGTGGCCACCGCCGCGACCGTCGGCGATGATCGCAGCGTGACCTCCCATCCCGAGACCTCCGCCCCGGTGGGCCCCGCCGGCCCGATCGGCTCCACCGCCCCGCTGAGCGTGCGCGAGCTGGGCCAGGCCTTCGAACGGGTGCCCGGGTACTTGAACGCGGCCACGCTCGGGCTCCCGCCGCGGCCGGTGCTGGTGGCCGTGCGCGGTGCGCTCACGCAGTGGGCGGCGGGCACGGCCTCGGCCCCCGGCTACGACGCCGCGGTGGCGGCGAGCCGCAGCGCGTACGCCCGGCTGGTGGGTGCCGCGACGAGCGAGGTCGCGGTCGGTTCGCAGGTCTCCGCGCTGGTCGGGCTGGTGGCCGCGTCGCTGCCCGACGGCAGCGAGGTGCTCACCGCCGAGGGCGACTTCGCCTCGGTGGTCTTCCCCTTCCTGGTGCACGCCGACCGTGGGGTCCGGGTGCGGCACGTGCCCCTGGACCAGCTGGCCGAGCAGGTCCGCCCTTCCACGGCGCTGGTCGCCTACTCCCTGGTGCAGTCGGCGGACGGACGGGTGGCGGCCGCCGAGCAGATCGGCTCCGCCGCGGCCGCCGCAGGGGCGCTGACGGTGTGCGACGTGACGCAGGCGGTCGGCTGGTTGCCGGTACGTGCCGGGGACCACGGCGTGACCGTCTGCGGCGCCTACAAGTGGTTGTGCTCGCCGCGCGGGACGGCCTTCCTCACCGTGGGCGCCGAGGTGGCGCAGCGGCTGCGGCCGGTCAACGCGGGCTGGTACGCGGGCGAGTCGGTGTGGGACTCGGTGTACGGCCCGAACATGCAGCTGGCCCGTGACGCGCGCCGGTTCGACGTGTCCCCGGCCTGGATCAGCTGGGTCGGCACGGCCCCGGCGCTGGAGCTGTTCGCGCGCGCCGACCCCGCCGCGGTCCGCGCCCACGACGCGGGCCTGGCCGACGGCGTGCGGCTCGGGCTGGGGCTGCAGCCCACCGGCTCGGCGATCCTGGCGCTGCCCGACCCGGACGCGGTGCTACGCGCCCGGTTGGCCGCCGCCGGGCTCACCGTGGCCGGTCGGGCGGGCGGGGTGCGGCTGTCGTTCCACGTCTGGAACGACGAGGAGGACGCGCAGCGGGCGCTGGCGGTGCTGCGCGGCTGAACGTCCCCCGGGGGAAGTCGTGCGCGTGGTCTTGACGGCCGTGCGTGGCGGGCCCGTACCGTCAGGAGATGGCGAAGCTCATCAGGGGAACGCTCCGGGCCGACTCGGCCGTCGAGGAATGCACCTGCTACCGGGACTGCGCCGCCGACCCGCAGTCGGCCTGCGGCGGAAGGGACTGGCACGCCCACGAGGACGAGCCCTGCGCGCGGCACCCGGAGCGGCTGTCCGGGCGCTGAGCTGCTCACACCCCGACGGCCACCTGGAAGGCGGTGGTGAGGTCGCCGTAGGTGTGCAGCCCGTCGAAGAAGTCGTCCGGGAAGCGGATGTCGAGAAGGTCCTCGACGTCCTCCAGGACCGCCAGCGCGGTGTCGTCGTCGATACCGAGGGCCTCGAGGTCGCTGTCGAGAGTGAGGGTGTCGGGCGCCACCTGCAGGTGGCGCGCCACAACGGTCCTCACCGTACCGTCGAGGTCAGCTGCATTCACGGGTACTCCTCCAGGCCCGGCATGCCCACATCGGCCGGGGCAGAGCCTAACCGGTGCCGGGCCGTCCGCCCCGGAACAGGCGCCTCGGCCCCCCGTTCGGCGTGGTCCCGCGGGCCGGTGCGAGCAGCCCCGACGGCGGCCGGTCAGAGCCGCCGCAGCACGGCGACGACCCGCCCGAGAACGCTCGCCCCGTCCCCCGGGATGGGGTCGTAGGCGGGGTTGTGGGGCATCAGCCACACGTGCCCGTCGCGGCGCTTGAAGGTCTTCACCGTGGCTTCGCCGTCGAGCATCGCGGCGACGATGTCCCCGTTCTCAGCGACGGGCTGCTGCCTGACCACGACCCAGTCGCCGTCGCAGATGGCCGCCTCGACCATGGAGTCGCCGCTGACCTTGAGCATGAACAACGTTCCGTCCCCGACGAGCTGGCGGGGGAGCGGGAAGACGTCCTCGACGGCCTGCTCGGCGAGGATCGGCCCGCCGGCCGCGATCCGGCCGACCACGGGGACGTAGGAGGGGCGGGGGCGAGGGTCGGCGGTGTCGGCGGGGTCGAGCGCCGCCTCGGGGGTGGCTGCGTCGGCGGCGGCGGGGTGCGCGTCGAGCGGCAGGTCCCCGGGGGTGATGACCTCGATCGCCCGCGGCCGGTTGGGGTCGCGGCGCAGGTACCCCTTGCGCTCGAGGGTGACCAGTTGGTGGGCGACGCTGCTGGGGCTGGTCAGCCCCACCGCCTCGCCGATCTCCCGCATGCTCGGCGGGTAGCCGCGCCGTTCGACCGCGGCCCGGATGGTCTCCAGGACGAGGCGCTGCCGCGCGGTGAGGCCGTCACCGCCGGCCGGGCCGTCGGGCAGGGAGCGCACGGCGGCTCTCTGCTGCGCGCCGGGAGCGTTCGCCTCGTCGTCGCGGGTCATCGGTCCGCCTCCTCCACCGTCCGTCTTCGCCTGCCGTCCGTCATCGCCTGCCGTCCGTCGCCTCAGCCCGCGCCCCGGATCGGCGGGTCTCACGCTAGGCGTTCGGCGGCGCGCTTTCAAACACGTGTTCGAACGTGTCTCGACTCTGTCGGCGGGCGGTGATAGAACTCGCACAGACGTTCGATCGAACACGGGTTCGATTCTTCCCTGGCGTCGGAGGTCAGTGTGAGCAGTGTCAGCAGCAGCACCAGCGTCAGCAGCAGAGGCAGCGGTGCCGGCAGAGGCAGCGGTGCCAACAGAGTCGGCAGCGCCACCAGGGGCGGTGGTGCCGGCAGAAGCAGCGGTGCGAGCAGAAGCAGCGGCGGCTCCGGTGGGGTGGGCAGCCTGCGCCCGGTGGAATCGCTGCCCGGCTGCCTGCCCCCCGGTGGTGCCCGGGCGGCCAGGGGTGCGGGGCTGCGGCTGACCCGGCGCGGCCGGCTGGTGCTGAGCGGCGGGGTGGTAGTGCTGGCGGCGCTGGCGGTACTGGTGGCGCTGCTGGTGGCGAGCCTGCCGGCGGCGGCGGGATCGCAGCGGCACTCGGTGTCCGCTCGCTACCACGTGGTGCTCCCGGGCGAGACGCTGTGGGGTATCGCCGGTGAGGTCGCCCCGGGGGTGGATCGGCGCGACACCATCGCCGAGATCGTGGAGTTGAATGCGTTGCCGGGCTCGGGGGTGCAGGCCGGCCAGCGGATCGCGCTGCCCTGAGCGGCCCTGACCACGCCGGCGGCCCGCGCCGGCCGGGCCGCGCGCGGTTTGGCCTGGTCCGACCGTGAATGCCCCGACGGCCCGGTTCGGCGACCGCGCCCGAGCTGAGTAGTGTTTGCCGTAGGTCACCAAGTGATCACCCAGCGTGACGTTGCAGTCATGTCGGGATGGCGTGTTCGGCTTGCGCCGTCGGGCCGGTCGGCCTAGCGTTACCCCTAGATGTAGTAGTTACATGCCTGTAAGTCGTCCACATCTAGTCCCCAGGGTCGTCCCCAGGTTTCGGCGGTTCACCCACAGGGAATCCCCAGACTCATCCACAGGCAGCCAGTTGCACGGTCCGGGAGGGAGGGTCGCGGTGAACTGTCCGTTCTGCCGTCATGCCGATTCGCGGGTGGTCGACTCGCGCAGCACCGACGACGGCACCGCGATCCGCCGCCGGCGGCAGTGTCCGGAGTGTGGGCGGCGGTTCTCCACCAGCGAGACGGCCAGCCTGACCGTGGTGAAGCGCTCCGGGGCCTCCGAGCCCTTCAGCCGGGCGAAGATCATGGCCGGGGTGCGGAAGGCCTGTCAGGGGCGCCCGGTCGGCGAGGACGACCTGGCCCTGCTCGCCCAGCGGGTGGAGGAACAGATCCGTGCCACCGGCGCCGCCGAGATCGACGCCCACGAGGTGGGGCTGAGCATCCTCGGTCCGCTGCGCGAACTGGACGAGGTCGCCTTCCTCCGCTTCGCGAGCGTGTACCAGGCGTTCGACTCGCTGGAGGACTTCGAGGCGGCGATCACCCTGCTGCGCGCCGAACGCGAACCCGTGGGCGTGGAACCCGACCGCCCCTGAGCCACCGCGGGCGGCTGCGCAGGGGAAGGCGGGGCCGCCCGCGGTCACCAGCACGACACGACAGCCACGACACGACAGCCACGACATGACAGTCGCGACATGACGTCCACACCAGTTGAGGGGAAGCAAACATGACGGAGACCGCGTCCGGCCCCGGGGGCCGCAAGACCCGCGGGGATGTTCCGCGGGTGCAGCGGAAGGGCCTGACGATCGCGCGCGTCTACACCACGGCGGGGGTGCACCCTTACGACGAGGTGACCTGGGAACGGCGCGACGTCGTCCAGACGAACTGGAAGTCGGGAGAGACGATCTTCGAGCAGAAGCGGGTGGAGTTCCCCGACTTCTGGTCGGTGAACGCCTCGACGATCGTGACCACGAAGTACTTCCGCGGCGCGCTCGGCACCGACGTCCGCGAGTGGAGCCTGAAGCAGCTCATCGACCGGGTCGTGCTGACCTACACCAAGCACGGCCGTGAGCTGGGCTACTTCGACACCGAGGCCGATGCGGAGATCTTCGAGCACGAGCTGACCTGGATGCTGGTGCACCAGGTGTTCAGCTTCAACTCCCCGGTCTGGTTCAACGTCGGCACGCCCTCGCCCCAGCAGGTCAGCGCCTGCTTCATCCTGTCGGTCGAGGACTCGATGGACTCGATCCTCAACTGGTACAAGGAGGAGGGCTTCATCTTCAAGGGTGGCTCGGGCGCGGGGCTGAACCTGTCCCGGATCCGCTCCTCCAAGGAACTGCTGTCCAGCGGTGGCACCGCGTCCGGTCCGGTGTCGTTCATGCGCGGCGCCGACGCCTCGGCCGGGACGATCAAGTCCGGCGGGGCGACGCGGCGGGCGGCGAAGATGGTCGTCCTCGACGTCGACCACCCCGACGTCGAGGAGTTCATCGAGACGAAGGCGCGCGAGGAGAACAAGGTCCGCGCGCTGCGCGACGCCGGGTTCGACATGGACCTCGGTGGGCGCGACATCACCAGCGTGCAGTACCAGAACGCGAACAACTCGGTGCGGGTGAGCGATGAGTTCATGCGCGCGGTGGAGAACGGTGATTCCTTCCCGCTGCGGTCGCGGACCACCGGCGAGGTGGTCGAGACGGTCGAGGCGCGGGGGCTGTTCGACCGGATGGCGCGGGCCGCGTGGGAGTGCGCGGACCCGGGGATCCAGTACGACGACACCATCAACGACTGGCACACCACGCCCGAGTCGGGCCGGATCACCGCGTCGAACCCGTGCAGCGAGTACATGCACCTCGACAACTCCAGCTGCAACCTGGCCTCGCTGAACCTGATGAAGTTCCTGCTCGACGACGGCTCCTTCGACGCCGAGACGTTTGTCAGGGCGGTCGACCTGGTGATCACCGCGATGGACATCTCGATCAGCTTCGCGGACTTCCCGACCGAGGCGATCGCCTCGACCACGCGGGCCTTCCGCCAGCTCGGTATCGGCTACGCCAACCTCGGTGCGCTGCTGATGGCCTCGGGCCTGGGGTACGACTCTGACGGCGGGCGGGCGCTGGCGGCGGCCATCACGTCGCTGATGACCGGCGCGGCCTACCGCCGCTCGGCCGAACTGGCCGAGGTGGTCGGACCGTACGAGGGGTACTCGCGCAACGCCGAGGGGCACCGCAAGGTGATGCGCAAGCACGCCGCGGCCAACGACGCCGTCCGCAGCCTGCACCCGCTCGACCAGGACGTGCACCGGGTCGCCACCCGCGAGTGGGAGGCCTGCCTGAAGGTGGGGGAGCGGTCCGGCTGGCGCAACGCCCAGGCCAGCCTGCTCGCCCCGACGGGCACGATCGGCTTCATGATGGACTGCGACACCACCGGGATCGAGCCCGACTTCTCGCTGGTCAAGTTCAAGAAGCTCGTCGGCGGCGGGTCGATGCAGGTGGTCAACCAGACGGTGCCGCGGGCGCTGCGCAAGCTCGGGTACACCGAGGAGACCGTCGAGGCGGTGGTGGAGTACATCGCCGAGCAGGGCCACGTCGGTGACGCCCCCGGGCTGAGGCCGGAGCACTACGAGGTCTTCGACTGCGCGATCGGGGCCCGGGCGATCCGGCCGATGGGCCACGTGCGGATGATGGCGGCCGTGCAGCCGTTCCTGTCCGGGGCGATCTCCAAGACGGTGAACATGCCGGAGACCGCGACGGTCGAGGAGATCGCCGACGTCTACCAGCAGGGCTGGAAGCTCGGGCTGAAGGCGCTGGCCGTCTACCGCGACAACTGCAAGGTCGGCCAGCCGCTGTCGGACGCCAAGTCCAGGAAGGCGAGCATCGAGGCCGACGCGGAGGCGCTGACGCCCGAGGTGCGGGTGGAGTACCGGCCGATCCGCAAGCGGCTGCCGAAGCGCCGGCCGAGCCAGACCACGTCCTTCTCCGTCGGCGGGGCGGAGGGGTACCTGACGGCAGGGTCCTACCCGGACGACGGCTTGGGCGAGATCTTCCTCAAGCTCGGAAAGCAGGGCTCGACCCTCGCCGGCATGATGGACGCGTTCTCGCTGGCGATCTCCGTCGCGCTGCAGCACGGGGTGCCGCTGGAGACCTACGTCGAGAAGTTCGTGAACATGCGCTTCGAGCCGGCAGGCCTGACCGACGACCAGGACATCCGGATGGCGCAGTCGGTCATCGACTACATCTTCCGTCGCCTGGCGCTGGACTACCTCGACTTCGACACCCGGTCCTCGATGGGCATCTACACCGCGACGGAGCGGCAGCGGCAGCTCGAGACCGGCTCCTACGTGGCCGAGGACAGCGAGGAGGAGGTCGCGGAGGATCTCGCCTCGTTCGCGCAGTCGGCGCCGTCGTCGAAGGCCTCGGCCCCGCTGGCGGCCAAGCCCGTCCCGGTGGAGGTGCACTCCTCGGCCGAGCTCGTCGAGGCGATCCAGGGCCGCACCGCGGATGCCCCGATCTGCTTCACCTGCGGCACGAAGATGCGGCCTGCAGGCTCCTGCTACGTCTGCGAGGGATGCGGCTCGACCTCCGGCTGCAGCTAGGGCGCGCCGCCAGGTCGGGGCCCGCCGCCGGCATGCCGCCCCCTGCCACCATCCCCACCGCGGGGATGCCAACCGGCGGGCGCGATCGGGCGTCCTGATGGTGAACGGTCGCCGGCCCGTACCGGGCCGGCGACCTGTCGCGGGGCGGGGTGCCCGGCATCGGGAGCGGCAGAGGGTGGGGTCATGCAGGGGTGGTGGTGGCGCTCGGCAGGGCACGGAACGCCGGTGGCAGCGGGACTCGCGGTGGCGGCGCTGGTGCCCGGCACGACGGCACCACCCGGGACCCCGCAGCGGGGGGCGACGGGAACGGCTCAGGCGCAGCGGCTCGGGCCCACCTCCGGGGCTGCGGAGCTGGCCCGCTTCCTGGAGACCGATCCGCCGGCCTCGCCGCAACTGGTGGCCACCGCTGACGGCGGCCGGCTCTACTGCGGGGTCGCCCTGCTCGGGCGTTCCCCCGGTGGCCGGTACGCCTACGTGTGGGCAGTGTGCGAGACGTTCCGGTACCGGCCGGGCGGGCCGCGGGAGGTGAGCGGCAGCTCGCTGCCGCTGCGGATCGACACCTGCGCCGAGGCGACGGCCGCGACCCGGATCGCACAGCCTCGCGGCGGCACCCAGTACGCGCCGGACATCCGGCGGCTGTTCCCCGCGCCGATCGCTGCGGACCTTCTCGCCGAACGGGTCGACGTCGCAACCCTGGCGGCCGCGGTGCGACGGCGCGCCGCGGACGACCTCGTGCCCGCCCCGTTGCCCGCCCCGCTGCCCGCCCCGCTGCCCGCCCCGTCGTCCGTAACCGCATCCGCGGGCGGGTAGGGCAGCCGGTACGGTCGTGCCGGCGGCGCGGCGGTGTCCGGTGCCGCGGAGGGAGCTCGGATGGACGCGGACGCCGGCCCGGCGCTGGTACGGGTCGAGCAGGTTGGCGGGGTGTCGCGGGTGACGCTGGACTCCCCTCACAACCGGAACGCCCTGTCCCACCGGCTGATCAGCGAGCTGGTCGCCGCGCTGGACGCCTCCGCCGCCGACCCGGACGTCCGGGTGGTGGTGCTGGGGGCGGCGGGCCGGGCCTTCTGCTCCGGCGCCGACCTCACCGAGATGCGTCGCGACGAGGGTCCGGCGCGAGGCACGAGCGACCTGCTGATGGCGATGCGTCGCATCCTCACCCTGCCCCAGCCGGTGCTGGCGCGGGTCCAGGGTCCGGCCCGCGCCGGTGGCCTCGGCCTGCTCGGAGCCTGCGACATCGTCCTCGCCGCCGGGTCCGCGACGTTCGCGTTCAGCGAGGTGCGGATCGGGGTGGCACCGGCGGTGATCTCGCTGACGACGCTGCCGCGGATGGCCCCGCGGCAGGCGGCCGCGGCCTTCCTCGGCGGCGACGTGCTCGACGCCGCCTCCGCCCAGGCCTGCGGGCTGGTCACCGCCGCGGTGGCCGATGCCGAACTCGACGCCGCCGTCGACTCGGCGGTCGCGTCGGTGCTGGCCGGCTCACCGCAGGGCGTGGCGGCGAGCAAGCGGCTGCTGGCCGGCCCCGTGCTGGCCGGGCTGGACGCCGGTGGCGAGGCGATGGCCGAGCTGTCGGCGCGGCTGTTCGCCTCGCCCGAGGCGGGGGAGGGGATGGCGGCGTTCCTCGAACGCCGCCCGCCGCGCTGGGCGGCTACCGGGAGGCCACCCTCACCGCGGTGACGGCGAACCGCTCGACGGCGAGCAGGTGCCCACCGGTCGAGACGGCGATCACCAGCACGGTGCGCGGGGCCGCGGAGAAGCCCAGCGTGGTCTTCCAGGGCTGATCCTGCCCGCCGGCGGCGAGCGGTCCGGCACTGCCGACCACGGTGCCGCCGGGCGCGGTGCGCACCCGCACCTGCAGCGCCTCGTCCACCCCGGTGATCCGGCCGCCGACGGCCAGCGGCGTGCTGACGCCGCTGCCGTAGCGCGGGGTGGCCAGGGTCAGCCAGGTGTCGTTGGTGCCGACGACCTCCCACGGCGCGTCCGCTGCTGTGCCGTACCGCAGCAGGTGCACCAGCGCGGCGGTGCCGGCGGCGGCGCCCTCCTCGTTCACCCCGCCCACCCCGATCACCGCGTCGCTGCCGTGCACCGAGCGCGAGCTCACCCGGGTGACGTCGCCGTAGCCGAGGAAGTCGCGGGCGAAGCTGAGCGCCGTGGCGGCGGGGTCGAGGTGCCACGGCTGCTGGCCGCCGGACCGGTAGGCCTGCTGCCAGCTGCGCACCTGGGCGCCGTCGGCGAACGGCCACAGCGGGACGTAGCCCGCCGCGAGCACCGGCACGGACGCCGCCGCCGGGCTGCTGCTCGGCGGGCCGGCGGTCCCCGGGGTGGTGGTGGCCGGGGTGGTGGTGGCCGGAGTGGTGGTCGCCGGGCTCGCCGTCGAGGGCCCGGCGGTGCTGCCGGCGGGCTGCGCCCCCGAGTTGGAGCCGCACCCGGCGAGGACCAGCGCGGCCGCGGTGCCGAGCGCCCAGGCCCAGCGGGCCGCTCCGCCCGGCGCGGTGGTGGTTGCGGGGTTGGTGTGAACTCGCAGGCGCGACCTCATGGTGGCCTCCCTGGGCCCGGGCGACCGCTTCCGGTCCCCGGCTTCCAGCATCGCCCGGCCCCCGCAGGGCGGCGTGAGACCTTGGTCGGCGGTGGGCGCCCTGCGAGGCGTGCCGGGGCCCTGAGCCTGGCGGTGAGTCTCAGCCCGCCAGCAGGTAGCCGGGCTCGGCGGCGCCGGCGTCGAGGTGGGCGCTGCACCGGGTGGTGTCACCGATCGCATCGAGGTCACACGACTCGCACTGCTGCGGTCCGGCGAGCACGGCCGCGGCATGGCGCTGCCGGCACTGCGGGCCGCAGTAGTCGTAGCGCACCTCGCGCAACACCCCCGTCAGGGGTGCACCGGCGATCCGGGTGCCGCAGCAGGCACACCCCACCGGGCTGGCCTTGGTGTTCCGGCCGGACTCGTTCACGGCGCCCTCCGTCCCTCGGGTGAGTCGTCCCACCCACGGTGCCCTGCGGGCCGGGCCAGGTGTGGGAGCACACGCCGGGCTCCCCGAGAACGTGCGGCAGGGGCCGCGCGGGCACGGATTCCGGGGGCGGGTTCCGGGCGGGCGGTCAGCCCGCGGAGCGAGCGCGAACCAGCTCGCTCACCCGGGCGGCCAGCGCCGGTGGGAGCACCGTGTCGGGGTCGCGCAGCCGCCCTCCGCTGCCGCGCAGCGCCTCGGTCGTCCCCACCAGGGAGGCCACCAGCGGCGGGCAGGTGGGGCAGGCGCGCAGGTGCTGCTCGAGCCGGTCCGCCTCTGCGGCCACCAGTTCGCCGTCGAGGTAGGGCCCGACCTGGCTGCGGACGTCGCCGCAGCGCAGCGGCACGCCGCGCAGGGCCACCCGGCGCTGGTGCCCGCGGGCGAGCTCGTCGACCAGCAGAATCCGGCCGCGGCGCAGCCGCTGCTTCGCGGCGGGCAGCCCGATCGCCTGCACCTGGGCGATCTCCCGCACTGTCAGTCCCTCCGCATCGTGCAGCACGACGGCGGCGCGGTAGATCACCGGCAGCCGGATCAGTGCGTCCTCGAGTTCGGCCCGGGTCTCGGCGCGGGCGGCGACGGCGGCGGCGTCGACGGTGAACGCGTCGTCACCCCAGCGGGCCTCGGCGGCAGCGACGATCTCGTCAACGGGCACCTCGCGGTCGCGTCGGGAACGGTCGACGGCGAGGTTGTGCAGGATCCGGTGCAGCCACGTGGCCAGCGAAGACTCCCCGCGGAAGCCGGCGGCCCGCTCCAGCGCGCGGGTGAGCGTCTCCTGCACGAGGTCCTCGGCCGGCTGCGGGTCACGGGTGAGGGTCACCGCGAACCGGAACAGCCCGGGCACCTCGGCAGGCAGCTGCGCCCCGAGCTCCGTCGCGTCCACGGGCGGGACGCTATCGGAACGGGGCCGCCCCCGCCGACCGCTCAGCGGCGGGGGCGCCGGCCACCGCTGCGGCTCAGCCGCGCCGGGAGCCGGGGGCGGTGCTCAGGCCGAAGATCCGGTACAGCGGGCAGAATCCCACCATCGCGGTGACGAGCATGATCGCGGCGACGGCGAACAGGACGATGCCGAGCACGCTGCCCGCACCCGCCAGCACGGCGCCGATGACGGCGACGACGGCGATGACGACGCGGATGGCCCTGTCGACGGTGGACTCGTTCCTGACCATGGTGTCTCCTTCGTGATCCGATCGGCGCCGACCTCCGGCACCTTCTGCATCCATGGACGCGCGAGCCCCCCGAAGGGATACCGGGTGGGGTTTCAGTCGGCGAGTTGATCGCGGCGCAGGCCGAGCCGGTACCCGGCGCCGATCACCGTCTCGATCACCCCCGCGCCCTGCTCGCCGCCCTGCCCGCCGTCCCCCTCGCCGGGGCCGGGACCGGGACCAGGCGGCTGCAGCTTGCGTCGCAGGTTCTTCACGTGGGTGTCGATGATCCGCTCGTACCCGTCGAACTCATACCCCCGGATCCGGTTGACCAGTTCCGAGCGGGAGAACACCCGCCCCGGGGCGCCGGTCAGCGCGCTGAGCAGATCCCACTCGCTGCGGGTCAGCGGGGCGGGGTGGCCCTCCACGACGACGGTGCGGGCGGTCTCGTCGATCACCAGCCGGCCCCGCCCGAACGAGATGGGCCGGGGCCCCTCGGCGCCGGTGCGGCGCAGCACCGCGAGCACGCGGAGCGCCACCTCGCGCGGGCTGAACGGCTTGGTCACGTAGTCGTCGGCGCCGAGGCGCAGGCCACGGATGCGATCGTCCACCTCCGTGCGGGCGGTGAGCATGATCACCGGTGCGGTGCTGAACTCGCGCACCTCGCGGACCACTTCCTCGCCGGGCACGTCAGGCAGGCCCAGGTCCAGCAGGATGAGGTCGGGGCGCGCGCTGCGGGCCAGCTGGATCGCCTCGGCGCCGGAACCGGTCGTCACCACGGAAAGCCCCTCGTGCTCCAGGTAGGAGCGCAGCAGTTCTCGGATCTTGCGTTCGTCCTCGACGACCAGGACGCAGGCGGGCATCCCGCTCCCATCTCCGCTGCGGCAGCTCCTCCACCACATCCCGCAAGGGCGGGGTCGGCCAGGGGCGGAGGTCCCGGATCGCCCACCCGGGACCATCGCCGCTGGCCCGTGGGGGCGGGCCAGGGTTGGCTCAGGGGATGCCCCCGCCCCGCGAGCCGCTGCTGGGCCCGCTGGGCCGCCGGCTGCTGGCCGCCTTCGTCGCCGTCGCGGTCGCAGCGGTCGCCCTGGTCGCGGCGCTGTCGATGCGCTCGGTGCAGACCCAGACCCAGGGGCTGGAGGCCGGCGACCGGGCCCGTGCCGAGCGGTCGATCGTGCAGGCCCTCGCCGAGGCCTACGCCCGGGCGGGTTCGTGGGAGGGCGCCGACCTGGCCACCGTGCGGGCCCTGGCACAGGCTGCCGGCCTGCAGGTACTGGTGCTGAACGCGACGGGTGGGCCGGTGGCCAGCCTCAGCGTCACCCCCACCGGCGGCAGCGGGCCGGGGGCCACCACCCCCGCCGTCCCGCCGCCCACCGGCACGTCCGGCCCCACCGCCCCGCCCGGCGGCGGCGACACCAGCGACCCCGCCACGGGTTCGCCGTCCGGCTCCGCCCCCGCACCGACCACCGGCCCGGGGCAGCCCGGCGGCGCGCATAGCTCCGTCCCGGCGGCGCCGACCGGCGGGCCCGGCGCGGGCGGCCGGGCGCTGCCGGGGCAGGGCTCCGTCGTCGTGGTGGGGGTGATGGCGCTCGCGGCGCCATCCACCGGATCGGCGAGCCGTGGCACCCCGATCATGGTGAACGGCGTGCAGGTGGGTAGCGCGGTGATCGAGGCTGTCCCGCAGCAACAGCTGCCCGCGGCGCGGGCGGAGGCGGCGATCCTGCGCACGGTCGGCCTGGCCAGCCTTGCCGCGGTGCTGCTGGCGCTGGCCGTCTCGGTCGCCGTCTCACGCCGGATCACCCGCCCGCTGGTCGCCCTCGCGGCGGCTACCCGGGCCCTGGAACGCGGTGACCCGCTCGCCTCGCAGCTGCTGCGGCCCGGCCCGGGCGAGCTTGGACAGCTCTCCTCGGCGTTCGCGGGGATGGCCACCGCGCTGCAGCGTGAGGACGCCCTGCGCCGGGCGATGACGGCCGACGTGGCACACGAGCTGCGGACCCCGGTGACGATCCTGCGCGGCAGCACCGAGCAACTGTTGGACGGCCTGGCTCCGCTCACCCGGGAGGCTGTCGGTTCGCTGCACGAGGAGGTGCTGCGGCTGGAGCGGCTGGTGGAGGACCTCGCCACGCTGTCGGCGGCCGAGGCTGCCGGGCTGCGGCTGGAGCGTCGCCGGGTCGATCTGGCCGCGCTGGCCCGGCAGAGCGTCGGCCGGCTCGCCACCCGGCTCGCCGACGCACGGCTGCAGGCTGCGGTGACGACGGGGGCGGGGGAGAGCGCACCCGGTGAGGGGGCGCCTGAGGAGCGGTCGCTGGTCGTCGACGGCGACCCCGCGCGGCTCGGCCAGGTGGTGACGAACCTGCTCGTCAACGCGATCGACTTCACCCCCCGGCGGGGCCGGATCGGGGTGGACGTCCAGCGCCGCGGCGCGATGGTCGCGCTCGTCGTCAGCGACACCGGCCCGGGAGTCCCGCAGCAGGAGCTGCCGCACCTGTTCGAGCGGTTCTACCGCGGGAGTGCGGCCGGGCATCACCGCGGCACGGGGATCGGGCTCGCCGTCGTGGCCGAACTGGTGGCGGCCCACGGCGGGAGCGTCGAGGCCGCCAGCCCCGCAGCCGGGGGCGCGGTGTTCACGGTGCTGCTGCCGGCCTGCTGACCGGCCCGCGCCGCCCGCGGCAGGGGGGCGGCGCGGGCGGCGCGGGCCGGTCAGCAGGATCGGTCAGTTCTGGCAGGATCCGTCACGGAGCTGGTCGTGGGTGCGGTCCTGGTCCGGAGACGTGGACTGGTCGAGGTCGCGCGCCCTGGTGCGGTCCGGGGTGGAGTCGCAGCTCGGGTCGCAGGTGGCCGACGGCGTCGCCGCTGACCCGCTGGCCGCGGTCTGGCCGGCCGGCTGCGTGCTGGTCTGCACCTGGTTCCGGTTCTGGTTCTGCACCTGGTTCTGGTTCTGGTTCTGGACCTGGTTCTGCGCCGGGGTGGTGGGTCGGACCTGCTGGGTGGCTTGCCCGCCCTGCTGCGTGCTGCGCAGCTGGGTGCTCGCCGGCACGGTGGTGCCGGGTGTGCCCGCTCCCGAGGAGGCGAGCGCTGAGCTGGCCATGAACCCGCCCCCAGCGAGCCCTGCTGCCAGGGCCGCCGCGGCCAGTATTCGGGTTGTACGCATGTGAGGCACCGTCCTTCGTTGAGGGGGGCTGGGTGGACCGGCCCCCGGTTCTTGTGCGATACCCCAGTACAGGCCGGTGCGGTGCGGTCGCGGTGTCACCGGTGTGTGGACGGTGTGAGGGCGCGGCTCAGCCGGCCAACGCGGCGACGGCCCGCAGGACGCGCTTGGCCGACACCGGATAGGCGGTGCGGATGGTCTGGGCGAACAGCCCGACCCGCAGCTCCTCGATCATCCAGCGCACGGCGACCATGTCCGTGGCCTCCCGCCGCGCGGCGGGCAGGGCCTCGCCGGCGCGGTCGAAGGCGGCCTGCACCAGCGCGAGCTCCGCCATCGCGGCCCGGTCCCGCTCGGGCCGCTCCGGCAGCCGCTCCAGCCGGTGCTGCAAGGCCCGCAGGTAGCGGACCAGGTCGGGCAGCCGCTGCCATCCGGTGGCGGCCACGAACCCCGGGTACACCAGCCGGTCCACCTGTTCCCGGGCATCGGTGAGCGAGGCGAGCACGGTGAGGCTCGGTGTCGAGGACAGCCTGCGCTCGACATCGGCGGCCGCGCCGAGCACCCGCTCCACCCGGGCGAGCACGTCGGCCATGGCATCGGGCAGCCGCGGCCGGACGGCGGCCTGCAGCGCCGCGAATCCGTCCTCGTCCCAGGCCGGGCCGCCGGAGTCCGCGCTGAGCCGGTCGACGGCGCAGGCCAGGCAGTCCTGCAGCAGCGGCTGCACCCCGCCGTGCGGGTTGTGCGCGAGGGTGAGCTTGGCCTGCGTGCTCAGCCGGGACCCCGCTTCCCGGACCGGCGACGGCAGGGTCAGCAGCAGCAGCCGGCGGGTGCCCGCCAGCATGGCGCGCTCCTGCTCGGCGGGCGTGCCGAGCACCCGCACCGCGACGCTGGCGCCCTCGTCCACCAGGGCCGGGTAGCCGCGGACCAGCCGTCCGCCCCGGGTGTGCTCGAACGTGCGGGGGAGCTGGCCGAAGCTCCACCGGGTGAGGCCGGTGCGTTCGAGGTCGGCGGCGGCCGCGGAGATGCTGGCCTGCACCCGGGGTTGCAGCTGCCGGCGCAGCTGCTCGAGGTCCTTTCCGCTGCGCAGCGGGTGGCCCTGCTCGTCCTCGACCACGAACGTCATCCGCAGGTGGCCGGGCAGGGCGTCGGGCTGCCAGTCCTGCGCCGTGACCGGCTGCCCGCCGATCCGCTGCAGCTGACCGCCGACCGCCTCGGTCAGCGTCTCGCGTCCGCCGGGTCCGGGGTCGCCGGGGCCGGGGTCGCCGGGGCCGGGGTCGAGCGCCGCGAGTACCGCGCGGGCCGTGTCCGGAGCGGGCACGAACCGGCGGCGCAGGCCCTTCGGCAGTCCGCGGATCAGCGCGGTGACCAGCTCGGCGCGCAGCCCGGGGACGAGCCAGTCGAAGCCGGTGTCCTCGACCCGGTTCAGCACCGGAAGCGGGATGTGCACGCTCACCCCGTCCTCGGCGGCCCCCGGCTCGAACTGGTAGGTCAGTTCCAGTTCCAGGTCGCCCTGGCGCCACACCGGCGGGTAGTCGCGCTCGGTGACGGCTTCTGCCTCGGCGTTGACCAGCAGCGATGCCGAGTAGTCGAGCAGCTCGGGGGCCTGCCGCCGGGCCTGCTTCCACCAGCTGTCGAAGTGCTGCCCGGAAACCACCTCGGCCCCGATCCGGGCGTCGTAGAAGGCGAAGAGGGTCTGGTCGTCGACGAGGATGTCGCGCCGGCGGGCGCGGTGCTCGAGCTCCTCGACGTCGGCGACCAGCGCGCGGTTGGCGTGGAAGAAGGCCTGCCGGGTGTCCCAGTCGCCCTCCACCAGCGCGTGCCGGATGAACAGCTCCCGGGCCAGCTCCGGATCGATCCGCCCGTACCCGACGGTGCGGCCGGTGACCAGCGGCAGGCCGTAGAGGGTGACCCGCTCGGTGGCCACCACCGCGGCCCGGCGGCGCTCCCAGCGCGGCTCGCTGTAGCTGCGCTTGACCAGGTGCCCGGCCAGCTGCTCCACCCATTCCGGCTCGACCCGGGCGACCACCCGTGCCCACAGCCGGGTGGTCTCGACCAGTTCCGCGGCGACGATCCAGCGCGGTGGGCGGCGGGCCAGCGCGGATCCGGGCCAGATCGCCGGCCTGGCCCCCCGCGCCCCGGCGTACTCGCGTCCCTCGCCCTCGCGCAGCGCCACGTGTGACAGCAGTCCGCCGAGCAGGGCCCGGTGCACCCGGTCGCGGCCCTGGTCGTCGAGGTCGACGGCGGTACCCGGGGTCATGCCCAGGGTGCGGGCCGCCTGGCGCAGCTGGGCGTGCAGGTCCTGCCACTCGCGCACCCGCAGGTAGTGCAGGTACTCCGCGGCGCACAGCTTCCGGAACCGGGTGGAGGACAGCTCCCGCTGCCGCTCCTGCAGGTAGCTCCACAGGTTCAGGTAGGCGAGGAAGTCCGACCCCGGGTCGGCGAACCGGGCGTGCCGCTCGTCCGCCGCCTGCCGGGCCTCGGCCGGCCGCTCGCGCGGGTCCTGGATCGACAGCGCCGCGGCGATGACGAGCACCTCGGCGAGGCAGCCGGCCCGGTCGGCCTCGATGATCATTCGCGCCAGCCGCGGGTCGATCGGCAGCGCCGCCATCGTCCGCCCGACCGGGGTGAGCCGCCGGCGCGGGTCGGCCGCCGCCGGGTCGAGAGCGCCCAGTTCGTGCAGCAGCGCGATGCCGTCGGCGATCTGCCGCCGGTCCGGAGGGTCGAGGAACGGGAAGGCGGCCACGTCGCCGAGCCCGAGCGCGGCCATCTGCAGGATCACCGCGGCGAGGCTGGTGCGCAGGATCTCCGGGTCGGTGAAGCGCGGCCTGTCGGTGAAGTCCTGCTCGGCGTACAGCCGGATGCAGATGCCGTCGGCGAGCCGCCCGCAGCGGCCCGAGCGCTGCAACGCGGACGCCTGCGAGATGGGCTCGATCGGTAGCCGCTGCACCTTCAGCCGGTTGCTGTAGCGGGAGATCCGGGCGGTGCCCGAGTCGACCACGTAGCGGATCCCGGGGACGGTCAGCGAGGTCTCGGCGACGTTGGTGGCGAGCACGATCCGGCGGCCGGTGTGCGGGCTGAACACCCGGTGCTGCTCGGCCGCGGACAGCCGGGCGTACAGCGGGAGCACCTGGGTGCCGCGCAACGGCAGGCGCTCCAGCGCCTCGGCGGTGTCGCGGATCTCGCGCTCCCCGGACAGGAACACCAGCACGTCGCCGGGCCCCTCGGCGCACAGTTCGGTGACCGCGTCGCACACGGCCTGCACCTGGTCGCGGGCGACGGTGTGCGGTGCCGGGTCGTCGGCACCCTCGTCCTCCTCCGGCTCGACCAGCAACGGGCGGTAGCGCACCTCGACGGGGAACATCCGCCCCGACACCTCCACCACCGGCGCGTCGCCGAAGTGCCGGGCGAAGCGCTGCGGGTCGATCGTCGCCGAGGTGAGCACCAGCTTGAGGTCGGGTCGGCGGGGGAGGAGTTGGTGCAGGTAGCCGAGCAGGAAGTCGATGTTGAGGCTGCGTTCGTGCGCCTCGTCGACGATGATCGTGTCGTAGCGCCGCAGCAGCCTGTCGCGCTGGATCTCGGCCAGCAGGATCCCGTCGGTCATCACCTTCAGCAGGGTCTGCTCGCCCACCCGGTCGGTGAACCGGACGGCGTACCCGACGGCTTCCCCGAGCGGGGTGGACAGTTCCTCGGCGATCCGTTCGGCGACCGCCCGGGCCGCGATCCGGCGGGGCTGGGTGTGGCCGATCATGCCGCGTACGCCGCGCCCGAGCTCGAGGCAGACCTTCGGCAGCTGGGTGGTCTTGCCCGAGCCGGTCTCACCGGCGACCACCACCACC
This sequence comes from uncultured Actinomycetota bacterium, assembly GCA_963784535.1. Classification (GTDB taxonomy): domain Bacteria; phylum Actinomycetota; class Actinomycetes; order Actinomycetales; family Kineosporiaceae; genus CAWARR01. The sequence goes on along the minus strand of CAWARR010000004.1, from coordinate 449,210 downwards.
TGGTGGTCGCGGATCGCGGCGAGGAGGTCGTCGCGGCGGGCGCTGACCGGCAGTTCTGCCGGGTAGCTCACGACGGGGACGGCTGCCCGCCGGCGCTGCAGCCGGGCCTGCGCGGCGTCGAGGTCGGCGAGCAGCCGATCGTGGGCGGGGGTGCCGGGCCGGCTGCTGCGCTGCAGCCGCCGTTCGAGGCGCTCGCGATCGGCGAGGGTGACCTCCGCCAACCGCCGCCTCAGGGCGGCGAGTGCGGCTGTCTGCGAGGGGGTGCCCATGGCAGGGTGCAGTTTACGGGCCGGCTGCCCGGCGGGACCCTGGTCCCGTTCGCACGCCGTGGCCGCACACCAGGCTGACGGGCACGCAGAGGGAGGGATCGGGATGCGGGTGCTGCTGATCGTGGCCAGCCGCCACGGCTCCACGGTCGAGCTTGCACAGGCGATGGGCCAGGCGCTGAGCGCGCACGGGGCCCAGCCGGTGGTGCGGGCCGTGGACGAGGTCGACACGGGCCCGGAGGGCGACCTCGCCGGCGCCGACGCCGTGGTCCTCGGCAGTGCCCTGTACCTGCGGCAGTGGATGGAGCCCGCGACCCGGTTCGCCCGCGAGAACGCCGTCCAGCTGCGCACCCGCCCGGTGTGGCTGTTCTCCAGCGGCCCGGTGGGCGATCCCGCGATGCACGAGGGACCGGCCGAGTTGCCGGAGCTGCTCGAGCTGACCGGTGCACGTGAGCACCGGGTGTTCGGCGGCCGGCTGGACCGGGACGAGCTCGACCAGGCCGAGCAGGAGGTGGTCGCCGGGCTGGGGGCCAGCGGAGGGGACTACCGCGACTGGGCGGCGGTGCGGCACTGGGCCGCACACGTCGCGGACAGCCTGGGCGGCACCCCGGCCTGACCCGCCCCACTCCGCCCCGCCGCGCGGCGGGTGCGTGCGGCGCGGGCGCCGGGCCAGCGGGCGGTAGGCCAGCGGGCGCCGGGCCAGCGGGCGGTAGGTTGCCGCGCATGCCCTCGATGCCTTCCGTCCTCCGTCGGCTGCCTGCCCTCGGGCTGCTCGCCGCGCTGGCCGCGCTGCTGTGCGGGCTGGCCGTGGCAGCGCCCGCCTCCGCCCACGACGAGCTGATCTCCACCACTCCCGCCGACGGCGCGAGCGTGGCGGCGGCCCCGCAGCAGGTGCGGCTGGAGTTCGCCCAGCCGGCGCTGGACCTCGGCACGGCGGTGCGCGTCACCGGTCCCCGCGGAGTGGTGTCGGTCGGGGCGGTCCGGCTGGAGGGCAACTCGGTGGTGCAGCCGCTCGGCGGGCCGCTGCCCGCGGGAACCTACACGGTGCTGTGGCGGGTGACGTCGGTGGACGGGCATCCCGTAGCGGGCAGCTTCGGCTTCACGCTGACGGCGGCGGGTACGGCCACGGCGTCGGCGCCGGGTGGGGTCACGGCGCCGGGATCGGGTTCGGGCCCGGCCGGCGGGGGGGCCTCAACCGTGCCCGGCACATCGGCGACGGCGGGGTCCGGCGCGGGTGCCGCCGTCGGGGGTGCCCCAGCGGCGGCAGGTGCGCCGGTGGCGGTGGGGGTCGTGGTGGCGGTGGGGGTCGTGGTGGCGGTGCTCGTGCTGGCGGGGGTGGTGACGCTGATGCTGCGGCGCTCGCGCGGAGCAGGGGAGAGCGGGCTCAGGCCCTGAGTGCCGCCGCGGGAGCGTGCCCGGAACCTCCACACCCCGGGCTCCCGGGCACGCGCCGTCCCGGTAGCGAGGGACAGGCCCGCGGGGTGCGCGGGCCTGTCCCATCGGGGTGTGGAGGCGATTCACGGTGGTGGGCGGTGGGGTCAGACGGTGCTGGTGACCGGCTGGGTAGACACGGCCCCGATGGCGGCATCCGCCGGAGTGCGGCGCAGATGCAGGAAGCCCAGTCCGCTGAGGACCAGCATCAGGATTGCCGCGATGAAGGCTCCGATGGCCGCGTAGAGCGCCACCGTGGCCATCGTGCCGAAGGCGTAGGCGTTGAGCAGCATGCTGCGCAGGGTCTCGCCGCGGAACATGGTCTGTACCGAGTCGGCGAGCTTGGTGTCGGTCGGGTTGGCCCGCGATTCGGTGCTCAGCTCGGAGTAGGTCTTCCCGCCGCCGATGCCCTTCAGGTGCACGGCGATGTAGTCGTTGGCGAAGGCGCCCGCCTGGTCACCGTTCACGACCTGCTGGCCCGCGTACTTCTGCAGGGTGGGGAACTCCGCGGGAGTGAACCCCTGGCTTCCCTTCGCCGGGAAGAAGATCTTCTGCGCGGCGAGCTGGTCGTGGATCTGGGTGTTGACGAACGAATGGGCCCAGACGAGCAAGCCCCCTGCGACCAGAAGGATCACCGCGAGGACGACCCCTCCGGTAGTGAGCAGCGCGTCGAACGTCCTGCGTCGCATGACGATCTCTCCTCGATGGCGCGTGTGTCCCGATGGCCGCCCGGATGCCGGCCGCGGGGAGAACCGAGGTTCTCGCGACCCAGCATCGAACCGATGAAACGTAAAGCACTGGGTATTACGTCCCGATGGTTGAAGATTGGACGCTGGGGGTCCCTTCGGGGTCGGGCCCGGGTGCGTCGGATTCACCGTGGGGCCTCGGGTGATCCTCGCGGGCGCACTGAAAGCCGGTCGGCCGTTAGGTAACACACGTTCGGCGACGAGAGTCCACTCCCGGACCGAGGCCACGCCTGCGCGCCCGGCGGTGGCAACCGCGGCCGCGGGCTCCGCGACCGGGGCGCCCCGGCCCGGGCCCGCGGTGGGCCCCGCGGTGGGCACCGCGGCGGGCCCGGAGCGCTCTCCCGCGGTGATCCGGGGGCCGCCCGCGGGAGGTGGGTCACCCCGCGGCCGGGGCCCCCGCCCGGCCGCCGGCCGCGGGGGCGGGCGCCCGCGGCCGCCGGGTTCGCCCGGATCGGACGGGACGAAGATCCCGGCTGCCCGCTGGGGCGGCGCCGGGGCCACCGGGCCCCGGCCACGCCGAAGCGCCGGGGGACTTGTGGTGGGCGCCGGGAATTGGTCTGCTGGACCTGTCCGGTTCCGCGACCGGGACCGGCTACGCGGATCAGGGAGGCCAGATGTCGACGAGCGTTGGCACGGAGTCGGAGGAGCAGGCCGCCGGGAAGATCACAGCCCCGCTCGGGGTGCAGGTCAGCCAGGCGGTCACCGCGCCGGTCGCCCATGTGTGGGAGGTGCTGGTGAGCCCTCTCGGCTCCCAGGCTCTCCTCGGCGAGGGCGCGGTGCTGGGTGCCAAGGGAGATCCGTACCACTGCGCCGACGGCGCCAGCGGCGTCGTACGCAGCTACCACCCGCTGGAACAGCTCCGGGTGTCGTGGCACGAGACCCCCGACAGCCCGCCCTCCGTCGTCGAGGTCGAGCTGCGCTCCGACGGCGACGCCACCCTGATGGAACTGCGGCACGACCGCATCATCGACCCCGATCAGTCAGCCCGGCTCGAGCAGCGTTGGGCCGCGGGTCTCGCGGCGCTGGCACGGGTGGCCGCGATCTGACCTGCCGCCCTGGGTGGCTCCCTCCCGAGCGGGCACGGTCGGCGTCGCGAGGAGGCCCTGTGCTCTCGAGCAGGTGGACCGGCGCGTTCCTGCTGGGCGTCGCGGCCGCCGCCGCGATCGCCGGTGGTGATCCGGGCCTGCTCGTCGCCGCCGTTGTGGCGGTCGGCCTGGTGATCGGCACGGGCCGGGTGAGCCGGGAACGGGCCCGCGGGCGCCGGCAGGCGGCTGCGACCCGTGGCGGGGGCTACTGGCGCGCCCGCCTGCCGGTGGCGACCGCCGTGCTGGTGTGGCCACACGCCTCGCGCCGGCTGTCGGCGTACGGCGCCGTGAGCGTGGCGCTGACGGCCGACGCCGACGGCGTCACCATCGGACCGACGCGCGCGGCCGCCCTGTTCGCGGGGTTGCGGCCGCGCCGGCTCGGCTGGGCCGAGATCGTCCAGGCGCGGCTGCCGGCCGGGCGCTCGCACGACCCGCCGCCCTCCCCGTCCCCGCCGCCTCGGGGCGCCGTGCTGCTCACCCTGCGCCCTTCGGCGGCCACGGCCGTCACGGGCGGCGGCCCCGTGCTGCTGCTGTACGCCGACGCTCCGGACACCCTGGTGCGACTGGTGGCGCAGCGCCTGCCCGGCTAGATCCAGTCGCGGCGGCGGAAGATCACGTAGAGCAGGCCGGAAGCGACGGCGATCAACGCCGAGGAGGTCCACAGGCCCAACGGGTGCCCGAACCCGGGGTAGGGCACGTTCTGCCCGTAGAACCCGGTGATCGCGGTCGGCACGGCGATGATCGCCGCCCAGCTGGTGACCTTCTTCATGATCGTGTTCAGCCGGTTGCCCTGGATGGTGAGGTTCGTCTCCAGGATCGTGGTGACGAGGTCGCGCAGCGACTCGGTCCACTCGCTGACCCGCAACACGTGGTCGTAGACGTCCTGGTAGTACGGGACGATCGCGTCGTCGATCAGGTGCAGGTCGCGCCGCATCAGGGTGTTGACCACCTCGCGCATGGGCAGCACGACCCGGCGCATCCGGACCAGGCTCTTTCGCAGCTCGAACGAGCGTCGCTGCACCTCCCGGTCGCGGGGCCGCTCGTCGAACAGCAGGTCCTCCAGGGCCTCGATCTCATCGTCGAGGGTGTGCACGGCGTCGAAGTGGGTGTCGACCACGTAGTCGAGCAACCCGTGCAGCAGGAAGGCCACCCCGTGCTTGGCCAGGTCGGGCGCATCGTCCCAGCGCCGGGTCACCGGCTCCATGTCGCACCCGCCGGCGGGGTGCACCGTGACCATCGCGTTCCGGGTCACGAAGGCAGTCACTCCCGCCGTGGCCAGCCGGCCGCTGTCGAGGTCGAGACGGACGGCGTAGGCGCTCACGAACAGGTGCGACTCGTAGCGGTCGACCTTGGGGCGCTGGTGGGTGGTGAGGGCGTCCTCCACCGCGAGGTCGTGCAACTGCAGTTCCTCGCCGATCAGGTCGAAGTCCTCGGGGCGGGGGTCGGTGAGGTCTACCCAGACGGTGGCGTCGCGGTCGTGCAGGTGGTCCGAGACCTCCTCGATCGGGAAGTCCTGCGCGGCGAGCACGCCGTTGCGGTACACCCTCGTGCGGGCACGTCCTGTGGGCATGATTCACGGTACCCAGTGCCGCGCCCTGCCGGTCAGTCCGCGGGTTCCGCCTGCACCACGGGGGGCAGCGCCGACCAGGGGAAGACGATCCAGTGCTCGGTGCGCCGCCAGGCGAAGTCGGGCTGCACGATCGACCCGGGCTTGCCGTACAGCACCGCGGAGCGCAGCTCGGCCACGTGCCCGGTGAGCAGCTCGTGCACCAGCCGCAGCGTGCGCCCGGAGTCGGCGACATCGTCCACGAGCAGCACCCTGGCCCCGGCGAGGGCAGCCAGGTCGAGCAGCGGCGGCAGGATCACCGGCTCGTCCAGGTGGGCGTGCACCCCGGTGTAGAACTCCACGTTCAGCGTGCCGACCACCTTGGCCCCCAGCGCGTACGCGATCCCGCCGGCGATGGGCAGGCCCCCGCGGGCGATGCCGAGCACGAGGTCGGGGCGGTAGCCGCCGTCGGCGATCTGCTGGGCCAGCTCGCGCACGGCGGAGCCGAACACCTCCCAGCTGAGCACCTCGCGCGCGGCGGTCGTGACCGGCTCGGCGGCGGGGGTCTCCTCGGCGGTCACGGGCAGGCCTCTCGGGTCGGTCGGGGCCGGCGCGGCCGGCGGCGGCGGCCCGGGAGGCACCAGGGTGCCAGCCGGTCGGGAACACCGCTCGACATCTCGGCGTTACCGATATATCGTCAACACATCTTAGGAGGATGACATGAGCGACATGGCTCTGCCCGCCCCCGGCTTTCGCGGCCGCAGGCGGGCGTTCAGGAACCGGCTCGCCGGCGGGCAGGAATGGATCGTGGCGCAGGCCGAGGACGCCGAGGGCGTTCCGGGTGGGCCACGGGGTCGCCGCTCCGGCGGCGGTCCACGCTTCGGTCCGGGCGCCGGCGGGCGCGGAATCGGTGGCCCGGGGTTCGGCGGCCCGGGGTTCGGTGGCCCGGGGTTCGGTGGCCCGGGCGGCCCCGGGTTCGGTGGCCCCGGGTTCGGGTTGCGCCCGCCGGGCTTCGGCCCGCGGATGCGGCACCGCCACGGCCGGCGGATGCGCGGGAACGTGCGGGCCGCGGTGCTCGCGCTGCTCGCCGAGCAGCCGCGCCACGGCTACGCGATCATGACCGAGCTCACCGAGCGCAGCGGCGGCCTGTGGCGGCCGAGCCCCGGGTCGGTCTACCCGGTGCTGCAGCAACTGGAGGACGAGGGCCTGGTCAGCGCCCGGGACGAGGACGGGCGCAAGGTGTTCTCCCTCACCGACGAGGGCCGCGCCTACGTGGACACCAACCGCGAGGAGATCGGCCGCCCGTGGGAGGCCGACGAGGCCGGGCCGGGACGCCGGGTCCAGTCCCTGCTGATGGCCCTCACCGCGCTGGGTGCCGCCGTCGACCAGGTTGCCCGGCTGTCCGATGACGCCCAGGCCACCCGCGCCCTGGAGGCGCTCGAGGAGGCCCGGCGCACGATGTACCGCATCCTCGCCGGCGACGACCCGGGCAGCCAGCCGCCCGAGTGACGCGGCAGCGAATTACGGACACGGACGGAAGCCCCACCTTGACGGAGTGTGATCTGACCCGGAGGGACCTTGGTCCCCGGACGTGGTGGGGTGCACCGAGGCACCGTTGTGGTGCGGCCCGAGACCGGCTCACCCAGGCAAGTGACCAAAAGCCACTGACCGCACGACCGATTCGTCGGCCGAGGCGGAGGGCGAAGGATCCTGGCGGGTAACCGGTCCCGGGCCGCAGTTCGTTTGCCCGCCGGCCCGCGTGGGCAGCCCCTGTGGACAGCTGGGGCGGTGGCCGGACGGCGATGACTACCGTCGGACCCATGGACCGCGCAGCTTCCCCCGATGACCCTGCCGCCACCGCGAGCAGCGGTCGCGCGGGCCCGGCCGCCGGGCAGTGCTACCGGGTGGACCCCGAGGAGCTGGCCGTGGCCTCGGCGAGCCTCGCCGAAGCCACCCGGGCGACCGCCGAGGTCGCAGCCCGGCTCGAAATTGCGCGTGGCAGCGCCCCCGGCTGGGCGGTGGACGGTACCCTCCCGTCGGCCTTCGAACGCCTCTGCTCGACGTTGGCCTGGGCCGTGCGGGCGGCCCGTGACGACGCCGGCGACCTGCAGCGGCGGCTGTCCACGGCGGCCGCCGGCTACGCCGGCGCGGACGGCGCGGCGACCGTCCGCACGGCAGTTCGCGCCGGTGCGGATGGGATGGACCCTCCCGGACGTTGACGCCTGCACCGGCAGGTCGGCAGGTCGGCACGGTCTGCACGGTCGGCACGGGTACCTCGCGACGAGGTGCCGCAGGTAGGGGACGAGGTAGCGCAGGAGGGAAGGCACCCGGTGGTGGATCCGCAGGATCTGTACGAGTTGGCGTCCGACAGCCCCGACGCGCGGGAGCTGGCAGCTCCGGCGCTGGTCTACGCCCTGAGCGGGTTCACCGATGCGGGCGCCGCGGGCCGGCTGGCGGTGGAGCACCTGCTGTCCACGCTGGAGCACCGGGTGATCGCCCGCTTCGACATCGACCTGCTCTACGACTACCGGGCCCGGCGGCCGGCGATGACGTTCGTGGAGAACCGCTGGGAGGGCTACGAGGCCCCGCGGCTGGAGCTGCATCTCGCCCGCGATGCCGCGGGCACGCCCTTCCTGTTGCTCGCCGGCGCGGAGCCCGATGTGCTCTGGGAGCGTTTCGTGGAGGCCCTGCGCGGCCTCGTCGACCGTTTCGGCGTGCGCCTGACGGTCGGCCTCAACGCCATTCCGATGGCCGTCCCGCACACCCGCCCGATCGGCATGAGCGCCCACGCCACCAACCCGGAACTGGTCTCCGGCCGCCCGGTCTGGGTCGGCAGGATCCGGGTGCCCGGGCACGTCGCGGCGCTGCTCGAGCTGCGGCTCGGCGAGCGTGGCCACGACGCCGCCGGGTTCGCCGTGCACGTCCCGCACTACCTCGCCCAGGCCGAGTACCCGGATGCCGCCGTGGCGCTCATCGATGCGGCCGCAGCACTCTGCCGGTTGGAGCTGCCCTCCGGGCAGCTCGCCGCGCAGGGGGCCGAGGTGCGGGCCGCTATCACCACCCAGGTGGGGGAGCAGCCGGAGGTGGTGGCCGTCGTCGAGGCGCTGGAGCGCCAGTACGACGAGTTCGTCAGCTCCGGAGGCGCCCGGCTCGCGGACGGCGAGCCCAGCCTGCCCACCGCCGACGAGCTGGGCGCAGAGCTGGAGCGCTTCCTCGCCGAGGAGAACGAGCGCCGCGGCCGCGAGGGTTGAGCGGCGGGCCGGCTACCGGCCGGCCGCACCCACCTCTGCGAGCACGTCGAGCAAGGCCGTGCCGTAGGCGTCCGCGGCGTCGCGGGCTGGGTAGGAACGCTCGGCGCCGGCCAGGTGCACCGTCACCGTGTGCATCCCCCCGGCCCGCTCGAGGCGCACGAACAGGCCCGCGAGCAGCCCGCGCAGCTGGTCCTCCGAGGGCACCCACACCGCCTCGCGGAGCTCCACCGAGTCCAGCGCCCACTCGGTGACCCCGTTGAAGCCGAGAACCGTGCCGGTGGGGAACTCGTGCACGTCCACGGTCATGTCCGACAGCACGAATACGTCGTCGTCCATGCCGCGATGGGGGAGCACGAAGCGGTCCCCGGCCGCCGGCACCCAGCGCAGCCCGGCGGCACGCAGCCGCAGCGCCAGGCCGAGGGCGAGCACCAGGTCAGTATGCGCGGCGCGGCCGTCCGCCGCCTGTGCCGGGCCCACCCCGCATCGGGGCCGCTGACCGCTCGCCAGCTCCAGCCGGGGGTGGCGGGCACCGATACTCCGGGCATGCTGTTCGACCTGCTGGCGCTGGGCCTGGTGGTGGCCGGGTACCTGGTGGGCCGGCGCAGGGTGAGCGCGCGGGCGCAGTTCGTGCTCATGCCGGTCGAGGACCAGCCACCGGCGGCGGTGGACGACCCGCTGCCCTCGGCCCGGGCGCTGGACCGGTACGTGGAGCACGGCCTGTCGCAGCTCGACGCCTACGTGGCGGCGCGTCACCCCGGCCCGGGGTCTTCGACCGGGACGTGATGCCGGCGCACCGTCGCGACTGTGTCCGCCTGACCGGCGGGCTTGTCGGGCCGGTGGGCGAGCACCCGGGCGAAGCGCAGGGCGAGCCCCGCCGGGTACCGCGGGGAGGTCTGCACCCCGTCGAAGGCGACCTCCACGACCAGCACGGGCCGGACCTCGACCTGCCGACGGTCCTGCCGCACGGCGAGCTGCTGCAACCGCTCGGTCTGCCAGCCCAGCATGGCGTCGGTGAGCCCCTTGAAGGTCTTCCCGAGCATCACGAAGCCGCCCGGCGGGCCGTGGTCGCCGTCGGGGTCGCGGGCGCCGAGGTGCAGGTTCGACAACAGCCCGGCGCGGCGGCCGTGGCCCCATTCCGCGGCGAGCACCACCAGGTCGAGGGTGATCCGCGGCTTCACCTTGATCCACCCCGCGCCGCGCCGGCCCAGCGCGTACCCCCCCGCCAGCGCCTTCACCACCACGCCCTCGTGGCCCCGGCTGAGGGCATCGGCCGCGAACTCGGCCGCGGCGCGCGCGCCGGCGGGATCGGCGGGGTCGCCGACCTCGTGCCGGGGGACGAGCAGCCCCGCGGGCAGCCGCCCGGCCATCGCTGCCCGCCGCCGCCCGGCGTCGGTGTCGACGAGGTCACTGCCGTCGAGGTGGAGCAGGTCGAACACGAACGGGGTGAGCGGCACCGGCTGCTGCCCGGACGGGCCGGTGCGGGCGAGGCGGGCGGAGGTCAGCTGGAACGGCAGCGGCCGCCCGTCGGGCCGCAGCGCGAGCAACTCGCCGTCCAGGACCGCCGAGCGCAGCGGCAGCGACCGGGCGGCCGCGACCACCTCCGGCACCCGGGCGGTGACGTCGTCCAGGGTGCGGGTGAAGACGGCCACGTCACTGCCGTCGCGGTGGATCTGCACCCGCACCCCGTCGAGCTTCCACTCCACCCCGGCCGGGCCGGTGCGCTGCAGCGCGGCCCCGAGGTCCGGCGCGGAGGCGGCGAGCATCGGTGCCAGCGGCCGACCCACCGTCAGCCCGAAGGCGCTCAGCGCACCGGGCCCGCCGTGCAGCGCGGCCAGCGCCACGACCCCGAGGTCACCGCCGAGGGTGACCGCCCGGCGCACGTCGGCGACCGGGCATGCGGCGGCCGCGGCCACCGCGTCGAGCACCAGGCCGGCCTGCGCACCCTGCCGCAGCTCACCGCCCACCAGCCCGGCGAGCAAGCCCTGCTCGGCTGCGGTCGCGCGGGCGAGCAGGGCTTCGAGCAGCCGCAGGCGTTGCCCCCGGGAGCCGGCACCGGACAGCTCCTGTGCCCGCTCCAGCGCCGCGTCGACCTCGGCGACGGTGAGGGTGGCCCCCGTGGTCGGCGCAGGCACGGTCTGCAGCGCGGCCCAGCCCAGACCGGTGCGGCGCTGCCTGGTACGGCCGGAGAGCCAGGCCACCACCGCCTCCAGTTCGGCCGGCGCGGCCCGGCGTAGGCAGTCCGCGAGCAGGCGGGTCTTGGCGCCCCGCCCGGGCACGGCGCCCACCGCCAGCGACGCGCCCGCAACCTCGGCGAACAGCATGCGCCCATCGTGCCCGGCGGCACCGACAGTGGCGCGGTGCCCGGCAACCGGCCCGCTCAGCGCTGCTCGTGCACCTGCCCGGCCTCCAGCCGCAGCCGCCGGTTGACCGTCACCGCCTCCAGCAGCCGCCGGTCGTGGCTGACCAGCAGCAGGGTGCCGGGGTAACCGGCCAGCGCCTGCTCGAGCTGCTCGATCGCCGGCAGGTCGAGGTGGTTGGTCGGCTCGTCGAGCACCAGCAGGTTGACCCCCCGGGCCTGCAGCAGCGCCAGCGCGGCCCGGGTCCGCTCGCCCGGGGACAGGCCGGAGGCCGGGCGCAGCACGTGGTCGGCCCGCAGGCCGTACTTGGCCAGTAGCGTCCGCACCTCCGGCTCGGGCCACTGCGGCACCTGGTCCCCGAAGGCCCGCAGCAGAGCCGCCTGCCCGGTGAACAGCGAGCGGGCCTGGTCGACCTCGCCGACGACCACCGCGGGGCCGAGAGCCACGCTGCCGCCGGCGGGGGCCACCCGGCCGAGCAGCGCCCCGATCAGGGTGGACTTCCCCGCGCCGTTCGGCCCGGTGACCGCCACCCGGTCGGCCCAGTCGATCTGCAGGTCCACCGGCCCGAGGGTGAACCCGCCGCGCCGGACGAGCAGTCCGCGGGCGGTCGCGACCACCGCCCCGGCCCGCGGGGCGAGCGCGATCTCCAGCTGCAGCTGCCACTCCTTGCGCGGCTCCTCCACCACCGTGAGCCGCTCCATCGCCCGATCGGTCTGGCGGGCCTTGGCGGCCTGCTTCTCCGACTGCTCGGCGCGGAACCGCTTGAGGTTCTTGTCGTTGTCGGTGGCCTTGCGCCGCGCGTTGCGCACCCCCTTGTCCATCCAGGCACGCTGGGTGCGGCCGCGCTCGGCGAGCTCCTCCCGCCGGGTCGCGTACTCCTCGTAGTCCCGGCGGGCGTGCCGGCGGACCACCTCGCGCTCGTCCAGATAGGCGGCGTAGCCACCGCCGAACACGCTGATCCGCTGCTGGGCCAGGTCGAGTTCGACCACCCGGGTCACCGTCCGGGCGAGGAACTCCCGGTCATGGCTGACCACCACCACCCCGGCCCGCAGCCCGCTGACGAAGCCCTCCAGCCGCTCAAGCCCGTCCAGGTCGAGGTCGTTGGTGGGCTCGTCGAGCAGGAAGAGGTCGTAGCGCGACAGCAGCAGGGACGCCAGCCCCACCCGGGCCGCCTGGCCGCCGGACAGCTCGCCCATCGGGGTGTCCGGGTCGAGGCCGGGCGCCAGCTCCGCGCAGACCGCCGCTGACCCGCTCGTCCAGGTCGGCCGCGCCCAGGGCCAGCCAGCGTTCGAGCGCCTGCGCGTAGGCGTCCTCGGCGGCGGACGGGTCCGCGGCGTGCCCGGCGGCCAGCGCGTGGCTGCCGGCCTCGAGGGCTTCCTCGGCGGCGGCGACCCCGGTGCGCCGGGCGAGGAAGGCCCGCAGGCTCTCGCCGTCGCGCCGCTCGGGCTCCTGCGGCAGGTAGCCGATGGTCGCCCCGCGCGGGGACAGGTTCAGGCTGCCCTCCGCGGCCGCCGCCAGCCCGGCCAGGATGCGCAGCAGAGTCGTCTTGCCCGCGCCGTTGGCGCCGACCAGGCCCACCACGTCGCCCGGAGCGACGGTGAGCTCCAGCCCGGAGAACAGCGTGCGCTCGCCGTATCCGGCACTCAGGCCGTGCACGACCAGGGTGGCGGTCACGCCGCCGCGCCCGCGCCTGCCCGGCGGCCCGCGTCGACGGCGTCGGCGTCGGCCTCGGCCCCGGCCCCGGCCCCGGCCCCGGCCCCGGCCCCGGCCTCGGCCTCGGCCTCGAGATGCTGCACGAACTCGATCCCGCAGACCTGGTCGGGATGGGCGGTCCAGCGGCGCAGGGCGGGCGGGGCCGGCGGGGTGGCGAAGAGCATGCATGCATTGTGGCCGCCGCGCGGGGCGAAGGTCTCCTTGCCGCCCGCCCACGGGTGGCCTACGGTCGCGACGGACCGGGGCGCGCGCGGCGGGCCCGCCGCGCGCTCACCCGGCCGAGGCGGAGGCGCGGACGATGAGACCCGAGCCGGTGGTGCTCCCGCACAACCAGTTCGACCACTTCTACCGCGGCGGCGAGCGGATCGCCGCGCTGCGCGGCGGGCCCGGCGGTCCGCGGCGCCCGGAGGAGTGGCTCGCCTCGGCGACCACCCGCTTCGGCGAGCAGCGGCAGGGGCTGAGCACGCTGCCGGACGGGTCGCTGCTGCGTGAGCGGGTGCTGGCCGACCCGGTGGCCTGGCTGGGGCCCGAGCACGTCCAGCGCTACGGCGGGTATGGGGTCGAGCTGCTGGTCAAGCTGCTGGACGCCGGCCAGCGGCTGCCCGTGCACGTCCACCCGACCAGGGCCTTCGCCCGCGAGCACCTCGGCCTCTCGCACGGCAAGACCGAGGCGTGGCACGTGCTCGAGGCCGAGCCGGGCGCCATGGTCGGCCTGGGCTTCCTGGCACCGATGGAGGCCGCCGAGGTCGCCGAGCTGGTGCGCAGGCACGACTCGGACGCGCTGGTCGCGGCGGTGCACCAGCTGCCGGTGGCCGCGGGGGACTCGGTGCTGGTGCCGTCGGGGACCCCGCACTTCATCGGGGCGGGCGTGCTGGTGATGGAGCTGCAGGAGCCCACCGACCTGTCGATCCTGCTCGAGTGGGAGGGGCTGGAGGTCGACGGGGAGCGCGACGGCCACCTCGGGCTCGGCTTCGACGTGGCCCTGCAGGCCCTGGACCTGCGCGCCTGGTCAGCTACCGACGTGACCCGGGTGCGCCATGCCGCCACCGTCGACGGCGAGGCGGCGGCAGCAGTGATGAGCGTGCTGCCGATCGGCGCCGACCCGTACTTCCGGGCACATCGGCTGGCGCCGGCGGGTGCCCCGGTCGCGCTGCCGGCCGGGTTCGGCGTGCTGCTCGTGGTGGAGGGGGCGGGGCAGGTCGAGACCGCGGACGCGGGGTCGCGGCGCGTCGCCCGCGGCGATGCGCTGCTGGTGCCGTGGAGCGCCGGCACCTGGTCGCTCGACGGTCCGGTGACGGCCCTGCTGGCGCGGCCCCCCGCGCCGGACGCCGCGCAGGCACCGCGCTGAGGCTGCCCGCGCTCAGTGCTGCCCGCGCTCAGTGCTGCGGATGCAGCCGGGCGCCCTTCGGCTGGCCGATGGCGGCGAGCAGCTCGCTGAACCAGGGCTGCTCGATGTCGAACGCCTTGCCGCCCTTGATCCGCGGGAACTCGATCGCGCGCAGCCGGCCGCCGTTGCCCTCGTCGTGCCCGATCACGCCGCTCTCGGCGCGCAGCGCGCAGTCGACGGCCAGGTCGGTGCAGCTCTTGATCAGCCGCAGGTCCTCGGCGTTCGCCGCCGCCGAGCGGGCGAAGTAGCCGCTCTTCTGCACCATCGTCTTCTCCGCGCCGAGCCAGGCTGGCGAACTGCTTGGCGAACCACGCGCCGGGGTTGATGGTGTCGAGCTTGACGTGGCCGAAGGCGTCGCGCAGCGGCTCCTCGCCGCGGTTGCTCATCTCCTCGACGATCGTCTCCACCCCGGCGCCCTCGGACAGGAAGATGTTCACGTAGCCGAGCTCGTCCATCACGTCCTTCAGCCGCTCGGCCTCGGCTTCGCGATGTCGAAGCCGAGTCTCGGGCACGAAGACCGCGTGCACGTCCCAGCGGCGCGCGGTCAGTGCCGAACCCGGCGACCACGTCTGGGTGCCCAGCCACTCCCGGTACTTCGTCGCGGTGGCGGCGGTGAGCCAGCCGCAGTTGCGGCCCATCACCTCGTGGATGATGAGCATCCGCGGGTTGGAGGTGTGCTCGGCGATGATGTTGCGGGCGAACACGCGCCCCCTGCTCGGCGGCGGTCCAGGCGCCGAGGCTCTGCCGGATCGGGATGACGTCGTTGTCGATGGTCTTCGGCAGGCCGACGACGGTCAGCTCGTAGCCGTTGCCGTGCAGGTAGGCGGCCAGGTCGGCGGCGGTGGTGTTGGTGTCGTCGCCGCCGATGGTGTGCAGCACGTCGACGCCGTCGCGGGTGAGCTGCTCGGCGGCGACCTGCAGCGGGTCCTGCCCCTCGCTGCACCAGTCCGCGCTTGACGCAGTCCTCGACGTTGGTGAGCTTGACCCGGCTGTTGCCGATCGGGCTGCCGCCGTAGCGGTGCAGCAGGTGCGGCGTTGGCCCGGACCTGCGGGGTCACCGGGACCGAGTCGCCGGTGCAGCAGCCCGTGGTAGCCGTCGCGGTAGCCGATGATCTCGACCTCGGGGGCGATCTCGGTGTAGCGCTCGATCAGGCCGCCGACGGCGGAGGACAGGCAGGGGGCGAGTCCGCCGGCGGTGAGCAGGGCGACTCGGCGCACGGGCATGGCGGCGGCTCCAGGGCTGGACGGTCGTGAACGATCGATGCCCTCCAACCCTAGCCCGCGCACCCGGGTGCCCCGCGTGCACACGCGGGGGACCGGGCCCCGGCCGGGTGCTCCGGCGCTGGTGCGACAGCCCCGGCCCCCAGCTGGCAGGGTGGACGGCATGGCTACCCCTCCGCCGTACCTGGCCAGTGCCGGGCGATACGCGTCGATGCCCTACCGCCGCTGCGGGCGCAGCGGCCTGCAGCTGCCCGCGGTGTCGCTCGGGCTGTGGCACAACTTCGGCGACGACAAGCCGCTTGGACGACGCAGCGGGCGATCCTGCGCCGCGCCTTCGACCTCGGCGTCACCCACTTCGACCTGGCGAACAACTACGGCCCGCCCTACGGCGTCGGCCGAGGCGAACTTCGGCCGGCACTTCGGCGACGACTTCGCGCCCGTACCGCGACGAGCTGGTGATCTCCACCAAGGCGGGCTACGACATGTGGCCCGGCCCGTACGGCGAGTGGGGCTCGCGCAAGTACCTGCTGGCCAGCCTCGACCAGTCGCTGCGGCGGATGGGGCTGGACTACGTCGACATCTTCTACAGCCACCGGTTCGACCCGGACACCCCGCTGGAGGAGACGATGGGCGCGCTCGACACGGCAGTGCGCTCGGGCCGGGCGCTGTACGCGGGGATCTCCTCCTACTCCCCGCAGCGCACCGCGCGAGGCGGCGGCGATCCTGCGCTCGACTGGGAACCCCGCTGCTGATCCACCAGCCCAGTCTACTCGATGCTCAACCGCTGGGTCGAGGACGGGCTGCTGGACGTGCTCGGCGACGAGGGCGTCGGCTGCATCGCCTTCTCGCCGCTGGCACAGGGCATGCTCACCGACCGCTACCTGCACGGCGTCCCGGCCGACTCGCGGGCCGCGCAGGGCAAGTCGCTCGACCCGCGGCTGCTCACCGAGGAGCGCCCTCGCGCACGTCCGCGCGCTCGACGCCGATCGCCGCCGACCGCGGGCCAGTCGCTGGCGCAGATGGCGCTGTCGTGGGTGCTGCGCGACGAGCGGGTCACCTCGGTGCTGATCGGCGCCAGCAGCGTCGCCCAGCTGGAGGCGAACGTGGCGCGCGGTGGCAGGCCCGGAGTTCACCGCCGACGAGCTCGCCGCGATCGACGCCGACGCCGTCGAGGCGGGCATCAACCTCTGGCAGCGCTCCAGCGACGCGTGAGCGCCGGCCCGCCGCCGGCGGCGGCGGGCCGGCCCCACCCCGGGAGGTGTCCCGTCGCCCGGCACGGCAGGATGGCCCGATGCCACCCGACTCCGCGCCGACCCCGCGCCAGCTGTCCGACCGCTACGTGGACGGGATCGTCGCTCTCGACCCGATCGTCGCGACCGGGCTCGGCCTGCCCGACGGCGCGGACCTGCTGCCCGACCTGTCACCCCGGGGCGAGGACGCGAAGGCCGCGCTGCGCGGGCAGGTGCTCGCCGCGCTCACCGAGTCCGAGGCCGGCGGTGGGCCCGCCGCGGACGACCTCGAGCGGCGCTGCGCCCGGCTGCTGCGCGAGCGGCTGACCGCCGAGCAGGCCCTGTACGAGGCGGGGGAGGAGCTGCGCCCCGTCGGCACCCTGTTCTCCCCGCTGGTGTCGGTGCGGCAGGCGTTCCTGGCGATGCCCGCGCAGGACGCCGGGCACTGGGAGACCATCGCGGCCCGGATGTCCCGGGTGCCCGTGGCGCTCGCCGGCTACCGGGAGACGCTCACCGCCGGGATGGGCCGCAGGCTGCTCGCCGGGCCGCGCCAGGTGGAGGCCGTGATCACCCAGCTCGGCAGCTGGCTCACCGGCGCGGGCGGGAGCGCGGGGCCGTCCTGGTTCGCCGGCTTCGTCGCGGCCGGCCCGCCGTCGCACCGTGGCACCCTGGACGCCGCGGCCGCCGCGGCCGACCGCTCCGTCGGCGAGCTGCGCGACTGGCTGGCGGGCAGCTACCTGCCGGCGGCCGCGGAGCACGGTAGCGACACCGTCGGTCGGGAGCGCTACGCCCGCTTCGCCCGCTACTGGACCGGCTCCGAGCTCGACCTCGACGAGGTCTACGCCTGGGGGTGGCAGGAGTACGCCCGGCTCGACGAGCAGCTGCGGGCCGAGGCCGGGCGGGTGCTGGCCGGGGCCACCCCGCGGGAGGCGATGGCCCACCTGGACCGGCACGGGGAGGCCGTCGAGGGGGTCGAGCAGATCCGCGCACGGTTGCAGCTGATGCTCGACACCGCGGTCGCCGAGCTGGACGGCGTGCACTTCGACCTCGCCGCGCCGGTGCGCCGGGTGGAGGCGATGATCGCCCCCGAGGGCAGCGCGGCGGCGCCCTACTACACCCGCCCCTCGCTGGACTTCGCCCGCCCGGGCCGCACCTGGCTGCCCACCCTGGGGGCCACCCGGTTCCCGCTGTGGGACCTGGTCAGCACCTGGTACCACGAGGGGGTGCCCGGCCACCACCTGCAGCTGGCGCAGTGGGCGTACGTCGCGCCGCAGCTGTCCCGCTACCAGACCTCGCTGGGGTCGGTCGGGCGCCAACGTCGAGGGCTGGGCGCTGTACGCCGAGCGGCTGATGGACGAGCTGGGCTTCCTCACCGACCCCGGGCAGCGGATGGGCTACCTGGACGCCCAGCAGCTGCGCGCCGTCCGCGTCGTCATCGACGTCGGGATGCACCTGCGGCTGCCGATCCCGACCGAGATCCCCGGCGGTGGCGCCCAGCGGTTCCACCCCGGCGAGACCTGGACGCCCGAGCTGGCCCGGGAGTTCTTCGGCCTCAACACGGGCCGGCCCGCCGAGTTCGTCGACAGCGAGCTGATCCGCTACCTGGGGATGCCCGGGCAGGCGATCAGCTACAAGCTCGGCGAGCGGGCCTGGCTGGCCGGGCGCGCCGCCGCGCAGCAGGCGAGGGCGGCGCGCGGCGAGGGGTTCGACGCCAAGGCGTGGCACATGGCCGCCCTCTCGCAGGGTTCGCTCGGGCTGGACGACCTGGTCGAGGAGCTGGCACGGCTGTGAACCGGGGCGGGGGAGCGGCGTGCGGGCGCTGCTGATCGAGCAGTTCGGCGTCCCGCCGCAGCTGCGCGAGGTGCCCGCGCCGGCCTGCCCGCCGGACGGCGTGCTCGTCCAGGTACAGGCCACCGGCCTGTGTCGCAGTGACTGGCACGCCTGGGCCGGGCACGACCCCGACGTGCGGCTGCCGCACGTACCGGGCCACGAGTTCGCCGGGGTGGTGCACGCGGTGGGGCGAGCGGTGTCCGGCTGGCAGGTCGGCCGCCGGGTCACCGCCCCGTTCGTCAACGCCTGCGGCGACTGCCCGCCCTGCCGCGCCGGAGACGGGCAGGTCTGCCTGCGGCAGACCCAGCCGGGGTTCACCCGCTGGGGGTCCTTCGCCGAGCTGGTGGTGGTCGATCGCGCGGCGGTGAACCTGGTGGCGCTGCCCGACGGCGTCGACACGGTGAGCGCCGCGGCCCTGGGCTGCCGCTACGCGACGGCGTTCCGGGCCGTCGTGCAGGTGGGCGGGGTGGCCCCCGGGGAGTGGGTCGCCGTGCACGGCTGCGGCGGGGTCGGCCTGTCGGCGGTGCAGGTGGCGGTCGCGGCGGGGGCCAGGGTGGTGGCCGTCGACGTGCGCGCCGGCGCGCTGGAGCTGGCCCGCCGCGAGGGTGCCGAGGCGGTGCTGCACGCAGGCGCCGGGGCGGACGTCCCGGCCGCCGTGCACGAGCTCACCGGCGGCGGGGCCGCGCTCTCGCTCGACGCGCTGGGCAGCGCGCAGACCTGTGCCGCCTCGATCGCCTCGCTGCGCCCGCGCGGCCGGCACGTCCAGGTCGGGCTGCTGCCCGCTGCCCTCGGCGACCCCCAGCTGCCGATGCACCTGGTGATCGGCCGGGAGCTGCAGCTGCTCGGCAGCCACGGGATGGCCGCGCACAGCTACCCGCAGCTGCTCGGGCTGGTGGCGGCGGGCAGGCTGCACCCCGAGCGCCTGGTCACGGCGCGGATCGGGCTGGCCGCGGCCGGCGCGGCGCTGGCGGGGATGGGCGAGCAACCGCCGACCGGGGTGAGCGTGATCGAACCGTAGGCCCGGGAGGGCTAGCGGCGAGCCCGGGAGCCGGCGGTGGCGGCGTAGCCGGCGAACCCCGTCAGCAGCGCCACGAGCACCCCGAGGTTGGCGTACGCCCATGCACCCGAACGGCCGCCGAGGCCGAGCGGCCCGAGCAGGTACCCCTGCCAGCTGAGGCCGGAGGCGTACTCGTTGGTGACCAGCCCCCAGCCCAGCGCGGTGCCGACCAGCATCGCGCCGATCGCGCCCCAGCCGAACCGGCCGTAGCGGCCGGCGGGGGTGAACAGGTCGGCCTCGGCGTAGTCGGTCCGGCGTCGCGCGATCTCGGCGAGGAAGACTCCGCACCAGGCGGCGATGGGTACCCCGAGGGTGATCAGGAAGCCTTGGAAGGGGAAGAAGAAGCTGTCCGCGATCCAGACGAAGTAGACCGTCCCCGCCACCATGATCACGCCGTCCAGCGTGGCCGCGGTCCAGCGTGGCACCCGCAGCCCCAGGGTGAGCAGGGCCAGCCCGGAGGAGTAGATGTCCAGCACCGCGCCGCCGATCAGGCCACCGATGGCGACCACCGCGAACGGGACCAGGTACCAGGTGGGCAGCAGTTCGGTGAGCGCACCGATCGGGTCGGTGCCGATCGACTCGCTGAGCGCGGGATCGGACCCGGCCAGCAGCAGCCCGTACACGACCAGGATCACCGGCGCGATGCTCGCCCCCGCCGTCGTCCACCCGACCACCCCGCGGCCCGGGACCGCCCGCGGCAGGTAGCGGGAGTAGTCCCCGCCGGAGTTGACCCAGCCCAGACCGAAGCCGGTCATCGCGAACACCAGCGCGCCGACGAACGCCTGCACCGACCCTGACGGCAGCGCGCCGACCGTGCCGAGGTGCACGTGATTCGCGGTGAGTGCGATGTAGCCCACCGTGAGCACCGCCAGCGCCACGGTGAGGACGGTCTGCAGCCTCATGATCAGGTCGAACCCGAACACCCCGGCGCCGACGATGACGGCGGCGACGGCGAGGAAGGCCACCACCTTGGTGCCGGTCCCGCCACCCCACCCGAGCCGGCCGAAGACCGTCGCGGTGGCCAGCGTCGCGAGCGCGCACAGCACGGTCTCCCAGCCCACCAGCAACAGGTACGACACGGCGGCGGGCAGCGCGTTGCCGTGCACCCCGAAAGCCGCCCGGGAGACCACCATGGTGGGCGCGGACGCCCGCTTGCCGGACAACGCGACGAACCCCACCAGCAGGAACGACAGCACGGTGCCCACCACCGCGGCCACCGTCGCCTGCCACAGCGAGACGCCGAAACCGAGCACGAACGAGCCGTAGCTGATCCCCAGCACGGCGATGTTCGCCGCGCACCAGGGCCAGAACAGGTCGGCGGCCCTGCCCTTGCGCTCGCTCTCGGCGATGACGTTGATGCCGTTCAGCTCCACCGCGAGCACGCCGGCGGCGGGCGCGGCGGCCGCCGCGGTGGTGGCCGGGTCGCTGGCCATCGCGATCCTCCTGCTCGGCTCGGGAAGGGCAGCCTCTCGCGCCGTCCGGGATCGCACCAGCGGACGGTGCCGGGGTGCGGGGGCGGCCCGCTGGGCCGAACGGGTGAACGTCCCCCGTTCGGCTCAACCGGGCCGCCGGGCGGCGCCGATCCGGGGGAGCAGCGGGAGGCCGCGCAGGCGACCCGGGGACCCCGCAGACGTCCCTGGAGGCGGTCGTGCTCTCGGTGCAGGCAGTGGGGTCATCCGGCGTCCTCGACGCGCTCGGGGCCGGGTTCGCGGTGCACGACGCCTCCGGTGAGGTGCTGCAGGCGAACGGTGTCGCCAGGGAGTTGATGCAGCTCGGGCTGGGTGCGGCGGACGCGGGGCCGGCCTGCGTGGACGTCTCCGGCACGCCACTGCCCGGTGCGGACCTTCCGCCGCTGCGGGTACTGCGCACCGGGGAGCCGGTGCGCGGGTTCGTCGTCGGGCTCAACCCCGGAACCCCGCAGGCGCGCTGGGTCCGGGTGGACTCCGCGGTGGTCACGCCCGCAGGGCCCGGCCTGACCGCCACCGTTGCCACGCTCATGATCGACGTCACAGCCGAGACCGAGCGGGCCCGCGACTCGGCGGCCGCCGCCGATCGGGCGACCCGGCTGATGGCCCCGGTGGCCGACGTGATCTGCCGGCTCGATGCCACCGACCGCTTCGTCGACGTCAGTCGCTCGGCCTGCGAGGTGCTCGGTTTCGCCCCGGAGGACCTGTTCGGCCGCCGGCTCGCCGGGATGGTGCACGTCGAGGGTGCCGCCGCGCTGCGGCAGGCGCTGACCGCGGCGCGGGTGTCCGGCAGCGGTCAGGCGCTGGTCCGGCTGCGCCGCTTCGACGGTGAGCTGCGCTGGGTCGACATCGCCGTGCGCCGGGTGGACCCGGTCGCCGGCGGCGCCGCGGGGCCGGTCGCCCCGACGCCCGGGCCGGCGACGGGCGAGCTGCACGCGGTGCTGCGCGACGTGCACGACCGGGTGCTCGCCGAGCAGCAGCGGGCCGACTCCGACCGCCGCTACCGGCTGCTCGCCGACAACATCGCCGAGCTGGTCTGCGTGCACGACGCGCAGCGGCGCTTCGTCTACGTCTCCCCGTCGGTGCGGGCCATGCTCGGGCACCGGCCCGAGGAGCTGGTCGGCCGCGGGATGACCGAGCTGGTGCACCCCGACGACGTGTCCGCAGTGGAGCAGGCGACCGCCCCCCTTGCCGGGGGGGTGGAGACCGCGGCGAGCTACCGCGTCCGGCGCGCCGGGGACGCGGGATGGGCCTGGGTGGAGACCTCCTGGCGCCCCATCCTCGGGGCGGGCGGGGAACTGGTCGAGATTCACGCCTCCACCCGCGACGTGAGCGAGCGGGTGGCCGGGGACCAGGCCCTCGCGGCCGCCGAGGAGTCCTTCCGGTTGACCTTCGACGCGGCC
Organism: uncultured Actinomycetota bacterium; assembly: GCA_963784535.1. Lineage (GTDB taxonomy): Bacteria > Actinomycetota > Actinomycetes > Actinomycetales > Kineosporiaceae > CAWARR01. Next base: position 427,222 of record CAWARR010000004.1, on the reverse strand, counting down.
CCGCAGGGGATGGCCCGACTGGCGCCCGACGGGCGGATGCAGCGGGTCAACGCGGCCCTCGCGGCGATGCTCGGCCGCCCTCGCTGCGAGCTGGAGGGGCAGCTGCTGCGGGCGGTCACCCACCCCGACGACATCGACCCGGCGGCGCTGTTGCGCGAGCGGCTGGCCGGCGGCCAGGACGACGGGCTGCGCCGCGACCAGCGGCTGCTGCGCGCCGACGGCAGCGCGTTGTGGGTCGACCTCACCCTCACCGCGGTGCGCGACACCGCCGGCGGCGTCCGGCACGTCGTCGCCCGGCTGGTGGACACCACCGCCGAACGGGTGCTCGGCGAGCAGCTGCGCGGGCTCGATGCCCACGATCCGCTCACCGCCGCCGGCACCGGCGAGCTGCTGCTGTCCCGGCTGGCGGAGGCGTTGTCGGACCCTCGTACCCGCCCGGTGGCGGTGGTCCGGGTCGACCTCGACGGGTTCCGCCGGCTCAACGACGCGCGCGGCCGGGTGGCGGGCGACCGGGTGCTCGTGGTCACCGTGCAGCGGCTGCGCGCCGCGGTGCGCGACAGCGACGTGGTGGCCCGGCTCGGCGGCGACGACTTCGCCGTGCTCTGCCCCGGGGTCGACCACGACTACGTCGAGCGGCTGGGGCAGCGGCTGAGCAAGGCGCTGACCGGCACCGTGGCCGGGGCGGGCCACCTGAGTGCCTCGATCGGGATCGCCACCGCCCGCGCCGGCGACACCGCCGCGGACGTGATGTCGCGCGCCGACGCCGCGCTGAGCGTGGTCAAGCGCAGTGGCGGGGCGGGCTGGGCGGTGGACTGAACCGCGTGCCGGCGCGGCGTCACGGGTCCTCCAGCGGCCGGCGGCCGGCGACCAGGTCGCGCACCTGGGCGGTCCCCAGCAGCCGGGCCCGCACGGGGTCCCCGGCCAGCCGGCGGACCAGCTCCGGGATCGGCAGCGGGCGGCGCGAGCCGAACAGCACCACGTTGCCGTAGCGGCGGCCGGTGAACTGGGCCGGCTCGGCGACCAGTGCCACGTGCCGGAACGCCGCCAGCGCCGTCGCGGCCTCGTCCCGGGCGTGGGCCAGCGGTGGGCGGTCGGCGAGGTTCGCCGCGTACACGCCGGCGGGGTCGAGCACCCGCACCACCTCGGCGAGGAACTGCCGGGTGGTCAGGTGCCGGGGCACCAGGGTGCCCGCGAAGGCGTCCCGGATCACCACGTCGACCGCGCCGTCCGGCAGCGTGGCCAGCCCGGCCCGGGCGTCGGCCACCAGCAGCCGCAGCAGCTTCGAGGAACGCAGCCCGAACGCCTCGCGGGCGGCGTCGAGCACGCCCGGGTCGAGCTCGAAGACCCGCTGCCGCGAGCCCGGACGGGTCGCGGCCAGGTAGCGCGGCAGGGTGCACCCGCCGCCGCCGAGGTGGACGGCCCGCAGCGGCTCGCCCTCGCCCGGCAGGTGATCCAGCAGCGCGGCGATCCAGCGGGCGTACTCGAAGTCGAGCCGGAGCGGGTCGTCGAGGTCGACGTGGCTGCTCGGCACGCCGTTCACCAGTAGCGTCCAGCCGTGCCGGCCGTCGCCGTCGGGGACGAGGGCCACCGTGCCGGTCGCGGTCGTGCGCAACCCCGCCACCGGCCCCGACCGCTGCCGCCGCCTGCTCACCGTGCTGCCTCCCCGCTGTGCCTGCAGCCAGGCTGCCATGTCACCGGGGCGGCGTGCCGATCCCCGCACCCGCCCGGGGGTGGGGTGGCTACTCTCGGTTCCTGTGATCAGGCAGCTGCCATCCCGTCCCTGCCGTACCCGCCGTTGCCGTGCCCTCGCCGGCCGGGCGGCGGCCTGCCGGGCGCGCGGCCACCGGGCACCGCGGCGCTGCTCCCGGCGCAGCGGGCCGGCCGGCCGCGGGAGCCGGCGATGACGGGCGACGGCCTCGGCGACATCGTCGTGGGTGGCGGGGTGGTGGGGCTGGCGGTGGCCCGCGAGCTGTCCCGGCGCACCGCCGAACCCGTCACCGTGCTGGAGAAGGAGGCCGATCTGGCCCGGCACCAGACCGGACGCAACAGCGGGGTGGTGCACGCCGGGCTCTACTACGCGCCGGGCTCGCTGAAGGCGACGCTGTGCCGGCGCGGGGGCGGCCTGCTGCGCGAGTTCTGTGCCGAGCACGGGGTGGCCTACCGCGAGATCGGCAAGGTCGTCGTCGCGGTCGAGGACGCCGAGCTGGGGCGGCTCGCCGACGTGGAGCAGCGCGCCACCGCGAACGGGGTTCCGGGGCTGCGCCGGGTGGATGCCGCCGGATTGGCCGAACTGGAGCCGCACGTCGCCGGGGTGGCCGGCCTGTACTCCCCGTCGACGGCGATCACCGACTTCGTCGCGGTGTGCCGCGCGCTGGCGGGCGAGGTCACGGCCGCCGGCGGGCAGGTGCTGCTCGGCACCGCGGTCACCGCCCTGCGGGACGGCGCCTCCGGGGTGGAGGTGACGGCCGGGGGGCAGCTGCTGCGGGCCCGGCGAGTGATCGTCTGCGGCGGGTTGCAGTCCGACCGGCTGGCCCGGATGGCCGGAGGCCCGCCGTCGCCGCGGATCGTGCCCTTCCGCGGGGAGTACCTGGCCCTGACCCCCAAGCGCCGGGGGCTGGTGCGCGGCCTGGTCTACCCGGTGCCCGACCCGAAGTACCCCTTCCTCGGGGTGCACGCCACCCCGCGGGTGGACGGGGAGGTGCTGCTGGGGCCGAACGCGGTGCTGGCGCTGGCCCGCGAGGGCTACCGCTGGCGCGACGTCGAGGCGGGTGAGCTGGGCAGCTACCTCACCGGTGGTTACCTGCGGGCGCTGGCCCGTCAGCACTGGCGCGCGGGCGTGTACGAGGTGACCGGGTCACTGCTGCGGCCGGTGTTCGTCCGCCGGGCCCGGCGGTTGCTGCCGTGGCTGACCCGCCAGGACGTGCTGCCGGCAGTGGCCGGGGTGCGCGCCCAGGCCGTGGACGCCGCGGGGCGGCTGCTCGACGACTTCGCCATCGAGACCAGGGGGGCGATCACGGTGGTCCGCAATGCGCCCTCCCCGGCGGCGACCTCGAGCCTGGCCATCGCCGAGCACGTGCTCGACGCGGTCGGGGTGCGCGGCCCGGCAGCCCCGTGATCACCGTCCGCGGCCTGGACAAGCGCTTCGGTCGTACGCACGCAGTCCAGGACCTGTCCTTCGACGTGCGGCCGGGGGTGGTGACGGGGTTCCTCGGGCCGAACGGCGCCGGAAAGTCGACCACCCTGCGGCTCATGCTCGGGCTGGACCATGGCGCGGGCGAGACGCTCTTCGACGGCAGGCCGTTCACCGCCCTGCGCCGGCCGCTGCTGGAGGTGGGGGCGGTGCTCGAGGCGCGCGCCTTCCACCCCACCCGCACCGCCGGCGACCACCTGCGCATGCTCGCCGCGGCGAACCGGCTGCCCGCCGGCCGGGTGCAGGAGGTGCTCGCCGCGGTGGGCCTGGCGGAGGTGGCGCAGCGCCGCCCGGGTGGCTTCTCGCTCGGCATGGGGCAGCGGCTCGGCCTCGCGGCGGCGCTGCTGGGCGACCCGCACACCCTGGTGCTGGACGAGCCGGCGAACGGGTTGGACCCGCAGGGGATCCAGTGGCTGCGCCGGTTCCTGCGCGGTTTCGCCGCCGGTGGGCGGACGGTGTTCGTCTCCTCCCACCTGCTCGCCGAGATGGCGTTGATGGCCGATGACCTGGTGGTGATCGGGCGCGGCCGGCTGATCTCCGCCGGCCCGGTGACGGGCTTCCTCGACCGGTTCACCGCGAGGCACGTGCTGGTGCGCACCCCGGCGGGCGAGCAGCTGGCGGGGCTGCTGCGCGAGGGTGGCGCGGCGGTCGGGGTGGAGCCCGACGGTGCGCTGACGGTCACCGGGCCCGACTGCGCGCAGGTCGGCGATCTGGCCGCGCGGTACGGGATCGCGGTGCACGAGCTCACCCTGCGGGCCGCCTCGCTGGAGGACGCCTTCCTGGAGGCGACCGGAGGGCTGACGGAGTTCGACGCGGGGGGCGGGCGGGCCGAGCCGGGCGGCCGCGACGCCGCGCCCGGGTGGGGTGGGCTCGACCCTGCCGCGCGGAGCACCCGATGAGCGGGCAGCTCGCCGACGCGCTGCGGATGGAACGGGTGCGGGTGCTCACGCTGCGCTCGACCTACGTGCTGGCGGCCACCGCGGTGCTGCTCGGTGCGTGCGTGGCGCTACTGGTGAGCGTCGGCGCGCGGCAGGGCAGGCTCGACCCGGGCTTGTCGGGGGTGGTGCTCACCGGTGGCGCGGAGTTCGTCCCGCTGCCCTTCGCGGCAGTGCTCACCGGCGTGCTCGGGGTGCTCGGGGTGGGGCATGACTACCGGCACGGTCTGGTGCGGCCGGTGCTCACCGCGCTGCCCGGCCGCTCGGCGCTGGTGCTGGCCCGGCTGGGGGTGCTGGCGGCCGCCGGAGCCGTCGTCGTGGTGGCAGGCGTGGCCGTGAACGCGGCGGTTGCCTCGGCACTGACCGGGTCCGTGCCGCAGCTGGACGCCGGGACGTGGCGGGCGGTAGGTGGGTACCTGGTGCTGGTGGTGCTGTGGGCCTGGCTCGGGGCGGGCGCCACCTGGCTGCTGCGTTCGACGGCGCCGGTGCTGACGGTGCTGCTGCTGGTTCCGCTGGTGGTGGAGCCGGTGGTGTCGCTGCTGTCGGTGATCGACCAGCTGCACTGGTTGCGACCGGTGGTGCGCTGGCTGCCGTTCGCGGCCGGGCGGCAGCTGGTCAGCTCGGTGGACCCGGCGGGGGTGACCGGTGGGCTGACCCCGCTGCAGGGCGGGTTGACGTTCGGCGCGCTGGTCGCAGCCGTGCTGGTGTCGGCCTGGGTGGTCTTCGTCCGTCGTGACGCCTGAGGGGCGTATGGACGGTGCCGGCGGAGGTGCACCCCCGTGGCGCGCCTCCGCCGGCCGAGCCGCGGCGTTCCCCCCGGTTCACCGCGACTCGCCTGCTGAGGAGCGCCGGACGAATCATCTGATACGTGTGACCTGAATCACGGAAAGGGATGAGTATCTGTACTCGGCCGCCCGGCTCCTCAACGGTGCTCGCGGTAGGTGAGAAGGACCAGGCCAGGAATTCAGACCCGAAAGGACCATCGATGGGAAAGCATGACGCCGGCGGCGCTCCCGCGCCCACGCCGGCACAGCCCGCACCGGCGGACGCGACCGATCCGGCGGTGGTTCCCGAGCCCGCCTCCGGAGTCCTCCCGCAGCCCGACGGCCATCACTCGCCGCTGACCAGCCCCGACCCCACGGTATGACTGCTGGCCTCGCGGCCAGAGTCCTCCATCGGTGGTCTCCGGGAGCCGCGTCCACCCGGCTCGACGTACGCCGCGCAGGCGTGAAGGATGAGCGGCGGCTCCCGGTCGACCCCCGCGGTACCCGCCGGTGCGGACGACGCGGGGGGGTACCCGCGGGGGGCCGCGCCGCGGTCGCGGTGGGTGCTGTCCGGCCGGAGAGGGAGGACGCCGTGGGGGCGTGGCAGGTTCAGGGCTCGGGGGCCCCGCAGGTGCGCAGTCGGGAGGGGTCGGCGGTCTTCGACGCGGCCGCCCGCGACTTCGCCGCCTGGCAGTCCGGGGACGCCGAGGCGCTGGATCGGCTGGTGAGGCTGCTCACCCCGGTGCTGTGGCACGTGGTGCGGGCCTACCGGCTCGACCAGCAGAGCGCCGAGGACGTGGTCCAGGCGACCTGGGTCACGCTGGTGCGCAGCACGCCGGCCATCCAGGACCCGCAGGCGGTGGTGCGCTGGCTCACCGTGACGGCGCGGCGGGAGGCGCTGCGCTGCGCCCGCGGTGCGCAAAGGCTGGAGCCGGTGGAGGACGACGTCCTCGACCTGCGGGTCTCCGACCTCGAGGGACCCGAGAGCGCGGTGCTCCGGGACCACCGTGATCAGGCCCTGTGGCGAGCGGTGTCCCAGCTCAACGAACGCTGCCAGCGGTTGCTGCGCATCGTCGCCTTCGCCGAGCGCCCGAACTACACGCGGGTGTCGGGCGAGCTGCAGATGCCGGTGGGCAGCATCGGCCCCACCCGATCGCGGTGCCTGGACAAGCTGCGGACCCTGCTCGGTTCGGCGAAGGACTGGAGGTTGACATGAGCGCCGACGGTCCCGCCCACGGCGTCGTGGGCATGGGCGACGCGGACCTGGTCGAGGAACTCCGCAGGCTCTGGGACGCCTACGATCCCGTGCCCGACGACCTGGTCGAGCGGATCGGCTTCGCGCTGGAGCTGGAGGATCTCGAGGTCGAGATGCTCGATGTGTCCCGCTCGCTGATGGCGCCCGCCGGCCACCGCAGCGAGGAGAAGGTCCGCACGATGACCTTCACCAGCGAGAGCCTGTCGGTGATGGTGAGCATCACTCCCGGTGGGGGGCAGGCGCTACGCATCGACGGCTGGATCGACGAGGGCGGGGGGCTCGAGGTCGAGCTGCGGGTCAAGGCCGGTGCCCGCCGGGAGCGGGCCGACCCGGAGGGGCGGTTCGCCTTCGACGGCGTCGGGGCGGGGATGGTGCAGTTCGTCTTCCACCCGACCGCGGGGGCGCACCGGGAGCTGTCCTGCACCGTGGTCACCCCCGCGGTGCAGGTGTGACCGTGCGGGTCTGACCGACCCGGAGCCGGGCGGTCCGACCCGCCGCCACGGGTACGCCGTCCGCGGGCGTGTCGCGGGTCGGGCACGATAGGCGCGTGCGCAGACCCGGACCCGACGTGCTCTTCCAGCGCGGTCGGGCGCTCGCCAGCGGGTCCCGGGCGGGTGAGGCCGAGCGGCTGCTCACCGAAGCGCTGGAGCAGCTCGGGGACCGGACGTCGGCCCGCGGGCTCACCGCGGCGCGGATCCGGCTGACGCTGGCCTACGTGCGCGCCGAGCGGGGCAGGGTCTCCGAGGGGCTGGCCGCACTGGACGAGCTCGAGGCCGGTCGTGACGCTTCGCTGGCCGGGCTCATCGCCGGGCAGCGCGGCATCATCCTGATGCGCGCGGGGCGGCCCGAGGCGGCCGCCGAGTCCATCGACATCGCGCTGCGGCTGCTCGGGCGCGAGACCCCGGAGCGGGCCCAGATGCTGCTCAACCGGGGGCTGCTGCGGCTGAACCAGGGTGAGTTGGAACCCGCCCGGCGCGACCTGACGGAGTGCCGGGAGGTGTCGGCCCGGCTCGGCTCGCCGCTGCTCGTGGGCCAGGCGGCGCACAACCTGGCGTTGGTCTGGCACCTGTCCGGCGACCTTCCGCAGGCGCTGCAACAACTGGATCGGGCCGACGAGGTGCTGCACGAGTGGCCGGACCTGCGTTTCGTCTACCACGTGGACCGGGCCCGGGTGCTCACCTCCGCCGGGCTGGTCGACGAGGCCGACGGCGAACTGGCGCTGGCGGCGCGGATGATCCGGCGCGGTGGCCGCCGGCAGGACCTCGCGGAGACCGACCTGCACCGGGCCCAGGTGGCGCTGCTCGCCGGGCGCCCCGCGCAGGCCCGGGTGCTCGCCCGGCGCGCGTCACGCCGGTTCGCCGAGCGGGGCAGCCCGGGCTGGGCCCGGCTGGCCGACCTGGCCGACGCTCAGGCGTTGCTGGCCCTCGACCGGGCCCGCGCGCTCGAGCCCTCCGCCCTGCGCGCGATCGCCGCCGACCTGTCCCGGCACGGGTTGGCCGATGACGCCCGGCTGGCGGTGCTGGTGCTCACCCGCGCCCTGCTCGGCTCGGGAGACCTCGACGGGGCGCGCCGGGAGGCCGCCGGCGGGCTGCACCTGCGCCGCCGCGACCCGATCGCCACCCGGCTGGCGGTGCGCGGCGTGCGTGCCCTGCTCGCCGAGGCCGCGGGCGACGCGGGTGCCGCGCGATCCCAGCGCCGGGCCGGGCTGGTCGAGCTGCACCGCTACCAGGCCACCTTCGGCAGCCTCGACCTGCAGACCGCCGTCGCCGTGCACGGCCGCGAGCTCGCGGCGGACGGCCTCGCCGCGGCCCTGCGCGAGGGCGGACCGGCGACGGTGCTGGCGTGGGCGGAGCGCAGCCGGGCGCTGGCCTCCCGGGTCGCGCCGGTGCGGCCGCCGCAGGACCCGGAGGCGGCGGCGATCCTGGCCCGGCTGCGGTTCGCCCGTCGCGAGCTGCGGCTGGCCCAGCTGGAGGGGCGCACCGATCCCACCCTGTGGCGGGAGGCGACCACCCTCGAACGCCGGGCGCGGCACCGGTCCTGGTACGTGCAGGGCCCGGGTGACGTCGATCGCCCCGTCGGCCTCGCCGAGGTGCGCTCGACCCTCGGTGACAGCGGCGTGATGGTGGCGCACGTGGTGAGCCGGGGCAGCATCCACGCCCTGGTGGTGACCGCCCGGCGGGCGCGGCTGGTGCCACTCGGCGCGGTGGCACCGGTGATCGAGCGGTTGCGGCGGACCCGGTCCGACCTCGACATGCTCGCCGTGGCCGGGTACCCGGCGCGGATCCGCAGCACCGTCGCGGCCAGTCTGCGCGCGGGCCTGGCCGCGCTGGACGAGGCGTTGTGGCATCCGCTCGAACGGGTCGCCGGGGGCGGCGGACCGCTGGTGCTGGTGCCTGCCGGTGCGCTCACCGCGGTGCCGTGGACGATGCTCCCGGGCCTTTCCGGGAGACCGCTGACGGTCGCCCGCTCCGCCACCGCGTGGGTGGCGCAGCGCCGCGGCCCGACCTCGCCGCTGCCGGCCACCGGATCGGAGCCGGTGAGCCGGTCCGGCGGCCCGGTGGGGGGGTGGCGTGAGGTGACCACCGTCGTCGCCGCGGGCGGTCCGGACCTGCCCCATGCGGAGGCCGAGGTGCGGGCGGTCGCCGGGCTGTGGCCGGGCGCGCGCAGCCTGCTCGGCCCGGAGGCGACCGGGCGGGCGCTGCTCGCGGCGTTGCGCGGCAGCACCATCGTGCACGTCGCGGCGCACGGGACGCACGAGGTGGCCAACCCGATGTTCTCCTCGCTGCGGCTGGCGGACGGCCCGCTGTTCGGGTACGACCTGAGCGCCGCCGAGGGCATGCCCGCGCACGTGGTGCTGTCGGCGTGCGACCTCGGCCGGGCCACCGAACGGCCCGGGGACGAACTGCTCGGGATGACGGCCGCGTTGCTGCACGCCGGGACCGGTTCGGTGCTGGCCAGCGTGGCGAGGGTGGGCGACGCCGCGGCGAAGGAGCTCACCGTGGACTACCACGCCCGGTTGCGCCGCGGCAGCACGCCGTCGGAGGCGCTGGCGGAGGCCACCGCAGCGGCCCCGGCGCCCTTCGTCTGCTTCGGCTCCGGGTGGTGAGCGGGCGAGCGCCCGGCGGGCGGTCGCGTTCGGCGCGGAACCCCGTTCGGGCTCATCGGGTGGTCGGACGATTGTCGGCGCATCGACAGGGCGGTCCGCGGGCGGACAGCTACTCTGAGCGGAATATTGGTCGCTCAAAGTAGACCGCCTGGTGGCCGTCCGCGGACGCCGCCCCGACCTCAGGGATGGCATGGTGCTTCGGGTCGGCGGCAGCCCCGGCCGGCCCGTCGGCGCGGGCCGGCTCGACTCCGCCGACTCCCCCGCCGCCACCGAATGGATCGTGCGCGCCCAGGACGGCCAGGCCGGCGAGGTGCTGAGCGAGGTCGGGCGGGTGCTGGCCGCCGGTGCCGAGCCGCCGCTGCGGGTGCGGGCGCTCTACGCGCAGGCGATCGCGCTGCAGGTGCTCGGCCGCACCGAGGATGCCGTCACCGTCGCCCGCGAGCTGATTGCGGCCTGCCGCGATCTCGGGCTGACCGTGACCGGGCTGCGGGCCCGCGCGCTGCTGGCGGAGCTGCTGCGTCGCGACCGGCAGCCGGAGCGCGCCCTGGACGAGCTCGCCCACGCGGTGGCCCTGGAGTCCGGGCTGCTCGACGTGCACGACCCCGAGGTGCAGGTGGCGCTCGGCGCGCTGGCCGTCGCGCTGCGGCTGAGCGGGGTGGGCGAGGAGACGCTGCGGGTGGAGGCGCGGCTGGACCCGGTCGAGCCGGAGCTGCCGCTGCACCAGCGCGTGTCGCGAGCGAGCAACCTCGCCTTCGAGCACGCCGTCAGCGCGCTGGCGGCTGCCCGCACGCCGCCCTTCGAGCCCGATGCGCAGCGGCTGCAGAGCGCCGTCGCGGAGATCTCCCGCGCCGAGCGGCTGGCCGGCGATGCCGGCTATCACGTCGTCGCGGACGAGGCCGCCGTGCTGCGCGCGCTGCTGGAGTGCGTCGTCGGTGATCCCGGGGTCGCGCTGGCCGGGCTGGAGAGCTGCCGGGGGGTGTTCGAGCGTGGCCCGGAGGCGGTTGCCGCGCAGACCCTCTGGGGTGCCGCGCAGGTGCGCTCCCTGCTCGCGCTGGGCCGGGTGGGCGAGGCCGCCGAGCAGGGCAGGGCGCTGCTGGCGGGCATCGACCGCGGCCGCCACGACGGCGACCGGCTCGCCCTGGCCTTCGAGGTGCTGCGGGCCGAGGAGGCCGCCAGCGGGTCACCGGCCACGGGGGCCCGGGCCTACCTCGCGCTGGCGGAGGAGCGCGCGCGGCTCGACACCACCCTGCTGTCGGCGATGTTCCGTTCCCGGGTGGCGCTGCTGCGCGGTGCGGACGAACGCCGGATGCTGGCCCGGGCCGCGTCGCTGGACTCGCTGACCGGCCTGGTGAACCGGCGCGGCGCGGCTGCCGCCATCGCCGCCGCGGCGGGGCGTCCGGACGAGGTCAGCGTGGCCCTGCTGATGGTCGATCTCGACGGCTTCTCCCGGGTCAACGAGACCTGCGGGCACCTCGCCGGGGACGTCGTGCTCCAGCGTGCCGCCGCCGCCGTGCGCTCGGCGGCCCGGCCGGAGGACGTCGTCGCGCGCTGGGGAGGCGATGAGTTCGTGGTCATCGCCCAGCTCGGGGCCGAGGAGGCGGCGGCGTTCGCCGCGCGGCTGCGCGAGCTGATCCGGGAGGGGGCCGAGCCGGGCGCGGAGGACGCCGTCACCGCCAGCATCGGGGTGGCCCTGCGCGCCCACGCCACCTCCGACGAGGAGTGGCTGCGCCGGGCGGAGCTCGCGCTCTACACCGCCCGCCGGCGCGGCGGCGACGCGGTGGCCCTGCCCTGACCCGTTCCCGGCGGCAGTGGCACCCGGGGGGTTGGCAGCGCTCCCCGCGCGGGGCAGGCTGGACGCGTCCGGCGCCGGCGCACGGGAGGGGACCGGGGATGGCGATGACGCGGCGGGTGGCGGCCTTGACGGCGTTGTGGCGAGTGCTGGGGGCGCGCCGGCGGCCCGGTTCGCCCCGGCTGCGCACGCACCTGGCCGCCGTACCGCGGATGCTGGCCCAGGGGCTGACCGGCCGCTACCCGCACCTGGATCGGCGGCGGGTGCTGTTCGCCGCGCTCGGGCTGGTGTACGTGCTGTCGCCGGTCGATCTGGTGCCGGAACTGCTGCTGCCGCTGATCGGGCTGGGGGACGATGCCCTGGTGCTGACCTGGGTGCTGGGCAGCGTCCTCGCCGAGACGGAGGCGTTCCTCGGCTGGGAGCGGGCGAGCGGGCGCGGCCCGGTGGTCGTCGGCGAAGTGGTGACCTGACCGCGGCCCTCCGGGCCCGATGCGTCCACAGCCCGCGCGGTCGTCGCACCGTCCACAGCCCCGGCCGCGGGAGCCGCGTTCCCGCGCCCCGGCGGCCACCGTGGGGGAGTGCAGAAGATCACCGGCGCCGGCCCCCGTGACGTCATCGCTCTCGTCTGGTTCCGGCTGGGGTTCCGCCCGCGCGAGAGTCTGGTCGTGGTCGGGCTGCACGGGCCGAACCGGCGGGCGGGCCTGGTGGCGCGGGTCGGGCTGGGCGAACTGGGGGAGGCGGGTGCCGCTGTCGCCAGGATCGCCGGGCTGCTGCGCCGCAGCGGCGACGACGCGGCCGTCGTGCTGGTGGTCTCCGATGTCGACGGCGGTCCGCGGCCGGGGCCCGACGGTGTTCCCGCGCTGCCGCACCGGCGACTGTGCGCCGAGGTCGGGCAGCGGCTGTCGGAGCGGGGGATCGAGGTGTTCGACGTGCTCGCCGTCGGGCCGCGGAGCTTCCGGTCCTACCTGTGCGAGGACGTCCGCTGCTGCCCCGCCGCGGGCACCCCGCTGGAGTCGGTGACCGGCACCGAGGTCGCGGCCACGATGGTGCTGGCCGGGCTGAGCGTGGCCGCGAGCGAGCAGGACCTGCTCGCCGACGTCGAGCCGGGCCGGGCACAACTGCCCACGGGAGCCGGCGCCGCGGGGTCCGACGACGGCTGGGGACGCCCGGGGCAGCGGCGGCAGGCGCTCGCCCGCTGGCAGGCCCTGCTCGAGGCGGATCCCGCGGCGCGGACGGCTCCGCTCTCCCCTGCCGGCGCGATGTCAGCGACCGACCTGGCCGGCCTGCTGGACGCACTCGAGGAACTGCCCTTCCGCGATGCGGTGATGCTCACCCTGATGCCGGGGGCCGGTGACCTGCCGGAGCGGCTGCTCGATGGGCGGGCTGGCCCCCGGACGCAGGACCTGCTCGAGGGCAGGCCCGACCCCGAACTCACCGGTCGCGGGCGCCGGCTGCTCGCCCAGCTGGCCGCGGCGGCCCCGCCGGGACGCCGGGCCGAGCCGCTGGCCGTGCTCGCCTGGATGTCCTGGTGGTGCGGCGACGGGGCTCGCGGCCGGCTGCTGGCGGAGCGCGCGCTCGCCGACCGTCCCGGCCACCGGCTGGCGGTCCTGGTGTCGACCGCGCTGGCCACGGCGACCCCGCCGCCCTGGGCGTCGCGGCAGCAGCCGGCCGCGGGCGAACCGGGCTGACGCCCACCCCGGCGCCGACGTTCGCACAGCGAACACAAACCCGCATCGTGAGATGGGGTGCCACAGCCACGGTGTGTGCCCTACCATCACCGTCAGGTCATGAGTGTCAGCGCCAAGCCCCGGCTCGCTGGCCGGCAACCCTCCTCCGCGGTGGGGTGCCCCGGGTGATGACCAGGCTGACCGCCGAGGTGGCGGAGGCAAGCGCGGGCCCATGGGCGGGCCCCGGTTTCGAGGAGCGCACCGTGACCCACCGAATGTGTCGATGACCGGATCGGCCGACCCGTCCTGACGACGCCGCCGCGGCGCACGCTGCCGTGTGCCCCCTCGGGGGCTGTGGCGCACGGGCGGCCGCTGCCGGCCGGCGGTGACGAGCTTCCCGCCGGCAGGTGAGCAGGCAGCAGCACCATCCCCGCCGTGCGGGCTCCGCCCGCCTTCCTCGGCGCGCCCGGCGCGCCCGAAAACCCCAGGAGCACACCGTGACCGATGGCTGGTCCTTCGAGACCCGCCAGATCCACGCCGGCCAGACGCCCGACCCCACCACCGGCGCCCGCGCCCTGCCGATCTACCAGACGACGTCCTACGTGTTCCGCGACGCCGAGCACGCCGCGAACCTGTTCGCGCTGAAGGAGCTCGGCAACATCTACACCCGGATCATGAACCCCACGACCGACGCGGTCGAGCAGCGCATCGCCAGCCTCGAGGGCGGCGTCGGCGCGCTGCTGGTCGCCAGCGGCCAGGCCGCCGAGACGCTCGCCATCCTCAACGTCGCCGAGGCCGGCGACCACATCGTGTCGAGCCCGAGCCTGTACGGCGGCACCTACAACCTGTTCCACTACACGCTGCCGAAGCTGGGCATCGAGGTCACCTTCGTCGAGGACCCGGACGACCCGGACTCCTGGCGGGCCGCCGTCCGGCCGAACACCAAGGCGTTCTTCGGCGAGACGATCTCCAACCCGAAGCAGCGACGTCCTCGACATCGAGGGCGTCGCCGCGGTCGCGCACGAGGTCGGCGTGCCGCTGATCGTCGACAACACCGTGGCCACGCCGTACCTGATCCGGCCGCTCGAGTGGGGCGCCGACATCGTGGTGCACTCGGCCACCAAGTACCTCGGCGGCCACGGCACCGCGATCGCCGGCGTGATCGTCGACGGCGGCACCTTCGACTTCGCCCAGCTACCCCGAGCGGTTCCCGAACTACAACCAGCCCGACCCCAGCTACCACGGCCTGGTCTACGCCCGCGACCTCGGCGCGGACGGGGCCTTCGGCGTCGAACCTCGCCTTCATCCTCAAGGCCCGCGTGCAGCTGCTGCGCGACCTCGGCCCGGCGATCTCCCCGTTCAACGCCTTCCTCATCGCCCAGGGCATCGAGACGCTGTCGCCTGCGCATCGAGCGGCACGTGCCAACGCCCAGGCCGTCGCCGAGTGGCTCGAGGCGCGCGACGAGGTCGACTGCGTCGCCTACGCCGGGCCTGCCGTCCAGCCCGTGGCACGAGCGCGCCCGCAAGTACGCCCCGCGGGCGCCGGGCGCGGTGCTCGCGTTCGAGATCAAGGGCGGGGTCGAGGCCGGCAAGGCTTCGTCGACGCGCTCGAGCTGCACTCGCCACGTGGCGAACATCGGCGACGTCCGCAGCCTGGTCATCCACCCGGCGTCGACCACGCACAGCCAGCTCACCGCGAGCAGGAGCAGCTCACCACCGGGGTCACGCCCGGGCTGGTCCGGCTCGCCGTCGGCATCGAGCACATCGACGACATCCTGGCCGACCTCGAGGCCGGCTTCCGCGCGGCCAAGGTCGACTGATGGCGGCTGCGCAGGAGCGCCCCCTGCCGCGCGCGCGCGCCCGGTGACGGGGGCCTGGCGCGGAGGGCGCACCCCGGCGACCGTCGGTTCGCCGACCTCGGGGACCTCCGGCCTGGAGGCCGGCGGACGGCTGCCGGGCGTCCGGGTCGGCGTACGAGACCTGGGGGACGCTGTCCGCGGCGCGGGACAACGCCGTGCTCGTCCTGCACGCGCTGACCGGTGACAGCCACGTCGTCGGCCCGGCCGGCCCGGGTCACCCCACCGCCGGGTGGTGGGACGGGCCTGGTCGGGCCGGGCCGGCCGCTCGACACCGACCGCTGGTTCGTCGTCGCGCCGAACGTGCTCGGCGGCTGCCAGGGCACCACCGGACCGTCGTCGACCGCCCCCGACGGCCGCCCGTACGGTCAGCCGCTTCCCCGTACCTCACCGTCCGCGACCAGGTGCGCCGCCGAGGTCGCGCTCGCCGACCGGCTCGGCATCGACCGCCTGGGCCGCGGTGGTCGGCGGCTCGATGGGCGGCATGCGGGCGCTGGAGTGGGCGGTCACCCACCCCGAGCGGGTGGCAGCGGCTGCTCGTGCTGGCGTCCACGGCGGCGTCCACCGGCGACCAGATCGCCTGGTGCGCTCCGCAACTGGCCGCCATCCGGGCCGACCCGGGCTTCGCACGGCGGCGACTACTACGACGCCGCACCGGCGGGGGCCCGCTGCCGGGCTGGGCGATCGCCCGCCGGATCGCGCACACCACCTACCGCAGCGGCGATGGAGCTGGACCCCCGCTTCGGCCGCACCGCGCAGGGGGACGAGAACCCGCTCGGGGGCGGTGGGCGCTTCGCCGTCGAGTCCTACCTCGACCACCACGCCGACAAGCTGGTGCAGCCGCTTCGACGCCAACTCCTACCTGGTGCTGACCGAGGCGATGAACTCCCACGACGTCGGGCGGGGCAGGGCGGGGTGGCCGCGGCGCTGGCGCCGGGTGACCGCCCGCACGGACGGTGGTCGGCGATCGACTCCGACCGGCTCTACCCGGTCGAGCTCGGCAGCCGAGCTCGCCGCGGGCATCCCCGGCTGCCCGGGACTGCAGGTGCTCGCCAGCCCCTACGGGCACGACGGCTTCCTCATCGAGACCGAGGAGGTCGGCGGGATCGTCGCGGAGCTGTTCGAACAGCCCGCCCCCGGCGCCCGGGCGCGCTGCTCGGCGACGGCGCATTGACACGCCGCTGCTAGCGGGTGACGTCCGCGCCCGGGCCGGCACCCGGTGCCACCAGCTCCGCCCGCAGCAACGGCCAGGCGGCCCCCAACCCCGGATGCAGCGGCAGCGTGTCCACCTCGGGCAGCGCCACCCAACGCAGCTCGTCGCTCTCCGGGGTGAGGACGCTGACGGCCAGGGTGTCCGCGGCAAGGGCGATGACGTAGGTGTAGCGCCAGTCCCCGTGGTCCACCCCGGGCCGGCAGCACAGCACCTGCACCGCCGCGGCGTCCACCCCGGCCTCCTCGGCGGCCTCGCGCAGCGCTGCCGCGGTCGCGTCCTCGTGGCTGTCCCGCGCGCCGCCGGGCAGCCCCCAGCTGCCGCCCTCGTGGGTCCAGCCGGCCCGCAGTTGCAGTAGCACCTGGGCGCTGCCGTCGCCGGGGCGCAGCAGCACCAGCCCGGCGGCGCCGTGGCGTCCCCAGTGCCGGTCGCCGCACCGGCACTCCACCCAGCCGTTCCCGTCATGCACCGCCACCCCGCCACGGTAGGACGCCGCGGCCTCGCCCGCGGGGCGGGGCGGCCCGACCCACCCGCCGGGAGGGCGTTACGACCGCGCGCGGACGCGCGGATCAGGTAGCGTGGCGGGCCCGGGAGCCGGTGTCGCCCACTGGCGGAACCCACCCGGTCACTGGTGATGCGTGCTGGGTACGGGAGGCGTCGATGGCCATCGTGGTGGGGTACGTCCCGACACCGGAGGGTCGTGCGGCTTTGCAGCGGGCGGCCCAGGAATGCCACCTGCGCAACGCCGAGCTCGTGGTGATCAACTCCAACCGCGGCGGCAAGGACCTGAACGCCGAGGAGGCCGCGCAGTACGAGCAGGAGCTCGACGCGGTCAGGGCCGCGCTCGACGCGGCCGGCATCGCCCACCAGGTGCGCCAGTTGGTGCGCGGGCTGGAGCCCGCCGAGGACTTGATCGCCGTTGCGGAGGAGGTCTCCGCGGACTTCATCGTCATCGGCCTGCGCCGGCGCAGCCCCGTCGGGAAGCTGATCCTCGGGTCCAACGCCCAGCGCATCCTGCTCGACGCGCCGTGCGCCGTGCTCGCGGTGAAGGCCGACGCCTGAGCGCCTGCCCTCCTCGCCGCGCCGGCCCCCGCTACAGGTGCCGAGTTCGCAGGTGACGGGCAGGATGTTGCGCATGCCCCTGCACATCACCGGAGACCCGCGAGCCGACGCGCTGCTGGAGGAGGACCCGCTGGCCCTGCTCACGGCCATGCTGCTCGACCAGCAGATCCCGATGGAGAAGGCGTTCGCCGGTCCGGCGGTGATTGCCTCCCGGATGGGCACCCCGCGGCTGTCGGCCGAGGCGATCGCCACCGCCGATCCGCAGGAGTTCGCCGCCCTGATGGCGGGCCCACCGGCGGTGCACCGCTTCCCGCGGAGCATGGGCGAGCGGGTGCAGGCGCTCGCCGCGCATCTGGTCGAGCACTACGGCGGTGACGCCGAGGCGGTGTGGAGCGACGCCGACAGCGGTGCGCGACTGCTGGCCCGGCTGCGCGGCCTGCCCGGCTTCGGCGAGCAGAAGGCACGGATCTTCCTCGCCCTGCTGGCCAAGCGTCGCGGCATCCGTCCGGCGGGCTGGGAGCAGGCCGCCGGGGACTACGCGGCCGAGGGGTACCGCTCCGTGGCGGACGTCGTCGATGCGGCGTCCCTGCAGAAGGTGCGTGACCACAAGCGAGCGCTGAAGGGGCGCGGGTGAACGGCTTCCCGACCGAGACACCCCTGCCGATGCGGACCGTCGGCCAGCGGCGGGGTGGGGGGCATGCAACAATGAACAGTTGACCGGCGGAACCGGGCACAACCACGTGCCAGCCGCCGTTGAGACTCCAGTGTGTCCCACCCGGGCATCTCTACCCGCTCCGCACGACGAAAGGTTGTCCGTGTCGTCGGTTCCGACCTCCCGGCCTCTCCCGTCCGAGTTCAGTCACCCCGTGATGCAGGAGCTCCTGCATCTGGGCACCATGCGTGGCAGCGTCGATGCGGCGGCTGTCCGCTCGGCCTGCGAGCAGGCCGAGGTGCCGATGCCGCGGATGAAGGCCGTGCTGCGGGCGTTGGACGACGCCGGCATCACCGTCGAGGTGCCAGCCGGGCCTTCCGCCCGGCGGGCGGTTGCCGCGGCAACCGCCCGCACCGCCACCTCGGCCTCCACCGCCACGGCCAAGCGCGCCGCGCGGCCGAAGAAGGGCGAGCCGGCCGCCCAGGCCGAGTCGGCGCCGGCGGCTTCGCCGGTGCCCGCCACGCAGGGCGCGGCCAAGCCGGCTCCGGCCGAGCCGGCACCCGCCAAGCCCACCGCAGCCAAACCCGCCGCAGCCAAACCCACCCCAGCCAAGCCCGGCACGGCGAAGCCCGGGGCTGCGGCCAAGAAGCCCGGGGCCCCGGCGAAGACGGCCACGGCGAAGGCCGCTCCGGGCGAGGACGCCGCGGACGACCCGGACGCAGAGGCGGGCGGGCTGGACGAGCCTGAGGGCGGCCTCGTCGTCGAGGAGTTGGTCGAGGTCGAGGTCGACGTCGAGGTCGAGGTCGAGGTGCCGGCGGAGCCGGAGGCCGAGGCGGGGCCGGAGGCCGAGGCCGGCGCGGGGCCGGTGGCCGAGGGGGAGGACGCTTTCGTCCTGTCCGACGACGACGACGACGCGCCCGCCCAGCAGGTCGCGACGGCCGGCGCCACCGCCGACCCGGTGAAGGACTACCTCAAGCAGATCGGCAAGGTGGCCCTGCTCAACGCCGAGCAGGAGGTCGAGCTGGCCAAGCGCATCGAGGCCGGCCTGTTCGCCGAGGAGCAGCTGAACGCGGGCATCAAGCTCGACCCGAAGCTGCGTCGCGAGCTGTTCTGGATCGCCGAGGACGGCCGGCGGGCGAAGAACCACCTGCTGGAGGCCAACCTGCGGCTGGTCGTCTCGCTGGCCAAGCGGTACACGGGGCGCGGCATGCTCTTCCTGGACCTGATCCAGGAGGGCAACCTCGGTCTGATCCGCGCGGTCGAGAAGTTCGACTACACCAAGGGATACAAGTTCTCCACCTACGCCACCTGGTGGATCCGGCAGGCGATCACGCGGGCGATGGCCGACCAGGCCCGCACCATCCGGATCCCCGTGCACATGGTCGAAGTGATCAACAAGCTGGCCCGGGTGCAGCGCCAGATGCTGCAGGACCTGGGCCGCGAACCCACTCCGGAGGAGCTCGCCAAGGAGCTCGACATGACGCCGGAGAAGGTCATCGAGGTGCAGAAGTACGGCCGCGAGCCGATCTCCCTGCACACCCCGCTCGGCGAGGACGGCGACAGCGAGTTCGGTGACCTCATCGAGGACTCCGAGGCCGTCGTGCCCGCCGACGCGGTCTCCTTCACCCTGCTGCAGGAGCAGCTGCACTCGGTGCTGGACACCCTGTCGGAGCGTGAGGCCGGCGTGGTCTCGATGCGTTTCGGGCTCACCGACGGGCAGCCGAAGACGCTGGACGAGATCGGCAAGGTCTACGGGGTGACCCGCGAACGGATCCGCCAGATCGAGTCCAAGACGATGTCGAAGCTGCGCCACCCGAGCCGCTCGCAGGTGCTGCGCGACTACCTCGACTGAGCCGCGCCGTACTGACGCTCGAGGCCTGCTCCCGCGCTGCGGGGGCAGGCCTCGAGCGTTGCAGCTGTGCGGGTGCTCAGCGCTCCTCGTCCGCAGCGATCGCCGGGGTGGTCTGGAGGGCGTGGGACTGGTCCTGGATCTCGGCGGCCTTGGCGCGCAGGGCCGCCTCGTGGGCGCGACCGTGATGGGCGCAGAAGAGCAGCTCGCCGCCACCGGGAAGCAGGACCCGGATGTAGGCGCGCGCGCCGCACCGGTCGCAGCGGTCGGCTGCGGTCAGGGGTGCGGAAGCGATTGCGGTAGTCACAGGTCGTTACCTCCTCGGGGCCGGTCGCGGGCGCAGGCACCCGTCGCGGTCTGTCCGTGACAACAGTGAAGCAGGTTCCCGGCTTCCCACCGAGGCCCGATGGGCCCTTTTCGCTGACCGCGTAGCGGCCCGTCCCGCCGTCCGCGGCGGCTGCGGGCGGTCCGTGGAGGCGGCCCCAGCGTGTCGCGGGCAGGTCCCGGGCGCCCCGCCCGGCCCCCCGGGTAGCCTCGAACCGTCGTACGGCTGTACGAGCTGATTCCGGGGTGTGGACGAGCCGCACCCGGCTCGATCGAACACCTGTACGATTGTCGGTATCGTGTCGACCTCGAGGAGTCAGCCTGCCGTGACCGCGAACCCGACCTCGACCGACGCCCTGCCGGTGGTGAGCCGCGGCCGCTCCGGGGCCCAGCGCGCGGGGGGCCGGGGCGGAGCCGAGTCGGGCTACATGGCGCGGCACCTGTCGGTGCTGGAGGGGCTGGAGGCCGTCCGCAAGCGGCCCGGCATGTACATCGGCACCACCGACTCCCGCGGGCTGATGCACTGCCTGTGGGAGATCATCGACAACTCCGTCGACGAGGCACTCGCCGGGCACTGCCACCGGATCGACGTCGTGCTGCACGCCGACGGCTCGGTCGAGGTGCGCGACGACGGCCGCGGGATCCCGGTGGACATCGAGCCGAAGACCGGGCTGTCCGGGGTCGAGGTCGTCTTCACCAAGCTGCACGCCGGGGGAAAGTTCGGCGGCGGCTCCTACACCGCCTCGGGCGGGCTGCACGGCGTGGGTGCGAGCGTGGTGAACGCGCTGTCGGCCCGGCTGGACGTCGACGTCGACCGCGGCGGCAAGACCCACGTGATGAGCTTCCACCGCGGCGAGCCGGGGATCTTCGCCGACGGCCGGTCCGGCCCCGGCCCGGAGTCCCCGTTCACACCGTTCGTCCACCACTCCGAGTTGCGGATCGACGGATCGGTGCGGCGCGGGGTGACCGGCACCCGGGTGCGGTACTGGGCCGACCGGCAGATCTTCCTCAAGGACGCCGCCTTCTCCTACGACGAACTGGTCACCCGCGCCCGGCAGACCAGTTCCTCGTGCCCGGCCTGACCCTGGTGCTGCGCGACGAGCGTGGGCTGCCCGGCACCCCGGGGGAGGCCGGCGCGCACGAGGAGGTGTTCCTGCACGACGGCGGGATCGGCGAGTTCGTCGAGTTCCTCGCCACCGACCCGCCCGTCACCGACGTGTGGCGGCTGCAGGGCAGCGGCACCTTCAGCGAGACCGTTCCGGTGCTGGACGATCGCGGCCACATGACCCCGCAGGAGGTGCAGCGGGAGTGCGTGGTCGACATCGCGCTGCGCTGGGGCACCGGCTACGACACCGAACTGCGCTCCTTCGTCAACATCATCGCCACCCCCAAGGGCGGCACCCATGTCGCCGGCTTCGACCAGTCCCTGGTGCGGTCCTTCCGCAAGGTGATCGAGGAGAACGCCCGCCGGCTGAAGTACAGCCTCAAGGACGACAAGCTGGACAAGGACGACGTGCTGGAGGGTCTCACCGCCGTCGTCACGGTGCGGCTCGCCGAGCCCCAGTTCGAGGGCCAGACCAAGGAGGTGCTCGGCACGGCCGCGGTGCGCGGCATCGTCGCCCGGGTCGTCGAGCGCGAGCTGAGCGCGCTGCTCACCTCCACCAAGCGGGTGGAGAAGGCGCAGGCGGGGCTGCTGCTGGAGAAGGTCGTCGGCGCGATGCGGACCCGGATCGCGGCCCGCCAGCACAAGGAGACGCAGCGGCGCAAGAACGCGCTCGAGACGTCCTCGCTGCCGGCCAAGCTCGCCGACTGCCGCAGTGACGACGTCGACCGCACCGAGCTGTTCATCGTCGAGGGGGACTCCGCGCTCGGCACCGCCAAGCTCGCCCGCACCTCGGAGTTCCAGGCGCTGCTGCCGATCCGGGGCAAGATCCTCAACGTGCAGAAGGCGTCCGTCGCGGACATGCTGAAGAACGCCGAGTGCGCCGCCATCATGCAGGTGGTCGGCGCGGGCTCGGGGCGGACCTTCGATCTCGCAGCCGCCCGCTACGGCAAGATCATCCTGATGACGGATGCCGATGTCGACGGCGCCCACATCAGGACGCTGCTGCTCACCCTGTTCTTCCGGTACATGCGTCCGCTGGTCGAGGCCGGCCGGGTGTTCGCCGCGGTTCCGCCGCTGCACCGGCTCGAGGTCGTCACCGGCCGGGGCCGGAAGGCGGAGTACATCTACACCTACTCCGAGGCGGAGCTGCGCCGCACGCTGACCCAACTGGAGAAGAAGGGGCACCACCTCAAGGAGACCCCGCAGCGGTACAAGGGTCTCGGTGAGATGGACGCCGACCAGCTCGCCGAGACCACCATGGACCCCCGTCGCCGGACGCTGCGCCGGGTCACGGTCCCGGACGCCGCCGCCGCGGAGCGGGTCTTCGAGCTGCTGATGGGCAACGACGTGGCCCCGCGCAAGGACTTCCTGGTCGACAGTGCCGCCCGGCTGGACCGGGACCGCATCGACGCCTGAACCCGCGCGACGCCGGAACCCGATCAACGCGCGAACCCGATCGACGCCCGAACTCGGTGCGCCGATCGGGGGCGCTCACTGTGGCGCGGGTGATCCGGCGATCGCGTGCACCGGCTGGGTGAGCGGGACGCCGGAACCGTCGCGGCGGCCGCCTGTGGCGGGCAGGTCCAGCGGCACACCGTTCGCCGCGGCCGCCCGCGCCGGGGCGAGACCGGCCCAGGCCAGCAGCAGGGTGTCCTCGCCCTTGAGGAGGCGGTGGCAGCGCACTCCGCCGGTGGCGCGGCCCTTCGCCGGGAACTCCGCGAAGGGCGTCACCTTCGCGCGGCCCGGTTGGGTGCCCGGCAGTGCGGTGCTCGTCCCGGCGATGGTCACCACGACGCTGGCCCACTCCCCGTCCCGGGGAGACAGGTCGACGGCGCCGAAGAAGATCACCCGCGCACCCGCCGACACGTTGACCCCGGCCATCCCGCCGGCCTGCCGGCCCTGCGGGCGCACCTTGTCCGCCGCGAAACGCAGCAGCTGCGCGTCGTCGGTGATGAAGACCAGATCGCAGTCCGCGGCGGGCAGCTCGACGGCGCCGACCACCTCGTCCCCGTCGCGCAGCGCCACCGCCTCCCAGGAGTCGCGGTTGGTCGGGTACTCGGTGTTCACCCGCTTCACCACGCCCTGGGCGGTGCCCAGCGCCAGCCCGGGGAGGCCTCCGAGAGCGAGCAGAGCGCGAGCAGCCGTTCACCCTGCTCGAGCACCAGGAACTCCGCCACCGGGGCCCCGCCGGACAGGCTCGGCCCGGTCGAGGTCGGCGGCAGCGCGGGCATGTCGAGCACCGGCAGGCGCAGCATCCGGCCGAGGCTGGTGACCGCCGCCACCTCACCCCTGGCGGTCGCGCGCACCGAACTCACGATCAGGTCGTGGGCGGCCCGCACGCCTGCCGCCGAGGGGGGCAGCGGCTCGTCCGTGGAGGTCGACGGGCACCAGCCCGGTGGAGGACAGCAACACCCGGCAGGGGTCGTCGGCGACCTCCAGCGGGGCAGCCTTCGCCGCGCTGACGCTGGTGCCGGCCGACTCCGGCAGCACCGTGCGCCGCGGGGTCCCGAACTCGTCGGCCACCTGGGCCAGCTCCTCGGAGACCAGGGCCCGCAGCCTCCCCCCGTCGGCGAGGATCGCGGTCAACTCCTCGATCTCGGCGCGCAGCTGCGTGCGCTCGGTCTCGAGCTCGATCCGGGAGAACTTGGTCAGCCGGCGCAGCGGCAGCTCGAGGATGTAGTCGGCCTGCAGCTGGCTGAGGTCGAAGACCGACATCAGCCGCGCGCGGGCCTGCGCCGTGTCGTCGCTGGAGCGGATCACCTGGATGACCTCGTCGATGTCGAGGATCGCGATCAGCAGGCCGTCGACCAGGTGCAGCCGCTCCTGCCGCCTGGCCAGCCGGTACTCGCTGCGCCGGCGCGACCACCGACAGCCGGTGCTCGACGTAGACCTCGAGCAGCTCGCGCAGGCCGAGGGTGCGGGGCTGGCCCTCGACCAGGGCGACGTTGTTGATCCCGAAGCAGTCCTCGAGCGGGGTCAGCCGGTACAGCTGCTCGAGCACGGCGTCGGGGTTGAAGCCGGTCTTGAGCTCGATGACCAGCCGCAGGCCGTGGTTGCGGTCGGTGAGGTCGGTGACGTCGGCGATGCCCTGCAGCTTCTTCGCCTGCACCCCGTCCTTGATCTTCTCGATCACCTTCTCGGGGCCGACCAGGTAGGGCAGCTCGGTGACCACGATGCCCTGGCGGCGGGCGGTGACCGGCTCGACCGCGCGCTCGCCCGGGTGCGGAAGGTGCCGCGGCCGGTCGCGTAGGCCTCCCTGATGCCCTCCGAGCCCGACGATCGTGCCCCCGGCCGGCAGGTCGGGGCCGGGGACGAACCGCATCAGGTCCTCGAGCGTCGCGTCCGGGTTCGGCGAGCAGGTGCCGGGCGGCGCCGACGACCTCGACCAGGTTGTGCGGGGCCATGTTCGTGGCCATGCCCACGGCGATGCCGCTGGCACCGTTCACGAGCAGGTTCGGGAAGGCCGCCGGCAGCACGTCGGGCTGGGTGAGCTGGTTGTCGTAGTTGGGGACGAAGTCGACGACGTCCTCGTCGAGGGTGTCGGTGAGCAGCAGCGCCGCCGCGGCCATCCGGGCCTCGGTGTAGCGGGCCGCGGCCGGGCCGTCGTCGAGAGAGCCGAAGTTGCCGTGCCCGTCGACCAGCGGCACGCGCATGGTGAAGTCCTGGGCGAGCCGCACCAGGGCGTCGTAGATCGCGGCGTCGCCGTGCGGGTGCAGCTTGCCCATCACCTCGCCGACGACGCGGGCGCACTTGACGTGGGCCGGTCGGGGCGCAGGCCCATGTCGGCCATCTGGTACAGGATGCGGCGCTGCACCGGCTTCAGGCCGTCGCGGGCGTCGGGCAGCGCCCGGGAGTAGATGACCGAGTAGGCGTACTCCAGGTACGCGCCCTGCATCTCCTGCTCGACGTCGATGTCGTCGATGCGCTCGGTGAAGTCCTCCGGCGGTGGCGGGGTCGGCGTCCTCCGGCGTGCCATACGGGCCTGCTCCTCGGCTGGTGGTCGGGCGCGGCCATTGTCCCCCGTCGCGGCTTGTGCGCCGGTCACCGACGCGCCCGCGGCCGGGGGCTGCGGACACGGCAGGATCGGGGGATGGACGACGTCACCGGACACCCCGCCGTGGCCGCGGCCGAGCGGCTGGCGCGGGACCTGCTCGAGCCGCACGCCGCGGAGGTCGACGCCGGCACCGTGCCGCGCTCGAACCTGGACGCCCTGGGTGCCGCGGGGCTGCTCGGCCTCGGCGCACCGGCGGCGCTGGGCGGTGCCGGTGCGCCGCCGGCGGTGCTGCGGCGGGTCGCCGAGGTGCTCGCCGGTGCCGACCTGTCCACCTGGTTCGTGCAGGCGCAGCACCACTCCCCGCTGCGGGCGCTGGTCGCCTCGGGCCGGTTCGACGGGTTGGTGCCCGAGTTGGCCGCGGGGCGCAAGGTCGCGGGAGTGGCCTTCGCGCACCTGCGCCGTTGGCCACGCCGGACGGTGACCGCCACCCGGGCGCGCGGCGGCTGGCGGCTGGACGGCGTGGCGCCCTGGTACACGGGTTGGGGGCTGAACGACCTGGCCCACGTCGGCGCCGTCAGCGAGGCCGGCGAGGTCGTCTTCGCCCTGCTCGACGCGCGGCCGATGCCTGGGCTGAGCGCCTCCGAGCCGATGCGGGTCGCCGCGGTGCAGGCGGCCGCGACCGTCCGGCTGACGTTCGGCGGCCTGGTGGTGGCGGACGAGCGGGTGGTCTCCGTGCAACCGCGGCAGGAGTGGGCCCGAGCCGACGAGCAGGTCGCGGTGAACGCCTCCCCGGCCGTGTTCGGGCTCGCCGACTCGGCGCTGCGGCTGCTGCGCGACCTGGGGGAGCAGCGGGCGGAGCCGGAGGCGGTGGAAGCGGCGGAGCGGCTCGGCGGTGAGGTCGCCGGCTGCCGCCGGGAGTGCTACCGGCTGCTCGACGAGGTGCCGGCCGAGGCGATGCTCCCGGAGCGTCTCGCGCTGCGGGCGCGCGCGCACCGGGCGCTCACCGAGGCCACCACCGCGCTCGTCATCGCGGGGGCCGGCGGCTCGATGGCCGCCTCCGCACCGGCCCAGCGGAAGGCTCGCGAGGCGCTGTTCCTGCTGGTCCAGGCGCAGACCGGGGCCGCTCGGGCGGCAGCGCTGCGGGCCAGCGGGCAGGGCTACGTGGTGAACGGTGTGCCGAAGCGGCCCTCGTGAGCCAGTTCCGGCAGCGGGCGCCGGCCGCGGCGCAGCGACGGGGAGCGCCGGTCGGTCGCGGCAGGGGTGCCGAGGCTGATCACGCCGACGATGCGGCGGCCCGCGGGGACGCCGAACGCGGCCAGCACGCGGTTCCACCGCTGCGGCGGCACCCCGAAGAAGCAGCTGCCCAGGCCCGCGTCCACGGCGGTGAGCAGCATCGCCATCGCCGCCATCCCGACGTCGACGTCCCAGTACGGCACCGGCCAGCGGCCCGGGTCGCGGTCGGTCCAGCCCTTGTCCGGCTCGGCGTACCGGTCGAGGTAGCGCTCCGGGTCGGACAGGCAGACCACCAGCGCGGGGGCCTCGCGCATGCCGGCCAGCCACGCGTCGACAGGGGTGTCGGGGTCGGCGGTGGCCGACCAGAAGCGCTCCCGGTCCTGCGCGGCGGTGAGCACGAGGAAGTCCCACCCCTGGCTGAATCCGGCGCTGGGGGCGCGCCGGGCGTGGTCGAGCAGCCGGCCGAGCACCTCGCGCGGCACCGGCACCTCCGGGCGGTAGGACCGGACCATGCGCCGCTGCCGGAGGGCCTCATCCAGTTCCACCGGCCAAGCCTGGCACGGGATGCGATGGGCCGGCGGGCGCGTTGAGGCGAGCATGTCGCTGATCGTGCTGGCCACCGGGTACGGCGGCCCCGAGGTGCTCACCGTCGTCGACGCGCCACCGCTGCCCCCACCGGGCCCCGGCCAGGTGCGGGTGCGGGTCAGGGCGGCGGGCGTGAACCCCGCCGACCTCAAGCGCTACGGCGGGGACTTCGGCACCGAGGCGGACCTGCTGCCGCTGCGTCTGGGGTTCGAGGCCGCCGCGGAGGTGACGGCGGTGGGGCCGGACGCGCTGGGCCCGCTGGGGCCGATCGCCGTCGGGGACGAGGTGGTCGCCTTCCGGGTGTCCGGCGCGTACGCCGAGGAGCTGACCGTGCCCGCGGGCGCGGTACTGCCCCGCCCGCCGCAGCTGGACCCGGAACAGGCCGCCGGGCTGCTGCTGGCCGGTGCGACCGCGGTACACGCCCTGGCCGCGACCGGGGTCGGCCCCACGGACACCGTGCTGGTGCACGGCGGCGCCGGCGGGGTCGGCCTGATGGCGGTACAGCTCGCCGCGCTGCGCGGGGCCCGGGTGGTGGCCACCGCGTCGCCGTCCCGGCACGACCTGCTGCGCGAGCTCGGCGCCGACCCGGTGGCGTACGGCCCGGGGCTGGCCGCCCGGGTCCGGGCCGCGGCCCCCGGCGGCGTCACCGCGGCGATCGACACGGTGGGCAGCGACGAGGCGGTGGACAGCTCGGTCGAGCTGGTGGCCGATCGCGACCGGATCGCCTCGATCGCCGCGTTCAAGCGCGGGCCGCAAGCGGGGATCCGGCTGCTCGGCGGTGGCCCGGGCGCCGACCCCGGCACGCAGCTGCGCGACGCGGCCCGGCCGGAGCTGGTCCGGTTGGCCGCCGACGGCAGCCTGCGGGTGCTGGTGGCGGCGACCTACCCGCTCACCGAGGTGGCGGCGGCGCACCGGGCGATGGCGGGGCGGCGCCCGCCCGGCAAGGTCATCCTGGTGCCCTGACCCGGCGCCGGGGCCCGGCCCCCGGCTCAGCCGGTGTGCAGCCCCGGCTCAGCCGGTGTGCAGCCCAGGCTCAGCCGGTGCGCAGCCCCGGCAGGTCCTCCTCCCAGAACTCCGCGCTCGCCCGGGCGGGGGACCCGCCGCCGCCGCTCGTGCCGGCGGCCGACGCGGTGGCGGCTCCCGCTCCCGCGGCTGCGCCCGCTCCCGCGGCCGTGCCCGTGCCCGTGCCCCCAGCCGTGCCCGTGCCCGCGGGGTGCCGGTCCTGCTCGGCCCGGCGCAGCTCCACCCGGCGGATCTTGCCGGAGATCGTCTTCGGCAGCTCGGCGAACTCGATCCGGCGCACCCGCTTGTAGGGGGCGAGCTGCTGCCGGGCGTAGCGCAGGATCTCGGTGGCGGTGCCGGCGTCGGGCTCCCACCCGGCGGCCAGCACCACGTAGGCCTTCGGCACCGCCAGCCGGACCGGGTCGGGGGAGGGCACGACCGCCGCCTCCGCCACGGCCGCGTGCTCGATCAGCACACTCTCCAGCTCGAAGGGGCTGATCCGGTAGTCGGAGGCCTTGAACACGTCGTCGGCCCGGCCCACGTAGGTGATGTACCCGTCGGCGTCCCGGGTGGCGACGTCACCGGTGTGGTAGACCCCGCCGCGCATCGCCTCGTCGGTGCGGGCCTCGTCGTCGCGGTAGCCGGTCATCAGCCCGAGCGGACGGCCGAGGTCGGGGGAGTCCAGTCGCAGGCAGATCTCCCCCTCCTGCCCGGCGCCGTCCCGGGCCTCGCCGCTCACCGGGTCGACGAGGACGACGTCGTAGCCGGGTAGTGGCCGGCCCATCGATCCCGGCACCAGCCGCTGCCCCGGCGGGTTGCCCACCTGCGCGGTGGTCTCGGTCTGGCCGAAGCCGTCGCGCAGCGTCAACCCCCAGGCCTGCTGCACCTGCTCGATCACCTCGGGGTTGAGCGGCTCCCCGGCCCCGACCACCTCGCGCAGCGGGATCCGCCCCCGCCAACCGGCCAGGTCGGTCTGCACGAGCATCCGCCACACCGTGGGCGGCGCGCAGAACGTCGTCACCCCGCAGCGGGCCATCGTCTCCAGCAGCGGCTGCGCGGCGAAGCGGGGCTGGTTGACCACCAGCGCGCACGCCTCGGCGTTCCACGGCGCGAACAGGTTGCTCCAGGCGTGCTTGGCCCACCCCGGGGAGGAGATGTTGAGGTGCACGTCGCCCGGGCGCAGCCCGAGCCAGTACATCGTCGACAGGTGCCCGATCGGGTAGGACACGTGGGTGTGCTCCACCAGCTTCGGCTGCGCCGTGGTGCCGGAGGTGAAGTACAGCAACAGGGTGTCGGAGGCCAGGGTGTCGACCTGTGGCACCGTCCATGCCCGCAGGGCCGACGCCTGCGCGAGGTCCAGCCACCCGTCCACCGGGTCACCGACGGCGATCGGTGTCCAGCCGCCGTGCAGGTCGGCGAACTTCGCGGCGTCCGCGCTGCGCGCCACCACGTGCCTGACCGCGCCGCGCTCGAGCCGGTCACGCAGGTCTGCCGCGGCCAGCAGGGTGCTCGCCGGGATCACCACGGCGCCGAGCCGGAGGCAGGCGATCAGCGTCTCCCACAGCTCGACCTGGTTGCCGAGCATCACCAGCACCCGGTCACCGCGGGACACCCCGTTGGACTGCAGCCAGGCTGCCAGCCGGCCCGAGCGCTCGGCCATCTCCTTGAAGGTGACGCGGACGTCGCTGCCGTCCTCCTCGACCACCCACAGCGCCGGACGGTCCGCGCCGGCCGGGTCGGCGGCGAGGTGGTCGAGCCAGTCCGTGGCCCAGTTGAAGTGCAGCGGGCGGGGCCAGCGGAAGGCCGCCCGCGCACCGTCGTGGTCGGTGCGCAGGCTCAGCAGCAGATCACGGGCGGAGCGGAACTCGGCGTGCACCGCCGTCGCCGTCGACGCAGTACTCATCCCCCGACCCTGGCACCGCGGCACCGGTGCGGGCAATGCCCCGACCCGGCCCGCACCGCCGTACCGCCCGACCCACGCTCAGCGGCCGTCGCGCCGGGCGCCCGGGTCGAGCCCGGCGCGGCGGAGCGCCTCGGCCATCGCCCCCGTGGGCTCCGCGGTGGAGCGGCCCTGCCCCCGGCCCCGGCCCTGCCCCTGGCCCCGGCTCTGCCCCTGGCCAGTGGCGGGAGGGCGCTGTCCCGTGGCGGGAGGGCGCTGGCCCGCCCGGCCCGCGCCCGGCTCGTCGTCCAGCCGCAGCGTCAGCGAGATCCGCTTGCGCGGTTCACGTCGACGTCCAGCACCTTCACCCTCACGATGTCGCCGGACTTGACCACCGTCGCGCGGGTCCTTCACGAAGCGTCGCCGACATCGCCGAGACGTGCACCAGTCCGTCCTGGTGGCACGCCGACGTCGACGAAGGCGCCGAAGGCCGCCACGTTCGTGACCACCCCTTCCAGCACCATGCCGACGCTGCAGGTCGCCGATCTTCTCCACCCCCTCGCGTGAACGCCGCGGTGGTGAACGCCGGGCGCGGGTCGCGGCCGGGTTTCTCCAGCTCCGCGCAGGATGTCGGTGACGGTCGGCAGGCCGAAGGTGTCGTTGACGAAGTCCTGCGGGCGCAGGCCGCGCAGCACCGCGGTGTTGCCGATCAGCCCGGCCACCGTCGGCTTCGCCGCGTCGCCGCGACGATCCTGCGCACCACCGGGTAGGCCTCCGGGTGCACGGCGGAGGCGTCCAGCGGATCGTCGCCGCCGGATGCGCAGGAAGCCGGCGCACTGCTCGAACGCCTTGGGCGCCCAGCCGCGGCACGTCCTGCAGCGCCGGCGCGGGTGCGGAACGGGCCGTTGGCATCCCGGTGGGCGACGATGTTCTCGGCCAGGCCCGTCGCTGATCCCGGACACCCGCGACAGCAGCGGCGCGGACGCGGTGTTCACGTCGACGCCGACGGCGTTCACGCAGTCCTCGACGACGGCGTCCAGCGACCGCGACAGCCGGCAGCTCGGACAGGTCGTGCTGGTACTGGCCGACGCCGATCGACTTCGGGTCGATCTTGACCAGTTCGGCCAGCGGATCCTGCAGCCGGCGGGCGATGGAGACGCGCCCCGCGCAGCGAGACGTCCAGCTCGGGCAGTTCCTGGCGACGCGTACGCGGACGCCGAGTACACCGACGCGCCCGCCTCGGAGACCACGATCTTGGTCAGCTGCAGCCGGGGGTCGGCGGCGATCGAGTTCGGCGGCCAGGCTGGTCGGTCTCCCGCGAGGCGGTGCCGTTGCCGATGGCGACCAGGTCGACCCGGTGCTCGCGCGCGAGCCGCGGCCAGCGTGGCCAGCGACGTCCTCCCAGCGGCCGCTGCGGCGGCGTGCGGATAGATCGCTGTCGGTGGCGACGACCTTGCCGGTGGCGTCGACGACCGCCACCTTCACGCCGGTGCGGAACCCCGGGTCCAGGCCCATCGTGGTCCGGGTGCCGGCGGGCGCGGCGAGCAGCAGGTCGCGCAGGTTCGCGGCGAACACGCCGGACCGCCTCGTCCTCGGCGGCCTGCCGCAGCCGGGCGCGCAGGTCGATGCCCAGGTGCAGCAGGATCCGGGTGCGCCACGCCCAGCGAACCGTCTCGGCCAGCCAGCGGTCGGCCGGGCGGCCGCGGTCGGCGATGCCGAAGCGGACGGCGATCTCGCGCTCGTAGTCGTTCAACCCGGTGGCGACCGGGGTACTCGCCGGCGGCGTTGCCGCGGGCGCGCCGTCCGGCTCGAACGCCGAGCGTGAGCACCTCCTCCTTCTCGCCGCGGAACATGGCCAGGACCCGGTGCGAGGGCAGCGGGCGAACTGCTGGGAGAAGTCGAAGTAGTCGGCGAACTTCGCCCCGGCCTCCTCGCTGGCCCTCGCGCACCGTCGCAGCCAGCCGGCCGCGCGTCCACATCCGCTCGCGCAGTTCGCCGATGAGGTCGGCGTCCTCGCCGAATCGTTCGATCAGGATCGCCGCGGGCGCCCTCCAGCGCGGCCGCGCGCGTCCGCGACGCCCCGGTCGGCGTCGACGTACCCGGCCGCGGCCCGCTGCGGGTCGGTGTCGGGGTCGGCGAGCAGCGCGTCGGCCAGCGGCTCCAGCCCGGCCTCGCGGGCGATCTGCGCCTTGGTCCGCCGCTTCGGCTTGTAGGGGAGGTAGATGTCCTCCAGCCGGGCCTTGGAGTCGGCGGCGCGGATCTGCGCGGCCAGCGCTGGCGTCGAGCTTGCCCTGCGCCGCGACCGACTCCAGGACGGCGGCGCGCCGCTCCTCGAGCTCGCGCAGGTAGCCGCAGCCGTTCCTCCAGCGTGCGCAGCTGGGCGTCGTCCAGGGAGCCGGTCACCTCCTTGCGGTAACGGGCGACGAACGGCACCGTCGCGCCGCCGTCCAGCAGTGCGACCGCGGCCTCCACCTGCGCGGGGCGCACCGCGAGCTCGGTCGCGATCCGCTGCGCGATGGGTCGGTCGGTCGGGTTCATGCTCGCCGTCACGTGCTGGCTCCGCCTCTCAGGTCGGCCGGCACCGGGGGTGCCGGCCTCCGGGTCTACCGGATGTGCCGTGCCCGGCGCATCCTGCGGTCCTCGATTGTGCGGTCGCCGGGGCTGCGCCGTCGCCCACCCCCGCGGCGCGTCGCCCCCGGGCTGCAAGTCCCCGGGCAAACCCGGTGGGGGTGCGTAGGCTCTCCAGGGTGACTCCCGCTGCCGACCCGAACGACGGCCCGGTCCCCCCGGACGACCCTGCCCCGCCCGCCCGGTACCCGGCGCACTGGGAGGCGGACGTGGTGCTGCGCGACGGCGGCACGGCGCACCTGCGCCCGATCTCCCCGGCCGACGCCGAGGCGCTGCAGCGCTTCCACCTGGCCCAGTCGGCGGAGTCGACCTACCTGCGCTTCTTCGCCCCGATGCCGCGGCTGTCGCCCGCCGACCTGCACCGCTTCACGAATGTCGACCATCTCGATCGGGTCGCGTTCATCTGCACCGTCGGGGAGCAGATCGTCGGCGTGGGCCGCTACGACCGGGTGAACCCGGCCACGGCCGAGGTGGCGTTCAACATCAGTGACAGCAACCAGGGCCGCGGGCTGGGCTCGGTGCTGCTGGAGCACCTCGCCGCCGCCGCCCGGGAGAACGGGGTGCACAAGTTCGTCGCCGACGTGCTACCGCAGAACCGGAAGATGATGGGCGTCTTCCGGGACGCGGGGTATGAGGTGAAGCACGGCTACGACGACGGGGTGATCTCGCTGAGCTTCGAGATCGACCCGACCGAGAAGTCGCTGGCGGTGATGGAGGCGCGCGAGCACCGCGCGGAGGCCCGCAGCGTCGCCGCGCTGCTCAACCCCTCGTCCCTGGTGGTGATCGGGGCCAGCCGACGGGAGGGCACCATCGGCCACCGGCTGCTCACCGACCTGCTCGCCGGCGGGTTCAGCGGCCGGCTGGAGGTGGTGCACCCGGAGGCCGACGCCGTCCTCGGGGTGCCCGCCCATCGCCGCCTCGCCGACGTGCCGCAGCCGCTGGACGTCGCCGTGATCGCGGTGCCGGCGGCGGCGGTGCTCGACGTGGTCACCGAGTGCGCCGAGGCGGGGGTGCGGGGCCTGGTCGTGCTGTCCGGCGGATTCGCCGAGACCGGCCCGGAGGGTCACGAGCGCCAGCAGGCGCTGGTCCGGCTGGCCCGGGCGAACGGGATGCGCGTGATCGGGCCCAACTCCTGGGGCGTGATCAACGCCGACCCGCAGGTCAGCCTCAACATCTCCCTCGCCGGGCAGCTGCCGCCCTCCGGCCGGCTCGGGCTCTTCTGCCAGTCCGGTGCGCTGTCGGTGTCGGTGCTCGACGCGGCCACCCGGCGCAACCTCGGGGTGTCCACGTTCCTGTCCGCGGGCAACCGGGCGGACGTGTCGGGCAACGACTGCATGCAGTACTGGGAGGAGGACGACCGGACCGCGGCGGTCGGCCTCTACCTGGAGAGCATCGGCAACCCGCGCAAGTTCTCCCGGATCGCCCGCCGGCTGTCGGCGCACAAGCCGGTGATCGTGGTGAAGTCGGGGATGTCCGGCTTCGGGGTGCCGCCCGGTCACGCGGTGCGGCCCACCCGGGCTCCGCGCGAGGCGCTCGACGCGATGCTCCGGCAGAGCGGGTGCATCCGGGTGGAGAACGTCAACCAGCTCTTCGACGTCGCCCAGCTGGTGGTGCAGCAGCCGCTTCCGGCGGGGTCGCGGGTGGCGGTGGTGGGCAACAGCGACGCGCTCGGCGCGCTGATCGCCGACGCCTGCCACAGCTGGAAGCTGGACGTCGTGCACGGTCCGGTGTCGCTGCTGCCCCAGGCCGACGCCACCCAGTTCCGGGCCGCGCTGGAGACGGCCTTCGCCGACGAACGGGTCGACTCCGTGGTCGCCGCGTTCGTCCCGCCGCTGGCCACCGGCGGGGCGGAGGTCGCGGACGCGCTCACCGCGGTGGCCGCAGGTGCGCGGGTGCCGGTGGTGGCGTGCTTCCTCGGCATGGGCGGACTGCAGGAGCAGCTCACTGCCGGTGACCGGGTGGTACCTACCTACCCGACCCCGGAGGAGGCGGTGCGGGCGCTGGCCGCGGCCACCCGCTACGGGGCCTGGCGGCGCCGCGACGCGGGAGTCTGGGTCGAGCCGCCGGCGTGCGACGACGCCGCGGCGGAGGAGCTGGTCACGGCCGTGCTCGAGCAGCACCCCGAGGGCCGGACGCTGGGGCCGGGTGAGGTGGCGCGCCTGCTGGCCTGCTACGGCGTCCAGCTGTGGCCACAGCTGCCCACCCTCGACGCCGACGGGGCGGTGGCCGCGGCCGGGCAGCTCGGCTGGCCGGTGGTGCTGAAGACCACCGCGCCGCACCTGCGTCACCGGGTTGATCTGGGTGGGGTCCGGCTCGACATCGGCGGTGAGCACGAGCTGCGCGAGGCCTTCGACCGGATGAAGGAGCAGCTCACCCCGCTCGGTGGGGGCGACCTGGTGGTGCAGCGGATGGCCCCGACCGGCGTGGCGTGCATGCTGCGCACCGTGGAGGACCCGCTGTTCGGGCCGGTGGTCTCCTTCGGGCTGTCCGGGGACGCCAGCGACCTGCTCGGGGACATCGCGCACCGGATCCCGCCGCTGACCGAGCTCGACGTCGCCGACCTGGTCCGCTCGATCCGCGCGGCCCCGAAGCTGTTCGGGCACCGCGGGGCACGGGCGGTGGACGTGGCCGCCCTCGAGGCCGTGATCGCGCGGATCTCGTGCCTGGCCGACTCGCGGCCGGAGATCGCCGACCTGGAGCTCAACCCGGTGGTGGTGGGGGAGAGCGGCGTGGCGGTGCTCGGGGCCCTGGTCCGGCTCGCCCCGCCGCCCGGGCGCACCGACGCCGGGCGGCGCGAGCTGAGCACGACGGCCTGATCCACACGCTCGACCCGGCACTGCGGCGCTGGAACCGCCCGGGGCGCCCGTCGGCACCGGCGGCAGGGAGGGGATGACAGGATGGCAGCGTGCGCGAGCGACACCAGCAGTTGAGACCCGTCCCGACCGGGCTGCCCGACCAGTTGCGGGCGGACGTGGAGCGGGCGGGGTACTACCCCGCCCTGGTCTGCGACGTCCTCGACGTGGCGATCGCCGGTGAGGAGGTGCGCAGTTCGCTGGTGCACCAGGAGACCACGTTCGACCGAGTGGAGGTGCGCCGCCACGTCACCGTGCTGGCGCTGACCCCCACCCGGCTGGTGGTGGCGCACGCCGACGACCACGACCCTGACGAGGTCAGCCCGCAGCCGTACGCGTCGGCCTCGACCGAGGCGGTGCCGTTGCACCAGGTGCGCTCGGTGGTGCTGTCGCACCTGGTGACCAGCCCCGAGCAGCACCGCGCCGGCGCCACCCCGCACGAGCTCACCCTCACCATCTGCTGGGGGTCGCTGACCCGGGTCGACCTCGAACCGGCCGGCTGCGCCGACCCCGACTGCGAGGCCGACCACGGGTACACCGGCACGCTGGCCGCCGACGACATCACGGTGCGGCTGTCCGCCGACGCCGAAGGGGCGGACGCCGTCGGTGCCGCCGTCACGTTCGCCCGGGCGCTGTCCGCGGCGGTCGCCCGCCGGTGATCCGGGCCAGCCTCGCCGACGTCCTGCCGTCGGTCCTCGCCGCCCTCGGGGTGCCGGTGCGGGCCGCAGGCAACGGCGGGCGGCCGGGGCTCGAGCTACCTCCCGCGGCGAGCGCCGTGGTGGTGCTCGTCGACGGGCTGGGCGAGCGGCTGCTGGAGCGCCGCGGCGGGCACGCCCCCTTCCTGCGCCACCTGCGGACCGACGCCGCGGCGGTGAGCGCCGAGCTGGAGTGCGGCTTCCCGAGCACCACCGCGACCAGCATGGGGATGTTCGGCACCGGGGAGCTGCCCGGCACCCACGGGCTGGTCGGGCTGGACGTGCTCGACCCGGCCCGCGACGTGCTGTTCAGCGAGCTGGCCTGGGACCCGGCGGTGGATCCGCACCGCTGGCAGCCGGTCCCGACGGTCTTCGAGCAGGCCGCCCGCGCCGGGGTGGAGGTGGTGCGGATCGGGCCGGCGTACTTCGACGGTTCGGGGCTGACCGAGGCGGCACTGCGCGGAGGCAGGTTCGTCGCCGCCGACACCCTGCAGGCCCGCGTCGATGCCACGGTGGAGGCGGTGCACGGGCGCCGGCGGCTGGCGGGGAAGGACGCCAGCTGCCTCGTCTACCTCTACTGGGGGGAGGTGGACAAGTCGGGGCACGTGTACGGCTGCGACTCCTGGGAGTGGGGGGAGGAGCTCGCGCAGGTGGACGCCGCCGTCCGCCAGCTGGTGGCGCGGCTCGGCCCGCAGACGCTGGTGACCGTCACCGCCGACCACGGGATGGTGGACGTGCCGCACAGCTCGCGGCTGGACGTCGCCCATGAGCCCGACCTCGCCGCGGGGGTGCGGCACGTGGGCGGAGAGCCCCGTGCCCTGCACCTGTACTGCGAACCCGGCGCCGCGGGTGACGTGCGCGCCGCCTGGCGGGAGCGGCTGGGCACCCGGATGACCGTGGTGGAGCGGGACGAGGCGGTGCGGGCCGGCTGGTTCGGGCCGGTCGGGCCGCGGGTGCTGCCGCGCATCGGGGATGTCATCGCCACCGCCGTGGACACCTTCGCGGTGGTCGACTCCCGGACCGCCCGGCCGGAGCTGCTCCGGCTGATCGGCATGCACGGGGCGCGGACGGCGGACGAGCAGCGGATCCCGTTGCTGGTGACCGGAGGGCAGGGACGGTAGGCGTGGCAGAGCTGGTCTTCTTCTACGGAACCATGGACTGCGGCAAGTCCACGTTGGCGTTGCAGGTGGTGCACAACCGGCAGGCCCGCGGCCTGGGCGGCC
Organism: uncultured Actinomycetota bacterium; assembly: GCA_963784535.1. Classification (GTDB taxonomy): domain Bacteria; phylum Actinomycetota; class Actinomycetes; order Actinomycetales; family Kineosporiaceae; genus CAWARR01. Next base: position 390,367 of record CAWARR010000004.1, on the reverse strand, counting down.
TGCTGTTCACCCGGCACGACCGGGCCGGTGAGGCGGTGCTGTCGAGCCGGCTGGGGCTGCGCGCACCGGCGATCGAGGTGTCCGCGGGGCTGGACCTGTGGGCGAGCGTCACCGGGCACCGGATGCAGGGCGAGCGGGTGGACTACCTGGTCTGCGACGAGGCCCAGTTCTACACCGCGGACCAGGTCGAGCAGCTGGCCCGGGTCGTCGACGAGCTGGGCGTCGACGTGTTCGCGTTCGGCATCGCCAGCGACTTCCGCACCCGGCTCTTCCCCGGCTCGCAACGGCTGCTCGAGCTGGCCGACCGGGTGCAGTTGCTGCAGGTGGAGGCGCTGTGTTGGTGCGGCGCGCGGGCGACGCACAACGCGCGCACGGTGAACGGGCACATGGTGGTCGAGGGCGACCAGGTGGTGGTGGGGGACGTGGCCGAGCCCGAGGAGGCGCCGTCAGCGGCGACGGTGGCCTACGAGACGGTCTGCCGCCGCCACCACATGCGCCGGATGGCGGCGGCGGACGCCCGCGCGTCGGCGCTGTCCCCCGAACTGCTGCCGCTCTCGCTCGATCTGACGGCGGGGGCGCCGGTGGAAGCGCGGGTGGGGGAGGCGGAGCCGGGGTCGGGCGTGGTTGCGGGCAGGGTCGGGCGGCGCTGAGGCCCGCCCGTCACTCCCGGCGCGAGCCGAACAGGATGTCGTCCCAGCTCGGGACGCTCGCCCGGCGCGAGCGGCGGGGGGTGCCCGGCCGCTCGACCGGCTCCTCGGTGCGTGGGTCGTAGTCCAGCCCCGGCGCGGGCTCGGGCGTTCCCTCACGGCCTTCACGACCGTCACGGCCGGCGGCTGCACCGCCGGTCGCCCGCCGCTGCCCGCCGGGGTCGGGGCCAGTCCCCTGCGCTGCACCGGCCCTGCCTGCACCGGCCCTGCCTGCACCGGCGCTGCCTGCACCGGCCCTGCCTGCACCGGCGCTGCCTGCGCCAGGCCTGCCTGCACCGGCGCTGCCTGCGCCAGGCCTGCCTGCACCGGCGCTGCCTGCGCCAGGCCCGCCTGCACCAGGCCTGCCTGCACCGGCCCGGCTCACCGACGGCGTGCCCGCAGCGGGCTTGGCCGCAGCGGGCTTGGCCGCCGGTGCCCGGGGGGGTGCGGTCTTGGCCGTCGCCGGGGCCCGGCCGGGCGGGGCGGGGGTTGCGGCCCGGCCCGCAGCGCCGCGAGCCGCACCGCCGCGTTCGGGCGTGGCGCGTTCGGGTGTGCCGCGGGCCGGCGTGGTCCTGGTGGGGGTCGGTGCGGCCGTGGAGGTGCGGCCCCCCGGCCGTGCTCCGGAGCGGGCCGGCCCGGCGGTGGCCGGTTCCGGGCGGCGGCGCAGCGCGGGTTCCTCATCCTCCGGCAGCTCGATGACCTCGTCCTCGGGCAGCTGCAGCACCTCGGCGTCGTCGGCCTGTTCGGGGCGCGAGCGCGGGGGGTGCGCGGCGGGCGGGTTGCCCAGCGCTTCGGCCCGCGAGCGCAGCGTCTCCACCGCGGTGTCGAGCTCGTCGTCACCGTCGGGCTCGGGCTCCTGCCCCTCGTCGGGAAGCGCGAGCCGTTGCCGGCGCCCGCGCCGCTCGCGGAGCGTCTCGAGCAGGTCGACGGTGGCCCGCCGCACCTCCCCGGGCCGCGGGTCGATGCCGGGGCGCACGCCGTCGTCGGCCTCGACGTCGTAGACGCGGTCGGTGACCCCGTCGCGGCCCTCGCGCAGCTGGGCCAGGCGGCGCTGGGTGAGCGGGCCGGCCTCCGGTGGCTCCTCGTCGGTGAGCCAGCGGGCCTCGTCGTCCCGGGGCTGGACGTGACGGGCCTGGGGGTCGTAGCGCCAGTGTGCGCAGCGCCGGGTGCTGCCGGCGGTGAACGCGAGCGAGACCACCCAGCGCCCGTCGTCGTCACGCCAGGCGTCCCACTCGCCGGACTGTTCGTCGATCTCGCGCTGGGCCAGTCGCTGGGTGGTGAGCTCGCCAAGGGTGAGGGTGGCCGTGCCGCCGGGCCCGCTGCGGCGGACGCGCACCGTGCGTGCCTGGGCGGCGATGAACTCGCGCTCGGCCAGCACCGGGCCCTCGTAGCGGCGGACGTGTTCGAGCGGGATGCCCGCGGCGTCGGCGATCTCCTCGGCGGTCTGCCCGGCCCGGATGCGGGCCTGGATCTCGCGCGGGCGCAGGCCGCCGTCGGACTCGAGCTGGATCTGGCCGAGCCGGGCGCGATCGCGGCGCACCGCGGCACGCAGGGCGTCGTCGAGACGGACCCGGAACCTCTGGCCCTCGGCACCCCCGAGCACGAGGTGCTCGCCGTCGTCGTGCACGCCGACGAGCGTGAGGTCCTCCATGGCTGTTCCCTCCCGCTCCGTCCTGAGCTGACTGTGCCACCCCTGCCGACGGATCCGAAGCACGTCACCGGGCGTGGCGTCAGATGCCGAGCCGCTGGTCGCCAGCAGGGTACGCGAGGCCGCCGATGCCCACGGGGCGTAACGAGAGCGCACTCTCCGCAGGGTCACGGTGATCGGTCCGTCAGGACCCGCCCGGGGACCGGCGGCGCGGCCCGGGCAGGGGGCGGCCGGGCCGCCGCGCAGGTCCGGGCCGGCTGGCAGGATGCCTCGGGTGAGCCTTCCCGCGCCAGTTCCGGGCGCCGCCAGCCCGTCCGCCACCCCGTCGTCGGCCACCCCCGCCGGCGCCACCGGGCTGGAGCCCTACCAGGGGGTGCTGCTGGTCTCCTTCGGCGGCCCGGAGGGCCCTGAGGAGGTGATGCCGTTCCTGCAGAACGTGACCCGTGGTCGGGGCATCCCGGCGGAGCGGCTGGAGGCGGTGGCCGGGCACTACCTGGCCCGGGGCGGGCGCAGCCCGATCAACGCGGAGAACCGGCGGCTGCTCGCCGCGCTGCGGGCGGAACTGGACGCCCGGGACTGCGCCGCTCCGCTGTTCTGGGGCAACCGCAACTCGGCCCCGGGACTGCCCGAAGCCCTCGCCCAGGCCCGCCGCGCCGGGGCGCGCCGGCTGCTGGCGGTGGTGACCAGCGCCTACTCCAGCTACTCGGGCTGCCGGCAGTACCGGGAGGACCTCGCCGCCGCGCTCCGGCAGGAGCAGCCGCGCGGCGCGGCCCCGCTGCAGCTGGACCGGGTGCGGGCCTACTTCAACCACCCCGGGTTCGCCACCGCGATGACCGACGCGGTGGTCGCCGGGCTGGCCGGCCTGCCACCCGGCGCGCGGGTGGTGTTCGTCACCCACTCGCTCCCGGTGCCCATGGCCCGGGCCTCGGGACCGGACGGCGACGGCTACCTGGCCCAGCACCGCGACCTCGCCGCGACCGTGGCGGCCGGGGTCGGTGAGCGGATCGGTGGCCCGGTGGGGTGGGACCTCGCCTTCTGCTCCCGCTCCGGCCCGCCCGGGCAGTCGTGGCTCGAACCCGACATCGAGGATCACCTCGCCGCGCTGGCGGCGCAGGGAGCGCCGGGGGTGCTCGCCGTCCCGATCGGATTCGTCAGCGACCACATGGAGGTGGTCCACGACCTCGACACCGCCGCGCGCGAGGTGGCCCGGCGGCTGCGCCTGCCCTTCGCCCGGGCAGCCACCGCCGGCACCGCCCCGGCCTTCGTCGCCGGGCTGGTGGACCTGATGCTGGAGCGTGCCGCCGCCGCCCGCGGGGAGCACCCGGAGCGCCCGAGTACCGGCACCCTCGGTCCGGCACCCGACGCGTGCCCGGCCGGGTGCTGCCCCAACCCGCGCGGCCCGCGCCCGGCCGCCTGCGGCGCGGACTCCGCCGACGGGCAGGTGGCGCGGTGAGCGGGCCGGTCGGGGACGGCGTGGCGGAACTCCTCGCCCTCGCCGAGCGGGTGGCGCGCAGCGCCGGGGCGCTGGTGAGCGAGCAGCGCCCGCGCCGGCTGGAGGTCAGCACCAAGAGCAGCCCGACCGACGTGGTCACCCAGATGGACCACGCCGCCGAGGCACTGCTGCGCGAGCTGCTGCTGCAGGCCCGGCCCGCGGACGGCCTGCTCGGGGAGGAGGCCGGGCTGCGGCCCGGCCGCAGCGGGCTGACCTGGGTGGTCGACCCCATCGACGGCACCGTGAACTACCTGTACGGGCTGCCCGGGTATGCGGTGAGCGTGGCCGTGGTGACCGGTGACCCGCAGCGGCCCGGGCAGTGGTCGACCGTGGCGGGGTGCGTCTACAGCCCGCAGGCCGGGCCGTCCGGCCAGGCGTGGACCGCGGGTCGCGGGCTGGGCGCCTTCCTCGACGGCCGGCGCCTGCAGCTCGCCGACCCCCCGCCGCTGGCGCGGGCACTGATCGGGACCGGGTTCGGCTACCGGGCGGAACGCCGCGGCAACCAGGCCAGGGTGCTGGCGGGGCTGTTGCCGCGGATCCGGGACATCCGCCGGATCGGGTGCGCCGCGATGGACCTGTGCATGGTCGCCGACGGCAGGCTCGACGGGTACTACGAGCGCGGCCTGAACCCGTGGGACATGGCAGCCGGGAGGCTGGTGGTCACCGAGGCCGGTGGGCAGGTGCGCGGGCTGGGCGGGCTGCCGCCGTCGCAGGAGCTGGTGATCGCCGCGGCGGCTCCGCTGGCGGACGCGCTGGAGGCGGAGCTGGTGGTGCTGGACGCCACCCGCGGAGACGGCTGAACGGCGTCCGGTCGCTCAGCCCCGCGGTTCGCCGCTCCCGCTCCCGAGGTCGGGCCCGCTCCCGAGGTCGGGCCGGTGCTCGCGCAGGTCCACGCCGAGCGGCACGCCGGGCGCCGGCGTGGGCAGGCCGAACTGGGCGAGCGACTCGGCCACCCCGTCGACCTCGATGCCGTGCTCGGCGGCGACCCGGGCCAGGCCCTCGAGCTCGCCGAGCCGCACGCCCACCAGGTAGTCGTCCCCGGCGTCCTGGGCTTGATCCAGATGGGACCGCGTTGCCGCGATCCGGTTGGTGATCTCGGTGCGAAAGTGCGTCACACTCACCTCCAGTGGCCGGTCGGGCATCCATCGACCCTAGGCCACCGGAGCAGGTCGCCGTGACGCATTCGCGGTTCGTGACGGGTGACGGGGAGGTGAACGCGGCGCTACCGGCCCCTGGCGGGGTGCAGCGGCGGGGGCCGCGGACCGGGCTCGCCGCGGGGTGGTGAACGCCACCCGGGTCGGGCTGTCCGGTGCGTCGGTTAGCGCCATCGCGAGGAGTAGTGCACAATCCGTCCGCCGCGGGCACAAAAACGGTTGCTGGCGCGTTACCGATGCGCCGTCCGGTGACAGCGGCGAGGAGACGGCTCGCGTTCGACCCGCACGGACGCGGCCGGGCCGATCCGAAGAGACCACGACGACATCCGGCGCCGCCCGCGGCGCCGGCCGACCGACCCAGCACACCACCCGGAGCGTGACCCACATGGCGACCGACTACGACGCGCCGCGCAAGACGGACGACGAGCTCGGCGAGGACTCGATCGAGGAGCTCAAGGCCCGGCGTGTCGACAAGGCGTCCAGCACTGTCGACGAGGACGAGATCGAGGCCGCCGAAGGCTTCGAGCTGCCCGGCGCCGATCTGAGCAACGAGGAGCTGTCAGTCCGCGTGCTGCCGCGGCAGGCGGACGAGTTCACCTGCTCGCGCTGCTTCCTCGTTCACCACCGCAGCCAGCTGGCCAAGGAGGTCGGCGGGCAGCCGATCTGCAAGGAGTGCGCGGCCTGACCGACCGGCTGCCGGCGGCGAGCCGGGCGGCCGGGCGGGATGGCTGCGTGGACGCAGATCTGCCGGACAAGCACCGTCGGGCGGGGGAGCCGGCCCGACCAGGGGTTGATCAGGAGGCCGTCGGGGCCCGCTGTGGCGGTCGCGCCGAGTGCAGCGCGGCCGCCAGCGCGGCGGGGGAACGGCTCGACACCAGCCAGTACGGGGTCGGGTCGGCGGGATCGGTGAGCTCCACCCTCACCCCGGCGGGGACCCAGCCACGCAGGCACAGGTAGGCGCGGGCGTCGAGCCCGGGCCCGCGGGCCTGCCGCATCGCGGCATCGTCGAGTACCTCGACGGTGCCCAGCAGCCCCACCGGCACGCTCGCCCGACCGGCGCTGAGGGTGCCGCCGACGACGGCGACGGTGGTCACGCCCGTCACCAGCAGCGCGGCGATCAGCGCCGTGACGGCGCCCCCGGTCACCAGCGCGGCCGGTGGGCCGAGCGGAAGGGTGATCGTGGCGCACCCCAGGGCGAAGCCGACCGCGGCCAGCCAGATCCACACCGAGGGCCACAGCCGCTCGCGGTAGCCGGCTGCCGGGTGCACCGGGGTGGGCGGCGTGCCGCCGGTGGGTGCCGTGTCGTCCATGAGCCACAGCCTGCCACGCGGGGGTTGCGCCGGCGGGGGTCGGCGGGCGGCACGGACGGCGATAGCCTTCCGCTCGTGGAGGGGAGCACCGAACCAGTGCGGGATGTGGCGGCGACGGTCGAGGTGCAGCTGATGCGGCTCGACCCCGACCTGCCGCACCCCCGGTATGCCCACCCCGGTGACGCCGGCGCCGACCTGGTCAGCGGGATCGACCTGACGCTGGCGCCGGGGGAGCGCGCGCTGGTGCCCACCGGGGTCGCGATCGCGCTGCCGGAGGGGTTCGTGGGGTTGGTGCACCCGCGGTCCGGGCTGGCCGCCCGGCACGGGCTGACGGTCGTGAACGCCCCCGGCACCATCGATGCGGGCTACCGCGGCGAGATCCTGGTGACCCTGCTCAACACCGACCGCCGGCAGCCGGTGGTCATCCGCCGCGGCGAGCGCGTCGCGCAGCTGCTCGTGCAGCGCGTCGAGCGGGCCCGCTTCGTGGAGGTGGAGGCCCTGCCTGTCTCCTCCCGCGGGGCGGACGGCTTCGGTTCCACCGGCGTGGGCACCGCGATGGCAGCAGCAGACACGGGGCACGGCCCCGAGAAGGGTGGGCAGCCGTGAGCGCCCTGTTCCGTCGCCGTCGGGCTGAGGATGTCCTCGACGAGCAGGCCGGTGACCTCCCCGAGGGCGTCGGCGACGCCGGGTCCGACGAGGAGGACTCCGGCGAGCAGGACCGGGACGGCGAGGACTTCCCGGACGAGGACGAGGACGGGGCCGAAGGGCTGTCCGAGCGTCCCGACGGGCCCTGGGACGTCGGCGAGCGGTCCGACACCGAGGGGATGGTCGACCTCGGCGCGATCCGGCTGCGCGGCGTCGACGGGATGGAGCTGCGGCTGGAGGTGGAGGAGGCGACCGGCCTGGTGACCGCCGCCACCGTCCAGCTGGAAGGCTCGGCGGTGCAGTTGCAGGCCTTCGCCGCTCCGCGCTCGGAGGGGATCTGGGCGGAGATCCGGGCCGAGATCGCGGCCGGCATCACCCGCCAGGGCGGCACGGCCGACGAGATCCCGGGCACCTTCGGGCGGGAGCTCATCGCTCGCATCCCGGTGCGCACCCCGGACGGTCGGACCGGTCACCAGCCGGCCCGGTTCGTCGGGGTGGACGGTCCGCGCTGGTTCCTGCGGGCGGTCTTCCACGGCCCGGCGGTACACGACCCCGACCCCGCGGCGATGATGGAGTCGATCGTGCGGGACGTGGTGGTGGTGCGCGGGCCGGACGCGATGGCACCGCGCGACCTGCTGCCGCTGCGGCTGCCGGAATCGGCCGTCGAGGAGCCGGCGCCGGAGGCCGAGCCGCCCGCGCGGCCCCCGCTGGAGCCGTTCCGGCGCGGCCCGGAGATCACCGAGATCCACTGACCGGCACCGCTCGCCACGTCCGCCCGGGACGGGCGGCGGCGGGGGCCGTCCAGCCCGTACGCTGGCCCCATGGCCACGCAGCAGGGTTCGCGTCTGCGCCAGGCGATCTCGCGCCTGGTGGCGCCCCAGCAGGAGGTGCACGCCGAGCAGGAGCAGGAGCGGGCGGTCGCGCTCGGAGGCACCCCCATCGCCAAGCTTCAGCTCCGGGAGCGGGCGGTGGTCTGCGGCACGTTACGTTCGGTCACCCTGCGCCCGCGGGCGGGTGTGCCGGCGCTGGAGGCCGAGCTGTTCGACGGCAGCGGATCGGTCGCGCTGATCTGGCTCGGGCGCAGGCACATCGCGGGCATCGAGCCGGGCCGCCGGGTGCGGGTCACCGGCATGGTCACCGACGCCGACGGGCAGCAGGCCATCTTCAACCCCCGCTACGAGCTCGTGCCGCGCGCGCATGACTGACCCCCGCCCGCCCGCGGCGCAGGGGCCCTCCGCCGGGCGCGCGCGGGAGCCGGGCACGGGGGCGGAGGCCGGGCGCGCGGCCCTCGGCGGCGGCGGGCTGGCACAGGCCATCGGCGAGCAGTTCTCCGTGCAGGCCTCGGTGGGCGGCACCCGCGGGCTGCTCGAGTCGGTGCTGCCGCTGACCGTGTTCTCGGTCGTCTACGGGATCGGGCACGACCTCGCCTGGTCGGTGGCGGGGGCGCTCGCCCCGGCGGTGCTGCTGGCCGGCTGGAGGCTGGCGGCCCGCGAGCCGGTCGGCCAGTCGGTCTCCGGGGTGCTCGGGCTGGGCATCGGCGCGGTGGTCGCGGTGTGGACCGGGCGGCCGGAGAACCTGTTCCTGCCCTCGATCCTGAAGAACTCCGCCTACGGCGCGGCGTGCGCGCTGTCGGTGCTGGTGCGCTGGCCACTGCTCGGGCTGGCGCTCGGGCTGGTGCTCGGCGAGGGCACGGCCTGGCGGGACCAGCCCCGGCGGGCTCGGGTGTACGCGCAGGCGACGTGGGTGTGGGCGGCGGTGTTCGGGGTCCGGCTGGCGGTGCAGGTGCCGCTGTGGATCGCCGGGGCGACGACCGCGCTGGCGCTGGTGAACATCGCCCTCGGGTTGCCGCTGTTCGCCGTGGCGGCCTGGTTGACGTGGTGGCTGATCCGCCGCGTGCCGGTGGCGCTGCCCGCCGCCGACGACGACGACGGTGAGGGCGCCTCCGAGGTCACCCGTGCAGGACGGGGCTGAGCAGCGCCTGCAGCGCGTCCTCGCTCTCCGGCACGGTGATGAGCATCAGCTCGTCGTTCGCTTCGAGGGTGTCGTCACGGCTGGGCGGGATCGGGCGCTCGGCCCGGATGATCCCCACCAGCACGGTGTCCGGCGGCCACTCGATGTCGCCGATCCGGGTGCCGGCCAGCAGGGAGTCGCTCGGCAGGGTCAGCTCCACCATGTTCGCGTGCCCCTGCTGGAAGGTGAAGATCCGCACCAGGTCCCCGATCGAGACGGCCTCCTCCACCAGGGCGGTCATCAGCCGCGGCGTGGACACCGCCACGTCCACCCCCCACGCCTCGTCGAACATCCACTCGTTCTTCGGGTTGTTCACCCGCGCCACGGTGCGTGGCACCCCGTACTCGGTCTTCGCCAGCAGCGACACCACGAGGTTGACCTTGTCGTCGCCCGTCGCGGCGACCACCACGTCGCCCTCGGCCAGCCCGGCCTCGGCCAGCGAGGCGATCTCGCAGGCGTCGGCGAGCAGCCACTGCGCCTCGGGAACGCTGGCCACCCTGACCGCGGTGGGGTCGCGGTCGATCAGCAGCACCCGGTGGCCGTTCGCCAGCAGTTCCCCGGCGATGGAGCGACCCACGCTGCCGGCGCCGACGATCACGATGCGCATCAGTGCACCCCCGCCGCCGGTGCCGCCGCGAGCACGGCCTCCACCGTCGGGCTGTCGGCGTCCCGGACCACGACGTGCACGAGGTCGCCCTCCTGGTAGACGGTGTCGGGCAGCGGCACGACACCCTCACCGAGCCGAGTGATATACGCCACTCGGCAGCCGGTGGCAGCTTCCAGTGCCTCGATCCGCCGGCCCACCCAACCGAGGTGGACCCGGACCTCGACCAGGACCACGGCACCGGAGGGATCCCGGTACTCGGGGGTGGCCCCGACGGGTAGCAGCCGGCGGCACATCTGGTCGGCCGTCCAGCGCACGGTGGCCACCGTGGGGATGCCCAGCCGCTGGTAGACCTCGGCCCGCCCCGGGTCGTAGATGCGGGCCACCACGTTCGACACGCCGAACGTCTCGCGGGCCACCCGGGCCGCCAAGATGTTCGAGTTGTCCCCATTGCTGACCGCAGCGAAGGCGTACGCGTCGGAAATGCCGGCCTCGACCAGGGTGTCGCGGTCGAAGCCGACCCCGGTCACCCGCTGGCCCTCGAACTGGGCGCCGAGGCGCCGGAAGGCGTCGGGGTTCTGGTCCACGACGGCCACGGTGTGCCCGCGGTCTTCCACCATCTGGGCCAAGGTGGCACCCGTTCGCCCGCAGCCCATGATCACGAAGTGCACTGCCCGTCCCGGACCTCTCGTCACCTGGGGGCTCGCCTGTCATGCCGACGCTACACGGGTGCCGGGTGCGCCTACGATTCCCACCGTGCCATCGTTCACAGACGCCCTGAAGCGCGTGCTCGTCGGGCGCCCGGTCCACAGCGAGCGGCTGTCGGAGACGCTGCTGCCGAAGCGGATCGCCCTCCCGGTGTTCGCCTCGGACGCGCTGTCGTCGGTCGCCTACGCACCGGACGAGATCTTCCTGACGCTGGCACTGGCCGGGCTGGCGGCCTACCACGTCGCCCCGCTGGTGGGGATCGCCGTGGTGTTCGTCATGCTCATCGTGGTCGCGTCCTACCGGCAGAACGTGCACGCCTACCCTTCCGGCGGGGGGGACTACGAGGTGGCGACCACCAACCTCGGGCCCCGCGCGGGGCTCACCGTGGCGAGTGCGCTGCTGGTGGACTACGTGCTCACAGTGGCGGTGTCGGTGTCGTCCGGCTCGCAGTACGTGGCCTCGGCCGTCCCCGCGCTGCGCGGGCACGAGGCGCTCTTCGCGGTGGCCGTGGTGCTCGTGCTGATGACGATGAACCTGCGTGGAGTGCGCGAGTCGGGGACGGCCTTCGCGCTCCCGACGTACGCCTTCATGGCGGCCATACTCGGAATGTCCGCCTACGGCCTGATCCGTTACCTCACCGGCACCCTGCCCGACGTCGCCAGCGCCGATCTGCAGATCGCCCCGAGCTCGCAGTTCTCCGCGGGCCTGACCGGGCTGGCGTGGGGGTTCCTGCTGCTGCGGGCGTTCTCCTCCGGGTGTGCCGCGCTCACCGGCGTGGAGGCGATCAGCAACGGGGTGCCGGCGTTCCGGGTGCCGAAGAGCAGGAACGCGGCGAACACGCTGGCGATGCTGGGCGGGATCTCCGTCACCATGCTGATGGCCATGATCACGCTGGCGAACCTGATGCACCTGCGCTACGCGGAGGACCCGGCGAACCAGCTGCTGCGCAACGGCAGCCCGGTCGGCCCCGGGTACGTCCAGGACCCGGTCATCGGCCAGGTCGCCCGCGCGCTGTTCAGCGGGTTCCCGCCGGCCTTCTACCTGGTCGCCGCCACCACCGGGCTGATCCTGGTGCTCGCGGCGAACACCGCGTTCAACGGGTTCCCGGTGCTGAGCTCGGTGCTCGCCCGCGACGACCTGTTACCGCGCCAGCTGCACACCCGCGGGGACCGGCTGGCCTTCAGCAACGGGATCGTGCTGCTGGCGGGGGGCGCGAGCGTGCTCATCCTCGCGTTCGACGCGGAGGTGACCCGGCTGATCCAGCTGTACATCGTGGGCGTGTTCATCTCGTTCACGACCAGCCAGACCGGGATGGTGCGGCACTGGACCCGGCTGCTGCGGGTCGAGGTGGACGCGGCCGCGCGGCGGCGGATGCAGCGCTCCCGGGTGATCAACGCGGTGGGCCTGACCATCACCGGCGCGGTGCTGGTGGTCGTGCTGATCACCAAGTTCGCCCGCGGGGCCTGGCTGGCGCTGCTCGCGATGGCGGTGCTGTTCCTGGTGATGGTGGCGATCCGGCGGCACTACTGGTCGATCCGGCACGAGCTGTCGGTGCACGCCGAGGCGGAGGCCAGGGTGCTGCCGTCCCGGGTGCATGCCATCGTGCTGGTGTCCAAGATCCACCGACCGACGCTGCGGGCGCTGGCCTACGCACGCGCCTCGCGGCCGTCGGTGCTGGAGGCGGTCACCGTCGACGTGGACCCGGAGGAGACGCTGCGGCTGCAGGCGGAGTGGGACTCCCGGGACATCCCGGTGCCGCTGCGGGCGTTGGAGTCCCCGTACCGGGAGATCACCGCGCCGATCGTCGACTACGTGCGCAACATCCGCCGTACCAGCCCGCGCGACCTGGTGGTGGTCTACGTGCCCGAGTACGTGGTGGGGCACTGGTGGGAGCAGTTGCTGCACAACCAGAGCGCGCTGCGGTTGAAGACCCGGCTGCACTACACCCCGGGGGTCATGGTGGCCAGCGTGCCGTGGCAGCTGAGCTCCTCGGAACGGCTGTCGGAGCGCGAGGAGGCCGGAGCACCCGGTCGGGCCCGGCGCGGGCTGGCGGCCCCCGGGTCCGAGGGGCCGGGCGCGGCGGAGGGCGGCGCGCCGCTGCCTCCGGCCGGGCCCGAGCAGGACCTGCCCTGAGCGCGCCGGAGCAGCCCCTGCTGGAGCTGGAGGTGGGCCCGGTCGCCCACGGTGGGCACTGCGTGGCCCGCCACGAGGGCCGGGTGGTGTTCGTCCGGCACTGCCTGCCCGGTGAGCTGGTGGCGGCCCGGCTCGAGGGCGGCACCGAGTCCGACCGCTACTGGAGGGCCGACGCGGTGGAGGTGCTGCGCCCCTCACCGGACCGGGTGGTCCCGCCCTGCGGGCTGTCCGGCCCCGGCGGCTGCGGCGGCTGCGACTGGCAGCATGCGGCGCTGCCCGCCCAGCGCCGGCTGAAGGCGGCGGTCGTGCTGGAGCAGCTGAGCCGGCTGGCCGGGGTGGAGGTGCCCGGCTTCGTGGTGGAGCCGGTCCCGGGGGAGGTCGGCGGGTTGGGCTGGCGCACCCGGGTGCGGTTCGGGGTCGACGAGCAGGGGCGCCCCGGCTTCTTCCGGCACCGCTCGCACCAGGTGGTGCCGGTGCCGCACTGCCCGCTCGCGCATCCCGAGCTGAGCGCGCTCGAGGTGGGCGCCCGGCGCTGGAGCGGCGGCGGGGCCGTCGAGGTCGCCGTCGGCCTCGGCGATCCGGCCGGCCTGCCGCAGCGGCTGGTGGTGGTGGAGCCCGGAGCGGGGGTGCCGCCGCTGCCGGTCGGGGCGGCGCTGGCCCGCAGGACGCCCGGGGGGCTGCAGCGGGTGCGCGGCCGGACCTGGCTGCAGGAGACGGTGCTGGTGGACGGTGTGGCGCGGACGTTCCGGGTGACCGGGACGGGGTTCTGGCAGGTGCACCCGGGGGCGGCCCAGACCCTGCTCGACGCCGTGCTGGAGGCCACCGCCGCGCAGCCGGGGGAGCGCGCCCTCGACCTGTACAGCGGGGCGGGGCTGTTCACCGCCGGGCTGGCCGCCAGGGTCGGCGCCGGCGGCAGCGTGATCTCGGTGGAGGCCGACCCGCGGGCCGCCGCCGATGCCCGGCGCAGCCTGCACGACCTGCCCGCGGTCCGGCTGGAGGAGGGCCCGGTGCAGCGGGTGCTGCCCCGGCTGGGGCTCGACGGCGCGGCGGTGGTGGTGCTCGACCCGCCGCGGGCGGGGGCCGGCCGCCGGGTGATCGAGCAGCTGGCGCGGCTGCGCCCGCGGGTGATCTGCTACGTGGCCTGCGATCCGGCGGCGCTGGCCCGCGACGTGGCGGTGGCGGCGTCGGTGGGGTACCGGTTGGACGCCCTGCGCGGGTTCGACGCGTTCCCGATGACCCACCACGTGGAGTGTGTCGCCACCCTGCGGCGTGATATATCTTGACATCAAGAGAAATTCGCGACGGGACTGCGGCAGGATGGTGGCTGCCGGCGCGATGGCGATGACGCGAAGGAGCGAGCCGTGAGTACTTCGGGCAGCAAGGACACCTTCGGCGCCCGGGGGGGCCTGGATGTGGCGGGCAGGTCCTACGAGATCTTCCGGCTCGCCGCGGTGGAGGGCGCCGAGCACCTCCCCTTCAGCCTCCGGGTGTTGCTGGAGAACCTGCTGCGTACCGAGGACGGCGCGAACATCACCGCGGCGCACATCCGCGCCCTGGCCGACTGGGACCCCGCCGCCGAGCCGGACACCGAGATCCAGTTCACCCCCGCCCGGGTGATCATGCAGGACTTCACGGGGGTGCCCTGCGTGGTCGACCTGGCCACCATGCGCGAGGCGGTCGCCGAGCTCGGGGGCGACGCGGCCCGGGTCAACCCGCTCGCGCCGGCCGAGCTGGTGATCGACCACTCGGTGATCATCGATGTCTTCGGCCGCTCCGACGCCTTCGAGCGCAACATGGAGATCGAGTACCAGCGCAACCGCGAGCGCTACCAGTTCCTGCGCTGGGGGCAGAGCGCCTTCGACGGTTTCAAGGTCGTCCCGCCCGGCACCGGGATCGTGCACCAGGTGAACCTGGAGTACCTCGCCCGCGGGGTGATGACCCGCGAGCTGCCCGCGGACGGCGGGGGCGAGGGTGTGCTGCAGGCCTACCCCGACACCTGCGTCGGCACCGACTCCCACACCACCATGGTCAACGGTCTCGGCGTGCTCGGCTGGGGCGTCGGCGGCATCGAGGCCGAGGCGGCGATGCTCGGGCAGCCGGTGTCGATGCTCATCCCGCGGGTGGTGGGTTTCAAGCTGAGCGGACAGATCCCGGCCGGGGCCACCGCCACCGACGTGGTGCTGACGATCACCGAGCAGCTGCGCCGGCACGGGGTGGTGGGCAAGTTCGTCGAGTTCTACGGCGACGGCGTGGCCGCCGTACCGCTGGCCAACCGGGCGACCATCGGGAACATGAGTCCTGAGTTCGGCTCCACCTGCGCCATCTTCCCGATCGACGACGTCACCGTGGAGTACCTGCGCTTGACCGGGCGCCCCGCCGAGCAGGTGGAGCTGGTCGAGGCGTATGCCAAGGAGCAGGGCCTGTGGCACGACCCCGGGCGTGAGGTGCGCTACTCGGAGTACCTCGAGCTCGACCTGTCCACCGTGGTGCCGAGCATCGCCGGGCCGAAGCGTCCGCAGGACCGGATCGCGCTGTCCGCGGCCAAGCAGGCCTTCCGTTCGGTGCTGCCCGGCTACACCTCCGAGCCCGGGCGCAGCGTCGAGGTGGGCGCCGGGCCCGACGCTTTCGGGCTGACCCACGGGGCGGTCGCCATCGCGTCCATCACCTCGTGCACGAACACCTCGAACCCGTCGGTGATGGTGGCCGCGGGGCTGCTGGCACGCAACGCCGTGGAGCGCGGGCTGAGGGTCAAGCCGTGGGTGAAGACGTCGCTGGCCCCGGGCAGCAAGGTGGTCATGGACTACTACGCCCGGGCGGGGCTGGTGCCCTACCTGGACAAGCTCGGCTTCCAGGTCGTCGGCTTCGGCTGCACCACCTGCATCGGCAACTCCGGCCCGCTGCCGGAGCGGGTCTCCGCGGCCGTGCAGGAGGGTGACCTCGCGGTGGTCGCGGTGCTGTCCGGGAACCGGAACTTCGAGGGCCGGATCAACCCGGACGTGAAGATGAACTACCTCGCCTCCCCGCCGCTGGTGATCGCCTACGCGCTCGCCGGGACGATGGACTTCGACGTGGAGACCGACCCGCTCGGGCACGACCCGGACGGCAACCCGGTGTTCCTGCGCGATGTCTGGCCCACCCCGGTGGAGGTGGAGCAGGTGGTTGCGGGGGCGATCGACCGGGAGATGTTCACCCGCGACTACGCCGACGTGTTCGCCGGGGACGAGCGCTGGCGCTCGCTGCCGACCCCCACCGGCGACACCTTCGCCTGGGATGCCGACTCGACGTACGTGCGCAGGCCCCCGTACTTCGACGGCATGCCGCCGCAGCCGGCCCCGGTCACGGACATCGCCGGTGCCCGGGTGCTGGCCCTGCTCGGCGACTCGGTGACCACCGACCACATCAGCCCGGCCGGCTCGATCAAGCCCGACAGCCCCGCCGGGCGCTACCTCACCGAGCACGGCGTGGCGCGCGGGGACTTCAACTCCTACGGGTCCCGGCGCGGCAACCACGAGGTGATGATCCGCGGCACCTTCGCCAACATCCGGCTGCGCAACCTGCTGCTGGACGGGGTCGAGGGCGGCTTCACCCGCAACTTCCTTGCCGGCGGCGAGCAGACCACCATCTACGACGCGGCGCAGGCCTACGCCGCCGCGGGCGTGCCGCTGGTGGTGCTGGCCGGCAAGGAGTACGGCTCGGGCTCCAGCCGGGACTGGGCCGCGAAGGGCACCGGCCTGCTGGGGGTGCGCGCGGTGATCGCGGAGAGCTACGAGCGGATCCACCGTTCCAACCTGATCGGGATGGGCGTGCTGCCGCTGCAGTTCCCGGCGGGCCGCTCGGCGGCCGGGCTGGGCCTGGACGGCACCGAGACCTTCGACCTGTCCGGGGTGGTCGCGCTCAACGACGGCACCACCCCGCGGACGGTGCGGGTGGTCGCCACCGGGGCCGGCGGGCGGCGGGTGGAGTTCGACGCCCTGCTGCGGATCGACACCCCCGGGGAGGCCGACTACTACCGCAACGGGGGCATCCTGCAGTACGTGCTGCGCCAGCTCGTGCGCTGATCCGCGGCGAGGTCCGGGGCCCGGCACGATTCCGTGCCGGGCTTTCGGCGTGCCTGCGTGCGGGCGCAGGGGGCGATCGGTTAACTGCCCTGAAACGCGCGGGAAACGATTCGATTACGACCCTGGCACCTCACGGTCCCAGGGGATTATGTTGGGCGACACAACTTACCGGTCACAGCCCGCGCGGGCAGATCGGTGTCCTCTACCCAGGGAGCGACGTATGAGCAACACCGCCCTGAAGCTGGCCGCGTTGGGCGTCACGGGCGCACTCGCCCTGGCCGCCTGCGGCTCCAGCAGCAGTGGCACGAGCGGCAGCGGCTCGACCACGAGCAGCACCGCCGCCAGCGGCCCGCAGGTCGGCGTGATCCTGCCGGACACGCAGTCCTCGGCCCGCTGGGAGGCCTTCGACAAGCCCTACCTGCAGCAGGCGTTCGACACGGCGGGGGTCAAGGCCGACATCCAGAACGCGCTCGGTGACAAGACCAAGATGGCCACCATCGCCGACGCGATGATCCAGGAGGGCGTCAAGGTCCTCATCATCACCAACCTCGACAGCCCGTCGGGGGCGCAGATCGAGGCCAAGGCGCAGCAGGCCGGCATCAAGACCATCGACTACGACCGGCTCACCCTCGGGGGCAGCGCCGACTACTACGTGTCCTTCGACAACAACAAGGTCGGCGAGCTGCAGGGCTCCACCCTGATCCAGTGCATCGGGAACAAGCCCAACGCCCGGATCATCGAGCTCAACGGCTCGCCCACGGACAACAACGCCACCCTGTTCAAGCAGGGCTATGACTCCCAGCTCGACCCGAAGTACAAGTCCGGTTGGGTCAAGGTCGGCGACAAGTCCGTGCCGAACTGGGACAACGCCCAGGGCGGGGTGCTCTTCGAGCAGATGCTGACCGCGGCCGGCAACAAGATCGACGGCGTCCTCGCCGCCAACGACGGGCTGGCCAACTCGGTCGTCACCGTGCTGAAGAAGGTCGGCCTGAAGGTCCCGGTGACCGGCCAGGACGCGACCGTCCAGGGTCTGCAGAACGTGCTGCTCGGTGACCAGTGCATGACCGTCTACAAGGCCGTCAAGCTCGAGGCCAAGGGTGCGGCCGACGCGGCCGTGGCGCTGATCAACAACCAGAGCGTGCAGACCACCGGCACGACGAAGGACTCGACGGGCAACCGCGACGTCCCGTCCATCCTCGAGACCCCGGTCGCCATCACGGCGGACAAGGTCGAGTCGGTCGTCCAGGACGGCTTCGTCAAGGCATCCGACCTGTGCACCTCGGCGGCGCTGCAGGCCGCCTGCACGAAGTACGGGGTGAAGTGACCTCGAGGCTCTGAGCGCTCCGCCCGTGGGGCGCGCGGCTGGCGCCGCGAGTCCCGCGGGCGGAGGGTTCGAGCACCACTGAACACCGCCCTGGTGCGACGTCACCCGTCGCACCAGGGCGGTCTCCAGGGCAGCCAGCACCGCACTCCACGCGGAGTGCCCTCCCCACAGCGGCGCCCGGTGGCCACCCACCGCGGCGGGAAGCGAGACCCCGTGAGCGACACGCCCATCCTGCAGATGTCTGGGATCAACAAGAGCTTCGGCCCCGTGCACGTGCTGCACGACGTGGACTTCGCCGTCTATCCCGGGGAGGTCACCGCTCTCGTCGGTGACAACGGGGCCGGCAAGACCACCCTGGTCAAGTGCGTGAGCGGGATCTACTCCGTGGACAGCGGGGAGGTCCGCTTCAACGGCGAGCAGGTGCACGTGCACGGTCCCCGGGACGCGGCGGCGCTCGGCATCGAGGTCGTCTACCAGGACCTGGCGCTGTGCGACAACCTCGACATCGTGCAGAACATGTTCCTCGGCCGCGAACTGCGCAAGGTCGGCGTGCTCGACGAGGGGAAGATGGAGCGCCGCTCCCGGGACGTGCTGGCGAGCCTGTCGGTGCGCACCGTGAAGAGCGTGCGGCAGGTGGTCGCCAGCCTCTCCGGCGGGCAGCGGCAGACCGTCGCGATCGCCAAGTCGGTGTTGTGGAACAGCAAGGTCGTGCTGCTCGACGAGCCCACCGCGGCGCTCGGCGTCGCCCAGACCGAGCAGGTGCTCGCGCTGGTGCGCAGGCTGGCCGACCAGGGCATCGGGGTGGTGCTCATCTCGCACAACATGAACGACGTGATGCAGGTGTCCGACCGGATCGCGGCGCTGTACCTGGGCCAGCTCGCCGCGGAGGTGAAGGCCAAGGATGTCACGCACGCGCAGGTGGTCGAGCTGATCACCACCGGGCGCTCCGGGGACATCGGGATCCGCCCGACCGCGTCCGCGGCGACGATCTGAGGGGCGCAGCGATGACCACCGAACAGACCAGTGGCGCCTCGACGGCCTCCACGGACCTCGCCGATTCCGACTTCTCCCGTGACGCCGGCGCGCACGGCGCGCTCGACTTCGTCCGCGACTACATCGCCCGGGTGCGTGGCGGCGAGGTGGGGGCGCTGCCGGCCGTCCTCGGCCTGCTCGTGCTCGTGGTGATCTTCTCCCGGACCAGCGGCCGGTTCCTGTCCGTGTACAACCTGGCGAACCTGGTCAGCCAGTCCGGTATCACCGTGTTCATCGCCATGGGCCTGGTGTTCGTGCTGCTGCTGGGCGAGATCGACCTCGCCGCGGGCACGGCGAGCGGGGTGTGCGCGGCGATCATGGGCCTGGCGGTCAACTCCAAGGGCGACGTCCAGGCGGCGCTGGGCACACCCACCTTCCTCGCCGTGCTGGCGTTCATGCTGCTCGGGGTCGGCGTCGCGATCACGAGCCGGCTGTGGATCCCGGCCGTGATGGTCATCGTCGGCATGGTCATGATGCTGGGCAAGATCGCGACCTCCACCCCGCTCGGCGGCATCTACCTGGCGGTGGCCACGGGCGTGTCGATCGGCCTGCTCACCGGGTTCCTGGTGGCGCGGGTGGGGATCCCCTCCTTCGTCGTGACGCTGGCGCTGTTCCTCGGCTGGCAGGGGGTGCTGCTGCAGTTCATCGGTGACGGCAACGCCATCTCGGTGCGCCAGTACCCGCTGATCAACGGGATCTCGAACAAGAACCTGGCCCCGGGGCTGGGCTGGACGCTGCTGGTGGTGCTGCTCGGGATCTACACCGGGTACACGGTGTGGCGCTCGATCCGGCGCCGCTCGCAGGGGTTGTCGGCCGAGCCGATGCTCATCGTGGTGGTGCGGGCGGGCGGGCTCGCCGTGATCGGGCTGGCCGGCCTGTTCCTGCTCAACCAGGAGCGCTCGCCGTTCCCCACCCGGACCTCCATCAAGGGCGCCCCCTACGTGCTCCCGCTGATCATCCTGCTGATGATCTTCTGGACCCTGGTGCTGTCGAAGAGCTCGTTCGGCCGCTACCTGTACGCGGTCGGCGGCAACGCCGAGGCCGCCCGCCGGGCCGGTATCGACCTGCGCCGGATCCGGATCGCCGCGTTCAGCATCGGCTCGGGCATGGCGGCCCTCGGCGGCGTGGTGCAGGCCTCCCGGCTGGGCAGCGTCCCGTCGGACGCCGGGGGCAGCAACACGCTGCTGTTCGCGGTGGCGGCCGCGGTGATCGGCGGGACCTCGCTGTTCGGCGGCAAGGGCCGGGCCCGCGACGCGGTGATCGGCGGGCTCGTCATCGCCATCATCCCCAACGGCCTCGGCCTGATGCCGAACCTGCCGGCCTCGGC
The DNA here is from genome assembly GCA_963784535.1 of uncultured Actinomycetota bacterium. Classification (GTDB taxonomy): domain Bacteria; phylum Actinomycetota; class Actinomycetes; order Actinomycetales; family Kineosporiaceae; genus CAWARR01. The sequence goes on along the minus strand of CAWARR010000004.1, from coordinate 370,236 downwards.
ACAGTTCATCATCACCGCGCTGGTGCTGCTGGCGGCGGCGAGCGTCGACGCGCTGTCGCGCAAGCGGTCGTCGGCGTCCGGGACGTAACGCTCGAGCGGCGGCAAGGGCACCGGCGAGGGCCGGCGGAATCAGGCGGAAGCAGCCGGACAGGGACGCGGACAACACGGGCGGCGGCTGATGAGCGCAGCAAGGGACCGCCCGGGGGCGACCCCGCAGGAGGAGGTCCGCCGCCGCAACCTGTCGACCCTGCTCCGCCAGGTGCACGAGGCGGGCGCCGTCTCGCGCTCCCAGCTCACCGCGGCGATGGGGCTGAACCGCAGCACCATCAAGGTGCTGGTGGCCGAGCTGGAGGCGGCCGGGCTGGTGCGCGAGGAGATCCCCGACACCCGCCTCGGCGCCGGGCGCCCCTCGCACGTGGTGATCCCGTGCCGGGACACGGTGTACGTGCTCGCCGCGAACGTCGGTGTCGACGTGGTCCAGGTCGCGGTGGTCGGCCTCGGCGGGACGGTGACCCAGCGCAAGGAGTACCGGCTTGCCGGGGTGGGCAGTGACCCCGAGGCGGTCGCCGGTCGGCTGGGGCGCGAACTGCGCGCGCTGGCCGCCCGCACTCCACCGGGGGCGCGGTTGGCGGGGATCGGGGTCGGTGTGCCCGGGGTGGTGCGCACCGGTGACGGCTTCGTCGAGTTCGCCCCGAACCTGCAGTGGCACCGGGTGCCGCTGGGGGAGGTGCTCGCTCGCCGGGTGGGGCTGCCGGCCCCGCTGCGGGTGGCCAACGACGGCGACCTCGGGGCGCTCGCCGAGCTGACCCGCGGCGCGGGGCGCGGGGTCCGCGACCTGGTCTACGTGGCCGGTGAGGTGGGGATCGGCGGCGGGCTGGTGATGGCCGGCCGGCTGGTCCAGGGCGCGGGCGGATACGCCGGCGAGATCGGCCACATCCTGGTCCACCCCGACGGGAGGCAGTGCCGGTGCGGCAGCCGGGGCTGCTGGGAGACCGAGGCCGGCGAGGAGGCGCTGCTGCGCGCCGCCGGGTTACCCACCACCGGCGGCCGGCCCGCGGTGCGCCGGCTGCTCGAGCGGGCCGTCGGCGGCGACGTGCGCGCCCGGCAGGCGGTGGACGAGGTGGCGCGCTGGGTGGGGCTGGGCATCGCGACCCTGGTGAACGTGCTCAACCCCGAGATGGTCATCCTCGGAGGGCAGCTGTCCGCCGTCTTCGCGGTGGCCGGCGACACGGTGCAGGCGGTGGTGGACATCTCGAGCCTGGAGGGGCCCCGGCGCAACCTCCGGCTCGACGCCGCCGGGCTCGGCGGCGACTCCAGCCTGGTCGGGGCCGCGGAGCTGGCCTTCGAGCCGCTGCTGGCCGATCCGGTGGACGCCTGGATCGCCCGCGCCGGGAGTTGAGGCGGCCGTCGTACCCGAGGCCGCCGTCGTACCCGAGGCCGCGTACCCCAGGCCGCTGTCGTACCCCAGGCCTACGGTGGCACTGTCGGCACCGCAGGGGCCGCCGGCACCGCTGGGCCGCCGGCGGCGAGGGGCGGAGGGGGTGACCGGGTGAGCAGCGTGCGACCGGCACCGCCCGGGCCCGGGCACGGTCCCCCCGGGTGGCCGGCTCAGGTTCGGCCCCCCGGCGCGCCCGACTGGCAGCGCACCGCGGTGGCCTGGCTGCTCGACCTGTGCCCGCCGGACTACCGCGGCTACCCCGTGCTCGCCCGCCACCCGGTGGCGCTGGCCCGGGTGGCGGCGCTGCACGTGGAGGCGGGGTGGCAGGCCGGGCGCCGGGCGCTGGCGACCGCCCGGGCCGAGCTCGCCGACGCGCTGCCGCCCCCGGCGCTGGGGGAGGTGATCGAGGTGCTGGAGACCGAGCAGGCCCGGCTGCTCGCCGCCCGCCGCGCGGTGGCCCTGGTCGAGCAGGCCCTGGCCGGAAGGCGCTTCGTCCCGCAGCTGTGACCGCGGCCCGGTCGGCGGGCGCGCAGGGGTGGGGATCCGGTGTGAATCCGGGTGCGCCCCGGGGCTGGGCAGGTGAGCGGCCGCCGACGCTCCTAGACTCAGCCTTCGACGGCCGCGGGGTCGGTGCCGCCGGCCCGGAGGAGGAGTACAGATGGTGTCCCTCGACCAGATCGGTGGACCGCAGGACCTGCGCGGGCTGTCCGACCTCGAGCTCGCCGAGCTCGCGGAGCAGATCCGGCGCTTCCTCATCGACGCCGTCTCCCGCACCGGGGGGCATCTCGGCCCCAACCTCGGAGTGGTCGAGCTCACCATCGCCGTGCACCGGGTGTTCGAGTCCCCGGCCGACACCATCGTCTTCGACACCGGCCACCAGGCGTACGTGCACAAGCTGCTCACCGGCCGGCAGGACTTCTCCGGGTTGCAGCAGCGCGACGGCCTTTCCGGCTACCCGAGCCGGGCCGAGTCCGTGCACGACGTGGTGGAGAACTCCCACGCCTCGACCGCGCTGTCGTGGGCCGACGGCCTGGCCAAGGCCAACCAGCTGCGCGGGGACACCGATCGTCATGTCGTCGCCGTCATCGGGGACGGGGCGCTCACCGGCGGCATGGCCTGGGAGGCGCTGAACAACATCGCCGTCGGCTCCGACCGCAACCTGGTGATCGTGGTCAACGACAACGGCCGCTCCTACGCGCCGACCATCGGCGGCCTGCCCCACCACCTGTCCACCCTGCGCACCACGCGCGGCTACGAGCGCTTCCTCGACTGGGGCAAGGCCACGCTGCAGCGCGGCGGCCCTCCCGGCCGGCTCGCCTACGACGCGCTGCACGGGGTGAAGAAGGGGCTGAAGGACATCGTCGCCCCGCAGGGGATGTTCGAGGACCTCGGGCTGAAGTACGTCGGCCCGGTGGACGGGCACGACATCGGCGAGCTCGAGCACGCGCTGCGCCGGGCGAAGGCCTTCGGCGGGCCGGTGATCGTGCACGCGATCACCCGTAAGGGCAACGGCTACCCGCCGGCCGAGAACGACGAGGCCGACCGCTTCCACGCCACCGGGGTGATCGACCCGGCGACCGGCATCCCGGTGTCGGCCACGGGGACCACCTGGACCGGGGTCTTCGCCGACGCGATGGTCCGGGTGGGTGAGCGCCGCCCCGATGTGGTCGGGGTCACCGCCGCCATGCTGATCCCGGTGGGGCTGCACCGTTTCGCCGAGCGTTTCCCACGCCGCGTCTTCGACGTCGGCATCGCCGAGCAGCACGCCGTGACCAGCGCCGCCGGGATGGCGCGCGGTGGGCTGCACCCGGTGGTCGCCGTCTACGCGACCTTCCTCAACCGGGCCTTCGACCAGGTGCTGATGGATGTGGCGCTGCACTCGGCCGGGGTGACGTTCGTGCTCGACCGGGCCGGCGTCACCGGCGACGACGGGCCCAGCCACAACGGGATGTGGGACCTGTCGCTGCTGCAGCTCGTGCCCGGCATCCGCATCGCCGCACCGCGCGACGCGGCGACCCTGCGGGCGGAGCTCGACGAGGCGCTGGCCGTGGGCGACGGCCCCACGGTGCTGCGCTTCGCGAAGGGTTGCCCTCCCGACGACCTGCCCGCCACCGGCCGGATCGGGGGGATGGACCTGCTGCGCCGCACCGGGGAGCAGGACGTGCTCGTGGTGGCCGTGGGCTCGATGGTGCCGCTCGGTCTGGACGTGGCCGACCGGCTCGTCGCGCAGGGGATCGGGGTGAGCGTGATCGACCCGCGCTGGGTGCTGCCGGTCGACGACGCGCTGCCGGAGCTGGCAGCCGGGTACCGCCTGGTGGTGGTGGTGGAGGACAACGGCAGGGTCGGTGGCGTGGCCGCCGCCGTGGCCCAGCGGCTCGGTGAGCAGGACGTCACCGTGCCCGTGCGGGGCTTCGGCATCCCGCAGCGCTTCCTCGCCCACGCCCGGCGCAGCCAGGTGCTGGAGGAGATCGGGCTCACCGCGCAGGAGGTGTCCCGGCAGGTGGTCGAGGCGGTGGCCCGGCTCGACGCCGTCCGCGACCGGATCGGCGCGGCCGCCCGCAACGGGGCCGGACCGGCGGGTGCCCTGGACGGCGCGCGCCGCCCGCGGGCGCAGGAGTAGCCCGACCTCAGCCGAACGCGTGCTCCGCGGGTCGCCCCCCGGCCGCGGGCAGTGTGACCTCGTCCCGGGTCACCAGCAGCGGGCGCGGCACCCCGCGGTCCGGCTCGGGGGTCAGGGACCAGACGGCGCTGACATACGCGTGATCGATGCGGGCCAGGTCGATCCACCCGCGGGCACGGCGGGGCAGCGCCGCCGCGCGCATCCCGGTCCCGTCGCGCCCCGCCAGACCGGCCCGCAGCGGGGCGGAGGCGAGCAGGGTAAGCGCGTCGCAGCCGCCGACCGGGCGCAGCACGGCGCGCCCCCCGCTGCCCACCCGGCGGGCAGCCAGCGCCCCCATCCGGTCGGCGTGCGCGCGCAGTTCCGGCCACCAGCCGTCCACCTGCGCGGTGGGGGCCACGGGCAGGCCGGGGGGCAGCGGGACGCAGCCGTCCTGGCCGGTCACCCCGAGCAGCCCCACCCCGAGGTCGAGCGCGCCGCCCGGGACCTGGCCGCGTACCCACGCCGGGCCGGGGTGCAGCGCATGGTCCGGCGGGAGGGCCAGCAAACGGGCGGCCTCGTGCACCCGGCGGGGCGCGTCCCCGCCCAGATCGGCCACCAGCCGGAACAGGCGCAGCAGCGCGCAGACCCGGTGACGCCCCGCCGCGGACAGCGGCTCGTGCGGGCCGAGCGCCTGGGCCACCGCCTCCCAGCTGACGAAAGCCGGCGGTGAGCCGGGCAGCAGCACCCCGTCGTCGGCGGGGGAGAGGTCGACGTCGTCGAGGACACTCACGGCGAGTACACAGGTGCGTGACGCCGCGCGATTGTCCTGGGTCGCCACCTCCTCACGGTAGCCGCCGAGCGGGGGACGCCGCCGACGGCGACGGCCTGGTCACCCGATCGGCGGGAGCGCGGCTGCGGGCCGTGGTGCCGGTCGGGGCGGTGCGCAGTCGATCGGGCGCGGCACTAGGGTTTCGCCCTGTGGGTGGGCACGAGGGCGGCACAGCCGCCGGGGAGGCGGGCCCCGGGAGGGTCGGGCGGGAGGGCCAGCCCGATCCGGGCCGGCGTCCGGGCATGCAGCGCGGGCCGGGGCACCCCCGGCCGGTGCCCCCGCGGGCTGCGCCCGCCTACCCCGGCCCCCCGCCCGCGCCGGTCCTGCCGCCATGGCCCGCGCCCTCCCCGCCGGAGCCGCCGTTCCCCCCGTCGCCGGTCGCCGGCCCGGCGCCGGGGGCCGCCTACTGGCCGCCCGCCCCCCCGGCGCCGGCCGCCCGGCCGCGGCAGGCCGCCCGCAGGCCGCGGCGGCTGCTCGTCGGCGGGGTGGTGGCCGGGGTGCTGCTGGCCGTGGTCGCCGGCGGGGGCGTGGTCCGCAGCGGCCTGCTCACCCGCGGGGCATCGGGGTCGGCCGCCGCAGCGACGGCCTCGCCCTCGGCGTCCGCGAGCCCCTCCGCGCAGCAGCGCCGGGCGGCGATCGCCGCGGCGCTGCAGGTGATGCAGGACGCCGTCCGTGACGGCGACGAGGCCGCCTACCTGTCCGTGCTCGACCCGGCGGCCCCGGCGACCTTCCGCGAGCACGAGCGCACCGTCTTCGCCAACCTGCGCGCGCTGTACGGCCTGGCGGGCTTCGAGTTCAGCTGGGACACCGGGCGCTGGTTCCCCGTCCCGGCGGCCCGCTCGTACTCCGCCTCCGGCATCGTCGCGGCGGTCAGCGTCCGGCACTCCTTCACCGGGTTCGACCGGACCCCGGTCACCGACGTGGTGGGGATGAGCTTCGCGCTCCGCGCCGGGCACTGGTACCTGGAGTCGGACAGTGACGCGGATTCGCGGCTGGCCCTCGGCGGCCAGTACGAGCCGTGGATGGTCGGCCCGATCACCGTGGCCAAGCACGGCCGGGCGCTGGTGATCGGTGATCCCGCCCACGCAGCCGAGGCCAAGCGCCTGGCGCAGCGGCTCGACTCCGCGCTGGCCCCGGTCCGGTCGATGTGGCCCTCGACGGCGTGGAACGGCAGGGTCGTCGCCTATGCCGCGACCGAGCCGGAGTTCGTCAGTGCCTGGTTCGGGCACAGCGCGGCCTCCGGCACCGAGCCCGACCCCTCCGGGGAGGCGACCTTCGAGGCCAAGGTGCGGGTGCTGCCCCGCGCGCCGGTGGTCACCTCAGGCGACACGTACGAGGACGGCTCGGCCCGGCTCGTGGTCACCCCGTACCTGCTCGCTAAGGACGATGCCTACGCCCGCGCGGTGCTGCGGCACGAGCTCACCCACGTCGCCCTCGCCGCGGTCGGGGATCGCCGCCCGCCCACCTGGCTGGTCGAGGGGGTGGCCGAGTACACCGGGTTCCGGCACGTCGGCGCCTCCGGTGTCGACGCGGTGGCGGCGCTGGCCGAGCGCGGGCTGCGCCGCGAGACCTGGACCCAGCTGAAGGCGGGCAGCTGGAAGCCGCGCCTCGTCTCCGCGGACGATGCCTTCTACACGGGTAGCGAGGCGCAGGTCGACGACGCCTACACCACGGCCTGGTTCACCTGCCTGTACATCGCCGACCACTACGGGGAGTCGAAGCTGCGCGCGCTGTACCAGGCGGCCGCGACCGCGACGGCGGCACGCAGCGATGCCCAGGCCGAGGCCGACGCGCTGCGCAGCGTGTTGCACCTGACCCGGTCGCAGCTGCAGACCCGGGTGCGCAGCTACGCCCGGCAGCTGCGCGGCAACTTCGTCTGACGCAGCCGCGCAGCGCCGCCCTCAGCCGGGCACGCTCGCCACGCCGGGGGGCAGGAAGCGCCGGCCGGTGACCCGCTCGGAGATCCCGGTCCGGTCGAGGTAGGGCGTGATCCCGCCGAGGTGGAAGGGCCAGCCGGCACCGAGGATCATGCACAGGTCGAGGTCCTGCGGGTGCGCCACCACCTGCTCGTCGAGCATCAGCCGGGCCTCCTGCGCCACCGCGGCCAGGGCCCGCTCGCGGACCTGCTCGCCGGTGAGCACCGTGTCGCCGAAGCTCAGCCGCGCGGCGATCTCCTCCGCCAGGTAGGGCCTGCCCTCGCCGTCCCACGAGGCCAGCCCGGGCAGCCCGGCGGCCACCAGCCGGCCGAGGTTGTCCGAGACCCCGAAGCGGTCGGGGAACGCCGTGTGCAGCACCTGCATGACGTGGTGCATGACGGCCGGCCCGACCAGCTGCAGCAGCAGGAACGGCGACATCGGCATCCCCAGCGGGGCGACCGCGGCGTCGACGACGTCGATGGGGGTGCCCTCGTCGACCGCCGTGATGAGCTCGCCGGCGAAGCGCGTGAGCAGCCGGTTGACGACGAACGCCGGGGCGTCCCGGACCAGCACGCACGACTTCTTCAGCTGCGCCCCGACGGCCAGCGCGGTGGCCAGCGTGGGGTCGTCGGTGCGCTCGCCGCGGACCACCTCCACCAGCGGCATCGCCGACACCGGGTTGAAGAAGTGGAAGCCGACCACTCGCTGCGGGTGCTGCAGCTGGGCTGCCATCGCGGTCACCGACAGCGAGGAGGTGTTCGTCATCAGCACGCACTCGGGACCGACCACCGCCTCGACCTCGGCGAAGACCTGCTGCTTCACCTCCAGCCGCTCGAAGACGGCCTCGATCACCAGGTCGGCGCCGGCGAAGGCCGCCTTGTCGGTGGAGCCGGTCACCAGCGCGGTGAGCCGGTTGGCCGCGTCCGGGCTGATCCGGCCCCTGGTCGCGAGCTCGGCGATCTTGGCGTGCACGGAGTCCAGGCCGCGCTGCACGCGCTCCGCGTCCAGGTCGGTGATCACCACCGGCACCTGCAGCCGGCGGGCGAACAGCAGCGCCAGCTGCCCGGCCATCAGCCCCGCCCCGACGACCCCGACCGTGGTCACCGGGCGGGCCAGCCCGCGCTCCGGGGCACCCGCGGGACGCCTGGCCCGCTTGTTCACCAGGTCGAAGGCGTACAGCCCCGAGCGCAGCTCCTCGCCCATGGCCAGCTCGGCGAGCGCCACGTCCTCGGCCGCGAACCCGGCGTCACGGTCCGCGCTGCGGGCCAGCCGCGACCAGCTCGAGGGCGCGGTAGGGGGCCGGCGCGGCCCCGTGCAGCCTTGACGTCGACGAAGCCGCGGACCTCGGCCAGGGCGGCCTCCCAGGCCGGCCTCGTCGTGGTCCACCGGGGCCCGCTCCACCCGGACGGCGCCGGTGAGCACCCCGGCGGCCCAGCCGAGCGACTGCTCGAGGAAGTCGGCGGCCTCGAAGAAGGCGTCGGCGAGCCCCAGCTCGACGCTGCCGCGCGCCCGTCCAGCAGCCGGTTGGTGTTCAGCGCGTTCACCGACCATCACCTCGAGCGCGCGCTGCGGCCCGATCGAGGTTGGGCAGCAGGTAGGTGCCGCCCCAGCCGGGCACCAGGCCGAGGAAGCACTCCGGCAGCCCCACTGCCCGCGGCCGAGGCGGACACCGTGCGGTAGGTGCAGTGCAGGGCCAGCTCGAGCCCGCCGCCGAGGGCGACCCCGTTCACGAACGCGAACGAGGGCACCCCGAGCTCGCCGAGGCGGCGGAAGATGTCGTGCGCCCAGCCGGCCCACCTGCAGCGCCTGCTCGCGGTCCTTGCGACCGCGCGCCACCATGGTCAGGTCGGCGCCCGGCGCAGAAGATGAACGGCTTGCCGGTCACCCCCGCCGCGACGATCTCGCCCGCCGCGGCCCGCGCCGCCACCGCGTCCAGGGCGGCGGCGAGGTTGACCAGGCCGGCGAGGCCGAACGTGGTCGGTCTGGTGTGGTCGTGGCCGTTGTCCAGGGTGATCAGGGCGAGCGTGCCGGCGCCGCCGGGCAGGCTCACGTCGCGCACGGCGGCGGTGGTGACGACCTCCCCGGGCAGCGGCTTGCGGCCGCAGGGCGGCGACCGCGGGCTGGCGGCGGCAGGTCGGCCCGCGGTGGTGGCGGCCGCGTCGATGTCGGTGCTCATGCCGCGTGCTCCTCGTGGTGCGGGTTCTCCCAGATGACGGTGCCGCCCATGCCCAGGCCGATGCACATGGTGGTCAGCCCGTAGCGCACCTCGGGGTGCTCCTCGAACTGGCGGGCCAGCTGGATCATCAGCCGCACCCCGGAGGAGGCCAGCGGGTGGCCGACGGCGATGGCGCCGCCGTAGGGGTTGACCCGCGGGTCGTCGTCGGCGATGCCGAAGTGGTCGAGGAAGGCGAGCACCTGGACGGCGAACGCCTCGTTGATCTCGAACAGGCCGATGTCCTCGATGCGCCAGCCCGGCGCGCTTGAGCGCCCTCTCGGTGGCCGGGATCGGCCCGACGCCCATCACCTCGCGGCTCCACCCCGGCGAAGGCGTAGCCGACCATGCGCATCCGTACCGGCAGGCCCAGCTCGGCGGCGGTGTCGGCGTCGGCGAGCAGGCAGGCGGTGGCGCCGTCGTTCAGGCCGGCGGCGTTGCCCGGCGGTGACCCGCCCGTGCGGGCGGAACGGGGTGCGCAGCGTGGCCAGGTCCTCGACCGTGGTGCCCGGGCGTGGGCGGCTCGTCGGCGACGGCCAGCCCCCAGCCGCCCCGGCGCCGTCCCGCACGGCCACCGGCACCAGGTCGCGCTGGATCCGGCCGGCGGCGCAGCGCCGCGGCGTAGCTGGGCCTGGCTGGCGGCGGCGAAGGTGTCGCCGCGCTCCTTGGTCAGCTGCCGGGAAGCGGTCGTGCAGGTTCTCCGCCGTCTGACCCATCACCAGCGCCGACGGGTCGACCAGCCGCTCGGACAGGAAGCGCGGGTTCGGGTCGACGCCCTCGCCCATCGGGTGCCGGCCCATGTGCTCGACCCCGGCGGCGACGACCACGTCGTAGGCGCCGGCCGCGATCCCGGAGGCGGTTGTCGTCACCGCGGTCATCGCCCCGGCGCACATCCGGTCGATGGCGAACCCGGGCACGCTGGCCGGCAGGCCGGACAGCAGCGCGGCGCTGCGGCCGATGGTCAGACCCTGGTCGCCGGTCTGGGTGGTGGCCGCCATGGCGACGTCGTCCACCCGATCGGGAGGAAGGCCCGGGTGGCGGCGGAGCAGCTCGCGGATGCACTTCACGACCAGGTCGTCGGCACGGGTGTGGGCGTACAGCCCCGTCTCACCTGCCTTGCCGAACGGGGTGCGGACGCCGTCGACGAAGACGACGTCGCGGAGGGTGCCGGGCACGAGTTCCTCCCTCGGAGCAGGGCCGGGCAGGATGTTACCCGCCGGTAACCCTGATCCTACCCGGGGGTAACCGTGGCGGCGAGACCGGCCACCAGGGCCTCGACGATGAGGTCGAGCTGCCAGCTGCGTGCCCCGTACCCGCGCAGCGCCGCAGCGACGGTCTCGGGGTCCACCACCGCGGGCGGCTCCCAGGCCAGCCGGCGCAGGCTGTCGGGGGTGAGCAGGTTCTCCAGCGGGAGCTCATGCTCGGCGGCGATGGCGGCCATCGCCGCCCGGCAGGCTGCCAGCCGCGCCGCCGCGGCGGGGTCGCGGTCGGCCCACACCCGGGCCGGGGGAGGGCCGTCGGCGGGCAGGTGCTGCGGCGGCAGCTCGCCGTCGGGCAGCCGCCGGGCCTGCGCGATCGCGGCGAACCAGGTGCCGGAGAAGCGCCGCGATCCGCGCCCGGTGAAGCCCGGCACAGCCATCATGGCGCGCGCGTCGACGGGCATCGCCAGGGCCACCTCGACGATCGCGCTGTCGGGCAGCAGCCGTCCGGGGGAGACGTCCTCGGCCTGGGCCAGTCCGTCGCGGGCCGTCCACAGCTCGCGCACCGCGGCCAGCTGGCGGCGGTTGCGCACCCGGTGGACGCCCGAGGTGCGCCGCCACGGATCGGGACGGGGGGCCGGCGCGGGGGCGGCGACCACGGCGGCGAACTCCTCCAGCGCCCAGGTCAGCTTCCCCTGCCGCTCCAGCTCCGCGGCGAGCTTGTCGCGCAGGTCGACCAGCACCTCGACGTCGAGTGCGGCGTACCGCAGCCAGGGCGCGGGCAGCGGGCGCACCGACCAGTCGACGGCCGAGTGCTCCTTGGCCAGCCCGAGCCCGAGCAGCTGCTCGACGACCGCGGCCAGCCCCACCCGGGAGAACCCGGCCAGCCGGGAACCGAGCTCGGTGTCGAACAACCGGGTGGGGCGCATGCCGACCTCGGCCAGGCAGGGCAGGTCCTGGGTGGCGGCGTGCAGCACCCACTCGGCGTCCGCGATGGCTGCGCCGAGGGCGGACAGGTCGGGCAGCGCGGCCGGGTCCACCAGAGCGGTGCCGGCGCCCTCGCGGCGGAGTTGGACCAGGAAGGCGCGCTGCCCGTAGCGGTGCCCGGAGGCGCGTTCGGCGTCCACCGCCACCGGGCCGGTGCCCGCGGCGAAGGCCGCGACCGTCGCAGCCAGGGCCTCGGGGGTGGCGACCACCGGCGGTACGCCGTCGCGGGGGGTATCCAGGGGTACGGGTGCGACGGGCTGCTCCACCGCGGATTCGTCACCCTCGGTATCGGCAACAACACCGTCGGAAGCGGGGACGTCCAGGGTGTGATCGTCGTCCGTCCCGTGCATGCCCACCACCGTATCGAGGCGCCGCGGGCGTCGCTCCCCGGCACGCGTGCCTGCGGCGGACGGGATCATCACACCGGCCGCTGCCGGCGGGCCGCGCGGGCGCTTCCGGGGCGGATCGGGGTGATCGGAACCCGGGTCAGGCGACGGCTCCGGAGCGCATCGCGGTGGCCACCATCTCGGCCCGGTCGCCGGTGCCGAGCTTGCGGGCGATCCGGGCCAGGTGACTCTTCACCGTCAGCGCGGACAGCCCGAGCTGCCCACCGATGTCCTTGTTCGACTTGCCCTCGGCGACCAGTTGGAGCACCTGCAGTTCGCGGGCGGAGAGGCTGTCGACGCCGTCGGCGCGCTCGGCGCCGGGGCGGGGCAGGGCGCCGGCCGCGGCCGACACCAGGTAGGCCCGCACACCGGCGGTGATCGCGGCCCGCACGCTGTACGGGTCGTCATTGGTGTTGAGTACCAGGCCGCGGGTCCAGCCCGCCGCCCGCAGTTCGCGGATCAGCGCGATCCCCGACCCGTCGGGCAGGCCGGCCTCGGCGATGCACAGGTCGGCGATCCCCGCCCCGGCGCGCTGCCGGGCCTCGGCGATCGTTCCGATCTCGAGCACCTGCCGCGCGCCGAGGGCACGCAGTGTGTGCCCGACCGCCTCGCGCAGCGCGGGGCTCGCGACGACCACCATGGCGGCGAACCGGCCGGGACGGGGTGTCGGGATACCGGTGCGCTCGACCAGAGTCGTCACGCTGTCCTCCTGCCGCGGGGGCCCCGCCGGGCCTTGACCAGTCATCTCCCCCGTGAGATCGGCAGCGGGCGGGGCGGGCTTGAGCCCTGCCCGGTCAGCGGGCCCGGCCAGTGGGCCCGGTCGGCCCGGTCAGCGGGCCCGGTCAGCAGGCCCGGTCAGCAGGCCCGGTCAGCGCCGGCGGGGGAGTGCCGCGACGCCCTGCGGCAGCGGTGGCAACCCGGCGACCGTGCACAGCAGCGCGCCCCAGGCGCGCAGGTGGCCGGCGACGTCGTCCAAGGGGGTCCACGAGGCGCGGACCTCGATCTCGACCGTGGGCGGGCGGTCGGCGAGGGCGCCGTAGCTCTCCGAGACCACCCGGGTCACCGTTCCGCCGGAGGCGGTGTGCGCGGCGCCCTCGGCCGTCAGGCACTCCTGCAACCAGGTCCAGCCCACCTGCCCGATCAGCGGGTCGGCGCCGAGCTCCGGCTCCAGCGTCGCGCGGACGAAGGTCACCGCGCGGAAGGTGCCCTCCCACGCGTCCTGGCCGGCAGGGTCGTAGAGCAGGACGAAGCGCCCAGTGGCCAGCTCCTCGCCGTCGAGCACGACATCGGCGCTGACAGCGACCGCATGCGGTGCTATCCGCTGCGGCGCGGGAACCTCCTCGAGCACCACCTCGGGGCGCAGCCGGGCCGCGCGCAGCCGTTCCACGCCGGCGAGGAACTCCTCAGGCGCGTCGTCGGGCATCCTCCGAACGGCCACCAGGCGAGCGTACGACCGCCCGCGCCGGGAAGGGCGTCACGACGCGCCCGGGTGCGGGTGCAGGCGGCCGGCGTGCGAGGATCGGAGGCCGTGACGACAGCGGACGGCGGACAGCGGGCCGGGACGGCACCACTCCTTCAAGCCTGCCGCGGCGGGCGCCCCGAGCGCACCCCGGTGTGGTTCATGCGCCAGGCCGGGCGCTCGCTCCCGGAGTACCGACGGGTGCGCGAGGGCATCGGCATGCTCGCCGCCTGCCGGCGCCCCGACCTGGTCACCGAGATCACCCTGCAGCCGGTCCGCCGGTACGGGGTGGACGCGGCGATCTTCTACTCCGACATCGTGGTGCCGCTGGCGGCCGCGGGGGTGGACCTGGACATCGTCCCCGGGGTCGGCCCCGTGGTGGCCGAGCCCTTCCGCACCCGGGCCGACCTCGACCGCCTGCCGCTGTTGCAGCCGGACCAGGAGCCCTACGTCGCCGAGGCCGTCCGGTTGGCGGTGGCCGAGCTCGGCGACACCCCGCTGATCGGCTTCGCCGGGGCGCCGTTCACGCTGGCCAGCTACCTCGTCGAGGGTGGCCCGAGCCGCGATCTGATCCGCACCAAGGCCCTGATGTACGGCGACCCACCGCTGTGGCGGGACCTGCTCCACCGGCTGGCCCTCATCTGCGCCGAGCACCTGCGGATCCAGATCCGGGCCGGGGCCCGGGCGGTGCAACTGTTCGACTCCTGGGTGGGGGCGGTGGCCGAGGCCGACTACCGGGCCCTGGTCGCCCCCGCCTCGGCGCTGACGCTGGCCGCGGTGCACGAGCTCGACCCGCAGCTGCCGCGGATCCACTTCGGAGTGGGTACCGGTGAGCTGCTCGCCGCGATGGGCGGGGCCGGCGCCGAGGTGGTGGGCGTCGACTTCCGCATCCCCCTGACCGAGGCCGCCCGCAGGGTGGGTCCCGGGCGGGCGCTGCAGGGCAACCTCGACCCGGCCCTGCTGTTCGCCCCGTGGGAGGTGCTCGCGGAGCGCGTGCGGGCCACCGTGGACGCGGGGGCGGCCACCGGCGCCGGCCACGTGTTCAACCTCGGTCACGGTGTGCCGCCCGCCGCCGACCCGGACGTGCTCGCCCGGGTGGTCGAGCTGGTGCACACCCATCGGCCCCGGCCGGTCGCGGTCCAGCCCTAGGGCGACTGGCCGGCCGGCGGCGCGGGGTGGGGCAACCCGCCGCCGCGCCGGCGGCGTCGCAGCAGCAGTGCGACCGGGGCGGCGAGCACGGCGACGGCCGCGAACACCGGCAGCAGCGCGCCGAGCACGGTCAGCACGACCTGGGTGCTGGTCTGCAGGGCCCGCCACCCGGCATGCACCCCGGTGAGGAACCCGCGCTCCGGCGGCGTGGCCGCGGGGGTCGCCGCGGGGGTCTGCAGCGTCACGGTGAGGGTGGACAGGTCCGTCTGGTCGGTAAGGGCCGCGAGCCGGGCCTGGAGCGCTTCCAGGTCGGACTCCCGCCGGGACAGCTCCGACTCCAGCGTCACCACGTCCTGCAGCGACGTCGCCCGGGTCATCAGCGCCCGCACCCGGTTCAGGCTGGCTCGCTGCGAGGTCACCCGGCTGCCGAGGTCGGCCAGGTCACCGGTGACGTCCTGGGTGCTGGAGGTACGGCTGAGCAAGGTGCCGCGGGTCACGGCGGTGACCTGGGTGAGGGCATCGTCGAGCCGGGCCTGCGGGACGCGCAGCACCAGCACCGACTCGCCGGGCGGGGCCACATCCGGTGCCGTCGAGGCATCGGGAGTTCCCTTCTGCACGGCCGCGATGGAGTACCCGGTGGTCTCGGAGTCCACCCGGCCCCCGACGGAGAGTGCCAGCTGTCGCACCTGACGGGCGGCCGCGGCGAGGTCGGGGACGCGCAGCCTGATCTCGGCGACGCGGACGATCCGTGCGGCCGTGACGACGGAGCTCGTCGAGCCCGCGCTGCCGTTCGAGCCCGCGCTGCCGTTCGAGCTCGCACTGCCGTTCGAGCTCGCACTGCCGTTCGAGCTCGCACTGCCGTTCGAGCTCGCATTGCCGGCGGAGCCGGCCGCGTCGGACTGCGCGGCGGCCACCCCGCGCTGGACCCCGGCGGCCGCCGGGGAGGCCTCGGCGCTGGAGCCGCCGCTGGCCGACGACCCGCAGCCGGAGACGGTCGCCGCGGTGGCGAGCCCGAGTCCCAGCAGGACGGCGGCGGCGCGGGCGCCACGCGCCGGGCGGGAGCTACGGGCGGGCGGTGCGGATCGGGGCGCGGGCGAGCCGTCGGGATCCATGCGGTCCTCCTCGAACGGGGCCGGGTGGCGGGGCCGGGTGGCGGAGCGGTGTCGGCGGGGCCGGGTGGCGGGGCCGGGTGGCGGGTGCGGGTGGCGGGTGCGGCAGCGGGTGGACGGCATCCACCGGGGCCGGGGTTCCGCGGCACGGATCACGAGTTGGTCGCGGAAGCGGCGCGCGGGTGTCACGGCGTCGGGTGGCAGGCTTGGCGCCCATGACGACGGAGGCGACGGCCCGCCCGCGGCGGGCAAGGCCCCACGTGGCGGTGGTCGGCGGCGGGATCAGCGGGCTGGCGGCGGCCTGGCGGCTGGCCACGCTCCCCGATCCCCCGCAGGTCACCGTGCTGGAGCAGGCATCGGCGGTGGGCGGAAAGCTGCTCGTCGGCGAGGTCGGCGGGCTCATGCTCGACCTCGGCGCCGAGGCCGTGCTGGCCCGCCGTGGCGAGGCGACGGCGCTGATGACCGAGGTGGGACTCGGCGGCGACCTCGTGCACCCCGCCACCTCGGCGGCCTCCGTGCTGCGCGCCGGGCGCGGCCACCCGCTCCCGGCCGGCACCCTGATGGGAGTTCCGGCAGCGCCGGAGCGGCTGCGCGGGCTGCTCACGGCCGCGGAGGTCGCCCGCGCCGCCGCCGAGCGGGACCTGCCCGCGCCGGCGCTGGAGTCCGACGTCGACGTCGCTTCCTGGGTCGCCGGGCGGTTCGGTCCGGCCGTGCTCGAGCGCCTGGTCGAGCCGCTGCTCGGCGGGGTGTACGCCGGGCACGCGGACCGGCTGTCGCTGCAGGCGACCATGCCGCAGGTGTGGGCCCTCGCCCGGCGTGGCGGCTCCGTGCTCCGGGCGCTGGCCGGTTCCGCCGGGGCAGTAGCCGCCACCGGCTCCGCCGCTCCCGCCCCGGTCTTCGCCGGGCTCGTCGGTGGCGTCGGTCGGCTCCCGACCACGCTGGCCGCCCGGTTGGCCGAGCGCGGGGTGGAACTGCGCACCGGGGTCACCGTCCGGGCCCTGGAACGCACCGCAGGGGGCTGGCGGCTGGTGACCGGGCCCGTGCCGGCCCCCTGGGTACTCGAGGTCGACGCGGTCGTGCTGGCCGTGCCGGCGACTCCCGCGGCCCGGTTGCTGGCGGCGTGCTCGCCGGCCGCCTCCGCCCGGCTGGGTGAGGTGGAGGCGGCGAGCATGGCCGTGGTGTCCGCCGTGCTGCCCCGCGCGGCGACCCCTCCGCTGGCCGGTTCGGGGCTGCTGGTGCCTCCGGTCGAGGGCCTGGCCGTGAAGGCGGTCACCTACTCCTCGGCGAAGTGGAGCTGGGTGGGTGCACTCGACCCGGGCCTGGTCGTGGTGCGGATGTCGGTGGGCCGGCTGGGGGAGGAGGCGGTGCTGCAGCGCGACGACGCCGAACTCACCGCGCTCGCCGTCGGCGAACTGTCGGGGGTGCTCGGCGGGAGGGTGCGCCCGGTCGCGACCCGGGTCACCCGCTGGGGTGGCGCCCTGCCGCAGTACGCGGTCGGCCACGTCCCGCGGATGGCTGCGGTGCGCGCCGAGGTGGGTCGGCTGCCGGGGGTCGCGATCTGCGGCGCGGCCTTCGACGGGCTCGGCGTGCCGGCCTGCATCGCTGCCGCCGGCTCGGCGGCGGCCCAGGTCGCCGCCCACCTGGCCGGGGGGGCACCGCGCTGACTTCGCACCGGGGTGACAATGGCGGCATGAGCCAGCCGTCGACACGCGAGATCAACAACACCATCCGCTACGCGATGTGGTCGGTGTTCGCCGCCGAGCCGCTGCCGGAGGACCGCAGCGGGCTGGCGGCGGAGGTCGAGGGCATGTTCGCCGGCCTGGCCGCCAAGGACGTCGTGGTGCGCGGCTGGTACGACGTCTCCGGGCTGCGCGCCGACGCCGATGTCATGGTGTGGACGCACGCGCCGAGCGTGGAGGCGCTGCAGGCGGCCTACCACCAGCTGCGCCGCACCGGCCTCGGCCGCCGGCTGCGCCCGGTGTGGTCGGTGGTCGGGCTGCACCGCCCGGCGGAGTTCAACAAGGGCCACGTGCCGGCGTTCCTGGCCGGCGAGCCCGCCCGCGGCTACCTGTGCCTGTACCCGTTCGTGCGTTCCTACGAGTGGTACCTGCTGCCCGAGCAGGAACGGCGCGACCTGCTCGTCGAGCACGGCATGGCGGGCCGCGAGTACCCGGATGTGCGCGCCAACACGATGACGGCCTTCGCCCTGGGCGACTACGAGTGGGTGCTGGCCTTCGAGGCCGACGAGCTGCACCGCATCGTGGACCTGATGCGCGACCTGCGCGCCGTCGGCGCCCGCCGGCACGTGCGGGTGGAGATCCCCTTCTACACCGGGCCGCGGGTGCCGCTGTCCGAGCTGGTCTCGGCGCTGGCCTGAGCCGCGCCGGCGCCGATCGGCCCGGGGTCGCGGCGCATCGGCAGGTGCGCGATGCCGTCCTCGACGAACGGCGGCCCGCTCGGGACGAAGCCGCGCGCGGCGTAGAGGCCGGTGACCGTCGCCTGCGCGTCGAGCACGAGCGGGACCCCGCCGTGGCGGCGGAGCACCTCGGCGAGCAGCAGCGCGGCGAGGCCCTTCCCGCGGGCCCGCTGCCGCGTGCAGACCCGGCCCACCCGGCGGCTGCCGTCCGGTTCACGCAACACCCGCAGGTAACACAGCGGGCCACCCCCGTCGTCCACCCACAGGTGCTCGGTGGACGGGTCGGGGTCGCGACCGTCGAGCTCGGGGTAGGGGCAGTGCTGCTCGACGACGAACACCTCCACCCGCAGCCGGATCAGCTCGTGCAGGGTCATCGGGTCCAGCTCGGCCCAGCGGGCGCGGTGGACGGCCGGGGTGTGCTCGACGCTCGGGGGCTGGTGCGACGGCATGCTCACCCGGCCAGCGTGCCCGACGGCCCGCCCGTCCCGCCGCGGGGGTCCGGGGCGGGCCGCGCGGGCGGGCCGCGGGGGTGCGGCGGCCGGTCAGCCCGCAGGGCGGCGGCGCAGGCTGATCGAGTTGATGCAGTAGCGCTGGTCGGTCGGGGTGTCGTAGCCCTCGCCGTCGAACACGTGGCCGAGGTGGGAGCCGCAGGAGGCGCAGCGCACCTCGGTGCGGACGGCCCCCAGGCTGCGGTCCTGCAGGTACTCCACCCGCTCGCCCGCCAGCGGCGCGAAGAACGACGGCCAGCCGCAGTGGCTGTCGAACTTCTCGGTGCTGGCGAACAGCTCGGCACCGCACGCCCGGCAGGCGTAGACGGCCTCGGTGTGGTCGTCGGTGTACTCGCCGGTGAACGCTCGCTCGGTGCCGCCGCGGCGAGCACGGCATACTCCTCGGCGCTGAGCCGGGCCCGCCACTGCTCGTCCGACAACTGCACCGGGTATGCGCGGTCGGTGGACTCCATCGCTGCCTCCCTGTGCGCCCCGCCGCCCCGGGAGGGCGGCTGGTGGCACCAGGGACAACCATGGGTGGTCGCGGTGACGTTCCCGACATGCGGATCCAGTACTGATAGTCGGTGCGGTGCCACGTTAAGTAGGATGATCCCGCCCGTGTTCTGACAGACCCACCCCGGGAGCACGCCATGACGACAGGCCCTGCCAGCCCTGGACACGTCGAGACGCCCGTGCATCCGCAATCAACCCTGCGCGAGGGTGGGTCGCCGCTGGAGGGGATGGGCACGCAGGTCACGGAACGCGAGCTGGACCCGCTGCCCGAGTCGATGGGGCAGTTCCTCGGCAAGATGCTGTGGTGGGTGGTCCCGGTCCTGCTGATCGCCATCGGGCTGATGCTCGGCTGGGCCGACCAGGACGCGGGGCAGCGCGCCCACGACGACCTGCGGATCCCGGCGATGATCGCGGCGCTGCTGCTGTTCGGCCAGGGGTTGTCCGACCTGCAGGCCGGTCACCGGACCCCCGCCGCCGAGGAGGAGGCCGAGGCGGAGGCCGAGGCCGAGGCGCAGGAGGAGGCCGCCGCCCCGGGGCAGACCCCGGCGCGGCTGCTGGCCCGCAGCTCCAGCGCGGCGAGCAGCCCCAGCGCCGCCTCCGCCCTGGCGATCGGGCTGATGCTGCTCGGGGTATGGCTGGGGGTGAAGGTGCTGACCGTGACGGCGCCGGCGCAGCTGAGCAACCTGTCGCTGCTGGCGGCCTTCCTGCTGTTCGCCTTCGGCTGGAAGGTGCTCACCCGCGGGCAGTGACCCCCGCTCGGCCCACTCCCCGCGTCGTACGATCGACGACATGGATACCGCCGCGCGAGGCCCTGGCGCCGCGAGCCGGCCCCTTCCGGGTGGGGGCAGCGCCTGCCCGGGGTGCGCAGCCACCCTGCCCGGTGCCGAGGGAGCGGTCCACCCGTACATGACGTGCTCGGCCGCCTGTTGGGCCAGGTTCTGCCAGGTCCTGGCCGCGCAGTACGGGGACCCGGAGCGGATGCAGTTCCACCAGCTGCTGGTCGACTCCTACGCCGTGCAGCACCCCGGGACCTTCGGCGAGCGCCGCGCCGTCCAGTCGGTCGGCATTCACCTGATGACGCTGTGCCTGTTCCTCGAGCAGGGAACCGACCCTGCACTGGGCGCCGGCCTGCATCGCCGGATGGTCCAGCGGCCGGTGTTCCACGCACTGCCGGCGCCCGCGCTGCGTGGCGACATCACCGCCGCCGACCTTCCCCTGGCCGGGCCCGCCGACCAGGTCGAAGGGGCGGCCTACGACTGGGCGTCGTGCGCGTGGTCGGCCTGGTCGGACCATCACGAAACGGTGCGCGGTTGGTTGGCCACCGCCGGGCTGCTTCGGCCCGGGACCGCCGCCCGGCGGAGCTGAACGGCGGGTGAGTCGCCGGGCCCGGTGGTCGTCAGCCGAGCCAGTTGGAGCCGGCGTACAGGTGCAGCACCGGCAGCCCGAGCCGCTCCCGGGCGCGGGAGGCCCAGTCGGTGTGGAAGGTGTCCTCGACGGCGTGCGGCCGGGTGACCACCACCAGCTCGTCGGCCGGCGCCTCGGCCAGCGTCGCCTGCACGGCGGCCACCGGGTCGCCGGTGACGATGCTGCCCTCGGCCGGTGCCCCGGCCGCACGCAGCTGGTGCAGGGACGCGGAAAGGGCCGTGTCGGCGCTGCCGCGCTCGGCGTCCTCGTGCCCGAGCACCGTCTCGAGCGCCCTGCGCAGCTCGAGCAGGCTGAGCTGGTCGAGGACGTCGACGAGCAGGCTGCGCCGGGTGTCGGCCGGCACCAGCACCCGGAACGTGGGGTGGTCCTCGGCGTGCAGCGCCACCAGTCGGGTGGCGTCGTCCGCGCCGAGGGCCTGCTCGGTGAGGACGACGATGGACGCGGTCACGGGTGCTCCTCGCAAGGTGGTGACGGCCGGGCCACCACCCTAGTGCCGCCCCCCCGTGGCCCCCCCGTGGCCCCGGCCGCGGTCGGCCTGCACAATCGCACCATGTCGCCGCTGGAGCTGCCCACCCCAGAGCCCGGTAGGTCCGGCGGGCCCGAGCGCCCGCGCGACCCGCGCCCGCGGCGGCGGGCCGCGCTGCGGTTGCTGCTCGGTGGGGTTGCCCTCGGCGCCGGGACGGCGGCGCTGGCGGCGGCGGGGGTCTCGGCCGCGGCGACGTACTTCGCCCGCAGGGTGGTCTCCCCCTCGCGGGAACGGCTCGACGACGTCGAGGTGCTGGGGGTGGGCGACGGCACGGTGACCTTGCGGGCGTGTCCCGAGACACTCTCCCCGGGCCGCTTCGGGCTCTGGCTGGACGCCGGGGCCTGCCATGCCCGGCTCGGTCCGGTGGTCGACCACGACGAGCAGGCCCGCACCGTCACCCGGCAGCTGCTGGGGGTGGACTCCGGGCGGTTGCGCGCCGGGCCGGCGCGCTGGAACCAGTACTTCTTCGCCGGGACGCCGGCTTCGGCGCTCGGCCTGCAGTACGCCGACGTGGAGATCGACACCCCGCTGGGCGGCATGCCCGCCTGGGCGGTGCCCGCCTCGGCCTCGGCCCCGGTCCGCGACACGTGGGCGATCCTCGTGCACGGGCGCGGCGCCAGCCGTGAGGAGTGCCTGCGCGCGCTCCCGGTGCTGCACCGGCTCGGCTTCCCCGCCCTGGTGGTGTCCTACCGCAACGACGTCGACGCGGCCCGCTCCGGTCGGGGGCGCTATCACCTCGGCGAGGCGGAGTGGGTCGACGTCGAGGCGGCGGTGCTGTATGCGGCCGAGCAGGGCGCCCGGGACGTGGTGCTGGTCGGCTGGTCGATGGGCGGGGCGATCGCCATGCAGACGATGTCGCGGTCATGGACGGCCGACCGGGTACGCGCCGTGGTGCTCGACGCGCCCGTGCTGGACTGGCGTGACGTGCTCGACCACCACGCCCGGGTGAACCGGGTGCCGGGCCGGATCGGGAGGCTGTCGCAGGCGGTGCTGGAGCACCCGCACGGCCGCCGGCTGGCCGGGATCGAGGCCCCGGTGCCACTGGACCGTTTCGACTGGGTGGCCCGCGCCGCCGAGCTGCGGGTGCCGACCCTGCTGCTGCACAGCGAGGACGACGAGTTCGTGCCGGCGGGCCCGTCACGGCGGTTCGCCGAGCAACGGCCCGACCTGGTCACGTTCGTGCCCAGCCGCGGTGCCCGGCACACCCAGGAGTGGAACCTCGACCCGCAGGCCTGGGACACCGCCGTGGCGCGCTTCCTGCTCCGGCTCTGAGCCCGGCCGCGGCCCTGGGCGCCGGTCAGGGGTTCGCGGCAGGGGCACCGGAGCGCCGGCGGCGCAGTGCCCGGCGGCTCAGCCAGCCGAGCGCGACCAGCCCCCCGACGGGCACCTCGAGGCCGATCACGAAGGCGCGGTAGGCGAGCACAGCGGCCGCCGTGGTGGCCGGTTCCCCGCCGAGGCCGACGAGCACGGCGGTCGAGGCGGTGTCTGCCACCCCCGAGCCCCCGGGGGTCACCGGCAGCGCCGTGAGCACCCTTTCGATGCTGTACCCGGCCAGCACCACCGTGGCCGGCAGCCGGCCGCCGACCGCGGCGAGGCACAGGTACAGCAGCAGGGCCTGGGAGGCCGCGTAGCTACCGGCCCCGGCGCTGAGCAGGCGGTGGCGCTCGCGCAGCTGCCCCGCCGTCCGCTCGTGCAGCTGGGCGACCGTGTGGCCGGCGGCCGGAAACCGGCGCCCCCGGGTGAGCGGGGCGAGGGCGTCCAGCACCGCCTCGACCGTACGGCCCAGAGCGTGGGCGCTCCGCTCGGACAGCAGCGCCGCGAGCAGCACCAGCACGGCGACCAGGCAGCCCAGCGCGGTGAGCAGCACCGTGCGGTCCGTCCGCGGGCCGAACACCAGCAGCGCGGCCAGCGCCAGCGGCGGCAGGCAGAGCTTGAGCACCACGGCGACGATGTTGGTGACCAGCGTGTAGCGGCCGAAGTCGGCCGCCCGCAGCCCCCACGAGCGCAGCATCGCGTAGTTCAGCCCGATGCCCAGGGCGCCGCCTGCGGGGGCGACGTTGGCGACCGCGCTGCCGCTGAGGTTGAGCTGCAGCGCGCGCAGGTAGGTCAGCCCCGGCAGCGCCCCGCGCTGGACGATCGTCTGCAGCGACAGACCCACCCACCAGACCGCGACCAGGACGGCCAGCTCGGGGGCGGTGACGGCGCGCCAGGCGTCGACGACCTCGTCCCAGCCCGTCCCGGTCACCGCGGGGATGCCGAAGGCGAGCAGCAGCGCCGCTGCGGTGAGCGGCAGCGCGGACGCCGCGACCTGGCGCCAGCGCCGGGCGTTCACCGCGGATCGGCCAGCTCGCCGGCCACCTTGTAGGCGAGCTGGCAGCGTTGCAGGATCTCGTCCCAACCCCACTCCGTGACGTCCTGCAGCGCGGCCGCGGACATCGCCGCCCGGCGCTGCGGCGAGGCGGCCAGCGCGAGCAGCGCCTGGGCCAGCCCGGCGTCACTGGTGGCGAGCAGGCCGTGCTCACCGTTGCGGATGAAGTCGGCGATACCCGTGCCCGCGCGGGCGATCACCGGGATGCCGGCACAGCGGGCCTCCAGCGCGGCGATGCCGAACGACTCCAGCACGGCGGGGGCGAGGTAGAGGTCGGCGCGCCGGTACAGCTCGCGGATCCGGGCGCGCTGCTGGCCGCCGCGCAGCTCGACGGACTCGCTCAGCCCGAGCCGGGCGATGTCGCGCTCCAGCCGGGGTCGCTGCGGCCCGTCGCCGACGACCACCACCCGCAGCCGAACCCCGGGCGGCAGCCGGTCGGCGGCGCGCTGGACGGCGCGCAGCAGGGCCCGCGGGCGCTTGCGCGCGGCCAGCCGCATCACGCTGACCACCACCACCTCGCGAGGGTCCCGTTCCACCGGGTCGACGACCCAGGCGCCCGGGTCGATGCCGTTGGGCAGCAGCGCGACGTCGGCACGACGGCGGAGGATGCCGCGCAGCGGCTGGGCGGCGAGGTCGCTGACGGCCGTCCAGTGCACCGGCCAGCGGGCCCAGTGCAGCAGCAGGTCCGCGATCGCGTAGAGCGGGGTGGCGAACCACCACAGCGAGTGCAGGGTCGCCACGACGGGCACGCCGCTGCGGGCCGCCCGGCGGACCGCGAGGATCGACAGCGGCGAGAGCACCGACAGGTGGGCGTGCACGACGTCGGGCTGCGCGTCCGTGAACAGCTGGCGCAGCCGGGCGTCGGTGGCGCGCACCCGGCCCCACGGGGTTCGCAGCCGGTGCACCGGGTGCGGGCCGACCGGCGCGCCGTCGCCGGGGTCGGCGCAGGTGATCACGGCGACCTGGTGCCCGTCACGCGCCTGCCGCAGGGCGAGATCGTGGACCTGCATCTCGATCCCGCCCTGCTTGGGCAGGTAGGCGTCGCTGACGTGGAGGATTCTCATCGCCGGCCCCCGGTGCGCGGCGCGCGGGCGGGGTGGGCCAGCATGGCGGCGTGCCGTTCACGCTGGTCTCCTTCCACGCCCACCCCGACGACGAGGTGCTCTACACCGGAGGGACGCTCGCCCGCGCCGCCGCCGAGGGGCACCGCGTGGTGCTGGTCACGGCCACCGCCGGTGAGGCCGGGCTGGCGTCCGCGGCGCTGGCGGCGGGCGGTGGGTTGGGCCGGCGCCGGCACGCCGAGTTGGAGGCGTCGGCCCGCGCGCTGGGCGTGGCCCGGGTGGTGCTGCTCGGGTACGCCGACTCGGGGCTCGACGGTGCCGCCGCGGGCGGCGGCGCGGCAGCGTTCTGCGCGGCCCCGGTGGAGCAGGCAGCTGCCGCGCTGGCCGCCGTGCTGCGCGAGGAGCGGGCCGACGCGCTCACCGTCTACGACCCGGCCGGCGGGTACGGCCACCCCGACCACGTCCAGGTGCATCGGGTGGGGGTGCGCGCCGCCGCCCTGGCCGGGACGCCGCTGGTGCTGGAGGCCACCGTCGACCGGGACCTGCTGCGCCGGGTGCTCCGGGTGGTGGGTCGCGTTCCGGGGCTCCCGGCGGGGTTCGAACCCGCGGCCGTCGAGGGCCGGTACACCGCCGCCGAGCGGATCACCCACCGGGTGGACGTGCGCGCCCAGGCCGGGGCCAAGCGGGCCGCGATGGCCGCGCACGCCTCGCAGGCCAGCGCCGACTCCGGCACCCGTACCCTCGCGCTGCTGCTGCGGCTGCCGGGCCCGCTGTTCCGCCGGGTGCTGGGCAGGGAGTGGTTCGTCGAGCGCGGGCGCACGCCCGCGGCGCCGCTCGACGACGTGTTCGCCACCCTGCGCTAGCCGTGCCCCCGGCGGCATCGTCCCGCCCCGTCCCGGCCGCGCCCTGTCAGTGCCCACCTGGCCCTTCCCGGTCGTTCTCCCCAGCCCGCGCCGCCCGTGCCCGCCCATCGGCCGACCCGCGGCAGCGGCCAGCGTAACCGGGTGATTGTCCCGGGCCCGGGAACCGGGGCCCAGCGCGCGGGTAAGCATGAGGTCAGGGCCTGGTCACGGGCGTTGCACGAGCCAGCGTCCGAGCAGCGATCCGTCGCATTCGACCAGGTGCGCCAGGCGTAGCCCGAGCGCGGCAGCGCCTCCGACGGCGATCCGGGGCCCCTGGCCGGCAACCAGCATCGGGGTGAGTGTGAGGCAGATCTCGTCCAGACGGCCGGCGCCCGCCACCCGGGCGAGCAGGCTGGGACCGCCCTCGAGCAGGACGCGGCGCAGCCCCCGGGCGGCGAGGTGGGCGACGGCCAGGTCCGGGTCGACGTCCTGCTCGCCGGCGACCAGCACCCGGTCGGCGCCGACGGCGCGGCGCCAGGCGTCGAGGTCGGCCCCGGCGGAGGTGACGACCAGGGCGCCGTCGGCCCCGGTCAGCAACTGCGGGAAGTCCTCGGGGCGCCCGGTGCGGGTGACCAGGGCCAGCCGGGGGGCCGGCGCCTGCCCGGCGGCGGCCCGGCGCTCGCTGAACTCCGGCTTGGGCTGCGGGCGCCGGTAGGCCTCGGCGCGGGCCGTGCCGGCGCCGACGAGGATGACGTCGGCGAGGCCGCGCAGCACCCCGAACAGCACCCGGTCGGCGGGGACGGCGATCGACCCGGAGCGGCCGTCGGCCCCGCTCGCCGCACCGTCGAGGGTGGCGACCATGTTCGCCCGGACCCAGCCCGAGTCCGGCACCGGCAGCGGGTAGGCGTAGAGGTCGGCCAGTGCCTGCACGGCTTCGGCGCGCCCGGCGTCCAGGTCGCCGACCGTGGCCACGCCGGGGAGCAGCAACCGCAGCGCCGTCATCGGGGGGTCACCGTGAGCGGGCACAGCCGCTCGGGCTGGGCGTACCCGGCCGGGGCGGGATCGGGATCTGCTGCCGGGGCCACGGGGGTCACCCTCCCTCCGGGGCGGGGGTCTGCGGTCCGATCCTGCCATCGGCCACCACCACCGTCTCGCCGGGAAGCCACATCCCCGCGGGCGCGCCCACGGGCGCCGGCGTACCGGCCGCCGGCTGGTCCCAGCGCAGCAGCACCCGGGCCGGCCCCGGCAGCGGCAGCAGCGCGGCGTCGGGGGACAGGTTGGCCAGCACGTGCAGGTTGCCGCGGTGCACCACCAGCCAGCCGGGGCCCACCTCGACCCCGACCTGGCGCAGGTCGTCGGCGAGCAGGTCGGGCTCGCGGCGGCGCAGCGCTATGAGGTCGCGGTACCAGCGCAGCAGCCGGGCGTGCGGCTCCTTGCCCGGCTCGGCCCAGTCGAGCACGCAGGACTGCCGGGTGGCAGGGTCCTGCGGATCGGGGATCTGCCCGGCCGGCCAGCCGTGCGCGGTGAACTCCGCGCGCCGGCCGCGGCGCACCGCCTCGGCCAGCCCGGGGTCGGCGAAGTCGGTGAAGAACGTCCACGGTGTCGCGGCGCCCCACTCCTCGCCCATGAAGAGCATCGGGGTGAACGCCGAGGTGAGCACCAGCGCCGCCCCGGCGGCCAGCAGCCCGGGGGGCAGCCTCGCCCCGATCCTGTCCCCGCGGGCCCGGTTGCCGACCTGGTCGTGGTTCTGCAGGTAGCCGAGGAAGCGGTGGCCGCGGTGGCGGGCGGGGTCCACCGGCGCACCCCACACCCGGCCACGGAAGGTGGACAGCTCCCCGGCGTGCAGGAACACCCGGGTGAGGGTGCGGGCAAGCACCTCGAGGGAGCCGAAGTCGACGTAGTAGGCCTGCCGCTCCCCGGTCAGCGCGGCGTGCAGCGCGTGGTGGAAGTCATCGCTCCACTGCGCGGTCATGCCCATCCCGCCGACCCCGGTGGGCTCGATCATCCGCGGGTCGTTCAGGTCGCTCTCGGCCACCAGCGCCAGCGGGCGGCCGAGTTCGCGCCCCAGGTCGGCCACCTCGTCGGACAGCTGCTGGAGCAGGTGCCGCCCGGAGGTGTCGCGCAGCGAGTGCACCGCGTCGAGCCGGAGCGCGTCGAGGTGGAAGTCCCGCAGCCAGCGCAGCGCGTTGTCGCACACCCAGCGCCGCACCTGCACCCGGCCGTCGTCGTCGAGGTTGACGGCGTCACCCCACGGGGTGGTGTGGCCGTCGGTGAAGTACGGGCCGAACGCGGGCAGGTAGTTGCCCGACGGGCCGAGGTGGTTGTAGACGACATCGAGGCTCACCGCCAGCCCGTGGGCGTGGCAGGCGTCGACGAACCGCTGCAGCGCGGCCGGCCCGCCGTACGGCTCGTGCACCGCGTAGAGGCCGACCCCGTCGTACCCCCAGCCCCAACGGCCCTCGAACGCCGCCACCGGCATCAGTTCGACGACGTCGATCCCGAGCTCGACGAGGTGGTCCAACTGCGCCGCCGCGGCGTCGAGGGTGCCCTCGGGGGTGAAGGTGCCCAGGTGCAGCTCGTACCAGACGGCGCCGAGGACGTCGCGACCCACCCAGCCGGTGTCGGCCCAGCGGTGGCGGCCGGGGTCGAACACCCGGCTCGGGCCGTGCACCCCGGCAGGCTGCCACGGGCTGCGTGGATCGGGGCGCGCCGGGCCGCCGTCGAGGCTGAAGGCATAGTCGGTGCCGTGCCCGGCGTCGGCCACCTCCCGCTCCCACCAGCCGTGCGGGCCCGGCGCGAGCGGGAGCTTGGCCGGCGTACCGGGAAGGAACAGGGTCACCTCGGTGGCGGCCGGCGCCCAGACCCGGAACACGTGCATCCGCACACCCTGTCAACTCGGCGGGCGGCGCGCAGGTCGACCCTCCGCGGCGCCTGGGATCCGCGCGCTGGACCGGCTGGGAGCATTGCTGTCATGGCGGAGAAGAAGCGGAAGCGGCAGGCAATCGCGGCGGCCCGGCTGGCCGACGCGCTGCGGGTCGGCGAAGGGTTCCGGCTGGCGGACGTGGACCCGGCGTCCACCCCCGGGTTCGAGGGCGGCAAGGCGGGCGGGCGGTCGGCGCTGGCTGCGGGCGCGGCGACCCTGTCGGGGTTGCAGGAGCGCTTGTGGGCCCAGTCCCGCAGCGGTCCTGCGGGGTCGGTGCTGTTGGTGCTGCAGGGGATGGACACCGCAGGCAAGGGCGGGATCCTGCGGCACGTGGTCGGTGCCGTCGACCCGCAGGGGGTGCGGCACGCGGCGTTCAAGGCGCCCACCGCGCAGGAGCTGGAGCACGACTTCCTCTGGCGGATCCGCCGCGCCCTGCCGCAGCCCGGCGAGCTGGGGGTCTTCGACCGCTCGCACTACGAGGACGTGCTGGTGGTGCGGGTGCACGAGTTGGTGCCGCGGGCAACCTGGCTACGCCGCTACGCGACCATCAACCGGTTCGAGGCCGGCCTGGTCGAGCGCGGCACGGCGCTGGTCAAGGTCATGCTGCACATCTCGCCGCAGGAACAGAAGCGTCGGCTGGCCGAGCGGCTCGACCGCCCGGACAAGTACTGGAAGTTCAACCCCTCCGACCTGGACGAGCGCGAGCTGTGGCCCGCCTACCAGGAGGCCTACCAGGTGGCGCTGACCCGCTGCTCCACCGAGCCGGCGCCGTGGCACGTGGTTCCCGCCGACCGCAAGTGGTACGCCCGCTGGGCGGTGCAGCAGTTGATCGTGGACGCCCTCACCGACCTCGACCCGCACTGGCCGGCCG
Source organism: uncultured Actinomycetota bacterium (assembly GCA_963784535.1). Classification (GTDB taxonomy): domain Bacteria; phylum Actinomycetota; class Actinomycetes; order Actinomycetales; family Kineosporiaceae; genus CAWARR01. Next base: position 341,520 of record CAWARR010000004.1, on the reverse strand, counting down.
CTGACTTCGACGTCCGCGCCGAGCAGGCGCGGCTGGAGCGTTCCTGAGCGGGTTCACGCCGGCGCGGGCGCGGTCAGCAGCGCGACCGGGAGCCGGCCGAGCAGCTGGTGGACCGGCACGCCGCCGCCCTCCAGCACGGGGGCGGCGCCGGCACCGCCGGGGTGCAGCAGGTCCACCCAGCGCCCGGGCGGCAGCGCGACGGTGTGGGCGCCCCAGCCGCCGAGCCGTTCCAGCGCCAGCGGCAGCCGGGTGGCGACGGCGACCACCCGGGGCCCGGCCCCGTCGCCGCGGGCCAGCGCGACCGCGTTCCCGCTCGAGGTGGCCACCGGCCAGTAGCGCGCGTCGGGCCCGGTGAACCATTCCGGGTGGTCCCGGCGCAGCCGCAGCACCCGCGAGGTCACCAGCAGCTTCTCCGCGGCCAGGTCGCGGGGCGGCCGGCCGGCGTCGAGCCCCGCCAGCCGGGCCCGCAGGCCGTCGAAGTCCACCGCGCCGCGATTGTCGGGGTCGACCAGGGTGAGGCTGAGGCTCTCGCACCCCTGGTACACGTCGGGGACCCCGGGCATGGTCAGTTGCAGCAGCTTCTGCCCGAGCGCTGCCACCCGGGCCGGGCCCTGCAGCTGCTCGCACCAGGCCCCGATCGAGGCCATCAGCGCCTCGTCGGTGACCAGGGCGGCGGCGAACGCCGTCACGGCGGCGTCGAAGGCCGGGTCGGGGGTGGTCCAGGAGGTGAACCGCTTCGCCTCCCGGGTGGCCTTGGTCAGGTGCTCCTGCAGTCGCTGGGCGGACAGCGGGCCGCCGTCCCAGGTGCCGACGAGCACCTGCCAGGTGAGGTACACGGTCGCCGGATCCGGCCAGCCCGCGGGGGAGCGGTGCACGGCGGCGGCCTCGGTCCAGCCGCGCACCGCCTCGCCCCACTGCGCGGTCAGCTCGGTCATCGCCAGCAGCCGGGCGCGCACGTCCTCGGACCGCTTGGTGTCGTGCGTGGACAGCGTCGTCATCGTCGCCGGCCAGCTGTCCTGCAGGTGGCCGGCGAAGGCGTGGAACTCCTCCGGCGGCACCCCCACCCGGGTCGGGTCGCCGCCGACCTCGTTCAGCGCCGTGAGCCGGTGGTAGCGGTAGAAGGCGGTGTCCTCCCGCCCCTTGGCCATCACCGGGCCGCAGGTCTGCTGGAAGCGCACCGCCAGCCGCAGGCGGCTGGCGGCCTGCTCCGGGGTGACGGCGGCCGAGCCGACCGGGCGGCCGAGCACGAGGTCCACGCACCAGGTCGAGGGCCTCGTCGCCTCGGTGGGAAGCCGGTCGCGGGCCCGCCGGGCGGCCGACTCGACGGTGGCGACGGCCTGCTCGTCGGCGCTCTCACCGGGAACCACGTAGGCGCGGTAGCGGTCGAAGCCCACCAGCAGCTCGACCAGGCAGTCGCGCAGCAGCCGGCGGGTGTGGTCGCGCAGGGCGATGTCCTGGCGGCAGATCTGCACGACGAGCTCGGTGAGGCGGTGCACCTCGGCGTACAGGCCGGCCTCGATGACCTCCCGCTTGGCCACCTCCACCACGGTGGCGAAGTCGTCCATCTCCCCGGTCGCCTCGGCCAGCACCGCGGTGAGCGGTGCCGCGGCGGCAGGGTCGGCGAACAGGCCCCCCGACCCGCAGCAGCGCGTCGTAGCCGGTGGTGCCGGCGCACGCCCAGTCGGCGGGCAGCGGCTCCTCGCCCTCGAGGATCTTCTCCACGACCACCCAGACGCCGCCGGTGGCGGCCTCGCCAGCCGGCTCAGGTAGCCGCGGGGGTCGGCGAGGCCGTCCGGGTGGTCGATCCGCAGCCCGGACAGCCGGCCCTCGCGCACCAGCTCGAGCAGCACGCGGTGGGTGGCCTCGAAGACCTCCGGGTCCTCCACCCGCAGCCCCGCGAGGGTGTCGACGTCGAAGAACCGCCGGTAGTTCAGCTCCTCGTCGGCGACCCGCCACCAGGCCAGCCGGTACCACTGCGGGTCGACCAGCTCCGCGATGGTCAGGTCCTCGGTGCCGGGCCGCACGGGGAACACGTGGTCGTGGTAGCGCAGCACCGGCTCGGGACCGCTCCGGTCGACGTGCAGCTGCCCGGCGGCCACCACGGTGCCGATCCGGTCGCCGAGCACGGGCATCAGCACGGCGTGGTCGCCGCCGCTCCAGTCGACGTCGAACCAGCGGGCGTAGGGCGAGGCGGGGCCGTCGCGCAGCACCGACCAGAGCGCGGCGTTGAGGCGCACCGGGGTGGGGACGGCCATGTGGTTGGGGACGACGTCGGCGATGGCGGACAGGCCGTGCGCCGCCAGCGCCGCGCCCATCCGCTCCAGCGCGGCCCGCCCGCCCAGCTCGGCGCTGACCCGGGAGTGGTCCACCACGTCGTAGCCGTGCGCGGAGCCGGGTGCCGCCTCCAGCACGGGGGACAGGTAGACGTGGCTGACCCCGAGGGCGTGCAGGTAGTCCGCGACCGCCGCGACCTCGTCGAACCCGAACCCGGGCCGCAGCTGCAGCCGGTAGGTCGCCGACGGGACCCTCACCGGCCGCGCCGGGCCGGTGTCGGTGGCGGCAGGGTGGACACCCGCCCGCCGGCCCGCGGGGGCGGTGCGAGGGCGGGCGCGCCCGGGCCGCCGGCGGTGGGGGTGGTCCCGGCGCGCACCGCGGCGGAGGCGGAGGCGGCCAGCGGCGCGAGCGGATCACCGGCATCGGCGTCCGCCGGCCGGTGGAGCATGAGGACGGAGCGCGAGGAGACCCGCAGCCGGGCCCCGGGGCCGACCGTCGCCGGTGTCCAGGCCGGCGCCGGTCGTCGCCGGTGTCCACCAGCATCGTCCACCAGGTGCCGTACTCGGCGGTGGGGACGGCGAAGTCGATGTCCTCGTAGTGGGCGTTGAACATGATCAGGAAGGAGTCGTCGACGACCCGCTCGCCGCGCTTGTCCGGCTCGAGCAGGCGCTCCGCCGTTGAGGAAGACCGTGACGGCGCGGGCGTAGCCGTTGCTCCAGTCCTCGGGGTCATCTTCGCCCGGCCGGGGTGAACCAGGCGATGTCGCCGAGCTCGCTCTGCCCGCCGTGCTGGGCCTCGCCCTCGAAGAAGCGCCGCCGCCGGAACACCGGGTGCCCGCGGCGCAGCGCCACCATCCGCTGGGTGAACTCGAGCAGGTCGGCCTGCTCCGGTTCGAGCTCCCAGCTCACCCACGACAGCTGGTTGTCCTGGCAGTAGACGTTGTTGTTGCCGCGCTGGGTGCGGCCGAGCTCGTCGCCGTGGGCGATCATCGGCACGCCCTGGGAGAGCATCAGGTCGCGAGGAAGTTGCGCTGCTGGCGGGCCCGCAGCGCCAGCACGGCGGGGTCGTCGGTGGCGCCCTCGACCCCGCAGTTCCACGAGCGGTTGTGGCTCTCGCCGTCCCGGCTGCCCTCGCCGTTGGCGTCGTTGTGCTTGTCGTTGTAGGAGACCAGGTCGCGCAGGGTGAAGCCGTCGTGGGCGGTGACGAAGTTGATGGAGGCGAGCGGGTGGCGGCCGTCGTCCTGGTACAGGTCGGAGGAGCCGGTCGAGCCGGGAGGCGAACTCGCCGAGCGTCGCGGCTCGCCGCGCCAGAAGTCGCGCACGGTGTCGCGGTACTTGCCGTTCCACTCCGTCCACAGCGGCGGGAAGTTGCCCACCTGGTAGCCGCCCTCGCCGACGTCCCACGGCTCGGCGATCAGCTTGACCTGGCAGACGACCGGGTCCTGCTGGACCAGGTCGAAGAACGCCGACAGCCGGTCCACCTCGTGGAACTGCCGGGCCAGCGTCGCCGCCAGGTCGAACCGGAAGCCGTCGACGTGCATCTCGGTCACCCAGTAGCGCAGCGAGTCCATGATCAGCTGCAGCACGTGCGGGCGGCGCATCAGCAGGCTGTTGCCGGTGCCGGTGGTGTCGTAGTAGTGCGAGGGCTCGCCGTCGACCAGGCGGTAGTACGCGGCGTTGTCGATGCCGCGGAAGCACAGCGTCGGGCCCAGGTGGTTGCCCTCGGCGGTGTGGTTGTAGACGACGTCGAGGATCACCTCGATGTCGGCCTCGTGCAGCGCCCGCACCATCGCCTTGAACTCCTGCACCTGCTGCCCGCGCTGGCCGCGTGGAGGAGTAGGCGTTGTGCGGGGCGAAGAAGCCGATGGTGTTGTAGCCCCAGTAGTTCGACAGGCCCGTGCGCCTGCAGGGGGTGTCCTGCACGAACTGGTGCACCGGCATCAGCTCGATCGCGGTGACGCCGAGCTCGCGCAGGTGCTCGATGACCGCCGGGTGCGCGAGGCCGGCGTAGGTGCCGCGGATGCTCCTCGGGGATGCCCGGGTGCGTCATCGTCAGGCCCTTGACGTGCGCCTCGTAGATCACCGTCTCGTGGTACTCGTGGCCGGGGCGGCCGGTCGGTGCCCCAGTCGAAGTAGGGGTTGACGACCACCGAGAGCATGGTGTGGCCGAGGCTGTCGTCGGTCGTTCAGCTGCGTCGGCGTCCGTCGAAGCGGTAGGAGAACAGCGACCGGTCGCCGTCGATCTGCCCCTCGATCGCCTTCGCGTAGGGGTCGAGCAGCAGCTTGGCCGGGTTGCAGCGGTGCCCGCTCGGCGGGGTCGTACGGGCCGTGCACGCGGAAGCCGTAGCGCTGCCCGGGCGCCGATCCGGGGCAGGTAGGCGTGCCAGACGAAGCCGTCGACCTCGGTCATCGGCGACCCGGGTCTCGCCGCCGCCGGCCGCCGACAGGCACAGCTCGACCGCGCTCGGCCGACCTCGGAGAACAGGGCGAAGTTCGTCCCCGCGCCGTCGTAGGTCGCGCCGAGGGGGTAGGGCTTCCCGGCCAGATCTGCATGTACTCCCCAGGTCGTGCCGACCGCAGCCATTCTGGCCGCCACGGGCGGCGGAGGGCGGCCGAAAGCCGCCGTGTCGGCGCGTCCTCAGCCGGGCAGCGCCCGGTCGACGATCGCCTGCGTGGTCCGCCGCCCCACCGGCAGCGTCCCGAATAGTCGCACCGCCGCCGCCGGAGACCCGGGTCGCGAGGAACGCCGATGACACCGGCTGCGGAGCGTGCCGGACCAGCAGTGACGCCTGCAGCACGACGGCCAACCGCTCCACCATCCAGCGGGCACCGCCCTCGACGGCCGCCGGGTCGCGGCGGGCCTCCCGGGCCGCAGCCTGCAGGAAGCCTGCCACCTCGTCCATCGCCCGGTCCAGTCGCTGGTCGGCGCCGCGGCCGCGGTCGACCTCGCCGAGCAGCACCTCCATCGCCCGCGGCTGCATCGACATCGCCCGCAGCACGTCGAGGGCGTTGACGTTGCCGGTGCCCTCCCACAGCGAGCTGACCGGGGAGTCGCGGAACAGCCGGGCCAGCCCGTGTTCCTCGACGTAGCCGTTCCCGCCGAGGCACTCCATCGCCTCGGCGACGACCGGGGTGGCGCGCTTGCACACCCAGTACTTGGCGACCGGGACGGCGACCCGCAGCAACTGGGTCTCGCCGGCGTCGACCGCGGCGGCCAGCCGCATCCCGAGGATCGTCGCGGCCTCGGTCTCCAGCGCCAGGTCGGCGAGCACGTTCTGCATCAGCGGCTTGTCCACCAGTGGCGAGCCGAACGCCTCCCGGTGGCGGGCGTGGTGGATCGCCCGCACCACGGCGTGCCGCATGATCCCGATCGAGGTCAGCGCACTGTCCAGCCGGCTGGCCGAGATGGTGCCGAGCAGGGCGCGCAGGCCGCGGCCCTCCTCGCCGAGGCGCACCGCCCAGCTGCCGTCGAGCTCCACCTCGGCGGAGGCGCTGGAACGCCCGCCCAGCTTGTCCTTCAGCCGCATGATCCGGAAGGTGTTGCGCTCGCCGTCCTCCAGCACCCGGGGCAGCAGGAAGCAGGTCGGCCCGGCAGGCGCGTGGGCGAGCACGAGGAACGCGTCGCTCATCGGGGAGCTGACGAACCACTTCTGCCCGGAGAGCCGGTAGCTGTCCCCGGCCTCCACCGGCCCGCCGGGCTGGTGCCGGGCCACGGTGGTGATCGAGCGCAGGTCGGAACCTCCCTGCCGCTCGGTCACCGCCAGCCCGATCAGGCAGCCGAGCTTGTCCGCCGGCCGGCGCAGGGCCGACTCGTAGGCCCGCGAGGCCACCCGCGGCAGCCAGAGCTTCTCCAGTTCGGCATCGGTGCGCAGCGCGGCCACCGAGGCGTAGCTGGTGGTCAGCGCCGCCGTGTGACCGGTCTCCACCTGCGACCAGACCACCAGCGCCGCCGCTCGCGCGGTGTGCGCCCCGGGCGGGGCGGCGCGGTCCCACGGGGAGGCGGTGAGCCCGGCCCGCACGCCCGCCTGCAGCAGCCGGTGCATGGCAGGGTGGTACTCCACCTCGTCCACCCGGCGGCCGAACGGGTCGTGGGTTCGCAACTTCGGAGGGTAACGGTCGACGAACTCCGCCCAGCGTGCCGAGCGCGGGGTCCCGGCCAGCCGGCCGAGCTCGCCGAGGCGTCCCAGATGATCCTCGGCCCCGTGCCGGCGGGCGGCCTCCACCAGTGCCGCGTCGCTGCCGAAGGCGTCGGTGTCGGTGGGCGGCGGCACCAGATTGAGCGCTTCATCGGCTTCGGGCACGCGGTCACGGTACCGACCCGCCGCCTGTCGGCGGAGGCAGCCCCGGGGCCGGCCCGCGAGGCGATTCCCGGTCCCGGCCCCGGGATGGCTACCGTGTGGCCGTGGTGGTGGCCGATACCCGTGTCCGTGACGCGGCGTCAACAGCGGAGGTAGCGACCCGGGGTGGGACCGAGGTGAGGACCGTGACGGTGCTCGCCCGGCTGACCGTCCGGACGTTCCGCATCTGCCTGCGCTACCGCGTCACCGGGCTGGCCGCCGAGGCCGGGTTCTTCGCCCTGCTGTCGCTGCCGCCGCTGGTCCTCGGGCTGGTCGCCAGCCTCGGGTTCGCCGGCCGCTGGATCGGCAGTGACGTGGTCGTCGACCTGCGCACCCGGATCGCGACCTGGCCGGCGCCTTCCTCACCCCGGACGCGGTCGGCTCGGTGATCCTGCCGACCTTCGACCAGGTCGGCCCGGGGCGGCCGGTTCGACATCGTCTCGATCGGGTTCCTGCTGTGCCTGTGGTCCGGGTCCCGGGTGCTCAACGTCTACGTCGACACGGTGTCGATCATGTACGGGCTGGGCGGGCACCGCGGGATCGTGCGCACCCGGGCGCTGTCGTTCTCCCTCTACGTCGCCGGGCTGCGTGCTCGGCATCGTGGTGATCCCGCTGGTGCTGGTCGGGCCCGGGCTGCTGTCGCGGTTCCTGTCCCAGCGCTTCGACGGGCTCGGGTCGCTGTCGTGGCTGGGGCTGTTCTACTGGCCGGTCGTCACGGTCTTCAGCCTGATCGGTCTGACCACCCTCTACCACGTGGCCATCCCGGTGCCGCACGGCGTGGCGGCGCGACGTGCCCGGCGCCGTGCTCGCCCTGGGATCTGGGTGCTGGCGAGCTTCGGGCTGCGGTTCGTGATCGCGGCTTCGGTCGGGGGCACGTCGATCTACGGCCCGCTGGCCACCCCGATCGTCGTGCTGATCTGGCTGTACTTCCTGGCCATCGCCGTGCTCATCGGGGCGGCGCTGAACGCTGCGCTGGACGAGATGTTCCCGCAGCCGGCGCGGGTGCGGGCCCGCACGGCCCGGGCGGTGGCCCGGCCGATCACCCCGCTGCCGCCGCTACAGGACTGAGCCCGGCGGCCGGACTGAGACCCTCGGCAGTCGGGGCGGGCGGCCTCGGCCCGGTCAGCTCGGGTACTGGCGGCGCCCGACCTGCGGGCGGGGCAGCCGGGTGCGGCGGATCTGCAGCGACCGGGTCACCGCGTACATCCCGATGCCGCGCGAGGAGCCGACCCCGAAACGCGCATCGACCTTGCGCCGGATCCGCCACCAGAGCAGGAACGCGTCGACCACGACGGCGAGCCCGACCCCGTAGATCAGCAGCAGCCCGGCGGCCTGCACGGTGGTGTTCCTGATCAGGCTGAGCAGCAGGACGACGATGGCGAACGGCATGAAGTACTCGCCGAGGTTCACCCTGGCGTCGACGTAGTCGCGCACGTACCGGCGGGCGGGACCCTTGTCGCGGGCGGGCAGGTCCTTCTCGTCCCCGGTGAGCAGCGCCTGCCGGGTGCGGGCCCGCTCCGCCTGGGAGGCGTCGCGCTGTGCCTGCCGGGCGGCCTTGCGCTCCTGCTTGCTGGCGCCGGGCCGGGCTGCCGCGGCGCGACCGCCCGACAGCCAGCGGGCGGCGGTTGCGTTCCTCCGCCTCGCGCCGGCGGGGGGTGGGGCGCCCCTTGGCGCCGGGCCTGTCCTGCTCGTCCTGCGCCGGCGTCACTGCGGGCTGCGGGCTCTTCTGCCGTCCGAACACGTGCCCAGCGTACGGGCTCGCGGAGACTGCTCCCGCGGGCGCCGGGACCGGGCCGCGACCCGGGCGGGGACGGCGACGGTGACGGCGGGTGCCGCACTAGGTTTGGCCCATGACCGTGCACCCGTCGCCGCCCGCCGCCGCGCTGCCGTCGGACACCGTCGCCGCCCTGCGCGCCCGGGTGACCGGGCTGCTGCCGGCGCTGCGGGCCGACCTCGAGGCGCTGGTGCGCATCCCCAGCGTCTCGGCGGCGGCCTTCGACCCGGCCCACCTCGAGGCGCCAGCGCCGAGGCCGTCGCGGACCTGCTGCGCGCGAGCCGGCGTGCCGAGGTCGAGGTGCTGCGGGCCGAGGCCGACGGGCGTGCCCGGTGCGCCCGGCGGTGGTCGGCCCGCCGACCGGCGCCGGCCGGGGCGCCCGACCGTGCTGCTCTACGCCCACCACGACGTGCAGCCGCCCGGGCGACCCGGGCACTGGACAGCCCGAGCCGTTCGAGCCCACCGAGCGCGACGGGCGGCTCTACGGCCGCGGCGCCGCCGACGACAAGGCAGGCATCGGCGTCGCACCTCGGCGGCGCTGCGTGCGCTCGGGACGACCTGCCGGGGTGGGCGTGACGGTCTTCGTCGAGGGGGAGGAGGAGGTCGGCTCGCCCGACCTTCGCGCGCGTTCCTGGCACGGTACCGGGAACGGCTGGCGGCCGACGTCATCGTGGTCGCCGACTCGGCGAACTGGCAGGTCGGCGAGCCCGGCGCTCACCACCAGCCTGCGCGGGCTGGTCGACGGCGTGATCGAGGTCCGCACGCCTCGACCACGCGGTGCACTCCGGGATGTTCGGCGGAGCGGTGGCCGATGCGATGACCGCCACGCTGCGGCTGCTCGTCCACGTCTGCACGACGCGCGACGGCGACGTCACGGTGCGCGGGCCTGCGTGACCTCCGAGGCCGCCGACCTCGGACTACACCGAGGAGCGCGCTGCGCGCCGACGCCGGCGTGCTCGACGGGGTCGACTGCTCGGCATCGGGCAGACCTCGACGACGCGGTTGTGGACCCAGCCCGTCGCTGACCATCATCGGGATCGACGCTCCCTCGGTGGCGGTGGCCTCCAACACGCTGCTGCCGGTCGTCCGGGTGAAGTTCTGCCTGCGCCTGGCGCCCGGGCAGGACCCGCAGGCGGCCTTCGTGGCGCTGCGTGAGCACCTGCGGGGGGTGCGCCCTGGGGGGCGCGAGTGACGGTGACCCTCGGCGAGCAGGGGCATCCGTGGGCGGGAGACGTCCGCGGCCCGGTGTACGACCTGTCCCGTTGGGCGCTGGCCCAGGCCTGGGGGCGGGAGCCGGTGCACATGGGCGTCGGCGGTTCGATCCCGTTCATCACCGAGCTGGGCCGGGCCTACCCGGCAGCCACCGTGCTGGTCACGGGGGTGGAGGACCCGGACACCCGCGCCCACGGCGGCGACGAGTCGCTGCACCTGGAGGAGTTCGCCCGCGCCTGCGTGGCCGAGACGCTGCTGCTGGCGGCGCTCGCGGGCTGACCGCGGCGCGGCCTGTGGGTTCAGGCGTCCCGGCGGTGGTCCGGGGCCCGCGGGCCGGGCTGCGGCGGGGGCAGTGCCCGGCCGCGCGAGCCGGGCCCCGCGCCCGGCCTCCGCGCGGAGCCCACCGCGGCGAGTTCGGCCCCGGCACGCACCGGCAGCGCCCGGGAGTCCCCGGAACGCAGCAGGTCCGCCACCTCGTCGGCGGGCAGCGGCCGGGACCACAGGTACCCCTGGCCGAGGTGACAGCCGCAGCGGCGCAGCGCGTCGAGCTGGGCGGGGGACTCGATGCCCTCCGCGATCAGCTCCATCCCCAGCCCCGCCCCGAGGTCGACGATGCTGTGCAGCAGCCGCCCGGCGGTGCCGGTGGTGTCCTCGATGCCCTCCATGAAGGACTTGTCCACCTTGAGCACGCCGACGGGCAGGTCTCGCAGGTAGCTCAGCGAGGAGTAGCCGGTACCGAAGTCGTCCAGTGCCAGCCGCACCCCGGTGGCGGACAGCTGGCCGAGCCGCTGTCGGGCGCTGGCGAGGTTGCGCACCAGCGCGGACTCGGTGATCTCCAGCACCAGCTGCCCCGGGTCGAGGCCGGTGGCGTTGATCAGGGACAGCAGCCTGCCGGGCAGTTCGGCGTCCGCGAGCTGGTCGGCGGACAGGTTGACGTCGAGCACCAGCGGCCCGGCCGCGGGGAAGTCCCGGTGCCAGCCGGCGAGCTGGAGCACGGCCTCGCGCAGCACCCAGCGGCCGAGCGGGACGATCAGGCCGGTGGCCTCCGCCAGCGGGACGAAGACCTCCGGCGAGATCGGCCCGCGGGTGGGGTGGACCCAGCGCACCAGCGCCTCCACGCCGTACAGGGTGCCGCCGCCGAGGTCCACGATCGGCTGGTACACCACGGAGAGCTGGCCGCCGTCGAGGGCGGTGACGAGGTCCGCGGACAGCTCGGTGCGCTCCCTGGTCGCGTGCTGCATGGCCGGCGCGTAGAAGGCCGTCCCGGTGTCGTGGTCGGCCTTGACCGCCGACAGGGCCACCGCTGCCCGCCGCAGCAGGTCGCGCGCGTCGGGCCTGTCGCCGCCCCCACTGTCGCCGGCCCTCGGGTCGCCGGCCCCGAGGTCGCCGGCCCCGGGGTCGCCGGCCTCACTGTCGCCGGCCCCCGGGTCGCCGCCGCCGACTGCGGCACCGATGACCACCCGGGTGCGCAACTGGCGGCCGTCGATGTCCACCGGCTCCTCCAGCGCGGTCCGCAACCGCTCGATCAACCGGCGCAGGTCGGCGCTGCCGCCGATATCGGTGACCAGGACGCCGAACTCGTTCGCCCCCGTCCGGGCCACCACGTTGCGCCTGCCCGCGCCGCGGTGCAGGCGGGCGCCGGCGGTGCGCAGCACCTGGTCTCCGATGTCGTGCCCGAAGCTGTCGTTGACGTCGGTGAACCGGCGCAGGTCGATCAGCAGCACGGCCACCGGTCCGCGGCCCTCGGCGAGCGTCTCCTGCAGCTTCTCCATCAGCAGGGTGCGGTTTCCCAGCGAGGTCAGCTCGTCGTGGGTGGCGCGGAAGCGGAGCGCGCCGAGCAGCGCGGTGAGTCGGTCGCGGGCGTGCACGACGGCACGGCTCATCTGCGCGAACTCGTCCCGGCCGGGCAGCGGCGGGGTCTGGTTCAGGGCCCCGTTGGTGACGGTGTTGATGTCCTCCAGCACGGTGCGCACGTCGTGCACGGTGGCCCGGTACAGCGCGGCCATCATGTACCCCGCCGCGAGCAGGGCGAGCAGGGTGAGCGCCAGCGGGCGCAACCGGGAGCGCGCGAGCTGGCCCTGGCGGGCGCTCAGCAGGGTGTCGACGCTGCCGCCGAGGGCCGTCGCCACGGAGGCGGCGGCTGCGGTGACCTCGTGCAGGGCAGGGCCCTGCCCCGGCGGGGCGGGCGGCGCGGCGGCGTAGCCGGCGACGGCCGCGCTGAGGATGCGCAGCGCGGGGCCGACCTCGCTGCCGAGCCCGGCGGCGGAGGCGGCTGCCGCCCCGGCGACGGCGGAGTGCAGCCGGTCGGCTGCCTGCTGCAGGCCGTCCCGGCAGACCGGGACCCCGCCGCTCGCGCTCCCGGCGCCGGACCGGGCGGTCCCGCAGGCGACGGCCTGGTCGAGCAGCTCCGGCAGCACCTCCACCAGGGCGGTCACAGCGTCGTGGCTGCCCGCCTGCGGGTCGAGGACGAGGCCGGAGCCGCCCGCCGTGGCGCCGAGCAGCCCGGTGGCCCGGCTGCGCGCCTGCGCGGCGGCGGACGCCGCCGTCCCGGTACCGCGGGCGGCCGTCACCTGCAGCACCTCAGCCCGCAACGGTGTCCAGCGGGCGTCCTGCCCGGCCACGGCGTCCAGCTCCGACACCGAGCCCATCAGCGCCGGGGTCGAGGCGTCGCCGTCGCCGCCCTCCACGGCCGCCAGCCGGGCCGTCAGCCGCACCAGCGGGGTGGCCAGCGCCAACCCCTGCCGTTCCCGGGCGGCGAGCGAGAGCTGGGTCGAGGCACCCCCCCAGCCGGCGGCGACGTTCACCCCGAGGGGCAGCACCAGGAGCAGCCCCACCGCGGTGAACTTCCCGCTGATCCCGAGCCGGCGCACGGCCTTCATTCCGGGCCCGAGGACCGCGACCATGTCGCGCCTCCTAACGGGTCGGGGCCAGGCGCTCCTTCGAGCCGTCGGCGGCAGGGCGGCCGGGCTGGATCGCCCGCCCGGGTGAGCCCGGTGACGTGGTCGGTGCCGCCTGCACGTGGCCGGCGGGCGGTTGGCAGACTGCCCCCGTGCGTGTGCTCGTGGCCCCCGACGGCTTCGGCGGAACGTTGACCGCGGTGCAGGCCGCGGAGGCGATCGCCGAGGGGTGGCGCCGGCACGCCCCGCACGACGAGCTGGAGCTGTGCCCGCTGTCCGACGGGGGCCCCGGCTTCCTCGACGTGCTCGAGTCCGGCCTCGGCGGGACCCGGCGGCAGGTCACCGTGCGCGGCCCGCTCGGGGAGCCGGTGCCGTCCGCCGTGCTTTTCGTGCGGGCGCCGGACGGGGTGCTGACCGGCTACCTCGAGACGGCCCAGGCCTGCGGGCTGCATCTGGTCCCCGCCGCCCTGCGGAACCCGGCGCGGACCAGTACGGCCGGGGTCGGCGACCTGCTGGAGGAGGCGCGGGCGGCGGGGGCGCGCCGGGTGGTCGTCGGGCTGGGCGGTTCCGGGACGAATGACGCCGGCGCGGGAATGCTGGCGGCGCTGGCGGGCGCCGCCGGGCTGGCCGAGGATCCGCGGTTCGCCACGCGGCTGCTGTCCGGCGGCGGCGCGCTCGCCGGGGTGAGTGGCCGGGAGCTGACGCCGCTGGCGGCGCTGCGGGCAAGCTGGGCGGACGTGGAGATCCGGATCGCCTGCGACGTGGACTCCCCGCTGCTCGGCTTCCACGGCGCCAGCGCCGGGTTCGCCGAGCAGAAGGGCGCCACCCCGCAGCAGGCCCAGGACCTCGAGCGGTGCCTCGGCGACTTCGCCGCGGCCGCCACCCACGCCTGCGGGGTGTCGCGGCGGCTGTCCGCGGAACCGGGCTCCGGCGCTGCCGGGGGGCTGGGCTTCGGGCTGATGCTCATCGGTGGCCGGCGCATCCCGGGCAGCGAGGAGGTGCTGTCAGCGGTGGACCTGGCGGGCCGGCTGCGCCGCTGCGACCTCGTCGTCACCGGCGAGGGCAGCTTCGACTGGCAGTCGCTGCGCGGGAAGGTGGTGGCGGGTGTCGCCCGGGCCGCGCAGGAGGTGGGCGTCCCGGTGGTGGTGGTGGCCGGCCAGGTCCAGGTGGGGCGCCGGGAGATGCAGGCCATCGGTGTGGACGGCGCCTACCCGGTGGCCCGCAGCGCCGCGGAGGTCGCGGCCTCGCTGGCCGCGCCGGCGACCAAGCTCGCCGCCCGGGTCGAGCGCGTCGCCCGCACCTGGTCGCGCTAGCTGCCTCGCCCGGCCGGGTCGCACCGGCCCGGTCGCACGGCAGGGTCGCACGGCAGGGTCGCAGCGGCAGGGTCGCACGGCAGGGTCGCACGGCGGGGTCGCAGCGGGCGGGTCGCAGCGGGCGCGCAGGCGGCCGGGCAGCGATCACGGCCCCTTGCCGCTTACCCTTGGGGAAGGCGGGGCCGGCGCGCGCCGTTGTACCCGCGGACGACCCCGAGACCCACGGAGATGACCCTGATGACCGTTCAGGACCAGACCGCACAGCAGGCACCCGCCCACGGTGTCGTGCTCACGGATGTGGCCGCGGCCAAGGTGGCCAACCTGCTCGAGCAGGAGGGGCGCGACGACCTGCGGCTGCGCGTCGCCGTCCAGCCCGGCGGCTGCTCGGGCCTGATCTACCAGCTCTACTTCGACGAGCGCACCCTCGACGGCGACCTGCGTCCGGGACTTCGACGGGGTCGAGGTGGTCGTCGACCGGATGAGCGCGCCGTACCTCGAGGGCGCGACGATCGACTTCGCCGACACCATCGAGAAGCAGGGCTTCACCATCGACAACCCCAACGCGTCGGGCAGCTGCGCCTGCGGCGACAGCTTCCACTGAGGTCTCGCAGGCACGGGCCGGGGTACCAGGCCGGGTAGGGTGTGCGCTCGTGCGGATCGCCGTCACCGGTTCCATCGCCACCGACCACCTGATGACCTTCCACGGGCGGTTCGCCGACTCGCTGGTCGTCGAGCAGCTGGACAAGGTCTCGCTGTCGTTCCTGGTGCGACGACCTGCGAGATCCGGCGCGGCGGCGTGGCCGCCAACATCGCCTTCGGCATGGCCAACCTGGGCGTCGACCCGCTGCTCGTCGGCGCGGTGGGCGAGGACTTCGTCGACTACCGCTCCTGGCTCGAGCGGCACGGCGTGGACTGCCGCCGGCGTGCACGTCTCCGAGCTGCCGGCACACGGCGCGGTTCGTCTGCACCACCGACGCCGAGCAGGCCCAGATCGCCTCGTTCTACGCCGGCGCGATGTCCGAGGCCCGCGAGATCGAGCTGGGCCCGCTCGCCGGCCAGCGCCGGCGGCCTCGACCTGGTCGTCGATCGGCCCGAACGACCCGGAGGCGATGCTCCGGCACACCGAGGAGTGCCGCAGCCGCGGCATCCGTTTCGCGGCCGACCCCTCCCAGCAGCTCGCCTGGTCGGACGGCGCGATGATCCGGCAGCTCGTCGACGGGCGCGGCGTTCCTGTTCACCAACGACTACGAGGCCGCGCTGATCACCAGCAGAAGACCGGCTGGAGCGAGCGAGGAGATCCTCGACCGGGTCGGCATCGCGGGTCACCACCCTCGGCAAGGACGGCGTCGTGGTCCAGGAGCAAGGGCGGCACGGCCGTCGCAGGTCCGGTGGCGCCGGCGAGGCGGGTCGGCCGACCCGACCGGGGTCGGCGACGCGTTCCGGGCCGGCTTCCTCGCGGGGCTGGCCTGGGGCCTGCCCGCGGAGCGCTGCGCGCAGATCGGGTGCGCTGCTCGCCACCTACGTCATCGAGACGGTCGGCACCCAGGAGTACGACCTCGGCCGGCGGCGTTCCTCGACCCGGCTCGCCGCAGGCCTACGGGGACGCCGCGGCGGCCGACGTCGAGCCGCACCTGCGCATGCCCGCGGCCCTGACCGAGCGGTGACCCGGCCCATCGAGCCGGCGCCGAGCCGGTACGCGTTCGACCTGTCGGCCGCCGTGCCGGGGGAGGACCTGGTCGGGGTGGGGGCGCGACCTGGAGCCGGGGACGCTGCTGGCCGCCTACCGCCGCGGGCTGTTCCCGATGGGGCTGGGCCGCCACGGCCGGGGTCCGATCGGCTGGTGGTCCCCCGACCCGCGCGGGCGTGCTGCCGCTGGGGAGCTGCGCGTGTCCCGTTCGCTGCGTCGCGCCTGCGCGCGCTACGAGGTGCGCGTGGACACTGCCTTCGACGACGTGCTCATGGCCTGCGCGGACCCGCGCCGCCCGGGCCGCTGGATCACCGCCCGGCGTGGCGCAGGCCTACCGGAACCTGCACGCCCTCGGCTGGGCGCACTCGGTGGAGTGCTGGCGGGAGGGCACCTCGCCGGCGGCCTGTACGGGGTCGCGGTCGGCGGGCTGTTCGCGGGGGAGTCGATGTTCCACCGCGAGACCGACGCCTCGAAGGTGGCCCTGGTGGCGCTGGTGCGCCTGCTCGCGGGGGTGAGGGAGCCGACGCGGAGCGCCGGCTCCTCGACCTGCAGTGGCGTACGTCACATCTGACCAGCCTGGGTGCGGTCGAGATGCCCCGCGCGGAGTACCTGGAACGGCTCGCGAGCGGGCTGGAGTGTGATCTTCCCGCGGTCTTCCTGAGATAGGGCAGGTCACCGACGTGGCGATGGCATACTCGTTGGCCGGCAAGGGGTATCGGACGGCTCCCCCGAAAGGTTGGTAAGGTAAGCCTTAGTTCTCGACGGAACGGTTGATCTTTCTATCCCTACCCTCTGCCGGAGCAGGGGGTACACGGTAGTGTTCTGCCGTCGAGGACCCGTCCACCCCCGGTGTCAACGCCGGGAGCACTCCCTGGAAGGCCGCCGTTGCGTTCGCACGAGGAACTTCGCGCCCTTCGTACCCGCCTGCGCCGGCTCGTTCCGGCCGCAGTCGGTGGGATCGGCATTCTGGCTCTGTCCAGCTGCTCGGCCACCGTGCAGAGGGGCTGGGAGCCCTCCACCAAGGGGACGACGAACCAGACCGGCCGGATCATCGACCTGTGGGTCAACTCCTGGATCGCCGCCCTGGTCGTGGGCGTGTTGGTCTGGGGGCTGATGATCTGGTCCATCGTCGCCTACCGGCGCCGGCGCGACGAGACCGGCTGCCGCCGCAGGTCAGGTACAACATCCCGATCGAGATTCTCTACACCATCGTCCCGCTGATGATGGTCGGGGTGCTCTTCTACTACACGGCGCGCGACCAGGCGGCCATCACCGACACCTCGGCCAAGCCCGACGTCACCATCGGGGTGGTCGGCAAGCAGTGGTCGTGGGACTTCAACTACCTGGACTCCGGCGTCTACGACAGCGGGATGCAGACCCAGCTCGACGGCACCTCGGCGGTGGAGAGCCAGATCCCCACGCTGTGGCTTCCGGTGAACAAGCGGGTGGAGTTCCACATCACCTCCCGCGACGTCGTGCACTCCTTCTGGGTCCCGGCATTCCTGTACAAGATGGACGCGATTCCGGGGATCACCAACACGTTCCAGGTGGTACCGGAGAGGTTGGGCACCTACGCGGGCAAGTGCTCCGAGCTGTGCGGTGAGTACCACTCGGAGATGCTGTTCAACGTCAAGGTCGTCCCTCAGGCCGAGTACGACCAGCACATGCAGGACCTGCGTGCTCGCGGCCAGGTGGGCGTGCTCGGCTCGAACCTGAACCGTGGGGTCACCACCGGAAGCGGGAGCAACTGATGGCCACGACGGCGAGCACTGTTGAGACCACCCGTCTCATGCCTCCGCGTCCCCGCAAGGGGTCGGTGGTGGTGCGCTGGGTGACCAGTACGGACCACAAGACCATCGGGCACCTGTACCTCATCACCTCCTTCCTGTTCTTCCTCGTCGGCGGGGTGCTCGCGCTGCTGATCCGGGCCGAGCTGTTCTCCCCGGGGCTGCAGGTGGTGCAGAACAAGGAGCAGTACAACCAGCTGTTCACCATGCACGGCCTGATCATGCTGCTGCTGTTCGCGACCCCCGCCTTCGCCGGGTTCGCCAACGAGATCATGCCGCTGCAGATCGGCGCTCCCGATGTCGCGTTCCCGCGGCTGAACATGCTGTCGTACTGGTTGTACCTGTTCGGCGGGATCACGGCGGCGGCGAGCTTCCTCACCGCCGCAGGGCGCCGCCGCGTTCGGCTGGTACATGTACGCGCCGTTGACCAACAACGTGTACTCACCGGGCCTCGGCGCCGATCTGCGGCATCTTCGGGCTAGCCCTGACCGGGTTCGGGACGATCCTCGGGGCGGTCAACTTCATCACCACCATCGTGACGATGCGTGCCCCGGGCATGACGATGTTCCGGATGCCCATCTTCACCTGGAACGTGCTGATCACCAGCGTGCTGGTGCTGATGGCCTTCCCGCCGCTGGCCGCCGCGCTGCTGGCGCTGGGCGCCGACCGCAAGCTCGGGGCCGCAGGTGTTCGAGGCGCAGAACGGCGGGCCGGTGCTGTGGCAGCACCTGTTCTGGTTCTTCGGGCATCCGGAGGTGTACATCATCGCGCTGCCGTTCTTCGGCATCGTCACCGAGGTGCTGCCGGTGTTCAGCCGCAAGCCCATCTTCGGCTACAAGGGCCTGGTCTTCGCCACCATCTCGATCGCCGGCGCTGTCGGTGGCGGTGTGGGCGCACCACATGTACACGACCGGGCAGGTCGCGCTGCCGTTCTTCGCCTTCATGACGATGCTCATCGCCGTCCCGACCGGGGTGAAGTTCTTCAACTGGATCGGCACGATGTGGCGAGGGTCGCTGACGTTCGAGACACCGATGCTGTGGAGTCTCGGGTTCCTCACCACCTTCCTGTTCGGCGGGCTCACCGGCATCATCCTGTCCACCCCCGCGCTGGACTTCCAGCTGTCCGACAGCTACTTCGTGGTGGCCCACTTCCACTACGTGCTGTTCGGCACCATCGTGTTCGCGATGTTCTCCGGCTTCTACTTCTGGTGGCCGAAGTGGACCGGGAGGATGCTCGACGAACGGTTCGGCAAGGTGCACTTCTGGCTCACGTTCATCGGCTTCCACACCACGTTCCTGGTGCAGCACTGGCTGGGCGTCGAAGGCATGCCCCGGCGGTACGCCGACTACCTTCCGCAGGACGGCTTCACCCTGCTGAACCGGATCTCCACGGTGGCTGCGTTCATCCTCGCGATGAGCATGCTCCCCTTCCTGTGGAACGTGTACGTCACCTGGCGGCGGGCCCCGCTGGTGACGGTGGACGACCCGTGGGGATACGGGGGGTCGCTGGAGTGGGCCACCTCCTGCCCGCCGCCGCGGCACAACTTCACCTCGTTGCCGCGGATCCGTTCCGAGCGCCCGGCCTTCGACCTGAACCACCCCGAGGCCGCGGCGGTCGCAGCGACGGCGCCGGACGAGAACCTGCTGGACGACCTGCTCGGGGACACCGAGCGGTCCGAGCGAGACCGAGGCTGACGACGTGAAGGTCGAGACCCTGCTGTTCGGCTCGGGGGGCATGTTCTTCGCCCCGATCGCCACGATCTACGGCTTCGTCACCGGGTGGCACGAGCCGGTGGGGGTTTCGGCGCTCTACCTCACCTCGGGGCTGGCGCTGCTCGTCGGGCTCTACCTCTGGCTCACCTCGCGGCGGATCGACCCGCGTCCCGAGGACGACCCGTACGCCGAGATCAGCCAGGGCTCGGGCGAGCTGGGGCACTACTCGCCCTACTCGTGGTGGCCGCTGGTGGCCGGGGCGGGTGCCGCGGTGCTGTTCGCCGGCATGGCCGTCGGCTGGTGGCTGTTCCTGATCGGCGTCGGCTTCGGCGGCATCGGGATGCTGGGCTGGGTGTTCGAGTACTACCGGGGCGAGCACGCCCACTGAGCGCGCGCGGTTGGCGGCTCGCGAGGATTCACCCACTGCTCCTGGCCGATCCCAGGCACCGGGCCACCGGTGCCTGGGATCGATGTCGTCCGCCGAAAGGCCGTAGTCCGGCTCTTCAGAATCCAGGGTGTGGTTGGGTCTGAAGTCGGGTCTGAAGCCGCCGGCCTCGGCGTGGCTGCGCGTAGCATCGGGGCGGTGAACCAGGAGCCCGGGTCCACCGCTTCACGGTTCGCCCTCGGCGAGGTGCGTTCCGGTGACGGCACCACGATCGGCTACCAGTGGTTAGGGACCGGTCCGGCGGTCATCCTGCTGCACGGGGCGGGCCAGTGGTCGGGAAACCTGACCCTGCTGGCCCAGGCGCTGTCCGGGGAGTTCACCGTGTACGTTCCTGACCGGCGTGGTCGGGGCAGGAGCGGCCCGTACGGGGATTTCCGCCCGCTGAGCAGCGAGATCGACGACCTGAGCGCACTGCTGGACGCCTCTGGCACCACGCGCGTCTTCGGGCTCAGCGCATAGCCCGACGCGGGTCTTCCTGGGGCTTGACGATTGACCGTGTAGTCGGGGTCTGACGCCTGCGCGGGCGGGCCTGGGCGCCGCCTTCGCCGTCAGTCAGTTCCCGACGTCACCGCGGGGTGGTCCTGCTCCGGGGTAGCGGCCACCTCGGCGTGGTGGTGGTCGTGCTCCGCCTCCGCCAGTTCCGCCGGGGTGACGGGCTCGACCCGGTCCTCGAAGTAGAAGTGGGTGAGCCGCCGGCGCACGCCCTCGAGTCGCGACCCGGGCCGGCGTACGCCGTTGTCATCGGTCATGGCTGGCTCCGCCTCGAGTGGGCGGTAGCTCTCGTGCTGGACCAGGATCCAGCGGTCACGCTCCTCCAGCGGGGCGTGCGCCTCGAAGTACTCCCCGGTCTCGGTGCGGTAGATGACGCCGGTCTCCAGCCCGTGCAGGACCTTCTCGCGGTCCTTGCGTTGCAGGCCGAGGCAGATGCGCTTGGTCACCACGTACCCCAGCGGCGGCAGCACGAAGATGAGCAGTCGCAGCGTGTTGGTGATGTCGTTGATGGACAGCCCGAGGTGGGTCGCGACGATGTCGTTCCCGCCGCTGATCCACAGCAGCACGTAGAACGTCAGCGCCATCACGCCGAGCCCGGTGCGGGTCGGGGCGTTGCGGGGGCGGTCGAGCAGGTGGTGCTCGCGCCGGTCCCCGGTGACCCAGGCCTCGATCCAGGGATAGCCGATCAGCGCGAAGCTGAGGATCCCGGGCAGGATCAGCGCGGGAAGGGCGATGTTCAGCGAGAGCGTGTGCCCCCAGGCGGTGAACTCGAAGAAGCCGGGGGTAAGCCGGAGCGCGCCGTCGAGGAAGCCGATGTACCAGTCGGGCTGGGCTCCCGCACTGACCGGGGAGGGGTCGTAGCTGCCGTACTCCCAGATCGGGTTGATCGTGAACAGCGCGGCGATCAGCGCGATGACGCCGAAGACGATGAAGAAGAAGCCGCCGGCCTTGGCCATGTACACCGGGAAGAGCGGGTAGCCCACGACGTTGTTGTTCGTGCGGCCCGGGCCCGGGTACTGGGTGTGCTTCTGCACCACCAGCAGGATCAGGTGGACGGTGATCAGGGCGAGGAAGATCCCCGGCAGCAGCAGCACGTGGAGGGTGTACAGCCGGGGGATGAAGATCGTGCCGGGGAACTCGCCGCCGAACATGAAGAAGCTCGACGTACGTGCCGACGACGGGGATCGCCTAGCACGATGCCGTAGGCGATGCGCAGGCCGTTGCCGGACAGCAGGTCGTCGGGCAGCGAGTAGCCGGCGAAGCCCTCGACGATGGCCAGCAGGACCAGCAGCGACGCCGATGACCCAGTTCAGCTCGCGCGGCTTGCGGAACGCTCCGGTGAAGAACACCCGGAACATGTGCACGATGATCGCCGCGACGAAGAGCAGGGCCGCCCAGTGGTGGACCTGGCGCACCAGCAGCCCGCCGCGGACGTCGAAGGACAGCCGGACGGTGGAGGCGTACGCCTCCGAGATCGTCGACGCCGTTCAGCGGTGCGTAGGAACCGTGGTAGGTGGTCTCGCCGACGCTGGGCACGAAGAAGAAGGTCAGGAAGACGCCGCTGAGCAGCAGGATGATGAAGCTGTAGAGCGCGACCTCGCCCGAGCATGAACGACCAGTGGTCGGGGAAGATCTTGCGGGCGAGGAACTTCACGCCCTTGCTGGCGCCCACCCGCTCATCGACGAAGTTGCCGAGGTCGGCGGCCGCCGTGGCCTTGGCCGATGTGGTGCTCATCCGCGCTCCCAGAAGCTCGGCCCGACGGGCTCGTGGAAGTCGCTCCTGGCCGACCAGGTACCCCTCGTCGTCGACGGTGATCGGCAGCTGCGGCAGCGGCCGCTCGGCCGGACCGAAGATGACCTTGCAGTTCTGCCGGACGTCGAACGTGGACTGGTGGCAGGGGCAGAGCAGGTGGTGGGTGTGCTGCTCGTACAGCGCGACCGGGCACCCCACGTGGGTGCAGATCTTGGAGTAGGCCACGATGCCCTGGTAGGAGCCGGATCGGACGCGGTCGCCAGGTCGGCGGGGTCGAGCCGCATGAGCAGCACGGCGGCCTTGGCCTCTCCTCCAGCACGTCGGAGGTCTGCTCGATGCCCTCCGGGATCACGTGCACGACCGAGCCGATGGTCAGGTCGGACGCCTTGAGGGCGCCTCCCTCGGGGTCGCGGACCATGCGCAGGCCCGCTTCCAGAAGCTGGTGTCGAGGTTCTTCGCCGGCATCGGGCCGAGGTCGCGCAGGAACACCACGGGGGAGATCCCGGCGCAGGCCGAGCGCCGCCGATCAGGGTGTTGCGGATCAGCGGCCTGCGCCCGCAGCCCCGACTCGTCGGCGCCCTCCTGAGGATGTCCACGGCGGCAGCGCGGTCCTCCTCGGAGCCGCGCTGCAGGTGGCGCTCCTCGACTGCGCTCGTCGTCGGGCATGAGCGTCTTCGCCCAGTGCACCGCGCCGACGCCGATCCCGAACAGGGCCAGGAACAGGCCGAGCCCGAGCAGCAGGGTGGACAGCCCCACCTGCTTGAGGTAGCTGACCATGTTCGCCGGCGAGTTGGCCGGGAACTTCACCGCGAAGTAGGCGACGAGCACCAGCACGGTGCCGAGCACCGACAGTCCGAACATCGCCGCGACCTGGCGCTCGGCGCGCTTGGCCGCCCGCGGGTCGATGTCCGTGACGCGGTGGTGGTGCGGGGGCAGGCCGGGGTTCTCGAACCGCTCCGGGAGCCCCTCGGGGGCGGCGGTCGGTGCGACGTCGGTGCCGGGCCGGCCGTCGTCCTGCTGCGTGGTCATGGACTCGTTCCCGTCGCTCACGTTGCCTTCGCCCCCAGCCACACGGCGCAGCCGATGAGCAGGGCCAGCCCGACGACCCAGACGACCAGGCCCTCACTGACCGGGCCGATGGTGCCGAGCGAGAGCCCGCCCGGGCTCGGAGCCTTGTCGATGGTGCTTGAGGTAGGCGATGATGTCCTGCTTGCTCTGCGGGGTCGATGTTCTGGTCGTTGAAGACCGGCATGGACTGCGGACCGGTGACCATGGCCTCGTAGATGTGCGTGGGAGTGACGTCCGGACAGGCTGGGGGCGTACTTGCCCCGGTCAGCGCGCCGCCCTCGGCCGCGAAGTTGTGGCACATCGCGCAGTTGGTGCGGAAGATCATCGCCCCGCGGGCCGGATCGCCCTTGCGTGGGGTCGACTGCGGCCGCGTCGGGGATCGCCGGGCCCGGGCCGAGCGAGGCGACGTAGGCGGCGAGCTGGCTGATCTCCTGCTGGGCGAACTGCACCTGCTTCTTCGGTGCCTGCGGGCCGGTGGCGACCATCGGCATCCGGCCGGTGCCGACCTGGAAGTCGACCGCCGCGGCGCCGACGCCGATCAGTGACGGCGCATCGTTCCGGCCCTGGGCGTTCAGACCGTGGCAGGTGGAGCAGTTCGCCAGGAACAGCTTGTGGCCCGCGGCGATGTCGTCGGCGCCGGACTGGGCGGCGCTGGCCGTGCCCGGGCGCCGCCGCGGCGTAGACGAGGCCGGTGACGATCAGGCCGAGCAGCACGAGCACGGCCCGGGCCAGGGGGTGGCGCCGACGGGCTGCAAGTGCGGTCACGTGGATCTCCTGGAGGGACGGGGGCAGGGGCGGCCGGGCGGGTCGGGCGGCGGGTGCCGCCGTCGCGGGCGGTCACTGCAGGACGTAGATGACGAGGAAGAGCCCGATCCACACGACGTCGACGAAGTGCCAGTAGTACGACGTGACGATCGCGCTGGTGGCCTCGGCGTGGCCGAACCGCTTGGCGGCGAAGCTGCGGCCGAGGATGAGCAGGAACGCGATCAGGCCGCCGGTCACGTGCAGGCCGTGGAAGCCGGTGGTCAGGTAGAAGACCGAGCCGTAGCCGCTGGAGGAGATCGTGAGGTGATCCTCGGACCAGGTTGGCGTACTCGAAGATCTGGCCGGCGACGAAGCAGCGACCCGGCGATGTAGGTCAGCGCGTACCACTCGCGCATGCCCCACTTCCGCACCCTGCCGGCGGTCCACGGGGTCCACCACGGGCCCAGCGCCGCGGGCTGGAACCGCTCCGCGGCGAAGACGCCGATCTGGCACGAGACCGAACTCAGCACCAGGATGACGTGTTGCCGAGCGAGAACGGGACGTTCAGCTTGAGCGGTTCGCTGGCCCACAGCTCCGGGCGTACCGCCCGGATCGTGAAGTACATCGCGAACAGCCCGGCGAAGAACATCAGCTCGCTGGACAGCCACACGATCGTGCCCACCTGGACAGCGTTCGGCCGGTTGACGGACAGGTGCCCGCGCGGGGGCTCTGCGATGGATGCGGTCGCCACGGGGCTCATTATGACCTGAGCCACGCGCTGAGCGGGAAGCGGGACCGGGACTCTTGGCCCAATGTTGATCACGCTCTAGTTACGATGACACCAAGGTGTGCCTTATCGGCGTCGCGAGTGCAAGAAGTCTTGCAGGCCAACGGGATCCGCAGCCTGCATCCTGCGCCCGGCCACCCGGCGGCCGTTGCTGTGACCGTTATCTCATTGAAGAGTTG
This sequence comes from uncultured Actinomycetota bacterium, assembly GCA_963784535.1. Taxonomy (GTDB): domain Bacteria; phylum Actinomycetota; class Actinomycetes; order Actinomycetales; family Kineosporiaceae; genus CAWARR01. The sequence continues at coordinate 317,059 of CAWARR010000004.1, read as the reverse complement.
AGCGTGTCGGGGCGCGCCTGGCGTGGCGGCGCAGTATGGGGCTCGGCCGTGCCGGTCCGAGTCGGCCTCGGCGTGGGGCCCGGCCAGTCGGGGAGGTGCCCGTCCGGGCCGGACCCTGGACGGGCGGGTCGCACCGGTACCATCGGCGCGACGTGGAGGTCGCCCCGCGCGGGCGCCCGCGCGCCGCCCGCCCCTCGAGGCACCCGGAGACGACGATGGCGAGCACGCACGCAGCACCGGCCGATCCGCTGCCCCCGGCGAGCAGCGGGCGCTGTCGGTGCTGTTGTACAGCGACGACGCCGACACCCGCGCCGCCGTGCGGATGGCGGTCGGCCGCCGACCCGCCCCCGACCTGCCCGCGGTGGAGTGGATCGAGGTCGCCACCGAGCCGGCGGTGATCGACGCCGTCGACCGCGGCGGGCTCGACCTGCTGATCCTCGACGGCGAGGCCGCGCCCGCCGGTGGCATGGGCGTGTGCAAGCAGCTCAAGGACGAGATCTACGACTGCCCGCCGGTGCTCGTGCTCATCGGCCGCCCCCAGGACGCCTGGCTGGCGACCTGGTCGCGGGCCGACTCTGCCGTCCCGCACCCGCTCGACCCGGTCGCCGTCGCCGAGGCGCTCGCGGCGCTGGCCCGTCCCCGGCTGGGGTGAGTGGGGCCATGGCCGCGACGACACCGGGGCCGGCCCCGTGGAGGCCGCCAGCTGGCCCCGGCTCACCGGCTCGCTGCTGGCGGGCAGGACCTCACCCGGGCGCGAGGCCGCCTGGGCGATGGACCAGGTCATGACGGGCGAGGCGACCGCCGCGCAGCTGGCCGGGTTCCTGGTGGCCCTGCGCGGCAAGGGCGAGAGCGTCGACGAGCTCGCCGGGCTGGTCGACACCATGCTCCGGCACGCCGTCCGGATCGAGGTCCCCGGAGACTGTGTCGACGTCGTCGGCACCGGCGGTGACCGGCGGCACACGGTCAACATCTCGACGATGGCCGCGATCGTGGTGGCGGGCTGCCGGCGCGCGGGTGGTCAAGCACGGCAACCGGGCGGCGTCCTCGGCCTCGCGGCGCGGCCGACGTGCTCGAGGCGCTCGGGGTGCGGCTGGACCGTTCCCCGAGCGGGTCGCCGAGCTCGCCTCCGAGGTGGGCATCACCTTCTGCTTCGCCCAGGTGTTCCACCCCGCCTTCCGCTACGCCTCGGCGGTGCGGCGCGAGCTGGGCGTGCCCACCGCCTTCAACTACCTCGGCCCGCTGACCAACCCGGCGCAGCCTGCCGCGGCGGCCGTCGGGGTGGCCGATGTCCGGATGGCCCCGATCGTCGCCGGCGTGCTCGCCGGCCGCGGCGCTTCGGCCCTGGTCTTCCGCGGCGACGACGGGCTGGACGAGCTGTCCACCGCGAGCCCCTCGGCGGTGTGGGTGGTCGACGGCGGGCGGGTCGAGCGAGCAGGTGGTGGATTCCACCGCCCTCGGCCTGCCCCGGGCCCGGCTGGAGGACCTGCGCGGCGGCGACGCCGTCCACAACGCGCAGGTGGCGCGCGACCTGCTCGCCGGCCGCCGCGGGCCGGTGCGCGACGCGGTCCTGCTCAACGCGGCCGGTGGGCTCGTCGCGGCCGACGGTGGCGCGGGCAGCGGGCCGCACTCGCTGCTGGAACGACTCTCGGCGGGGCTGGAGGTGGCGGAGCGGAGCATCGAGTCAGGGGCCGCCGCCGCCGTGCTGGAGCGGTGGGTGAAGGCGTCCTCGCGCTGAGGCCGGCCGCGCCGGGTTCCCGCCGCGGGTGCCGGCGCCGGCTCACTCGCCGGTGAAGCCGAGGGCGAACGCGGCGTCGAGGTCGTGCCGCGAGTAGGCGCGGAAGGCCAGGTAGGTCCGGGTGGCCAGGACGCCCTCGACCTTGGACAGCCGGTCGGCGATCACGTCGGCGAGCGCTTCGTGCTCGTGCACGCGCACGATCGCCACCAGGTCCACGTCGCCGGTCACGGAGTACACCTCGCTCACGCCGTCCAGCGCGGCGATCTCCTCGGCGGCCTCGGGGATGCTCCGCACATCCGTCTCCACGAGCACGATCGCGGTGATCACGCCGCCTCCCCATCCTCGTCGCAGGCTGAGCGCCGAGCGTAGCCGGACGGGCCGGTTGTGCCCGCACAGGTCCCGCCGGGTCAGCCGGCCGACTCGTGCGCCTGCACCCGGTGCAGGGCCTGTGCGGCCCGGTCGGCCCAGTCCGCGGGCTCGCCGAACGGCGGGGACCAGGCGCGGCCGGCCTCGCCCGGGTCGAGCCGGGCGCGCGCCCCGGTGGCCCCGTGCAGCGGGCACGACCAGCTGCCGTCCAGCTCGATCAGCCGCACGTTCGGCTGCTCCAGCCAACGCAGCACCTGCTCGGTCTCCTCCGGATGGGCGGCGGGCATCGGCAGCGGCCCGGGCAGCACCTGCTCGCCGCTGCTGCGCAGCGCCTCGACATAGGGCCTGGGGTCGGCTCCCGGGGGGCTCACGCCGGTGCCGGCGAGCCGGCCATGGCGGACCAGCACCAGCTCCCACCCGCCGCGCGGCGTGCGCAGCGCGGCGACGAGCTCAGGGGTCGCCGCCAGCGGGAGCAGCCGCTGCGCCCGGGAAGCACCGCGGACGAAGGCCAGCAGCCGGTCGCGGACGACGGCGGCCTCCTCGAAACGCTGCTCGTCGGACAGCCGGGCAACCCGGTCGAGCGCCGAGCGCAGCACCGGGCGGCAGTCCTGCGTCATCGCGGCGCGGACGGCGGCGGCCACCTCGGCGTACCCGGGCTCGTCGGTGCCGCCCACGCAGGGCGCCGCGCAGCGGCCGAGGTCGGCGAGCAGGCAGGCGGCCGCCCCGGGCGAGGGCGTGCGCGGCAGCCGCCGGGTGCACTGGCGCAGCGGGAACGCTTCGTACAGGGCGGCGATGGCGAGTCGGGCCTGCCCGCCGGCGCCGAAGGGGCCGAGGTAGGTGCCGCCGTCGGGGCGGACCTCGCGCACCACCGACAGCCGCGGGTACGCCTCGGCGGTGAGCTTCACCCAGGGCGCCCGCTCCGGGAACCGGGAGCGCCGGTTGTAGCGCGGCGCGTGCTCGGCGATCAGCCGCAGCTCGCGCACGCGCGCCTCAAGCGGGGTGGCGCACACCACCGCGGTCACCTCGGCGGCCAGCGCCACCATCTCGGCCATCCGGGTGCGTTGCTCGGCCGCGGTGAAGTAGCTGCGGACCCGGGAGCGGATGTCCACCGAGACCCCGACGTACAGCGGGCGGCCCTGATCGTCACGGAACAGGTAGACCCCGGGGGCGTGCGGCAGCGCCTCCGCCAGGTAGCGCTTGCGGCGGGTGGCGGCGGGCACCCGCGAGGTGAAGGTCGACAGCTCCTCCAGCGAGCTGACCCCGAGGTTGCCGACCCGCTCGATCAGCGCGTGCAGCACGTCGACGGTCGCGCGCGCGTCGTGCAGGGCGCGGTGGTCCGGGGTGGTGGTGGAACGGAAGAGTCGGGCCAGGGTGGACAGCTTGCGGTCCCGGGCCTCCTCCCGGGAGACCAGGTGCCGGGCCAGCCGGGCCGTGTCGAGCACCGGGGCGTCGGGCCAGGGGTGCCCCGTCCTGCGGCAGGCCGCCTTGCAGGAAGGACACGTCGAACGGGGCGTTGTGGGCCACGAGCGACGGCGCCGCGGGCGAACTCCAGGAAGGCCGGCAGCACGGACTCGATCCGCGGCGCCGTGGCGACCATCGCGTCGCTGATGCCGGTCAGCACGGCGATGAAGGCGGGGATGGGGGCACCGGGGTTGACCAGGGTCTGGAACTCCCCGAGCTGCCGGCCGGCGCGCACCTTCACCGCCCCGACCTCGGTGATGGCGCCGTCGTGTGGGGAGCCGCCGGTGGTCTCGAGGTCGACGACCACGAAGGTCACCTCGTGCAGGGGGGTACCGAGCTCCTCGATGGTCGCCTGCACCCCGGGGGGCCGTGCCCCACGCCCGGCCCCCGGCGGGCCCACGGGGGGCGGCGGGGGTGGGGTGGCGGGCATGCTCACGATGCCGACGGTAGGACGGCGGGCCGACAGGTTCGTGCCGCCACGCGGTGGTGGCTCCAGGGCACGGGGCACGGGGCACGGGGTACGGGGTACGGGGTACGGGGTACGGGGTACGGGGTACGGGGTACGGCGGGGCCTGCTGTCGGTGCCGGGCCTTAGCGTCGTGTCAACGGGTCCGGTACTGACCCATCGGACCGTCGACACACCCCGAGGGGGCCACCATGCTCATCGACTGCGACGCCTGCGCCGCGCGCGGACCCGAGTGCGGGGACTGCGTGGTCACCGTCATGCTCGGCGCTGCTGCCGACGCGCCGGTCGGCGGGGTCGACCTGGACGGCGCGGAGCGGGACGCCATCGCCGTGCTGGCCCGTTCCGGGCTGGTCCCGCCGTTGCGGCTGATGCCCTCCCGGCACCCGGGCGTGGACCGGGTCGAGCCGGTCGCGGGCGGTCACGATCACCCCCTCACCCGGTCGGCGAGGCGCGAGGCGGGCTAGCCCGGCTACGCAGCGTAGTTTTCTGGCCCTCATCTTGTACTTGTGGTGAAGTCGAACTGGATCCCATCCCCCGAACGGACTAAGGTCTGCGTCCAGGTCACGGCGAGGTCACGTCGCCACGTCCGCAAGGATTGTGACGTCGGACCGCGCCGTGGGTCTGTTCGGGTGCGTCGACGACGATTCCCCCGCCCGGACGCGTGGTGGCTGCGGACCGACCGAGGGGGTCGGCCGGCCCGGGACGCCGCGTGGATGCCCTGACCCGCTTCGCCGGCGGGCCCGAGGAAACAGGAGCGAGGACACGGTGTCTCTGGCAGGTCGGCAGGACCCCATCTCAGAGCTCGAACCCCCCACCGCCCCCGGTTGCGACGGCGCCCCCGGTGACACCGCCCGGCGGCGCGGCCCTCGCCGCATCGCCTACGCGGTGCGGGCGACCCTGGTGGTGGCCGCGCTGATCCCGGTGGCCCTGCTCGGGGGAACCGCCTCCGCGGCTCCCACGCCGACCATCGCGCAGCTGACTGCGGAGATCAACAAGTCGCAGCAGGCGGCCGAGCAGGCAGCCGAGAAGTTCAACGCCGCGCAGGAACTGCTGCACAGCGTCGACGTCCGGCTCGCCGCGGCCAAGACCCGGCAGGCGAGCCAGCAGGGCGTCGTCGACCAGGCCCGGCACTCGCTCGGGCTGATCGCCGCCGAGACCTACCGCAACGGCGACCTCGCATCGCTGTCGCTGCTGTTCAGCAACGACCCCGACAGCCTGCTGGCCCAGAGCGGCCTGCTGACGACCTTGGGCGACCGGCAGGCCGCCGCCGTGCGCCGGCTGCTGCTCGCCGAGCAGCAGCTGAAGTCCGACAGCGCCGACCTGCAGGGGCAGCAGGCCCGGCTGGCCAAGACGGCCGCCGACCTGAACGCCGCCAAGAAGGCCGCCCAGGCGAAGAACTCGGCGCTCAAGGCCCAGCGGGCCCGGCTCACCGCGACCCAGCTCGCCGCCGTCGACTCCGCCAGCCGTGGCAGCGTGCGCGCGGGGCTGACCTGCAAGGACATCAGCATCCAGGCGCCCGACGCGCGCACCCAGAAGGTGATCAACTACGCGTGTGCACACATCGGTGACCCGTACGTGTACGGGGCCACCGGGCCGGGCACGTTCGACTGCAGCGGCCTGACCCTGCGCGCGTGGCAGGCGGCCGGGGTGACGCTCCCGCGGACCGCGGCCGAGCAGGCGGGGGCCGGCAGCAGGGTGTCGCTGACCAGCCTGCGGCCCGGTGACCTGGTGTTCTTCTACTCCCCGATCAGCCACGTCGGCATCTACATCGGCAACGGGCTGATGATCCACGCACCGCACACCGGCGCCTACGTCGAGATCGCCTCGGCCCGGCTGTCCACGGCCGTGGCCGCAGCCCGGCCCTGACCGGTCCTACCGAGCGAACAGCAGGCAGGCCGCCGCCCCTCGGGGTAGGCGGCCTGCCTGCTGTCCGCCGTGGCCGGCCTCCTAGGCTGTGCCCATGCCCGAGGACGCCGCCGTGCCTCCCGCCGCCACCAGGGCGCGTGCAAGGGCGCGGAAGGGGCCTACGGCGGCCCTGACGGCCCTGCTGGCTGCGGGGGCCGCCGTGACCCTGCTGGGCGGTTCCGAGCCCGCTGGTGCCCTGCTGCGGCCCCTTGCCGACCCTGCCGCCGCGGGACCTGCGGCGGCCGGGGTGACGGCTCCGGCCGCGCAGGCCCGTCCCGTCCCCACTGCGGCAAGCCCCGCCGATGCCGGTGGCGTGGCCGCGGTGCTCACCCTGCTGGACCGGCGGGCGACGGCGCTGCTGGGCCACGACCGCGCCGGTTGGCTGGCCGGGATCGACCCCGCGGCCACCCGCTTCCGGGCCGTGCAGGGTGCCGTGTACGACCGGCTCGCCGCGCTCCCGGTGCGTGCCTGGCACTACGAGGTCACCGGGACGCGGGCGCTCGCGGCCGGGGCCGCGGACGGGACCGCCTCGGGGGCCGGGTCGGGGGCCGCGTCGCCGGCCGGGTCAGGGACCGGATCGGGGGCCGGGCTAGGCGCCGGTGCCTTCGTCGCCGAGGTGTCCCTCGGCTACCGGCTCGGCCCCGACACCCGCGACCTGCGGCGCGTGCAGTACCTCACCGTGACCCGGCGCTCGGGCCGCTGGGCGATCGCCGCCGACGACGCCGGGCCCACCGAGCGCGATCTGTGGGACCTCGGCCCGGTCACGGTGGCCCGGGGGGCCCGCGCCCTGGTGATCTCCTCCACCGCCGCGTCCGCCCTCGGCGCCCGGGCCGCCCGCGAGCTGGACGCCGCCGCGGCCAGGGTGGACGCGGTGTGGGGGAGGGCCTGGCCGCGCACCGTGGTGGCTCTGGTCCCGGCCGATCTGGGGCAGCTGGGCGTCCTGCTGGGGCGCCCCGCCGGCGAGCTCACCCAGCTCGCCGCGATCACCGTCGGCCCGCTCGAGCGCGACCCGGCGGGCCTGGCCCCACCCGCCGGCACCGCCGACCGGGTCGTGCTCAACCCGGTCGCCTTCCGGGCACTGTCGGCCCTCGGCCGGCGGGTGGTGCTCACCCATGAGGTGACCCATGTCGCCACCCGCGCGAGTGCCGTCGTGACCCCACCGACCTGGCTGGAGGAAGGGTTCGCCGACTACGTCGCCTACCGCGGGACGGGCCTGCCCGCCGCGACGATCGCCGGGCGGACGCTGGCCGCCGCCGCCCACGGTTCGCTGCCGGTGCAGTTGCCTGCTGCGGGCCGGTTCGACCCGTCCCAGGGGGACATCGCCGCCAGCTACGAGCAGGCGTGGCTGGCATGCACGATGCTCGCCGGCGCGGGCAGTGGTGATCCGGCCCGGCTGGTGCGCTTCTACCGGCTGGCCACGGCGATGGGTGGGCTGCCCGCCGACGCGCGCACCGCGGCGGGGGGGCCGGCTGCGGGTGCGCTGCTCACGGACGCCTTCCGCGCCGTCGCCGGCACCGACGAAGCGGGGTTCGTGCACCGTTGGCGGGCCGGGATCGCCGCGCTGGCGGGGGTGCGGCCGTGAGCGACGGGCGCACCCTGGTGGTGACCAATGACTTCCCGCCGCGGGCGGGGGGGATCGAGTCCTTCGTCATTGCGATGGCCGAGCGGATGCCCCCGCAGGAGGTGGTCGTCTACACGGCGAACCGGAGTGGGGGGCCCGGGTACGACTCGACGCTGGCTTTCCCGGTGATCCGGGACCGCGCCCGGCTGCTGGTCCCCACCCCGGGTATCGCCCGGCGGGCGCGCGAGGTGGCCCGGGCGCACGGCTGCGACCGGGTCTGGTTCGGTGCCGCGGCGCCGCTCGGGCTGCTCGCCCCCACGCTGCGCCGGGCAGGGGTGGAGCGCACGGTCGCCACCACGCACGGGCACGAGGTCTGGTGGGCGCAGGTGCCGGGCAGCCGCCGGCTGCTGCACCGCATCGGCGAGGTCAACGATGTCGTCACGTATCTCGGCGACTACACCCGGGCCCGGATCGGGGCTGCCTTCGGCGCCGCGGCGCGGGAGCGGATGGTCCGGCTGCCCCCCGGCGTGGACGACACCCGGTTCCACCCGGGTGCCGGCGACGGGCAGCTGCGTGAGCGGCTCGGTCTGCGCGAGCGGCCGGTGGTGGTGTGCGTCTCGCGGATGGTGGCCCGCAAGGGCCAGGACATCCTGGTCCGGGCGCTGCCCGAGATCCGCCGCCGGGTGCCCGATGCCGCCCTGCTGCTGGTCGGCGACGGCCCCTACCGGCGGCGGGTGGAGGGGCTGGTGGAGGAGCTGGGGCTCGGCCGACACGTCGTGCTCACCGGGCGGGTACCGGGGGAGCAGCTACCTGCGTACTACGCGGCGGGCGATGTGTTCGCCATGCCCGCCCGCAGCCGCCTGCGTGGGCTGGAGGCGGAGGGGTTGGGGATCTGCTACCTGGAGGCCGCGGCCACCGGGCTGCCGGTGGTGGCGGGCGACTCCGGCGGCGCACCGGACGCCGTGCTGGAGGGGGAGAACGGCTTCGTCGTGGACGGCCGTGACGTCACGGCCGTCGCCGAACGGTGCGCGCAACTGCTCCTCGACCGCACGCTGGCGGCCCGCTTCGGCGCCCGCGGCCGGGAGTGGGTGGCGCAGGCCTGGCGCTGGGACGGGCTGGCAGTCAGGCTGCAGCGTCTGCTGGCTGGGTCGCCGGTCGGGTGAGACCGGCACCGGCCTCGCCCGCGCCGTCCGCGCCGCCACCCGCCGCCGTGGTGCCGGCCTCGACGGGCGCGGCCCAACCGGCCAGCAGCAGGGCCGCGACCAGCCAGTACTGGTTGTAGAAGGCCTGCTTGTTCACCAGGTTCGCCACGAACAGCACCAGGGCGGACCAGCGCAGCAGCTCCCCGACCCCGGGATTGCGGCGGCGGACGGTCCAGGTCACCGCCGCGACGGTGGCGAGCACGACGGCCCCGGTGAGCCAGAACGGCGGGGTCCAGCCGAGCTCGTGCCGGGCGGCGATGAACAGGGTGTCGGCGAAGCGCAGCGGGGGGAAGTTCACCAGCAGGGTGACGGTGTCGTGCCAGATCGCCGCCGGTCCGGCAAGGAACCAGGGCAGCACCAGCAGCCCCGCGAGCCCGACGACCAGGCCGGTTCGGCGCGGTCCCAGCCGGGGCCAGAACGCGAGCAACGGGACGAGCAGCGCCAGGTGTTGCTTGCTGGCCATCCCCAGGGCCAGCAGCAGCGCCGCGAGCGCGAACCGGCGGGCGCGCAGGGCCAGCGACGCGCCGGCGATGCACGCCAGCAGCACGGGTTCGGTCCAGGCCTGCTCGATCTGGGTGGCGGTCCCGGGCAGCATCAGCAGCAACGCCCCCGCGGCCGCACTGCCCGCCGTCGCCCCGCCCGCCCCCGGGCCGTCACCCGTGCCGGTCATGCCGCCGCGGGATCCGCCACCGCCGGATCCGCCACCGCTGGATCCGCCACCGCTGGATCCGCCACCGCTGGATCCGCCACCGCGCAGCGCCAACGCCCCTGCCACCGTCACCGCCAGCAGCGCCCAGCGCACATCGCCGAACAGCCATCGCCCGGGGGCGAGCAGGGCACCCATCCAGGGCAGGTAGGTGAACGCCGGCATGATGCCGGGCGGCCCCACCCACACCTCACGGTAGGCGTCGTGGCCACCGGCGAGCGCGTCCGCGGCCCCCTGCAGCGTGTACCAGACGTCGATCCGCGGTGCCGGGTCGAGCCGGATCAGCATCACGCCCGCCAGCACGTATCCGGCGACGGCCAGCCCGAGCGCGGCATCGCCGGCGTGCCGCCAGCGGGTGAGCAGCACGGTGGCGGCGGCGAGTGCGCTGCCGGCGAGCACCCAGCGCACGGTCGCGGCGGGGGCGGGGGCCAGGTAGCTGAAGGGGTGGTGCAGCCGCACCGTGACCAGTGCGCTGAGGGCCAGGGCCAGCGCCGCCGGGGAGTGGCCCAGCCGGGCCCAGCCGGCACGGCCGGGCCGGGCCAGGGCCAGGGCGAGCAGCACGGCCAGCAGCGTGTAGGTCTCCACGATGCGCAGGTCGTAGCGGACGACGCTGTAGCTGGCCATGGCCATGCCCAGGACCACCAGCAGCGGTGCGGCGTAGCCCGCGGCCGCCGCCCTGACGCTCGGAGCCGGGGTGGGCAGCGCGAGCGGCAGGCGGGTCGTCACGGGCGCAAGCCTACGGATGCCCGCGGCGCACGCGGGGCCGGGCCCGGCCCCGCTGCGGCGCGGCGGCTACTGCGCGGCGGCTACTGCGCGGCGGCTACTGCGCGGCGGCTGCGGCCGGATGGCCCGGTACGGGCAGCAGGAGTTGGTACTTCCCGTCGGTCATCGCCACCTGCCAGCTGCCGTCGTGCAGCAACGCTTGGCTCAGCGGCGCCTCCGCGGTGAGCACCACGGCGTCGGGGTGGAAGTCGGCGAAGGTCTGCTGCCACCCGGGCTGCAGCTCCTGGGCCGCGATGACGCGCCCGATGTAGGCGGCCCCCCACATGTCCGCCCGCCCGTCGACGACCAGGCGCACGTTCCCGCCGCCGAACAGGGCCAGCGCGCCGCTGGCGTTGTAGGAGTTGAAGACCCTGACCGGGTGCGGCGCCGCGGCCAGGCGCTCGGCGATGCGTACTGCAGGGGCGTTGGCGAGCGGGTCCACGGTGAGGGCCCGGCCCGCACCCACTCCCAGCGCGGCGGCGAGCGTGACGGTGGTCAGCGTGATCAGCGCGGCCTGCTCGCGCCTGCCGGAGGGGCGGGACAGCTGCCGGGCGCGCCGCCCCCAGGCCCGGTCCGCGGCCGACAGGCACACGGGGGCGATGAGCAGCAGGCTCGGGACGACGTTCCGGTAGGCCAGGATGCCGAAGGCCCACCACGCCGCCACCCAGACCACCTCCACCCGGGTGGCCGAGGTGCGAGGGCTCATCCAGGCGAGCACGGTGATGATGATCACGGCCGCCCACACCCACGTCGGGAGCTGGTCGAGCGCCGTGGGCCGCCACTCCGAGATCATCGGGGTGGCGTCACGGAAGCGCAGCGGGAGCAGGAACGACTGCGGCCCCTGCGGGTTCACCAGCCCGGCCAACGAGGCCAGCAGGGCCAGCAGCGCGCCGCGCAGCGCGGCGGCGGTGCGCTGCGGCCCGCCCAGCGCGATGGCGACCGCGGCGAGGGCGAAGGCGGCCGGCGCGAGGATCCACAGCCCGTGCAACTGGGCCCAGAGCAGGCAGGTCAGGGCGACGACGGGCAGCGGGGGGCGCCGGCCGGTCTCCCACAGCCGCACGCACCAGAAGCCGATCACGGGCAGGAAGATGAAGGCGAGGCTCTGTGGGCGGTCCTGTACGACGCTGGCCGCGCCGAGCGCCACCAGCGCGGTGATCGGGACCGCCAGCAGCACCGGCCGGCGGGGCAGCAGGGTGGCCGCGAGGGTGATCAGTAGGCCCGCGAGCAGGACCGCCTGCAGCACGACGATGCCGCGCCAGCCCCACAGGCCCTGGGTCCGGGCGAAGAGGACCTCCGCCAGCCACTGCGAGGTCGTCCACGGTGGCTCCGCAACGCCCAGCCAGCCGGCGCCGAGGCCGGAGACCGTGTGCCGGGCGAGCGCCTCGCGCCCGATCAGGACATGCCAGTAGATATCCAGGTCGTTGACGGGTCCGATCACGACCCGGGCGAGGGCCAGCGCCACGGCGGAGAGCACGGCGTGGGCCGGCGATATCGCACCGGCCCACGCCCGCATCAGCTCGCGAGCCTTCCCGCGGGGGACCCTCTCGTCACGTTGCTCGGATCGGGTGTTCCCGAGCAACACCGTCAGCACGTCGAACTGGCCTGCGCCTGCAGGCAGGACGTGCTGCTGCTGTACAGGTCCCGCGCCACGTTCCCCAGGGAGAACGCGGCAACCATGATCACCGCGGCGATGGCCGCGATGATCAGTCCGTACTCGACGGCAGAGGCTCCCGTCTCGTCCGCACGCGTCATGACGAGCAACGTCCGTTTACGGGCAGGCACCGACGTTGGCATTGCACGAACTGAGGTGGCTCGACGTGCTGGAGAACACGTTCTGCACGAGGGTGCCGAGGCCGAACACGACACCGACGATGACTGCGGCGATGGCGGCGACCAAGAGCCCGTACTCGACCGCGGAGGCGCCGCGGTCCTTGGCGCGCCGGGAGGTCTTGCGAATGTAGGCGAGCATGAGGGGGAGTGTCCTTTCGGATGCCTTCTGAGCGGTCCAGCCGCGAAAGAGCCTGCCAGGCATTGACCGTACGTGTTCGAGAACGGAGCTTAGATCGGGCAAACGGACGATGCCGGGCTCATCCGATTGGCGCGCTGTGTTCGAAGAGAAGCCCACGCTGCGTAGCGGGAAGGGTCTTTCCGTCACTGACAGTGGTTGGCGCCGGGGCGCGTGACGGTTCGGCTACGTGGCGATATCGGCCGGACACGACCAGTATGGGTGCGCTTGGTAACCAGGAAGGGCACCCGGGAAGCCGGGTGCCCTTCCTGGACGCGTTCAGCGCTGCAGCCCGGCCTCCGCGACCAGCCCGAGCCGCACCGCGGCCATCACCGCCTGGGCGCGGTTGCCGGCGCCGAGCTTCTCGTAGATGTTCGCCACGTGCGTCTTCGCGGTCGACTCGCTGATGTACAGGCGGCGGGCGATCTGCGAGATCGCCAGGCCGTCGACCAGCAGGTCGAGCACCTCGCGCTCGCGCGGGGACAGCTTCGGCCCTGCCGGGGCGTGCATCTTGCGCTGCATGGCGTCGCCCAGGTCGCGGGCGGTGAACGTGCGCGGGCTGGCGGCCGCGTGCCGCGCGGCGGCGATGACCTCCTCCGCCGGGGAGTTCTTCCCGACGAAGGCCGACGCACCGGCCTCCAGGGCCGCGAAGAGCCGGTCGTCGCCGGCGTGCATGGTCAGCACCACGATGCCGAGCTCGGGCGAGGCCGCCCGCGCCCGCTGGGCCAGCGAGATGCCGTCCCCGTCGGGCAGGCTGATGTCGGTGACCAGGACGTCCGGCGTGAGCCTGTCCAGCGCGCTCGTCGCCTCCGCCACGGACCCCGCCTCGCCGACGACCTCAAGGTCGCCGGCGCGGTCGAACGCCCTGCGCAGACCCTCACGGATCAGCTGGTGGTCATCGACGAGCAGAACCGAGATGCGGGTCCCGTCCCCGGTCACGGGGTCACCTCCTGGTCTGGGCGCGTCCCGGTTCACGCGATGGCCGGGCGGCCGCACTCTCGACCGCGGAAAGGTCGAGCAGCGCCGGCCGCTCCTGCGTGGGGGCGCCGAGCGACGAGTCTGCCACGCCCGGGTGGGCATCGGTAGCGTTCTGTACCGGATGAGGGGAGATCGCACCACCGGCGAGAGCGATTTCCACGATCGTGCCGGGGGCGTCGGTGCGCGTCGCGACCCGCAGCGAGGCCCCGATCCGGCGGGCCCGCTCCTTCATCCCGGTGATCCCCATGCTGTCGGGACGGCCCCGCTGCAGGCCGCGCCCGTCGTCGGTGACGGTGACGGTGGCGTTGGGGGGATCCACCATCACCGACAACCAGACGTTGGTCGCCTCCGCGTGCCGGCGGACGTTGGTCACCGCCTCCTGCACGATCCGCAGCAGCTCCACCTCGGTGGCGATCGGCAGCCGGCGGGAGGACTCGTCGGTGGACACGTGCACCACCAGGCCCGCCTGGGTGCCGACCCGCTGCACGTAGTCGCCGAGCGTGCGGGCCAGCCCGACCGTCTCGTCCACCCCGGCGCGCAGGTCGAAGATGCTCAGCCGCAGCTCGCCGACGAGGCCGGTGACGTGTTCGCGTAATCCCAGCAGCCGGCGGGCGAGCTCGGGGTCGGCGTCGTTGGCGATGTCGTCCACGAGGTAGCCGACCGAGGCCAGGTCCTGGGCGATCCCGTCATGGATCTCCCGGGCCAGCCTGAGCCGCTCGTCGTCGGTGGCCAGCCGCCGGACGTCGTCGAACAGCAGTGCCGAGGCGAGCCGGGTACCCGCCTGGGCGACGACCTTGCGGCAGGCTGCGACCTGGTTGTCGGCCATCGTGCCGGCGCCGGTCAGCACGACCACGGCCACCACCCGCTCGCCCATGAGCACCGGCAGGGCGGCGACGGTGACCCCGTCACGGGTGCGGCGGACGAGGTCGGCGGCGAGCCAGGCGTCGAGCACCACCGACTCGGCGAAGGGGTCGGAGTAGGTGCCCACCAGCGGGACGAACCGTCCGCCCGCGGAGCGCACCAGCACGGCGGCGTCGACGTCCGGAACGAGTGCCCGGGCGTCGTCGGCGAGCGCCGCGGCGAGCGTCTGCGGCTCCAGGCCGAGGCTCAACTGGCGGGCCACCACGTGCAGCTCGGACAGCAGCCGGTGGGCGTCTGCGTAGGCGGGTTCGGCCGACGGCCTGCTCGCGGCGGCGACCCGCTTCGACCACGCGGCGACCAGCGCCACCGCCAGGAACATCGGCGCCCAGGTGGCGATGCCGGCGGGGGCGCTCATGGTCGCCGGCGCGGAGGCCACGGCCACCGAGACGGCGAGGGCGGCGGAGGCCATGGCCGCGGCGGCGAGGGCGGTGAAGACCCCGCCGTAGAGGCCGGCGGACACCAGCGGGACCAGCAGGTAGGGCAGGAAGAGGTCGGCCTTGCCGTGCAGGGCACCGACCACGACGGCGGCGCCGAGTGCCTCGGCCAGGGCCTGCAGCCCGCGGGGCATTCCGACCGGCAGCGGCACCGACCCGAGCGCCGCCACCAGCAGCAGCAGCAGGGCCGGGGCGACCGCGACTCCAGGGCCGAAGCCCTTGACGCCCGCCGTCACCAGCGAGCAGACCAGTAACAGGGCGCCGCGGATGAACAGCGGCAGGTACTGCGACTCCTGGCGCAGATTGATGCCTCGCACGCGGACAATCTGCCACAGGTCAGCGGTCCGGCCCACGAGGTCGCCCGAAGTCACCTGTTCTCGACCGGTTCCTCCCGCAGCGGGGCGAGCGTACGGGCGAGCTCACGGGTGGCCAGCGCGCTGGTGAGCAGGGCCGCCGCCTCGCGGACCGGGCCGACGATGGCCGTGAGCTCGCGGTCGGTGAACGTGCCCGCCGTGCTGCCGCGGGCCAGCAGCACGGTGGCCCGGGCCTCCGGGATCGGCACCGCGAGCAGGTGGCGCCAGGCGGCGAGCGGGGCACCGGTGAGCTTGGGCCGGATCACGTCGGTGTCCTCGACGAGGATCGCCTGCCCGGCGAGGGCCACGTCGGAGATGAGCCAGTGTTCGGCGTCGAGCACGACCCGGCGCTCGACCGGGCGCAGGCCCACCCCGCCGCTGACCCGCCACAGCGAGCCGTCCGGGACGAGCACGGCGGCGGCATCGGCCCCCGCCCGCTCCACGATGTCGTCGGCGAGCACCTGGGCGGTGTCCTCCACCCCGAACAGTTCGGCGGAGCGGGCGGTGAGGGCTGCCACCAGCCGCCAGGCGGGCACGGCGGCGAGGTCACCGACCGGCGGAGGCGGCTGCCCCAGCCGGCCGTCCGGTCCGGCCCCGGTGGCCCCGGCGGCGGTCCGGCGGCGGCGCCCGGTGGGAACGCGGGCATGTCGTCGTGGCGCAATGGCGCGGGAGGCACGGCGAGCGCCGCGGGGAGGCTGTCCGGGGGAGGCACGGCGCCGCGGCGTGCTGCGGGCAGCGGCGGGACGGGCGGCGCCGCGGGCGGGAACCCCGCGGCGGGAGCGGGGACGGGCGGCGGTCCTGCCCACTGCGGCGCCGGTGCCGAGAATCCGCTCGGCGGCATCGGCTCGGGCGGCAGGTTCTGGGGCGGCATCGGCGGGGGCGGCAGCGGCGGGGGCGGCAGCGGCGGGGGCGGAGCAGGCACCGCGGGGATCGCCGCCCGAGGGTCGGCGATCGGGTGCCCGCTGCCGAGCGCGACAAGTTCGGCGGAGGTCCCGCCAGGGCCGAGGCTCGTCGCGTACTTGCGCCCCCCGAGGCGGCGACGCAGCGCCGAGTGCCCCGACGGTGCCTCGCCGCGCCCGAGCAGCGCCCTGCGCTTGGCGATGGCCTCGGCCGGGTCCTCGGTGAGGTTGTGCCCGGGCAGCAGGCCCCCGACCCCGGCGGGAGGGGGCTGGGCCACCCCCGCGGTCGGGGTCAGCCGCGGGAACTCCTCCCGCCAGTCCGGTGCGGGAGGGGCCGCGTGCGGGCCCGGTTCGGCGTGGTCCGCGGGCGGCTGCGCGGGGAAGGGCGAGGGTGGCGGCGGAAAGGCCTGCGGCGGCGGCGGAAAGGCCTGCGGCGGCTGCGGGAACGCCTGCGGCGGTGACGGGAACGGCTGCGGCGGTTCCGGGAACGCCTGGGGCGGTGACGGGAACGGCTGCGGCGGTTCCGGGAATGCCTGCGATGGTCCCGGGAATGCCTGCGGCGGCTGCGGGAACGGCTGCGGCGGCTCCGCAGAACGGCCTGCCCCGGGCTCAGCCGGGTCTCCGGTTCGCCGCGTGGACGGGGGGAAGATCTCGTCCGCGGCGGGGCCGTCCGGGTGCGCGGGGAGGTGGAAGTCGAGCGGGTCGGCGTTGACCGGCAGCAGGACCGAGTCCACCACCGGGACCTCGGCACCCGGCTGCGACCGAGGCTGGGGCTGCAACCGAGGCTGGGGCTGAAGGTGAGGCTGGGGCTGAAGGTGAGGCTGGGGCTGAAGGTGAGGCTGGGGCTGACGCTCGACGCCGCCGACGGGCGAGGCGGGCAGGAGCCAGTCGGGGGCGGAGGGATCCGCAACCACGGGCACCGCGACGACGGGATCCGCGACCACGGGCACCGGGACCACGGGCACCGGCTCGTAGCTCGGACGCTGCGCGGCAGGCTCGGGGTCGAGCACCGCCGCGGGTAGGGGCAGGGGGTCCGGGGCTATTGCCGCAGGGGCGGGTGGGGTCGGTGCCGGCTGCGCGGCGGCGGCTGCCGCCGCGGCGAGCCGGCGCTGCTCCTCGCTCCACCAGTCGAAGTCACCCGGCGGCTGTCCCGGACCGCCGCGATGGGACATCCCGGGAACGCGGCGCGCCATCAGCGGCTCGGCCGGCGCCTCGGCGAGGTCGCCGGGCCGCTCCACCCCCTCCTCGGGCCGGCCGTCCGGGGTGGGAGGGAAGGCGGGCGGGTGGTCCGGAAGTTCTTCCATGGACGGCTCCCGTGGCTGTTCCGGCGCTGCCTGCGGACTCTCGCCGCTGGACTGTTCCAGTTCGGTGATGGCGGCCAGCACGGTGGCCCGGGTGACCGGTACCGGGACCGTCACCACGCCGGGCAGATCGGTGCCGGCCAGGCCCGCCCACCCCGGCTGGTAGCCGCCGAGCACCACCACCGGCGCCGTGGTTCCGCCGGCCCGCAAGGCGTTGAGCGCATCCCGGCTCGCCTGCGGGTCGCCGAGGTCGAGGACGACCACCGCGCCCTGCGCGGGCGGGAGCGTGTCGATCCGGTCGGCAGGGTGCTCGCGGACCTCGTGCACCTCCGCCAGCCGGGCCGCGAGGTCGCCGGAGCGGGAGACCACGAAGAGCCGGGTCACCGGGTCACCTTCCGAACCTGGTTGCGATCGTCAGCGCCGCGGGGCCGAGGATGATGAGGAACAGGGTGGGCAGGATGCAGAAGATCAGCGGGAAGAGGATCTTCACCGGCACCTTCTGCGCCTTCTCCTCCGCCGCTGACTGCGCTTGATCCGCATCTCCTTCGACTGCACCCGCAGCACGCTGGCGACCGGGATGCCGAACGCGTCCGCCTGGATCATCGCACCGACGAAGGAACGCAGTTCGGGGACGTCGCTGCGATCGCCCAGGCCGCGCAACGCCTGCACCCGGCCGGTGCCGATCTGCATCTCCTGCAGCACCCGGAAGAACTCGTCGGCCAGCGGGCCCGCGGGTCTTGCGGGCCACCTGCGCGAGGGCGGCGTCGAAGGCAAGCCCCGACTCCACCGAGATGGTCAGCAGGTCCAGCGCGTCGGGCAGCTCCCGGCGGATCCGCTCGGAGCGGTCGTAGCCCGGCTGGTAGAGCCACATCGTCCGGGGCGAACCAGCCGAGCGCGGCCGCCCCGAGCACGATCACGACAGCCAGCTGCAGGCTGCGTCCCGAGCCAGCGCGGCGGAACGGCGACGCCGAGAACGCAACCCGGCGACCAGGCCGAGCGCCTTCAACGCCGAGCACCCGGTCGGCGTCCCAGCCCGGCCGGGTTGCCGGCCAGGTCCAGCCGCCGCCGGATCCGGCCGCAGCCGGTCCTCGGGCGTGAAGCCGGCGCCCGATGCCGACGAAACAGGTCAGCAGCGGGTCGAGCACCCGGTCGCCGAACGGTCGGTCGAGTTCCTGCTCGCGCAGTGCCCGGGGGCCGGCGCCAGGGCCTCGACGGCGGCCAGCGAGCGCGCCACCCGCCGGTGCGTGGCCGGGCTCAGCATCCCCGTGGCCGCGAGCAGCAGGACCAGCGCGAGGAAGATGGCCCCGAGGCCGAGCGCCGAGGTGGTCACCTCAGCCACACCGTCACACCTCGACACCCTCACACCTCGACCTTGACGACGCGGGACGACCCAGAACGCGCCGACGGCCAGCAGCACGGCCGCCAGGCCGAGCATCACCCACGCCGATGCGGGGTGACCAGCAGCGGGCGCAGGTAGTCCGGCTGCACCAGGCATCAGGTACAGGGTGAACACCACCGGCAGCGCGCCGAGGATCCACCCCGACAGCCGGCCCTCGGCGGACAGCACCTTCACCTGCCGGCGCAGCCGCTCCCGCTCGCGCAGCGTCTCGGCGACGGTGAGGAGCAGCTCGGCCAGGTTCCCACCGACCTCGCGCTGGATCCGGACCGCCATCACCACCCAGGAGAAGTCCCGCTGGACATGCCGGTCGGCGATGCCGTCCAGCGCGTCCTCGACCGGGAGCCCGAGCCTGCTCTCGACCAGTGCCCGGTTGAACTCGGTGGACATCGGGGGTTCGCCCTCGCGGACCACGGTGTCCAGCGCCTGCGGCAGCGAGTAGCCCGCCTGCAGGCTGCCGGCGAGCAGTTGCAGAGTGTCCGGCAGTTGGGACAGGAACCGCGGCCTCGCGGCGGTCCTTGCGCAGGGTCGAGGAAGAGCCAGGGCGCGGCCAGGCCGAGCAGCAGCCCGAGCACGGTGGCCAGCAGCGCCCCCCCGCTGAGCAGCAGGAACAGCACGGCCGTGGCCACCGCGCCGCCGGTGTGCAGCAGCATCCACTCCGCCGTGCGCAGCGGCAGCCCGGCGGCCTCCAACCGGGAGTCGATGGCCGTGTCGAGACCCTGCCGCTCCATCACCTTGCCGGCGAGTTCCACCGCCGAGCGGGCCACCCCGCTGTCGATGCGCAGCAGCCCCGGCTCGGGAACCACCTTCTTCGGCTGCCGTCCGGTGATGGTGTACAGCGACAGCCGGCGCCGCATTCTCTCCTCGGGGCGCTGGCTGCGGGTCATCGCGCCGAGCGCGAACGCCACCATCACGGTGATGCCCAGGAAGAGCGCCCCGAGCCCGGCCACGAGGGCGACCCGGGGCGAGGCGACCGCGTCCAGGCCCGAACCTGCGGCGGCGAGCGCGGACCTCACCGGGCCCAGCCGCTCGAAGCTGAAGGCACTCAGGTCGAGGGTGACTCCGGCGGAGGCCAGCTTGTCGATGAACTTCGGGCGCAGGCCGGTGGAGCGGAGCACCCCCAGGTTGCGGCCCTGGTCGTCGAAGCCCAGGCCGTGGTCGAACAGGAACAGGTCCTGCAGCGTGATGACGTCGCCCTCCATCCCGACCACCTCGGTGACGTGGGTGATCCGGCCGGGAGCCGTCCTTGAACCGGCTCTGGTGCACGATCAGGTCGATGGCGCTGGACACCTGCTCGCGGATGGCGCGCACGGGCAGGTCGACCCCGGCCATCAGCACCATCGTCTCGACCCGGGACAGCACGTCGCGCGGGGCGTTGGCGTGCACGGTGCAGATGGACCCGTCGTGCCCGGTGTTCATCGCCTGCAGCATGTCGAGCGCGGCGGCGTCCCGGATCTCGCCGACGACGATGCGGTCGGGGCGCATCCGCAGCGCGTTGCGGACCAGGTCGCGGATCTTCACCTCGCCCTTGCCCTCGATGTTCGGCGGCCGCGACTCCAGCCGCAGCACGTGGTCCTGGTGCAGCTGCAGCTCGGCGGCGTCCTCGATGGTGACCACGCGCTCGTCCTCGGGGATGTAACGACGACAGCACGTTGAGCGTGGTCGTCTTGCCCGCGCCGGTGCCGCCGCAGACCAGGATGTTCAGCCGGCCCCGGACGCAGGCGTCGAGGAAGCCGGCGACCGTGCCGGGTCATCGTGCCGAAGGCCGACCAGGTCGTCGACCTGGTAGCGGGTCGGTGGCGAACTTGCGGATCGTCAGCAGCGAGCCGTCGACCGCGAGCGGCGGGACGACCGCGTTGACCCGGCTGCCGTCGGGCAGCCGGGCGTCGACCATCGGGCTGGACTCGTCGACCCGGCGGCCCACCCGGCCGACGATCTTGTCGATGGTGCGCCGCAGGTGGGCCTCGTCGGTGAAGCTGACCGTCGACCGGGTAGCAGCCGCCCGCTGCGCTCGACGAAGATCTGGTCGGGACCGTTGACCATGATCTCGGTGACGTCGGTGTCGCGCAGGTAGGGCTCGATCGGGCCGTAGCCGAGGATGTCGTCGGCGATCTCCTGCGCGATCCGGGCCCGGTCGGCGCTGTCAGCGGCGTGTCGCCGGCCGACAGCACCTCCTGCAGGGTCTGGCGGACCTTCTGCTCGAGCTCGGTCTGGGTGAGCCGCGCGTCGTAGAGCTTCGGGCCCGAGGGTCTCCAGCAGCGCCTGGTGCACGGTCGCGCTTGAGGTCGGCGAACGGGTCCATCGTCACGGCGTGGCGGGCGCGGCTGACCAGCCCGCCGTTGACCACCCCGGCGGAGTTGCCGGTCGGTGGCGGCGACGCCGCGGTCGCGGCGGGCCTGCGCGAGCCGGTCGGCGAGGCTCATGCCCTCGCTCCTGCGGCGCAGGAAGCCACGCCGGTCGCTGCGCAGGTCGCGCCCGGGACCGCCCGGGCGGTGGCAGCCCGACGTCGGCGACGTAGTCGCTCGGCGAAGGAGCGGATGGCCAGGCTCACCGGGTGCTTGGGCTCGTCGAGCACGATCGGCACCCCGCGGTTGATCGCCGCGGGCACGTCCCGCGGAGCTCGGGATCTGCACCGACGATCGGGGCGCGCAGCGTCTTCTCCACCTCGCTGATCGCCAGCCCGACCTTCGAGTCGGCCCGGTTGAGCACCACCTGCCAGCGGTCCCGCGGGTAGTTCAGCAGGTCCATCGTCTCGAGCGTGAGCTTGAGGTTCTTCAGCGCCGGGATGTCCAGCGTGGCGATCAGCGCCACCACGTCGCGACGGTCGAACGCGGCCAGCACCTGGTCGTCGAAAGCCGGCGGGGTGTCGACGACGACGTAGTCGAAGTGATCGCGCAGCAGCTCGAGGATGCTGCGCGACCAGCAGCGCCGGGATCGACTCCGCGCTGCCCGGCTCGACCGGGGCGACGAGGGTGGTCAGCCCGGGGGAGTGCGGGGTGAGCAGCGGCCTGCACCGCGGTGAAGTCGAGGCTGTCGGCCAGCGGCGACGGCATCGGCGATGGTGTGCGCGGGGAACAGCTGCAGCGCGATCGCCACGTCGCCGAAGGCGAGGTCGAGGTCGACCAGGCAGACCTCGCGCCGGCCGCGGTCGGCGAGGGCGGCCGCCAGGTTCGTCGCGAGGGTGGTCTTGCCGCAGCCGCCCTTGGCCGAGAACACCGTGACGATCTGCCCGCGCGGTCCGCGGCCCTCCCGGCGGCCGGCCCGACGCCCTGCTCGCGCATCGCGGCGGACAGTCCGTTGCTGCGCCGTACCGCCGCGTTCAGGCCGGCCAGGTCGCGCTCGTCGACGACCTCGCGGACGCCCGCCCGCAGCGCTTCGGCGAGCACCGCGGTGTCGATCCGCTGCCGGACCAGGACCACCCCGAGGCTGGGCCGGCTGACCCGGATGGCGTCGGCCAGCCGGTAGGCGGAGTGCTGGTCCACCGACGGCCCGAGCACGACGGTGCTCTCCGCGGGGCTGGCTTCCAGGTACAGGCGCAGGTCCTCCAGGGAGAACAGCACGTGCGCCTCGCCGACGGCGCTGTGCAGCGCCGTCGCGATCGCCGGGTCGAGGTCGCAGATCGTGGTCATCGCTTCACCGCGGGCGTTCCGGGCGGGATCGGCCGGGTCGAGGCGATCACCGGAACGGGGTCGCCCGCACGAGCCAACCACACCTGGTGCCCGCGCGTCACCGTCCGCGGCGACCGTGCGCCCCCCGGATACCTGCCCATGCCCGTCCCCCTGCTGCGGTGGGCGAACCGGTGCACGCAGGGCACGTCGATCGTCACCACCTCGTTGGCCTCGTCCATCAGGGAACCTGCCACCCGAGCAGCTGCCCTGCCGAACTCCCCCGTGCGCAGCGACGAGCCCGGCGGGAGGTCGCCGCCGGTGCGCTGCCGGTCGATCCTAACCGCGTCCCGTGCCCCGAGCGCGTCGACGTCCTGCCCGTGCGGTCCCATCACGTCCCATCCGGTGCCCTGTCCATCCCCGCCGGTGGGGACGCGGCGCGGCCGCAGCGGGGTCGCGCGACCGGCGGAACGCCTCGTGAGCGGAGTATCACTGCAAGGTACCGGCACGGTGTGGAGGTGCGGGCGCCGATCCCGACACCGAGCCTTCCGCCGACCCGGTCAGCTCCCGGTGACCGTCGCGAGCACCCGGCCGCGCACCGTCGGGTCGCGCCACAGCTGCAGCACCGCGAGCAGGCGCCGGGCGGGCAGCAGCAGCGTCGCGGCGCCGATCGCCAGCGTCGCCGGCACCGAGCCGAGCGCCGCCAGCCAGGTGAACAGCAGGCCGATCAGCGTGGTGGACACCGCCAGCCGGGTGGCGTACCCGGCCATCGCCGCGGGCGGCGCCGGCTGATCGCGGGCCTCCCGCAGCCCCGCGGCGTAGGGGCGGTGCACCGACCAGTCAGCGCACCGGGCCAGCACCGCGGCGCTGGTGGCGAGCACTGCGGCGCCGACCGCGACCACCTCGCCGCCGGTCGGCGCCGCCGGCGCCCGCACCGCGGCCACCGCGCACACCAGCGCCGCGCCGCCGAGGCAGGTCTCGGCGACGACCGCCAGCCGGGCACCGAGGTGCAGCCGCGGGTCGGCGGGCAGGGTGTCCCGCCACAGCGCCCCCGGCCCGTCGAGGGCGAGCGCGTTCACCCCGAACAGCAGCCCCGCCCCGGCGACGACCAGGCCCGGCATCATCGGCACCAGCCCCCAGCGCAGCCCGGAGGCGGCCACCACCGCCCCCGGGATCAGCACCAAGGTGCTCACCCCGCGGCGCAGCGGTACCGAGCGCCAGACCCCGGCGCGGTCCACCCGCAGCGAGGCGCGCAGCGCGCTGCCCGGCTCGGGCCGGCGGCGGCAGGTCTGCGACTCCGCCCGGGACTGCGGCAGCGCGGGCCGGCGCTGCACGGCGCCCAGCAGCCTGGCCCCCAGCCACCAGCCCACGGCGGTGATCGCCGCCAGGGCGAGCAGGGAGCGCAGCGCGCCGGTGGGCCGGCCGTGGCCGGCCTGCAGCACCCGCCCCACCAGCGTGGTGGTCGGCAGGCCGTCGAGCAGCCCCGGGAGCCGGCCGCTGACGGTGACCGCGGCGACCGCCACCGCGGCGGCGCCCAGCGCGGCCCGCAACGCGGCCACCCCGCCGGCGGTGGTGCGGACCAGCTCGACCGTCCAGCCCATCGCCTGCCCGATCACGGTCGTGGCGACGATCCAGGCCAGCGTGAGGGCCAGCGCGAGCGCCAGCCACGGCGTCGGCCCCACCACCCACGCCGTCGTCCCGAGCAGCCCGCAGGCCTGTGCCAGCCAGGAGATGTTCAGTGGGGTGAGCAGCAGCGCGCCGCAGTGGTCCGCGGCGGCGGACAGCGGGAAGGCGACGCCCTGCTCGCGGGTGAGCAGCTGCCGGCCGCCGGCACCGCTGACGATGGCGACCGACGTGGCCAGGGCGAACAGCGCCCAGGCGGTGGGCAGCAGCGCCTCGAATTCGCCCACCCGGGCGCGCGGGAGCATCATCCCCACCAGCGGGGTGGAGACCACCAGCGCCAGCGCCAGGCCGAGGCCCACGGCCGAGCGCACCCGGGCCGGGCCGCGCAGCGCCGCCACCCGCATCGAAAGCACGGCGCCGACCTGGGTGGCCACGGTGACCCGCGCGGGGCCGGCGTCGCGCGGCCTCCGGCGCAGGATCCGCCGCCGGGCCGTCAGGACCGCGCCGGCCCTCATGCCAGCATCCGCCGGTAGGCCTCGGCGCCCTGCGGCCCGGACAGCTGCGCGGCGGGCACCCGGGCGGCCACCCCGCCGGCGCGCAGCACCACCGCCTCGTCGCCCGCGCGCACGGCGAGCGGGAGCAGGTGGGTGGACACCAGCACCGCGCTGCCCTTCGCGCGCAGCTCGGCGACCAGTTCCAGGGTGGCCTCCACCCCGAGCGGGTCGACCCCGTCGAACGGCTCGTCCAGCAGCAGCACCTGTGGTGCGTGGAAGGCCGCGAGCACCACCGACAGCCGACGTCCCATCCCGTGGGAGAACCCGGCGGTGACGCGGTCGGCGGCGGCGGCCAGGTCGAACCGCTCCAGCAGCTGCCGGGCCCTGCCCTCCCAGTCGGTCATCCCGCGCAGCCGGGCGGCCAGCTGCAGGTGCTCCCAGGGGGTGGCCCGCGGCACCAGCCCGCCGACATCGGGGCAGTAGCCGGTCCGGCGCTTGGCCGCCAGCGGGTCGGCGCGCGACGTCCACCCCGGCGACCCGGACCACGCCGCTCGCCGGTGCGAGCACCCCGGCGAGCACCCGCAACGTCGTCGACTTTCCCGCCCCGTTGCGCCCGACGAGGGCGACGGCAGCGCCAGCGGGGACGGTCAGGTCGACGCCGCTGACCGCCTCGACAGGGCCGAAGCGCACCCGCAGGTCGCGCACTTCCACGGCCGCGGGGGCGGCACGACCGGTGCCGGGTCCGGTGCCGGGTCCGGTGCCGGGTCCGGTGTCGGGGCGGGTGGACGTCATTGCCGAGGGGCAGCCTTCGTCGCGGGGGTGGGGTGCGGGCTCAGCGGTACAGCTCCTCGACCTGGTCGGCGAACTCCTTCATGCACCACCGCACGCTTCAGGCTGAGCTTCGGGGTCAGGTGCCCCGCGGCCTCGGTGAAATCGGCGTCGAGGATGAGGAACCTGCGGATCGACTCGGCCTTGCTGACGGCGAGGTTCGCGTCGTCGACGGCACGCTGCACCTCGGCGCGCACGCTGCGGATCGTGCGGCCGCGGCGGCCAGGTCGGTGGCCGGCCTGCCGTGGTTGGTCAGCCACACCGGGAGCATCTCCGCGTCGAGGGTGACCAGGCAGGCGATGAACGGCCGCTGGTCGCCGACGACCATGCACTGGCGAAACCAGCGGGTGCGCGCGGAGCCGGTCCTCCAGCACCGCCGGGGCGACGTTCTTGCCGCCCGCGGTGACGATGATCTCCTTCTTGCGGCCGGTGATCCGGACGGAAGCCGTCCGTCGTCGAGCTCGCCGAGGTCGCCGGTGTGGAACCAGCCGTCGCGCCAGCACCGCCGCGCGTGGCCTCCGGGTTGTTCGCAGTAGCCCGCGAACACGTTCGACCCCCGGACCAGCACCTCGCCGTCGTCGGCGATCGCGACGCGACCCCGGGCAGCGGCCGGCCGACGGTGCCGATCTTGATCCGGTCGGGCGTGTTCACCGTGGCGGGGGCGGTCGTCTCGGTCAGGCCGTAGCCCTCGAGGATGGTCACGCCCGACGCCGCGGAAGAAGTGCCCGAGCCGGGCGCCGAGCGGGGCGCCGCCGGAGACCGCGTACTGCACCTGGCCGCCCAGCGCTGCCGCGCAGCTTGGAGTAGACCAGCCGGTCGAACACCGGCGTACCGCAGCCGCAGCGCGAGCCCGGCGCCGCCCGGTGTCCTGCGCCTGGCTCCAGCGATCGGCGGTCTCGGCGGCCGCGGCGAAGATCCGCCCTTGCCGCCGGCCTGCGCCTTCGCCTCGGCGGAGTTGTAGATCTTCTCGAACACCCGGGGGACCGCGAGCAGGAACGTCGGCCGGAAGTCGGCCAGGTCCGGCAGCAGGTTCGTGACGTCGGCGCTGTGGCCCATCCGCACCCGGGCGGCGACGCACAGCACCTGGATGAACGCGGGCGAAGACGTGCGCCAGCGGCAGGAACAGCAGGGTGCGAGGCCCCGTCGGCGCCGACCACCGCCGCGAGCCGGGCCATCGCGTTGCGCGGCGAGGTCGGCGAAGTTGGCGTGGGTGAGCTCGCAGCCCTTGGGCCGCCCGGTGGTGCCGGAGGTGTAGATGATGGTGGCGACGGTCGCCGCCGTCGGCCAGCGCGTCGGCGGCGCTCGATCTCGGCGTCGTCCACGTCCGGCCCCGGCGGCACGCCAGCGTGTCCAGCGCGCCGGCGTCGAAGGTCCACACCTCGCGCAGGGCGGGCAGCCCGTCGCGGACCTCGGCGACGGTCGGCGGCGTGCGCGCTCGGTCTCGACGAAGCAGGCCACGGCGCCGGAGTCGGACAGGATCCACGGCACCTGTTCGGCGGAGGAGGTCTCGTAG
The DNA here is from genome assembly GCA_963784535.1 of uncultured Actinomycetota bacterium. GTDB lineage: Bacteria > Actinomycetota > Actinomycetes > Actinomycetales > Kineosporiaceae > CAWARR01. The sequence continues at coordinate 290,545 of CAWARR010000004.1, read as the reverse complement.
ATCGGGACGGTCACCGCGCCGACGAACCAGATCGCGAAGTCGACCAGCGTCCACTCGTACCGGGTCTTGGACATCAGCCCGACCCGGTCGCCCGGCTGAACCCCGGCGGCGACGAGGCCTCGGGCCAGCCGGGTGACCTCCTCGAGGAAGGCGGCGCAGCTGACGTCGGCCCAGCCGTCGGAGGTCGGGCGGCTGAAGACGATGGCGTCAGGCGCCTGGGCGGCGTTGTCCACGACGAGGTCGCTGAGGTTCGAGGCCCGGTCCGGGACCCGCAGCGCCGGGACGCTCATCTGCTGCACGTACTCGCCTCCTCCGGGCTCGACCCGTCCGGACGGGTCGAGGCGTGACGACCTTAGCCAGCAGCCGCCCCGCGGGTCATCACGTGGAGGGCGGTGGGTAGGCAACGGTGGCCCAGGCCCCAGTCTTCCTGCCGCGGGGCCCGGGTGCCAGAGGGCGGCTCAAGCCGGGGCGCGCACGTGCCGATCGCAGCGGGGATGTCCCTTCCGCCGTCGTTGCCCTCCCGCCGCGCCCTCCGGCAGAACCCGGCGCGGCAACAGCCGTCGCCGTCGCAGCCGGCCGGCGCGGATCCGGCCACCGCCTCGCGGGTGAGGCGCTGTCCCCGCTGCCGGGCCCGGGTGCGCCCGGACGACGCCTGGTGCGGGCTGTGCCATGCCGTGCTCGAGCCGGCGGAGGACCCGGCGGAGGCCCCGATCGCCGTCGCCGCAGCTGCTGACGGCGGAGGCGGAACCCGGGCCGGAACCCGGGCCGGAACCCGGGCCGGAACCTGGGCCGGAACCTGGGCCGGAACCTGGGCCGGAACCTGGGCCGGAACCCGCAGCAGGGCCAGGGGGCGTGCCGGGCCCGGCGCCGGAGCAGGTGGCCCGCATGCTCGCCGAGCTGTCCGCGCAGGTCGGGCCGGCGCTACCGGCGCCGGCGGCGCGGCTGGTGCGGCGCTGGGGCGTGCTGGGGCTCGCCGTGGGCGGCGGCCTGGCCGTGGTCACCGGGCTGCTCCTGGTGCTCGGGCTCGCCGGCCTGTTCCTGTGACCGCGCAGGGCCCCCGCCGGGGGTCCGGCGACTGTTAGCGCCCTGCCCCGGGCGAGTAGCCTGCGGTGGCACCCGGAGGCGTCCGGGGGGCTCCTGACGTGCACGAGAGCCAGCAGACCCGCTCGGGCGGGTGGCGGGAGAGACGAGCGAGGCATGGCCGACCGCACCGAGTCGAGCATCGTCGTCGACGCCGAGCCCGCCGGCGTCCTGGACGTCATCGCCGACTTCGCCGCCTACCCGGCGTGGACCGGGGCCGTCCGCGAGGTGGAGATCCTGCAGGAGTACGAGGACGGATGGGCCAGCCAGGTCCGCTTCGTGCTCGATGCCGGGGCGCTCAAGGACAACTACACCCTCGCCTACGAGTGGGACCTCGACGAGGACTCCACCGGGACCGTCTCGTGGACCCTGGTCGAGGCGGGCGTGCTGAAGGCGATGGACGGCGCCTACCGGCTGCGGCGGCACTCCGGCGGCGGCACCGAGGTCACCTACCTGCTGTCGGTGGACCTGCGGATGCCGATGCTCGGAATGCTGCGCCGCAAGGCCGAGAAGGTGATCATCGACACCGCTCTGAACGAGCTCAAGAAGCGGGTCGAGGGGTAGCAGTTGCGTCTGCTCCTTCTCACCGGCAAGGGCGGTGTCGGCAAGACCACCGTGGCGGCCGCGACGGCTGTGCACGCCGCCCGCTGCGGGGTGAAGACGCTGGTGCTGTCGACGGACGCCGCGCACTCGCTGGCCGACGCGCTGCAGGTCGGGCTGGGCCCGCAGCCCACCGAAGTGCTGCCCGGGCTGTCCGCCCAGCAGGTGGACACCCGGGCCCGTGGCGAGCGGTCCTGGCGCGGGGTGCAGGAGTACCTCATCGCCGTCCTCGATGCCCTCGGGGTGGACCCGATCGCCGCCGAGGAACTCACCGCGCTGCCGGGGGCCGAGGAGGTGCTGGCCCTGCTGGAGGTCCGCGACCGGGTGCTCGACGGACGCTGGGACCTGGTGGTCGTCGACTGCGCGCCGACCGCCGAGACGTTGCGCCTGCTGGCCCTGCCCGAGGCACTGGCGGGTGCGCTGCAGCGGCTGCTGCCGATGGAGCGCCGGGTGATGCGGGCGCTCGCCGCGGGGGCGCGCCCGGGGCGGGCCGGACTGCCCCTGCCGCGCGACCACGTGGTGGAGGGTGCGGAGCGGCTGCACGCCGAGCTCGCCGGCGTGCGGGAGGTGCTCGGCGCACCGTCGACGTCGGTGCGGCTGGTGCTCACCCCGGAGGCAGTCGTGCTCGCCGAGGCACGCCGTACCTGGACCTCGCTGGCCCTGTTCGGGTACACGGTGGACGCCGTGGTGGCCAACCGGCTGGTGCCCGGCGGCGGCGGCGACGCGTGGCGGGCGGGCTGGGCGCGGGCGCAGGCCGAACGGCTGGCGGAGGTGGAGGCGTCCTTCGCCCCGGTGCCGGTGCAGCGTGCCGGGTACGCCGAGCGCGAACCGGTGGGTGCCGAAGCGCTCGCCGCCCTCGGAGAGCAGCTGCACGGGCCGGTCGGGCCGGGATCGGCGGCCGCCATGCTGGCCGCCGCGCCGCGCGCGGCGCAGCTTCGGGTAGAGCGTTCCGGGGCCGAGTTCGTGCTCGTCATGCAGCTGCCCCTGGCGCAGCGCGAGGCCGTCGACCTCACCCGCCGCGGCGACGACCTGACCCTGGTCGTCGGCGGCCACCGTCGGGTGGTCGCGCTGCCCAGCGCGCTGCGGCGCTGCCGGGTACTGGGCGCCTCGTTGCGTGCGGGGGAGCTGCGGGTGCGTTTCGAGCCCGATCCCGACCTGTGGCGGCCGGTGTGAGCGCCGCGCGGGCACGGCCGGAGCCCCACCCCGAAGCCGGGGCCGGAGCTGTAGGGGATGCCGGACCGGTCGGGGATGGACCGGTTGGAGATGCCGGACCGGTCGGGGATGGACCGGTTGGGCAGGGCACGGGCGGCGGGGGGGCCGGGGAACGGGCGCAGGACTGGACGCGGGCCGCGCAGTGGGTCGCCGAGGAGGCGTTCCGGCTGTTCGACGCGGTGCAACGGGCCGGCGCGGGGCACGAGGGGCCGCAGTGTCGGGTCTGCCCGGTCTGTCAGGGCATAGCCGCGGCACGCCGGGTGCGCCCCGACGCTGTGGAGCGCGTCGCCGATGCGCTGTCCGAGCTGGCCGCGGCGCTGCGGGAGACCGCGCGCGCCGCCCCGCCGCCGGACCGCCCGCCGCCGGACCGCCCGCCCGCCCGCCCGCCGGAGCCCACGCCCGTCGAGCACATCGACCTCACCGACTGACCCCGGACGGCACGCGCCACCCGCGCGGGGTCGGGACGGAACCAGCAGCAGCAGCGAGCGACCAGCGAGGAGCCGAGCCGGTGGAACTGACGATCGGGGTCGACGTCGGCGGCACCAAGATCGCGGCGGGGGTGGTGGACGCACAGGGGCAGATCCTGGAGCGGATCCGCGTCTCCACCCCGGCGACCACCGCCGAGTCGGTGGAGGAGGGCATCGTCGCCGCCGTGCTCACGCTGCGCGCGGGGCACGACGTGGCCGCGGTGGGGGTGGCCGCGGCCGGGTTCGTCGACGAGTCGCGCTCCATGCTGCGCTTCGCCCCCAACCTGCCGATGGCCGACCGGCCGCTGCGCGACCTGCTCGCTCCCCGGCTGGGGGTGGCGGTGGTGGTGGAGAACGACGCCAACGCCGCTGCCTGGGGGGAGTACCGCTTCGGTGGCGGTCGCGGGGTCAGCGATGTGGTGCTGCTGACCGTCGGCACCGGTCTCGGCGGCGGGATCGTGCTCGACGGGAGGCTGCTGCGCGGAGCGTTCGGGGTGGCCGGGGAGTTCGGGCACGTGCGGATGGTCCCCGACGGCCTGCCCTGCGGCTGCGGCAGCCGCGGCTGCTGGGAGCAGTACACCTCGGGGTCGGCGCTGATCCGGCAGGCGCGGGTGCTGGTGAGCGAGCAGCCGGCCGCCGCGGCCCGGTTGCTCGCGCTGGCCGGCGGGGACCCGGCCGCGATCGACGGGCGAATGGTCACCACGGCCGCGGCGGAGGGCGACCCCGCCGCCCGCGCGCTGCTGGCCGAGGTCGGGCGCTGGCTGGGGGAGGGCATCGCCGATGTCGCCGACGTGCTCGACCCTGCCGTGGTGGTGGTGGGGGGCGGTGTCAGCGAGGCCGGTGAGCTGCTGCTCGGCCCGGCCCGGGCGGCGTTCGAGGCGCGGCTGAGCGCCGCCGCCCACCGGCCGCACCTGCAGATCACCGCCGCCCGGCTGGGCAACGACGCCGGCCTCATCGGGGCCGCGGACCTGGCCCGGCTGCCGTGACGGCGGGCCCGGCCGCCGCGAGGGCGGGCTCCGCGCGGCCCGCGATCGGGGTCGACATCGGTGGCACCAAGGTGGCGGCCGGGGTGGTGGACGCGCGCGGCCGGGTGCTCGCCCGGGCCCGCCGGCTCACCCCTTCGCGTGACCCGAAGGCGGTCGAGCAGACGATCGCCGACGTGGTGGCCGAGCTGCGGCTGCGGCACGAGGTGGTCGCGGTGGGGATCGGTGCGGCCGGCTTCGTCGACGCGGACCGGGCCCGGGTGCTGTTCGCCCCGCACCTGGCCTGGCGGAACGAGCCGCTGCGTGACGCGGTGGCGGCGGCCGTCGGGCTGCCCGTGGTGGTGGAGAACGATGCGAACGCCGCGGCCTGGGCGGAGTGGCGTTTCGGCGCCGGCGTGGGCGAGTCGCGGCTGGTCTGCGTCACCCTCGGCACCGGGATCGGCGGCGGAATCGTCAGCGACGGCCAGGTTCAGCGCGGGCGGCACGGGATGGCGGGGGAGTTCGGGCACATGGTGGTGGTGCCGGACGGGCACCGCTGCGAGTGCGGCAACCGCGGCTGCCTGGAGCAGTACGCCTCGGGGAACGTGCTCGGGCGCGAGGCGCAGGAGCTGGCCCGCGCCGGCTCACCGGTCACCGTGTCGCTGGTGGACCGGGTCGGCGGCGACATCGACGCCCTGGTGGGGCCGGTGATCACCGACGCCGCCCGCGACGGCGACGCGGTGGCGATCGAGCTGTTCGAGGAGGTGGGGCGCTGGCTCGGGATCGGGCTGGCCAACCTCGCCGCGGCGCTCGACCCAGGGTTGTTCGTGATCGGCGGCGGGGTCTGCGACGCCGGGGAGCTGCTGCTGCGCCCGGCCCGGGAGTCCTTCCGGCGCACCCTCACCGGGCGCGGGTTCCGGCCCGAGCCGCGCATCGTCCAGGCGGCCTTCGGGCCGGAGGCCGGCCTGGTAGGGGCGGCCGACCTCGCCCGGGTGGCTGCCCTGCAGGGCGGCTGACGCTCAGACCACCGCACCGTCGTCGCGGTCGTCCGGCCGTTCGTCGGGCATCCGGGCCACCAGGGTGACGAAGCCGCCGACGAACGCCCCGAGCGCGGCGAGCAGCAGCCAGCTGGGCAGGTCGCGCCAGGCCAGCGCGGCGATCAGCAGGAACAGCGGGCCGCCGATCACCGCCGCCCAGGCGAGGCGGGAAACGGCGTCCCCGCGGGGCAGCGGCGCAGGCTCCGGGGGGATGTACCCCTCGTCGTCCTCGTCGGCGGGTTCCCCGGGTCCGGCGCCGGCGTCGAGCGCGCCCAGCCTGGGCACCGGGTCTGCGCTGCGGTCGCGGTGGGCACCCTCGGGAGCGGCCGGGAGGTCGGTGCCGGCGTCGGTGCCGGAGTCGTCGAGGTCCTCCGCCGCCGGCCAGGGGCCCACCGGGGGACCGCCGGCGGACAGCTGGGCGACGATGGCGGCGAACGCCGCGTCGACGTCGAGGGCCGACCAGTCGTGGTCGCCGCGGGGCTGGCCGTCGGCGGGTGGCTCGTGGTCGTGGTCCCCGCTCATCGCGCCTCCCCGCGGGCGGCTGCCACGCGCTCGATGAACGCCAGTGACATGGCCACGATCAGCTCGGCGTCGTTGTCCAGCGTGGCGACGTGGAAGCTGTCCTCGGCGAGCACCTCGGTGACGTCGGCGGAGCTGACCTGCCGCAGCACCAGGGCGCTGCTGGAGGCCGGCACGACGTGGTCCTGCGGGGAGCGGAACAGCAGCAGCGGCTGGGTGACCCGCGGCAGGTCCGTGACCACCCCGGACCACAGCCGGGTCATCGAGTGCAATGCCCGCAACGGCGTGCGGGTGTAGGCGAGTTCGGTGACCCCGGGCTTGTTGATGTCGCTGCCGATCCCGGGGATCGACGGGAGCAGCAGCTGCAGCACCGGCAGCACCCGCAGCCGCGAATCCTCGCTGCTCACGGCAGGGTTGACCAGCACGAGGCCGGACACCTGGGAGCCGCGCTGCTCAGCCAGCCTGAGGGCGAGCGCGCCCCCCATCGACAGCCCGCCGACCACCACGGTGGCGCAGCGCTCGACGAGCTCGTCGAGCGCCGCCGAGACGGTGGCGTACCAGTCCTGCCAGCGGGCCCGGTTCAGGTCCTCCCAGCGGGTCCCGTGGCCCGGCAGCAGCGGCAGCCGCACGGTGTGGCCGGCCGCCGCCAGCGCCTCGGCCCAGGGCCGCAGGCTCTGCGGGGAACCGGTGAACCCGTGGCACAGCAGGACACCGACGTTCCCGCCGTCGTGGCTGAACGGTTCGGCTCCCGGCAGGACAGACACGGATCCCCTCCGAGCACGGTTCTCGGCGGCTGACACGCTGCGGCCGCGGGGCCATCGTGACACGTGCGGGTCGCCGGGTCGAGGGCCGCCCCCGGCACGGTCGGTGAGCGCCCGGGTGCGCCCGGCGCGCCCCGTCGCGGCGCGCCACAGCCCTCGGGACCAGAGGCCGGCGCAGGGCGGGCCGCCGACTCCGTAGAGTGCGTCGCACGCCCGGGAGGTGAGAGGTGTTCTACTGGCTGCTGAAACGGATCTTCCTCGGTCCGATCCTGCACGCCCTGTTCCGGCCATGGGTGCGTGGAGAGGAGCACGTGCCCGAGCAGGGGGCTGCGATCCTGGCCAGCAACCACCTGTCCTTCTCGGACTCCTTCTTCCTGCCGCTGGTGCTGCGCCGCCGGGTCACCTTCCTGGCGAAATCGGACTACTTCACCGCCCCTGGGCTCAAGGGGCGGCTCACCGCGGGATTCTTCCGCGGGGTGGGGCAGTTGCCGGTGGACCGTTCGGGGGGGATGGCCTCGGAGGCCGCGCTGCGCACCGGGCTGCGGGTGCTGCGCAAGGGTGAGCTGCTGGGGATCTACCCGGAGGGCACGCGCTCGCCCGACGGGCGGCTGTACCGCGGCAAGACGGGTGTGGCACGGATGGCGCTGGAGGCGAAGGTGCCGGTGCTGCCGGTCGCCATGATCGACACCGACAAGGTGCAGCCGCCGGGCCGGGTCGTGCCGCGGCCGGGCCGGGTGGGCGTGGTGATCGGTGAGCCGCTGGACTTCTCCCGCTACGACGGGATGGAGGACGACCGGCTGGTACTGCGCTCCATCACCGACGAGATCATGTACGCGCTGATGATGCTGTCCGGCCATGAGTACGTCGACGTCTACGCCGCGACGATGAAGGAACGGCTGGCGGCGGAGCGGCGGACGAAGGTGCCGGCGCGCCCGGCCAGGCCGGTGCCGGACGACGCGCAGGACGTGGCGCAGCCCGAGGACGGGCCGGCCGCCGACCCGGCCGCCGACCCGGCCGCGGGGTGACCGGTCGGGCGCGGCGGTGAGCCTGATCGAGGAGGCGCTGGCCGCGGGTGAGGCCGCCCACCGGTTCGACGAGGTGCGGCTGTGGCGGGCGGTGCACGTGTTCCGGGGTGCGGCGCTGGTGTACGCGGTGGGGTCGTTCGCCCTCGTGCACGGGGAGTACCTGCACCCCGGCGCGGGTTGGGCGGTGCTGGCGGCGATGGCCGGCTGGTCGCTGCTGCTGGCCGTGGTCGGCGTGCCCGGCCCGGCGCTGGTGCTGGCCGATCTCGCGGTGGCGACGCTGGCCCTGCTGGCCACCCTGGTCGCCGACGACCCGGAGCGCATCACCCACGGGGCCCAGACGCTGCCGACGATGTGGGTGGCCGCCGCCGTGCTCGGCTGGGCGGTGTGGCGCGGCTGGCGCGGTGGGCTGGTGGCCGCCCTGGTGCTGTCCGTCGCCGACGTCGCGGAGCTGGGGTTCCGGCTGTCCTCGGCGACGCTGTACAACATCGTGCTGCTGCTGCTGACCGGGCCGGTGGCGGGGTACGCGGTGGAGGTGTTCCGGGCCGGGCGCCGTGACCTGGCCGAGGCGGTCGCCCTGCAGGCGACCACCCGGGAGCGGGAGCGGCTGGCCGGCGGCATCCACGACTCGGTGTTGCAGGTGCTGGCCTTCGTCCAGCACCGGGCCGGCGAGCTCGGAGGCGAGGCGGCCGAGCTGGGCCGGCTGGCGGGCGAGCAGGAGGTGCGGCTGAGGGCGCTGGTCTCGACCCCGCCGCAGCAGGTGCCGGCCGGGGAGCGTGACCTGCGCGCGGAGCTCGGGGCCCTGGCGGGGCCCAGGGTCACCGTCACCGGGCCGGCCGGCGCGGTGCCGCTGCCCGCGGCCACGGCCGGCGCGGTGCTGGCGGCGGCGGGCGCGGCGCTGGACAACGTGGCCCGGCATGCCGGCGCGCAGGCGCAGGCGTGGCTGCTGGTCGAGGACGAGGGGGGAACCGTGACGGTGACTGTGCGTGACGACGGGGTGGGGATGGCCGCGGGGCGACTGGAGGCCGCCGAGCGGGAGGGCAGGCTCGGGGTGTCGGTCTCGCTGCGGGGGAGGGTCGCCGCCGTGGGGGGCAGCGTCGAGGTCGTCAGCTCGCCCGGGTGCGGGACCGAGGTCGAGATCCGGGTTCCGCGGGCGGTGCGGCGGTGACCCGGGTGATGGTCGTCGACGACCACCCGATGTGGCGGGAGGCGGTCGCCCGCGACCTGACCGAGGCCGGCCTGGAGGTGGTGGCCACCGCCGGGGACGGCGTCGAGGCGCTGCGCCGGTTGCCCGCGGCCCGGCCCGAGGTGTTGGTGCTCGACCTGCAACTGCCCGCGCTCGACGGGGTCGAGGTGACCCGTCGGGTGGTGGCCGATCACCCGGGCGTGCGGGTGCTGGTGCTCAGTGCCAGCGGCGAGCACACCGACGTGCTCGAGGCGGTGAAGGCCGGCGCGACGGGTTACCTGGTGAAGTCGGCCTCGCGCGCTGAACTGCTCGACGCGGTGGGTCGCACCGCCCGCGGGGAGGCGGTGTTCACCCCGGGACTGGCCGCGATGGTGCTCGGGGAGTTCCGCCGGATGGCGGTCGCTCCGGCGCGCTCCGGGGCGCCGATGGTGCCGGATCTGACCGGGCGGGAGACCGAGGTGCTCCGGCTGGTGGCGAAGGGACTGGGCAGCAGGCAGATCGCCGAGCGGTTGGTGATCTCGCACCGCACCGTGCAGAACCACGTCCAGAACGCCCTGAACAAGCTGCACCTGCACAACCGGGTGGAGCTGACCCGGTACGTCATCGAGCGCGGCCTCGACGCCGACGGTTAGCCGTACCGCAGCCGACCCGCGGCCGAGCCGCGGCCGACCCGGAGCACGCGCGCACCGTGCCCCGCACGGTTCAACCACCTGGTTGAGGAGGTCGGGCGGCCGCTCCGGTGCGTGCGGGCCCCCCCGGTGCGGGGTCACTTAGGCTTGGGCCGTGACCACCACCGTTCCCGGTTCCGCGTCCACCCCGCCCACGCCCGCCGCGGCGCTGGAGGCCGGCCTGGACGACTGGCGTGCCCTGCCCGCCGCCCAGCAGCCCGAATGGCCCGACGCCGAGGCCCTCGACGCCGCTACCGCGCAGCTGGCGACCTACCCGCCGCTGGTGTTCGCGGGGGAGTGCGACGAGCTCAAGGGCCAGCTCGCGGCGGCCGCCCGCGGTGAGGCGTTCCTGCTGCAGGGCGGCGACTGCGCCGAGACCTTCGCCGACGCCACCGCCGACCGGATCCGGCTGAAGCTGAAGACCATGCTGCAGATGGCCGTCGTGCTCACCTACGGGGCGAGCCTGCCGGTGGTCAAGGTGGGCCGGATGGCCGGGCAGTACTCCAAGCCGCGCAGCAAGCCGAACGAGCTGCGCAACGGCGTGGAACTGCCCGCCTACCGCGGTGACGCGGTCAACGACTACGCCTTCGCGCCGCGGGCCCGCCGGGCGGACCCGCAGCGGCTGCTGCGCGCCTACCACACCTCGAGCATGACGCTGAACCTGATCCGGGCCTTCACCAAGGGCGGCTACGCCGACCTGCGGCACGTGCACGAGTGGAACCGGGGCTTCGTCACGAACTCCGCCAATGCCCGCTACGAGGCGCTGGCCCGCGACATCGACAAGGCGATGCGGTTCATGGCCGCCTGCGGCGGCGACTTCGACGCCCTGCGCACCGTCGACTTCTACTCCAGCCACGAGGCGCTGCTGCTGGACTACGAGCGCCCGCTGACCCGGATCGACTCCCGCACCGGTTCGCCGTACAACGTCTCCGCGCACCTGCTGTGGATCGGGGAGCGCACCCGGCAACTGGACGGTGCGCACGTGGACCTGATGTCACGGGTGCGCAACCCGCTCGGGGTCAAGCTCGGCCCGACCACCACGCCGGCCGAGGCGGTGGCGCTGGTGGAACGGCTCGACCCCGACCGTGAGCCCGGCAGGCTGACGTTCATCGCCCGGATGGGGGCCGACCGGGTGCGCACCGCGCTGCCGCCCATCGTCGACGCCGTCTCGGCCACCGGGGCCACCGTGCTGTGGGTCTGCGACCCGATGCACGGCAACACCTTCGAGTCGGCCTCGGGGTACAAGACCCGGCGCTTCGACGACGTCATGGAGGAGGTGCGCGGCTTCTTCGAGGTGCACCAGACGCTCGGCACGGTGCCCGGCGGGCTGCACGTCGAGCTCACCGGTGACGACGTGACCGAATGCCTCGGCGGCGCCGAGCGGATCGATGACGCCGACCTGTCCACCCGCTACGAGACGCTGTGCGATCCGCGGCTGAACCATCAGCAGTCGCTGGAGATGGCCTTCCTGGTCGCCGAGATGCTGGCGGAGCGGTGAGCGCCGGTCCCGGGCCCGCGCTCATCGATCTGCGCTCCGACACGGTGACCCGGCCGACCGCCGGGATGCGCCGCGCCATGGCCGAGGCCGAGGTCGGTGACGACGTCTACGGCGAGGACCCCACCGTGAACCGGCTCGAGGCCGAGGTGGCCGCCCTGCTCGGGCACGAGGCGGGGCTTTTCACCCCGACCGGTTCGATGGCGAACATGCTGGGCACCCGGATGCTGGTCGGCCCGGGGGAGGAACTGCTCTGCGACAGCCTGGCGCACGTGGTGCGGGCCGAGCTCGGCGGGCACGCGGCGCTGGGCCAGGTGACGACCCGGACGTGGTCCTCCCGCCGGGGCCGGCTCGACGCCGAGGCGGCGCTCGCGATGGCCGCCCCCGACGCGGGCCCGCACCTGGTCTCCACCGCCGCCTTCGCGGTGGAGAACACGCACAACTTCGGCGGCGGCACGGTGCAGCCGATCGAGCAGCTGCGGGCGCTGCGCAAGGGCGCGACGGCGATGGGTGTCGGGGTGCACCTCGACGGCGCCCGGTTGTGGAACGCCCACGTCGCGACCGGGGTGCCGTTGGCCGAGTACGGCGCCTGTGCCGACACCGTGGCAGTGTGCCTGTCCAAGGGGCTCGGCGCGCCGATCGGCTCGGTGCTGGTGTCCTCGGCCGAGCGGATCGAGCGCGCCCGGGTGTGGCGCAAGCGCTACGGCGCCGGGATGCGCCAGGTGGGTGTGCTGGCGGCGGCCGGGCGGTACGCGCTGGAGCACCACGTGCAGCGGCTGGAGGACGACCACCGGCGGGCCCGGCGGCTGGCCGCGGCGGTGGCGGCGGTCCGACCCGGGCTGGTCGCCGACGACGACGTGGAGACGAACATCGTGGTGCTCGACCTGGCCGGCAGCGGGTTGCGGGCGCCGCAACTGGCCGCCGAGGCCCGGGCGGAGGGGGTGGCGCTGTCGGTGCTCGGGCCGCACACGCTGCGGCTGGTGACCCACCTCGACGTCGGCGCCGACGACGTGGAACGGGCGGTGGAGGTGCTGCAGAAGCTGCTCGCCGGCTGAGGTGGCGCGCGTGCGGGGTAGCGCGGGCGGGGCCGGTCAGGCAGGGCCGCCGGGGTCTGGGAGGATGGGTAGGTGACCGACGCAGCCGCGGATCCACCGCGGGCACTGCCGCCGGGGCAGAAGCTGGCGCCGGGGTTCACCGTCCATCACTACGGTCCCGTGCCCAGGTTCCGCCCCGAGACCTGGTCGCTCGTCGTCAACGGCGCGACCGCCGACGGGCTGGAGCACAGCCTCACGGTCGCCGCCTTCGAGGCGTTGCCCCGCTGCGTCGTGCGCGGTGACCTGCACTGCGTGACGAAGTGGTCGGTGCTGGACAACGAGTGGGGCGGGGTGGCGGCGCGGACGCTGCTGGATGCGGTGCCGCCGGCCGAGGACGCCACGCACGTGATGGCCTGGGCGGAGTACGGCTACTCGAGCACGCTGCGGATGGAGGACTTCGCCTCGCCGCGGGCGGTGCTGGCCACCGAGCGCAACGGTGAGCCGCTGACCCCCGAACACGGGTACCCGCTGCGCCTGGTAGTGCCGCACCTGTACGCCTGGAAGGGCCCGAAGTGGCTGCGCGGCATCGAGTACCTCACCCTCCCGCGGCGCGGGTTCTGGGAGGAGCGCGGCTACCACGTGGTCGGCGACCCGTGGCGGGAGGAGCGGTACTCCTACCTGGAGTGAGGCTGCCGGCCGGGCCGGCCGGCACCGGCCGCGCCGCCGGCGTGGCGCGGGGCGCGGCGCGGGGCGCGGTGGCGGGGTCAGACCACGGTGAGGGTGACGGTGGCGCCGTTCGGTGCCTGGGTGCCCGCCGCCGGGTCCTGCGAGCGGACCGTGCCGAAGAACCCGCCGAGCACGTTGTTCACCTGAACCTGGAACCCTGCCTGGGCGAGCAGCTGCTGGGCCTGCTTGAGCTGCTGGCCGACCACGTCGGGCACCGGGACCAGGTGCGGCCCCTGCGAGATCACCAGCGTCACCGTCGACCCGTGGTCGGCGGTGGAGTTGCCGGCCGGGGTCTGCGAGATCACCGACCCGGCGGGAACGGTGTCGCTGAAGTCGTCGGTGGTGGCCACCTGGAAACCCTGCCCGCCGAGAGTGGCGGCCGCGGCGTCCTTGCCCTGGTTGGTCACCTCGGGCACGGTGACCGGCTGCGGGCCGTCGCTGACCGTCAGGGCGATCTTGGTGCCGTTGGGCACGCTCCGGCCGGGCGCGGGGACGGCGGCCAGCACGCTGTCCTTCGGTGCATGGTCATCGTTGACCAGATGGATCTCGGCGGCAGGCAGGAGGAAGTTCTGCCGCAGCAGCGCCTCGGCCTGGGTGCGGTCGAGCCCGATGATCTTCGGGACGGTGACGGTGGCAGGGCCCTTGGACACGTAGAGCGTGACGGTGCCACGGTTGTGCACCCTGGCCCCGGCGCTGGGCGAGGTCCGGGTCACCGTCTGCACGGGAGCGGCGCTGAACTCCTCGACCACCTTCCACTTCAGTCCGCGCAGCTTGAGGCTGCTCTGCGCCTCGACCAGCCGCAGGTGGACCAGCGACGGGGTGGGCTGGACGGCCCCCGGCCCGGCGGCGAACCACCAGGCGCCGGCGCCGAGCACCAGCGCGAGGATCAGCACCCCGGCCAGCCCGACCAGCCCGCGCCGGTGCCGGCGGCGGGTGAGCTCCGCCAGTTCCGCGTCGCGCGAGCCGGGCGGCGGGCCCACCGGGGCCGGGGGCCGCGGCGCGCGCAACCGGCGGCGGCGGATCCCGGGGAGGGCCTGGGTGGCGTTGCGGTCGGCCGGGTCGACCACCACCACCGTCCGGTCGGGGTCGAGGGGGCCGCCGGCGGCCGGACCGGCTGCCGGGAAGGCGGCGGAGGGTCGGACCCCCGCCTTGGGTAGCACGGGCCGCACGTCCAGCGCCTTCTCCGGCAGCGTCGAGCGGCTGCGGCGGGCCAGCTCGAGGGTCGCGCCCGCATCGGCGGGGCGGTCGTCGGGCTCGCGGGCGGTGGCGGCGAGCACCAGCTCGTCCAGGGCCCGCGGCAGCGCCGGGACCAGCGCGGACGGCGGCGGCACCTGCTCGTGGACGTGCCGGTAGGCCACCTGCACGGGGACGTCGCCGGTGAACGGTTGCCGGCCGGTGAGCATCTCGAAGAGCACGATTCCGGCGGCGTACACGTCGCTGCGGGCGTCGGCCACGCCGCTGGCGACCAGCTCGGGGGACAGGTAGGCGACGGTGCCCATCAGCACGCCGGTGGTCGAGGCGGAGGTGATGGCCTTGGCGAGCCCGAAGTCGGCGACCTTGATCCGGCCGTCATCGGTGAGGATGACGTTCTCGGGCTTGACGTCGCGGTGGATGATGCCGGCCCGGTGCGCGGCGGCGAGCGCGTCGAGCACCGGTTCGAGGACGCTCATCGCCTCCCGCGGGGTGAGCGCGCCGCGCTCGGTGAGGACCTGGCGCAGGGTGCGCCCGGCGAGGTACTCCATCGCCAGGAAGAGCAGGTCAGCGTCGTTCCCCTGGTCGAACACCTGGACCACGTTCGGGTGCGACAGCCGTGCGGCCGAGCGGGCCTCGCGGACGAAGCGGCTGGTGAAGGAGGGGTCGTCGCCGAGGTGGGCGTGCATGACCTTGAGCGCGACCTCGCGGTCCAGCCGGGTGTCGACGGCCCGGTAGACGGTCGCCATGCCGCCGCGGGCGATCCGGGAGACCACCTCGTACCGGTCGTCGAGCCTTCGCCCGACGAGCGGGTCGCGCACGGTGGTGTCCACGGAGGGAGTCTACGATCGTGCGGCCCGGGGGAGCCGGATCGGTGCCCCCTGCGCGCTGCGGACCCGGTCAGCGGAAGCGGTCCCGCAGCGTGCGCACCCCGGCGACATAGCGCCGGGTGTCCGCCAGCATGCCGGTGCGCTGCACGGAGCCCAGCCCCTGGTAGTAGCCCGCGAGGGCGATCGATTCGGGGGCCGAGGCGAGCAGCGAGGACAGGATGGACACCCCGGCGATCACGTTGTCCTCGGCGTCGAGCAGGTCCAGGCGCCGCCCGACCAGGGTCGAGGCCCACCCGCCCGAGGACGGGACGACCTGCATCACCCCGATGGCGTTCGCCGCCGAGACCTTCCGCTGGTCGAAAGCCGACTCCTGGTAGGCCACCGCGAGTGCGAGCGCGGGATCGACGCCGTAGCGCCGGGCCGCGGTCACCACCATCGCCTGCACCTGCAGCGAGTTCGGGGCGTGGCGGTCGGCGAGGGCCGCGCGGTTCACCGCTGCCGCGCGGGTGACGGCCTCGGGATAGGTGCTGCCGAGGACGGCGGCACCGGTTCCGCGCCGGGGCCGGCCGGGTAGCAGCAGCTTGCGCCCGGGGCGGACGTAGCCGCGCGGGTCGAGCCGGTTGGCCCGGATCACCGCGAGCGGGTCGACCCGGTGGCGGTGGGCGATGTCGGAGACGGTGTCGCCGGGGCGGACCACGTAGACGACCGGCGCGGGCCGGCCGGGCGCCCGCCGGGCCCGCTCGGCGGGGGGACCGGCAGCATGAGCTTCTGCCCGGGGCGGACGACGGCGTGCCGGCCCAGCGCGTTGGCCTCGATCATCGCCTCGACGGCGATCCCGCAGCGTTCGGCGATCGCGGTGAGGGTGTCTCCGGGGCGGACGGTGTAGGTGAGCTCGGGGGCGGCGGGCCGGGGGGGCGGGGTCGGCGCGGCGACCTGCCGCAGCGCCAGCTGTCCCATGCCCCCGGCGTGCAGCACCGACTCCGGGGGGACGCCCTGGCGGGCGGGCACCCGGGAGCGGAACAGCAGCGCCCGCAGCGGGTCGTCCGCCGGGTCGGCGGGACGGGGCTCGGATCGGTACCCGGGCTCGGGCCGGTACCCGGGCTCGGGCCGGTACCCGGGTTCGGATCGGTACCCGGGCTCGGATCGGTACCCGGGCTCGGATCGGTACCCGGGCTCGGGTCGGTACCCGGGCTCGGGCCGGTACCCGGGCTCGGGCCGGTACCCGGGCTCGGGCCGACGTTGCGCGGCGGACGGCGCCTCCGACCTCAGCTCGGCCCGCAGCTCGGCGGGCACCTGCGCGGCGGGCAGCAGCTCGCGGGGGGTCCGGTGCGCGGGCGGCGGGTCGACGGGCTGCAACAGGTGCTCGGCGACCGCGGAGCGTGCGGTGGCGCTGCCCGGGGCCCCGGGCACGCCCCGACGCAGCACGGGCATCGGCCGGCGGCGGCGCTTGCTCACGTCGCCTCCTTTCCCGGTCGGGACGGGTGGTCCGGAAGGGCCGAATGATGCTGGAGCGGCGAAGGAGGTTACAGAAACGCACTTAAAGCTATCGGAGAGTAGTCATTCCGTGCGGGATCTGCCCCGGCGCGCCGTTCTGCGCGGCCCGCGGCGGGTGCGGCGGCGCCCCGCCCCGGCGACATGGCAGGCTGAACCCGTGGACGACCTCGACACCCTCGTCTCAGAGTGGCTCACCCTGCCCGACGTCGCCGAGCGACTCGGCCTCGACGTGGGCAAGGTGCGCCGGCTGCTGCAGGACGGCGAACTGCTGGCCGTGCGGCGCGGGGAGCCCCCGGTGCTCAGCGTCCCCGCGGCGCTGCTCGACGGCGACCAGCCGGTGACGAACCTGCGCGGCACGCTGTCGGTGCTGTCCGACGCCGGCTTCGACCCGCAGCAGTCGGTGCGCTGGCTGTTCACCGCCGACGACTCGCTGCCCGGCACGCCCATCGACGCGCTGCGCGGTGGGAGCAAGACCGAGGTCCGCCGCCGGGCGCAGGCCCTGGCCTTCTGAACGACCCGGAGGGCTCAGGCGCGGGCCTGGTGGCCGGGGCCCGGGCCGCCGACCGGCACCCAACGCCGCTCGGCGCGGCGGACCGCGCGGGCATGCCGCATCGCGGGCAGGAACACCGACAGCCGGCGCGAGGGCGGCACCGACACCCGGTGGGTGAGGACCTGGTAGTGCGCCTCCTCCACGGCGGTGAGGATCTGCCCGTACAGCGCGAACGCCGTCCGCACGCAGTCCCGGCTGGTGGGGTGCAGCATGTCGATGCCGGGCTCGGCGAACGCGTACAGCCGCCGGGTGCGCTCGATCTCGAAGCGCAGCAGCTCGCGGATCGGCCCGGTCACCACCCCGCGCTGCAGCGCCGGCTCGCTCACGCCGAAGACCTCGAGGTCCTCCAGCGGGAGGTAGATCCGGCCGCGGGCGAGGTCCTCGCCGACGTCGCGGACGAAGTTCGACATCTGGAAGGCCTCGCCCAGGGCCCGGGCCAGCGCTCCCGCCTCGGGCGCGAGCGGTTCGAGGATCGGCAGCATCTGCAAACCGATCACCGCCGCCGAGCCGTACATGTACTGCTCGAGGTCGGCGTAGGTCTGGTAGCGGGTGACGCCGATGTCCATCCGCATCGAGTCGAGGAACGCCTCCACGTGCGCCCGCGGGATCCCCCAGCGGCGCATCGTGTGCATCATCGCCAGGCCCACCGGGTCCTCCCCGGTGCCGTGCCCGAGGGCGTCGAGGAAGGTCGACCCCCACTCCAGCAGCGCGTGCGGATCGGGGTGGGCGAGGGAGTCGACGAACTCGTCGGCGTAACGGGCGAACCCGTACAGCGCCCACACGTAGGGACGCTTGGCGGCGGGCAGCAGTGCCGTCGCGAGGTAGAACGTCCGGCCGTGCTGCGCATGCAGCCGGCGGCAGGTCTCGAACGCCGAACGCAGCTGCGGATCATCGATCCCGGCGGCGTCCAGGGCGCGTGCACTCACGCCGGTACATCCTGCCCGATCTGCCCGCCGAGGTGTTACCGGGCGGCGTGGCGCGGCCGGGGGAGGTCGGCGGCTCAGCGCCAGGCGCGGGAGCGGTAGCCCGGCGAACGCCCGACGATGCGCTCGGCGGCCAGCCGCCCGGACAGCAGCACCATCGGCACCCCCACGCCCGGCGGGTGCCCGGACCCGGCCAGCACGACGTTCTCGCCCCAGCAGGTTGCCGGGCCGGAACGGGCCGGTCTGGGCGAAGGTGTGCGCCGCCGCGAACGGCGTCCCGCGCTCCATCCCGAGGTCGGCCCAGTCCAGCGGGGTGAACACGTGCTCCACCTCGATCCCGGCGGCGAAGTCCGGGTAGCCGCGGGCCTGCAGGGTGCGCAGCACGTGCTCCCGGTAGCGCGGCGCGGTGCGCTCCCAGTCGATGCCCGCGTCCAGGTTCGGCGTCGGGAACAGGACGTAGTAGATGTGCCGGCCCGGCGGCGCGAGCCCCGGGTCGCTGCGGGTCGGGTTGGACACCAGCAGCGACGGGTCGCGCATCAGCCGGCCCGAGTCGAGGTCCTCGAAGACCTCCCGCCAGGCCGCGCCGAAGTGCAGGTTGTGGTGGGCGGCCTGCGGGAACTGCGCGCTCGAGCCGGCCAGCAGCAGGTAGCACGAGGGGGAGTAGCGCAGCCGTTCCAGCCGTCGCGGGGACACGCCCGAGCAGGTCGCGGTAGGCGACCGGCAGGTCGGCGGTGAGCACCACGGCGTCCAGCGGGATCCGTTCCCCGCTCGGGGTGTGCACCGCGTGCGCCCGCCCCCCGCTGTGCTCCACCCGGGTCACCGTCGGTTCCGTAGCGCAAGCGCACCCCGTGCGCCGCGGCCGACCGCCGCCAGCGCCGCGGGCACCGCGTGCATGCCGCCGGCGGGGACGTACACGCCCGCGACGGAGTCCATGTACGAGATCACCGCGTAGATGGCCAGCGCCTCGTAGGGGGAGACCCCGGCGTACATCGCCTGGAAGGAGTACACCCGCTGGGTGCGCGGGTCATGCAGGTAGCGCTGCACCGCCGGGGCCAGCCGGCGCAACCCGCCCGCTGCCACCAGCCGGGCCAGGTTCGGGGTGAGCAGCCCGAGCGGGGAGTCGAGGTTGCGGTCGATGAAGTCGCGCATCTCGTAGCGGTACAGCCGGGAGACGAAGTCCACGTAGCGGCCGAAGCCGGCGGCCTCGGCGGGCACCGCAGACCCGGGCCACCTCGGCGGCCATCCGCTCGACGTCGGCGTGGACGTCGAGCCGGCGAACCGTCGGCGAAGTGCGCGCGGTACAGCGGGTCCAACGGCGCCAGTTGCAGCCAGTCCTCCATCCGCTCGCCGACCGCGTCGAAGCAGTCGGCGATCAGGTCGGGCATGGTGAGCACGGTCGGGCCGGGGTCGAAGCGGTAGCTGCCGGCGGCGGTCACCGACTCGATCAGCCCGGCCCGCCCGCCCGGCACCGACTCGCGCTCCAGCACGGTCACCTCGCGCCCGGCCGCCGCCGAGCCGCAGCGCCGCGGACAGCCCGGCCAGGCCGGCGCCGACGACCACCACCCGGTCGGTGCGCCCGCGCACGGCGGTCAGCCGCGGGGCCGCTGCGCGCACCGCTCAGGCCGTCCGTGCCGTCGCCGCGTCGACCAGGGCCGACAGCACCGACGGGGCGGGCGGGTGCAGCCGCAGCCCGGCCAGCGCCGCCCGGGCCCGGGCGACCAGGTCGTCGATGAGCCGCTCGGTCGCCTCCAACGCCCCGGTGTCGATGATCACCTCCCGCAGCGCCGCCACCCCGGACAGATCCAGGGCCGGGTCGCCCAGCTGCTTGCCGAGCACCGCGGCCTGGGCCGGGTCGGCCCCCTGCCGGGCGAGCGCGACGAGCACCGTCCGCTTGCCCTCGCGCAGGTCGTCGCCTGCGGGCTTGCCGGTCTGCGCCGGGTCGCCGAAAACGCCGAGCACGTCGTCGCGCAGCTGGAACGCCTCACCGAGCGGCAGCCCGAACGCGGAGTAGCCGGCCAGCAGGTCGGGCCCGGCGCCTGCCAGTGCCGCGCCGATGAGCAGCGGCTCGCTCGACGGTGTACTTCGCGCTCTTGTAGCGGATCACCCGCCGCGCGCGCTCCACCGCCTGCTCCGGGCGCGTGCCGGTGACCGCCTGCGCGAGCACGTCCAGGTACTGGCCGGCCATCAGCTCGGTGCGCATCCGGTCGAAGGGGGCGCGGGCGCGGGTCAGCTGCTCCGGGTCCATCCCGCTCCCGGCTGAGCAGCTCGTCGCTCCACGACAGGCACAGGTCGCCGGCGAGCACCGCCGCCGGCGACGCCGAACCGCTCGTCGTCGCCCTGCCACCCGGCCGCGCGGTGCACCGCGGCGAACCGGCGGTGCACCGAGGGCATCCCGCGCCGGGTGTCGGAGCCGTCCATCACGTCGTCGTGGATGAGTGCCGCCGCCTGGAACAGCTCCATCGCGGCGGCGGCGCGGACGATCTGCGGCCCGTCGGGACCGCCCGCCCCGCGCCAGCCCCAGTAGCAGAAGGCCGCCCGCAACCGCTTGCCCCCGCGCACCAGGTCGGCCACCGCATCGGCCATCGGGACGCAGTCCGGGGCGATCGCGGCGAGCGTGGCCGCCTGGGCGGCGAGGAAGGTGTCGAGGGCGGCGTGCACGCGCCCGCGCAGACCCTCCACGTCCACCGGGGGCACGCCGGCCGCCGCCGGGTCGCAGCGGGCGGGGTCGGGAGGCTGGGATGGCATCAGGATCGGTTCCCCCGCGTCGGCTGTTCCCGGCCGGGGTACTCACGGCGGGGATGTCCGGTTCGCTGCTCGGTCGGTCGCTGCATCGTGCCCCCGAGCCTAGGTGGGCGCCGTGCCGCAGGCACGTCACCTCCCGCGGCGGGGCGGCCGCTGCTCCGTCCGGGGAGTCCAGCACCGGTCCTGTGGCGGACCGCCCTACCCTGGAGGGGTGTCAGAGACCCCGCCCGCGCCGAACCGTGGAGTTGCGGACCACCTTCCGCTGCGGGAGGTGTTCGCCTCCGGGGGGCGGACGTTCTCGTTCGAGTTCTCCCCGCCCCGGGACGACGCGGCGGAGGTCGCGCTGTGGGATGCGCTGCGCCGGCTGGAGGCGCTCGCCCCCAGCTTCGTGTCGGTGACGTACGGCGCGGGCGGTTCCACCCGCGACCGCACGACGCGGATCACGGCGGACATCGCGGCGCAGACCACGCTCACCCCGGTGGCGCACCTGACCTGCGTCGGGGCTTCCCGCGCCGAGCTGCGCCAGGTGCTCGGCGGCTACGCCGACGCGGGGGTCGCGACGGTGCTGGCGCTGCGCGGCGACCCGCCCGGCGGGCCGGGGCAGCCGTGGGTGGCGCATCCGGACGGCCTCGACCACGCCGTCGACCTGGTCCGGCTGATCCGGTCGGTGACGGGCTTCGGTGTCGGCGTGGCCGCCTTCCCCGACGGCCACCCGGAGAGTCCGGGGCCGGACGCCGACGCCCTGGTGCTGGCGGCCAAGGCCGATGCCGGCGCCGACTTCGCGATCACCCAGTTCTTCTTCGAGGCGGACTCCTACTTCCGGCTGGTCGACCGGCTGTCGGCGATCGGCTGCGAGCTGCCGGTGGTGCCGGGGATCATGCCGGTGACGAACATCCGGCAGATCGAGCGGTTCGCCCAGCTCAGCGGCGCGGCACTGCCCGGGTGGCTGCTGCGGCGGCTGGCGGCCGTCGCGGACGACCCGGCGGGGGTGCGCAGCGTGGGCGTCGAGGTGGCCAGCGAGCTGTCCCGGCGGTTGCTCGAGGGCGGTGCGCCGGGGCTGCACTTCTACACCCTGAACCGGTCGACGGCGACGCTGGAGGTATTCGCCGACCTCGGTGTCCAGGCCCGCGCGGTCTGACCGGCCGCGTGCCGCCGGGCCCGCCGTGAGCGGGGCGGACCACCTGCGGCGCTGGTCGCAGCTGCACGCGGGGCTCGAGCCGGCGGGCCTGGTGGGGCGTTGGCTGCGGATCACCCGGGTACTCGCCCGCGGGCCCGCGCGGGTGGGGCTGGGGCCCGACGTGATCACTGCGGCCGGGCTGCTGGTGGGGGTGTCCGCGGTGCTCCCGGCCCTGGCCGGCGGCCGCTGGGCGCTGCTCGCGGCTGGGCTGGTGGCGGGCTCCGCGCTGCTCGACGGGCTGGACGGTGCGCTCGCGGTGCTGACCGGGCGCGTCACCCGCTGGGGGGCGGTGCTCGACGCGAGCTGCGACCGGCTGACGGAGGCGGCTTTCGGGGCGGCGCTGTGGGCGCTCGGCGCGCCGGGGCCGGCGGCGTTCGGGGCGGTCGCCGCCGGGTGGCTGCACGAGTACGTGCGGGCCAGGGCCGCCGCCGCCGGGATGGACGGGGTGGGCCGGATCACCGTCGCCGAGCGGCCGACCAGGGTGCTGATCGCGGTGATGTTCCTGCTCGGCGCGGGGCTGTTCACCGCCCGGGCCACCGCCTGGGCCACAGCCGGCGCCTTCGCCGGCTGCCTCCTCGGCGCCGTCGGGCTGTGGCAGCTGGTGCGGGCGGTGCGGCGCGCCCTGCCCTGAGCTGTGGCATCCTCACACCCCGTGAGCAGCGTGGTGGCCGCCCGGCCCGGTGACCTGCCGGACCTGCGCGCGGCCCGGGTGTACGCCATCCCGATGGCGCAGCGCTTCCGCGGCATCGACGTGCGCGAGGGGATGCTGCTGCCGGGGCCGCTGGGCTGGGGCGAGTTCTGCCCGTTCACCGAGTACGACGACGCCGAGGCGGCGGCCTGGTTGGCGACCGCCGTGGAGGCGGCCACGCTGGGCTGGCCGGCGCCGGTGCGCGACCGCATCCCGGTGAACGTGACCGTCCCGGTGGTGACCCCGCAGCGGGCGCACGAGCTGGTCATCGCGTCCGGCTGCCGCACCGCCAAGGTGAAGGTCGCCGACCGTCCCGGGTCGCTGGCTACCGACGCCGCCCGGCTGGAGGCGGTGCGGGACGCCCTCGGCCCCGGCGGCGCGATCCGGATCGACGCCAACGGTGTCTGGGACGTCGAGACCGCGGTGCGCGAGATCCGGGTGCTGGAGCGGGCGGCGGCGGGGCTGGAGTACGTCGAGCAGCCCTGCCGGACGGTTCCGGAGCTGGCGGCGGTGCGCCGCCGCGTCCGGGTGCGGATCGCCGCCGACGAGTCGATCCGGCGCGCCGGGGACCCGCTCCGGGTGGCGGTGGCGGGAGCGGCCGACATCGCCGTGCTGAAGTGCACCCCGCTCGGCGGTGTCCGCCGCGCCCTGCAGGTGGCCGAGGCTGCGGGGCTGCCGGTGGTGGTCTCCTCGGCGCTGGAGACGAGCGTCGGGCTGGCCGCACAGCTCGCCCTGGCCGGCGCGCTGCCGGAGCTGGAGCTGGCCTGCGGGTTGGGGACCCGCGCGCTGCTCGGCGGGGACGTCGTGCCCGACCAGCAGTCGCTGCGCCCGGTGGAGGGGTATCTGCCCGTCCCGCGCACCCCGCCGGTGCCCGACCCCGCGCTGGTCGAGGCGGCGCGCCCGGCGGACCCGGAACGCGAGCGCTGGTGGAGGCAGCGGCTGGCGCGGGTTGCGCGCATCATCGGGCCATGACCACCGTCGACCTGTCCGCGCCGCCGCTCGGCGGCCCGCCCCTGCCGGGGGTCTCCGCAGGGCTGTCCGGCTACCTGGCGCGCCCGCCGGGTTCCGGCCCGTGGCCGGGTGTCGTGGTGCTGCACGAGGCGTTCGGCGCCGACGAGGTGATGCGCCGTGCCACCGACCGGATGGCGGCCATGGGCTACCTGGCGGTGCTGCCCGACCTGTTCAGCCAGGGCCGCAGGCTGCCCTGCCTGGTGAGTACCTTCCGTGCGCTGGCAGCCGGGGCCGGGCGGGCCTTCACCGATGTGGAGGCCACCCGCCAGTGGCTGCTGGCCAACCCCGAGTGCAGCGGGCGGGTCGGGGTGCTCGGCTTCTGCCTCGGCGGCGGGTTCGCCCTGTTGCTCGCCAACCGCGGGTTCGACGTCGCCGCCGCCAACTACGGGACGCCGCCGCGGGACCTGCCGGCGGCGCTGCAGGGCGGCTGTCCCGTGGTGGCCAGCTACGGCGGCCGCGACCGCAGCCTGCGCGGGGCCGCGGGCCGGCTGGAGCGGGCGCTGGCGGCGGCGGGGATCGAGCATGACGTGAAGGAGTACCCGGCGGCCGGCCATTCCTTCCTCAACGACGCACCGGCCGGTCCGCGCGCCCTGCGCCCGGTGACGGGGTGGCTGCTCGGGGCGGGCCCGCAGCTGGAAGCGGCGGCCGACGCCTGGCAGCGGATCGGCGCCTTCTTCGACGTCCACCTGCGCAGCGCGGACGGCGCCGCTCAGGACTGAGCGGAAGGCCCTGCCGCCATCGCCGCCAGCGCGGTCACGGTGGTCCAGTTCCGGGCGGTGGCGACGACCCCGCCCCCCGGAGCGAGGGCGGCGAGCTTCGAGCGGGCGACGCCCTCCGGGAGCCAGGTGTAGATCTCCCGGCCGATCACCACCGCCCGCTCGGTGGGCCCGGCCACGTCCGCGAGCCGCCCGGCCAGCCCGGGCGGCGGGTCGGCCGACAGGAAGCTCACCTGGTAGAGCTTCGGGTTCGCCGCCACCGCACCGAACGGGTTGCGGCGGATCACCTCGGCCAGCTCCGCGGCGCTGCGGACGACCACCGGGATGCTCAGCGCGAAGTGCGCGGCGATCTCGTGCTCGCAGGCGGCGGCGAGTTGCCCGGCGGTCAGGTCGCTGTCGAGCACGATGTTGCCGCTGCGCAGGTAGCTGTCCACGGCGCCGAACCCGGCGGCGGCGAGCACCTCCCGCAGCCGGGGCATCGCGACCGGGTTGTGCGGGCCGATGTTGATCCCGCGCAGCAGCACGGCGTACCGGATCATCCGCAGCTCCCTGTCATCTGCAGCTCCCTGTCATCTGCAGCTCCCTGTCATCTGCAGCCCTGTCATGCCGGGCCCACCATCCCGGCCACGATCGCCGCGGACAACCCCACCAGCGGCACCCCCCCGCCGGGGTGGGCCGAGCCGCCGACCAGGAACAGCCCGCGCACGCCGCTGCGGTTCGCCGGGCGCAGGAACGCCGCCCGGGCCCCGTTGCTGCTGGTGCCGTAGATCGACCCGCCGGGCGCCCGGGTCTCGCGTTCGAGGTCGGCCGGGGTGCGCACCACCCGCCACAGCACCCGGTCGCGCACGTCGAGCCCGCGCCCGGCCATCACGTCCAGGACGGTCGTGGCGTAGGAGTCGGCCAGGCCCGGGGTGTCCCAATCGATGCCGGCCGCGCGGTGCAGGGGCGTCGCCCGGGTCGCCTCGGGACTGCCCGCGGCGACGTGCCGGGGCGCGTTGACCAGCACGAACCACGACTCGTGGGTGGAATCGGGGCGCAGCAGCGGGTCGTCGGGGGCGCTGACGTACACCGTCGGGTCGGGCGCCGGGCGCGGGCCGTGCAGCCGGTGCGGGCCGGTGCCGAACACGGAGTCGAACTCCTCGTCGTAGTCGCCGCCGAACAGCACCGTGTGGTGGCGCAACCCGGGGGTGCGCCCGCGCAGCGCCAGCAGCAGCACCACCCCGGACAGCGACGGGGTCGCCCGGCTGAGGGCGGCCAGGGCGGTGGCACCCGCCGCCGGGGGAAGCAGGTCGCGGTAGAGGTTGCGGGCGTCGGTGTCGGCCACCACCACGTCGGCGGGCAGCCGCTCGCCGCCCGCCAGCCGCACCCCGGCGACGCGGTCGCCCGCCAGCAGCACCTCGACCACGTCCGCCCCGGTCCGGATCACGACCCCGAGCTCGCGCGCCCGCTGCTCGACCGCGACGCCCAGCCGGGTGAGCCCGCCCGGCACGTACCAGGCGCCGAACGCCTGCTCCACGAAGGGCACGGTGGCCAGCGCGGCCGGGGCCCGGCGCGGGTCGGAACCGGTGTAGGTGGCGTAGCGGTCGAGCACGGTGCGCAGGTGCGGGTGGCGCAGGTACTGCCGGCCCAGCCCGCGCAGCGAGCGCCACGGCGCCACCGCGCGCAGGTCGCTCACCCGCCGGGTCTGCCGGAGCAGGTCGCGCGGCCCGTCCAGGGGGGAGGACAGGAACGGGCCCTGGACGGCCTCCCAGATCCGGCCGGCCCGCTCCAGGAAGTTCGACCAGTCCGTCCCGGCGCCGCCGCCGAGCGCCTCGTCCCAGGCGGCGGCGATCCGCGGCCGGGACACGTTCGGCAGGTCCACGGTGGTCCCGTCGGCGAACCGGTAGCGGAACGCCGGGTCGACGGGGACCAGGTCGAGAACGTCCTCCAGCGGGGCGCCGGTGGCCCGGAACAGGTCCCGGTACACCCCGGGCAGGGTGAGCAGGTGCGGTCCGGTGTCGAAACTGAAGCCGTCGCGCACGTAGTTACCCAGCTTGCCGCCGGGCCGCTCCGCCTGCTCGCAGACGGTCACCTGGTGCCCGAGGGCGGCCAGCCGGGCGGCGGCGGCCAGCCCGCCGAGCCCGGCACCGATCACCACCACCCGGGCCACGGCCGGGTCACCCCCGGATCGTGCCGCCGACGCTGAAGGAGCGCCGGGCACCGTTGTCGACGACCGCCACGATGAGCAGTTCCTCCTCGCCGTTCCGGCTGTAGGCGGCTCCGCTGGCCCCCGAGGGCAGCACGTTGCCCTTGGTGGTGGTGAACCCGGCCTTGGTGAGCGCGGTCCGGTAGAAGGCCAGCACGGTCTTGACCGGCAGCGAGGTGGTCCCCGACAACGACAGCTGCATCCCGCCCGGGCCCGGGGCGAGGGCGGAGGAGGTGACCGCCGCGCCAGGAGGCAGAGGGACCAGCTCGGTGGGGAAGCCGGCGACCAACCCGGCCGCGGCGCTGGCCGCCGGCCGGGTGGAGGTGGTTGCGGCGGTCGCCGCGGCGGCGGGCAGGGCGGTGTTCGGCGGGAGCGCAGCGCCCGCGCCGCACCCGCTCAGCGCGCCGACGGTCACCACCAGGGCCACCCCCAGGGCGGGCACCAGGGCCTGCACCGGGGCGGGCACCAGGGCCTGAGGCGCGGTCGCGGCCGGCGTCGGGCGGGAGGCCCGGGGCGCCCCGGTCACCGCAGCTCCGCCGGCAGCTGCCGACCCTTCCAGGTCAGCGTGCCGAGCCGGCGCCGCCGCCACGAGGTCGCGGTCAGCCAGGCCAGCAGCACGATCGACAGCGGATGCGCGAGGCTGTCGGGCAGCGACCGGCCGCCGGTGCGCTCGGCGACGAGGTAGCGGCCGGCCACCGCGGCGGTGTAGCCGGCGAGCCCCACCGCCGACCCGCCCAGCGCCGACAGCGGGGGGACGACGTAGAGCACCCCGAGCCCACCGATCACCGCGGCGGCGCCGCGCCGGCTGCCGAACGCAGCCCACAGCGACTTCGTGTACCCCGCCACCAGTTGGTCCCAGCCGCTGTACATCCGGCAGCTGGCCACCCGGCTGCCGTCCGCGACGCCGCCGTGCCCACCGGCCCGCTTCACGGCTCGCAGCAGCGCGAGGTCGTCCAGTACCTCGCCGCGGATGGCGGCGTGGCCCCCGGCCCGCCGGTAGACGTCGGCATCCACCGCGAGCAGTTGGCCGTTGGCGGCACCCAGCGAGGGCCGGGGCGAGCGCTCGGCCAGCCGCAGCGGCAGCGTCGTCATCCACGACCAGGCGAGCAGGGGCTGCAGCAGCCGCTCGGCGGAGGTGTCGGCGAGTTGCCGCGGGTAGGGGGACACCAGGTCGAGGCCGGCACCGCGGAGCAGGGCCGCGGTGGCGGCCAGCGCGTGCGGTGCGAGCCGGACGTCGGCGTCCACGAAGACGAGCAGGGTGCCGGTGGCGGCGTCGGCGAGCTGCTGGCAGGCGTGCGGCTTGCCCAGCCAGCCCGGCGGGGGTGGTGTCCCGGTGAGCAGGCGCACCCGGGGGTCGGCGGCCGCTGAGCCCAGGGCTTCGACGGTGGCGTCGCTGGAGCCGTCGTCGAGCACCAGCACCTCGAGGTCGGGGGCGCCGGTCTGGTCGAGCAGCGATTCCAGGCACCCGCGCACCTGGTCCGCCTCGTCGCGGACCGGCAGCAGCACGCTGATCCGCTCCGGGGCCGGCGGTGGGTCGTCCTCGGGGGTGCGGACAGCACGCAGGTTGGCCAGCGTGTGGGCGGTCAGCGCCGTGGCCCCGATGCTGCCGGCCCAGGTCAGCAGGTGCCAGGCGCGGCGGGCGCTCACGCCGGTGCCCCCGGCCACGCGCCGGGCTGCGGGTGCGCCGCGGGTTGCGGCTGCCCCGCGGGCCGGGGCGCAGGCTCGTGCCGCCGCGCCGGGGCGCGCCGCAGCGCGGCGTCCCGGCGCAGTAGCAGCAGGTAGGGCGCGACGGTCAGGCCGAGCCCGGCGAAGCCGTACGCCGCCACCGCCGGGCGGTCGAAGAAGGCCGCGTCGGCCAGGGTCGAGCCCAGCCAGGTCCAGGCGAGCAGGGCGGCCGGCGCCCCGGGGCCGGGGACGCTGCCGGCCCGCGGCGGGCGCGCGGGTGGGAGCACCGCGTCGAGCAGGGCGATCAGCACGACACCGACGGCGAGCCAGCCGGCGTAGTCGGTGAGCGGGACCCCCGGAACCCCGGGGAGCGCGGGCTGCGCGTGCGCCCAGGTCCACTGCCCGGCCGCCACCAGTTGCGGGTCGAGGAAGAGGTCCCACCCGGCCAGGGCGAGCGCTCCCGCCACGGCCACCCGGGCCCGGCGGCCGGGGCCGGGGCGGGCGGCGGCGAGCCGGCGGGCCAGCAGCAGGCACGGGTAGGCCATCATCACCCAGGCAGCCAGCACGACCAGCGGGACCCCGAGCAGCTGCGGCCCGAGCGTCGCGGCGTAGGAGTAGCGGCCGAACGGGATGCCGGTGCGCAGCCCGATCGCCTCCGCCCCGAGCGCGATGCCGGCGGTGAGCAGCACGCCTGCCGCGGCGGCGGCGGGGCCGAGCGAGGCGGCGGCATGCAGCGCCGCGGCGGCGGCGAACAGCAGCACCGCGGCGATCGTCACCGCCTGCAGGGCCGGCCCCGACAGCAGCGGGTAGCAGATCTGGGCGAGGACGGCGACGCCCGCGAGCGGCCACACCGCACCGGCCAAGCCACCCCTGGCGGGCACGCCCGGGCCGGCGTTCCCGGCGGTCGAGGCCTCCACAGCCGGGGAGTCTAGGCCGTACCGGCGGGGTCGCCGCCGGTACGGGAGCCCGCTGCGGTGCCGGGCAGGGCGAGCAGGTCGCCGGGGCGGCGCCCGGCGTGGGTGCCCTGCACGGACAGTACGGCGAAGCGGGTGAACAGCTCCTCGGTGAACCAGCGGCGGCGGGGGGTGGCGGCGATCGCGGCGCGGTGGGCCCGGCTGCGGTAGGCGAAGGCCTCCAGCGCCGGCGCGCCCGTCCAGAGACTGAACGTTCCCTGCAGCCCCAGCGGGGCCTCGCCGATCCCGAGGGCGAGCACCAGTCCGGGGGCGCGGTGCAGGTCGTCGGCCACCGGTGGCACGGCGCGCCAGAACTCGCCGA
Organism: uncultured Actinomycetota bacterium; assembly: GCA_963784535.1. Taxonomy (GTDB): domain Bacteria; phylum Actinomycetota; class Actinomycetes; order Actinomycetales; family Kineosporiaceae; genus CAWARR01. Next base: position 261,329 of record CAWARR010000004.1, on the reverse strand, counting down.
CCGTGCCCGGGCGCAGTCGGGCCCGGGTGACCGCCGCGACGGCGGCGGGGCGGGCGTCCTGTCCGGTACCGGGCGGGAGGGTGCCGGGCGGGAGGGTGCCGGCGGGGGTGGTGAACGGTTCGCGCCCGGCCCATCGACCGCGGCTGGACACCGGTCGCATCGCCACCTCGAGCGCCTCCGTGCTCAGCGCGGACCAGCGCCGGTGCGTGGTCGAGCTGGCGAAGGCACCGGCGTGCTCGGGCCGGTCCCAGACCGCGAGCAGCGCCCAGTGCAGCAGATCTGCGTCGCGCGGGGTGAAGGTGCGGCCGGCGCCGGTTCCGAGCAGCTTCGCGAAGCGCAGCCCCGGGACGCGCCGCAGGTGGACCCGGTCCAGTGCCATCCGGGCCAGTGCCGCGGGGACGGTGGAGGGCGCGACCCCCCACACCGTCAACGTCACCAGGCCCGGTGCCGGCGCCGTCGGCGTGCCGGTGCCGGGGTCACGGCCAGCCATTCCGGCAGGCTATCCGGCCGCGGCAGCGGCGACGGTCTCGTCGATGAGCTGAACCGTCCGGGCCGGGGCGTCCCACATCGGTGCATGCCCGCAGCGCGGCAGCTCGACCCACCGGGTGCCGGCGGGGAGCAGCTCGCGGCGCTGGTTCCGGGGCGCCGGAAGGATCCGGTCACGATCGCCGAACGCCACGGTCACCGGCACCCGCAGGTCGGCGCGGCGGTCGAAGCGGACGTGCGCTGTCGCATCGAGCATCGCGCCGTACCCGGTACTCATCCTCATCGCGTGGGCAGCGGCCCGGACGAGCCCGAGATCCAGGCCGGCCGGGGCGGCCGAGCCGGAGGCGAACACCGCGCGGCGCAGCGGCGCCCAGGCGAGCAGGGTGTCGGCCACCGGCGCGGTCCAGGCGGCGAGCGCCCGGTTCAGCCGCAGCAGCGGGCTCGGGCTGCCGGGGGCCAGCCAGAGCCCGGCGGGGGCGAGCGCGGTCAGGCTCGCGGCGATGCCGTCCGCGGCCAGTTCCAGCCCCGCCCACCCGCCGAGGGAGTTGCCGACCACGTGCGGGCGCGCCACCCCGAGCTCGGCGCAGGCACGGGCGATGCTCGCGGCCAGCGCCCGGGGGCGCGGATCGTCGCCGGGCACCCACGGCGGGTTGGCGCCGTGGCCGGGCAGGTCGATGGCGACGACGTCATAGCGCGAGGCCAGGTGGTGCAGCACCGGTGCCCAGGCGGAACGGTCGGAGCCGAGCCCGTGCACCAGCAGCACGGTCGGGGCGGTGCCGGGCGGGCGCCCGGTCCGGATCACCGCCAGCCCTGCCGGGCGCAGCGCGGGCGGGGCCTGCAAGGTCCTCAGCGCGGCGTGCAGCCCCGGGTCGGCAGGGGCCGAAGGGCGCGCGGGAGCGGGGTCCTTCACGCGACGTCTGCGGGCTCGCCGCCGGTGATCCGGACCAGTTCGGCGAAGGTGGTGCGGAACACGGTGCGGGGGTGGCCGGCGGCGGCCCACACCTCCTCGTGGTCGGCGAGGGCGGCGTCCACCAGGGTGGGCAGCGGCGTGGTGTGGCCCACCGGTGCCACCCCGCCGATCACGAAGCCGGTGCGCTCGCGGACGAAGTCGGGGTCGGCGCGGTCGAGCCGGGCAGCCCCGACCAGGGCCGCCACCTTCGCGGTGTCGACCCGGTGCGCCCCGGAGGTGAGGACGAGCAGCGGGCGCCGGCCGTCCGGTGCCTGCGGGTCGGGTACGGAGAAGACCAGGGAGTTGGCGATCTGCGCCACCCCCACCCCGAGCTGCGCCGCGGCCGCCGCCGCGGTGCGGGCGTGATCGTCGAGAACCACCACCCGGCCCTCGGCTCCCCGGCCGGCGAGGGCCTCGCGCACCCGGGCCACCGCGGGGTGATCGGCGGGCGAGGGCTGCCCGGGTCCGGCGGTGCGCCCGGCTCCGGGAGCCGTCCGCTGGGGGTCGGGGGCCGGGGAGCCCGGCGCGATGTCGGCCACGGACGCAGCGTAGACGCGCCCGGCCGGCAGTGCCGAGGTGATCGAGCTCGGCGGCCGGGTGGAGGACGGAGGGGCTCAGTTCGGCAGCCGGCGCCGGCCCAGACTGGATTCGAAGCCTTCCAGCAGGTCCAGCACATCCACCGCGGCCCAGACCCGGTTGCGCCCGCCACCGGACAGCTCGGCGAGCACATCCACCTCCACCAACCGGTCGACGGCGCGGTAGAGGTTCTTGTCGGCCACCCCGGGCGCGATCGTCCGGAGCACCTCGATGTCGACCACCGGCTGCTGCAGCAGCCGCTCGATGATCACCGCTCCGGCCGATCCGCGCCGCGGGCGGCAGGAGTCGTTCCAGGCGAGCCTGAGTTCGGCGAGCTCGGCGGCGAGCCGCTGCCCGGCGGAGGCGGCCAGCGAGGTGGCGGCGGCGAAGCGGGTGAGCCACAGGTCGAGCCGGCCGCTGCGGTAGTCGGTGAGCCCCGCGAAGTAGCCGTCGACGTCGGCGAGCAGGACGGTGGAGACGGGTACCACCGTGCGCCTGGCCAGGGCGCCCCGGCGCAGCAGGACGTGCACCAGCGCCCGTCCGGTGCGGCCGTTGCCGTCGGCGAACGGGTGGATGGTCTCGAACTGGGCGTGGGCGATGGCAGCCTGGGCGATCGGGTCGGTGTCGGTGCGGCTGCAGAAGCGGACGAGGTCCGCCACGAGCGGGCCGACCAGGCCGGGCGGCGGGGGGACGAAGAGCGCGTCGCGCGGGGAGTGGTCGCTGCCACCGATCCAGTTCTGCTCCCCGCGCAGGTGCCCGGCCCAGGCACCGGTGTCGGGATCGTGGCGCAGCAGGGTGCGGTGCACCTCGAGCAGGTCATCGAGGGTGAAGGGGGCGTCCCGCTCGGCCGCGCGCACCGCGGTCGTCATGGCGCGGACGTTGGCTGCGACGTGGGCCGCGGCGCTGTGCACGGGGACCCCGCGCAGCATCGCCAGCCCCACCTCCCGCTGGGTGGCGCGCAGGTGTTCGATCTTGGAGGAGGCGACCGACTCGGAGCGCAGCAGCGCGCCGGCCAACGCGGTGAGGTCGACGGTGGTGGACCGGTCCAGGACGGTTACCGCCTCGGCCGCTGCCGCGAGGGCCGCGGTGGCCTCCGGGCCGGGTTGCACGGGGCGCCCGGCGATCGCCGGGGGGACCGCCGCGTCGAACTCGTGGAACTGTCGGTCCCCGCGGGGAGGCTTGGGGCCGGAGCGGGGCCACTGCCATTCCCTGCGCTGCGTGGCGACGGCCGGCCAGGGCTCCCGGGCGCTGAACGGGGGCGGTGCCAGAGGTGGTGCCAGGGGCGAGGCCGGGGGCGAGGCGGGAGCGGAGCTACTCGCTGCAAAGGTCAACTGTTCACCACCATTCTGACGGTTGTTGGCCATAAGTGTAACCATGGCCCTCCGCGAGGGTCCATTGCGGACAGGTCGGGCACGGCGGCGTGTCGTGCGCCGCGGAGGTCGGGAGGGGCGATGGGATCGACCGGACGGTTGATGCGGCACGGCGTTGAGCCTGTCGCCGCGGCGGTGTAGAGTCGACATCATTCGAACATACGTTCGAATGGCTAGCGGCCGGTCGGAACAGCCGGTCGGAACAGCTGGTCGGAACAGCTGGTCGGCACAGCTGGTCGGCACAGTCGGCTCGGGGATTCGCGGCTCCGGGCTCGCGATGGTCCGTGGCGGGGCGATTCGACCCCGTTCCGCCACGGACCATCAATCTCGCCGGGGTCGGGCGAGCGGGGGCGATCTGACGGACTCTCGAGGCGTGTCGCGCCTGGGGGCCGGTCCGCCATGCAGCGTGGGAGGGGAGAGGTGTGCCATGGCCAGGCGGTACGGGGACACGGTCGACGTTCGGGCGACGCCGGGCGATGCCGGCACACCTCAGGCCTTTCTGTGGCGCGGCCGGCTGTACGTGGTGCGGGCCGTGCTCGGGCACTGGCGGGAGCGGCGGGCGTGGTGGACGGCCCACGCAGCCCGCGCCCTGCACGGCGACGATGCGGGCCCGGGTTCCGGTCCGGGTTCCGGCCCGGAGCAGGACCATGCCCCGTCCGTCCGGTCCCCGCTCGGCGAGGAGCACGAGGTCTGGCGGGTCGAAGCGAGTTCCGGCCGCTCCGCCGGGGGCGGGGTCTACGACCTGCGCCGCGACCTGTCCGCAGGGCCGGACGAGGTGAGTGGGGCGTGGCGACTGCTCCGTGTGGCCGACTGACCCTGCCCCGGGTGCCTCCGGGTGGCCGGGCCTACCCATCGGGCGGCGACCGGTCCTGCCCTCCAGCTCCGCCGAACCAACCCCAGCCGGCACAACCACAGCCGGCACAACCACAGCCGGCACGACCCCAGCCGGCACGACCCCAGACGACGCAGACACCGAGCCCGAGGAGCCCGTCATGACGGCGACGACGCTGGTCCGCCCGCCCGTTTCCCCCGCTGCGCGGATGCTGCTCGACCGGTCCCGAGCCGGGCTGATGCAGGCCTGTGCTGCCCGGACCTGCGGCGAACGCTACGTCGCCGCCCACCTCGCGGCGTTGCGGGCGGCCGCGGCCGTCCTGGCCGTGCGCGGCCGGCCGACGGTGCGGGGCGGGCCGCGCAGCGTCTGGGAGGTGCTGCCCCGGGTGTCGCCCGAGTTGGGGGAGTGGGCAGCGTTCTTCGCCGCCACCGCTTCCCGCCGGGCTGCGGTCGAGGCCGGGCGTGGCGACGTGATCAGCGCCCGCGACGCCGACGACCTGCTGCGTGACGCCGAGGCCTTCCACCACGTGGTGGAGGCATCCCTGGGCCTGCCGCAGCAGCCCGTGCTCCCGGGCGCGCTGCCCGCCTGCTTCTGAGGCCGGCGGCGTACCGCTGCGAGTGACCCGCCCCCGCCCCCGCTGCCGTGCTGTCGAGCACCCACGATGAGCCCCCCGCCCTTCACCCACCTCCATGTGGCCTCCGGCTACTCGCTGCGGTACGGGGCCTCCACCCCGGCTGAACTCGTGGAGGCCGCGGTCGCCCAGGGCCTGCCGGCCCTGGCACTCACCGACCGCGACGGTCTCTACGGCGCGGTGAAGTTCGCGCTCGCCTGTGCTGACGCGGAGGTCACCCCGATTCTCGGGGTCGATCTCGCCGTGGAGCCCAGCGGGATGCTCACCGGCCTGCCGGGGTGGGCCGACCCGACGGCCCAGGCCCGGGCCGCCCGGCGGACCCCGGCCCGCGGCGGGGTGGCCGTCGACCCCCGCAACCCACGGGCCACGGTGCTCGCCCTCGGCCGTGACGACGCCGCCGGGCTGCCTGCGGGAGTGGGTTGGGGCCGGCTGTGCAGGCTGGTCTCGGCCACCCACCTGCGGGGCGAGCGCGGCGTGCCGGTGTCCACCCTCGAGTTGGTCGCTGCGCACGCCACCGCGCCGCAGAGCTCCGTCCCGGCGCTGGCGGTGCTGCTCGGACCGAACTCCGAGGTGGGTCGAGCGGTGCTGGCCCGCCGCCCCGATCTTGCCCGCGCGGTGCTGGCCCGCTGGCAGGCCGCCCTTCCGTCGGGGGTGCTGTTCGTCGAGGTGGTCTGCCACCACGGGGCGCCGGACGGGCCGTCCAGCCTCGGACATGCGGTGCGGATGCTCGCCCTGGCCCGTGAGGTCGGCGTGCCGGCCGTCCTCACCAACGCCGTCCGCCACGCCACCCCGGACGGCGCCGCGACCGTGGACGTCCTCGACGCCGCCCGGCGCCTGGTCCCGCTCGACGTGCGCCACGTGGACCGGGTCAGCGCCGAGGGGTACCTGGCCGACGGCGGGCAGATGGTGGCGACGGCCCGCGAGATCGCCCGGGGCGGCGGGGACGAGCCCGCCGCGGCCCCGTTGCTGGCAGCGACGCAGACACTGGCCGCCCGCTGCCACCTCGACCCCGCTGCGGACCTGGGGGTCGGGTCGGTGCACTTCCCGGAGCACCACCTCCTCGGCCTCGGCCCCCGCGAGGACGCCGGCGCGGAGCTGCGCAAGCGCTGCGAGGCGGGGATCAGCGTGCGGTACCCGGGAGCCTCGGAGTCCTTCGTCGGGATCGTCCGGGAGCGGCTCGACCAGGAGCTGGCCACCATCGCGGCGCTGCAGTACGCGCCGTACTTCATCACCGTCAGCGACGTCTGCGGGGTGATCCGCGGCCTCGGGGTGCGGGTGGCGGCCCGCGGGTCGGGCGCCGGCAGTCTCGTCAACCACCTGCTCGGGATCTCCGGGGTCGACCCGATCCGGCACAACCTGCTGATGGAACGGTTCCTGTCCCCGCTGCGCGCCCAGCTGCCGGACATCGACATCGACGTCGAATCCGCCCGCCGGCCGGAGGTGTACGAGGCGATCATCGCCCGCTTCGGTGCCGAACGGGTCACCGGCGTGTCGATGATGGACACCTACCGGGTGCGGCACGCCGTCCGCGACGTGGGTGCCGCGCTCGGGTTGCCCCCCGCCGAGATCGACACCATCGCCAAGTCCTTCCCGCATATCCGGGCCCGCGACGTCCGGCACGCGATCGCCGAACTGCCCGAGCTGCAGGCGTCGGGGTTCGCCTCCGACCGTCTCGGTCTGCTCTTCGACCTGGTCGAACGGCTCGACGGGTTGCCCCGGCACGTCGCCCTGCACCCGTGCGGAGTGATCCTGTCCGACGCCACCCTGCTCGACCGCACCCCGGTGGAGTCGAGCTGGCTCGGCTTCCCGATGAGCCAGTTCGACAAGGACGACGTGGAGGACATCGGGCTGCTGAAGCTGGACGTGCTCGGGATCCGGATGCAGTCGGCGATGGCCTACGCCCTGGACGAGATCGCCCGGGTGGACGGGCCGGGGGCGTCCGGGGCCGGGGCGCACCCGGACACCGCCACCCTGCCGGGTACCGGCTACCTCGACGCAGCGACCGGGCGGATCGACCTGGACGCCGTGCCCCACGACGACGAAGCGACCTTCCGGCTGATCCGCAGCACCCACACCCTGGGCATGTTCCAGATCGAGTCGCCCGGGCAGCGCGAGCTCGTCGGCAAGTTCGCCCCGCGCAGCTTCGGTGACCTCATCATCGACATCTCGCTGTTCCGGCCCGGGCCGGTGAAGTCGGACATGATCACCCCGTTCCTGCGGGCCCGCCAGGGCTGGGACTCCCCGCGGTACCTGCACCCCACCCTGCAACCCGCGCTGGAGGAGACCTGCGGTGTGGTCGTCTTCCACGAGCAGGTACTGCAGATGGTCGCGGTCACCGCCGGGTGCAGTCTGGCCGAGGCGGACGAGGTGCGCCGGACGCTCGGCTCGCCGCAGGGGCAGGCCGAGGTCGAGGCGTGGTGGCGCCCGCTGGCCCGCTCCCGCGGCTACGACAGCGGATCCGTGGACCGGATCTGGGAGGTGCTCACGGCCTTCGCCTCGTTCGGGTTCTGCAAGGCGCACGCCGCGGCCTTCGCGCTGCCGACCTACCACTCGGCCTGGCTGAAGGCGCACCACCCGGCCGCGTTCCTCGCCGGGGTGCTCACCCATGACCCCGGCATGTACCCCAAGCGGCTGATCCTCGACGACGCCCGCAACCTCGGCATCACCGTCCTGCCGCTGGACGTCAACGCCTCCGAGGCCACCTACCGGGTGGAGAAGCTCACCCCCCTCACCTGCCCGCCGGAGCCGGGCGAGCCCCGGCTCGACCGGCTCGGGGGAGACCTGCCGGACGGCAGCCCCTACGGCATCCGGCTGAGCCTGGTGGACGTCAAGGGCATCTCCGCGGCCGAGGTGGCCCGGATCGTCGCCGGCCGCCCCTACCAGGCGCTGTCGGACTTCTGGCACCGGGCGCAGGTGGCACGGCCGATCGCCGAGCGGCTGGTGGTCGCCGGCGCCTTCGACTCCCTCTACGGGCTCGGCGCCACCCTGCCGGTGCGCCGCCGGGACCGGGTGACCCGGCGGGACCTGCTGCTCCAGGTCGCAGAGCTCGACCGCTGGGCCCGTGCGGTCGACCGCGGGCGCCCGCGCCGTGGCCGGGCCCGGGCCGCGACAGGTACGGCGGCGGCGCAGGCGGCCGCCCTGGCCCGGCAGGCGCGGGGCGTCGGCGACACCCGCGGTGACGTCCGGGGAGACCTGCACGTCCCGCCCGGTGGGGGCCCGCCCGTCACCGGCCGCGACGAGATCCGGTACGACGAGATCCGGTATGACGGGATCCGGTACGACGAGATCCGGGTGGCGGCGGCCCGGCAGTCGCAGGCCCCCCGCACCGCCGCCCCGCCGCAGCAGCATCCCGTCCAGCTCGCGCTGGAGCTGGGGGACGCCCCGGACGAGACCCGGCCGAGCGGTCTGCCGGAGATGACCGGTGCCGAGCGGGTGCGCGCCGAACTGGAGGTGCTCGGCCTCGATGCCAGCCAGCACGTGCTGGACTTCTACGCGCCGCTGCTGGAAGCCCTGGGGATCACCCGCTCCCGTGACGTGCTCTCCCATCGCAACCGGGCCGAGCTGCTCGTCGCCGGGGTGAAGGTGGCTACCCAGACCCCGCCCGTCCGCTCCGGCCGCAGGGTGGTCTTCCTCACCCTGGACGATGCGACCGGGCCGGTGGACGCCACGTTCTTCGAGGACGCCCAGGGACCGTACGCGGCGACCGTCTTCCACTCCTGGCTGCTCCTGGTCCGCGGAGTGCTGCGCCGCACCGGTCCCCGTGGGGTGTCGCTGCGGGCCACCGGCGCCTGGGAACTCCCGCTGCTGTGGGATGCCTGGACCGACGGCGGTCTGGACGCCGTGCAGGCCGTCCTCGCCGCGGTGGACGAGGGTGAGTTCGCCGCGGGCAGGCCGGCCCGGCCCGGGTCGGCGGCCACCCGGGCGGCCCGGCCGGTACCGGCCCGCCCGCCGGTGACCGAGTTCGACGGCGGACTGGCCGGGGGGCCCGATCCCGACTGGGAGGCGGCGACCGGGTTGCCGACGGGGGACCGCTCCACCGGCTCCCGGGCCGGCGGGATGGGTGGCGGCAACCGGCATCGCCGGGTCCTGGTGCACCCGAGCGGGTTCCGCCAATCCCCGTACGCCGACCTCAAACCGGCGGGGGAGGACCCCCGGGACACCCGGCGGATGCTGTCCGCCGAGGAGTCCGAGCGGGGCACCCGGCCCGCGGAGCGCGCCGCCGGCCGGGCCCCGGCCCGCGAGGAGGAACGCCGCCGCGGCCAGCCCCCGCGCAAGTTGTGGCACGCCAGCCCGGGCAGCTCAGGGAGGTGATCCGGCGATGACCGCGATGGGGACATTCGTCCCCCGCGACCGGGTGCCCGCAGGCGCACGCTCGGGGGACGAACCGGCACGACCGGGCAGAAGGAGCACCCATGAGCGGCACCATCCTGGTCGCGGTGGACGGGTCCGAGGCGGCGTTCCACGTCGCTCAGGTAGCGGTGGACCTGGCCGCCGCGCTGGGCGACCGGGTGGTCGCGCTGAGCGTGCTCCACGACGGCGACCCTGGTGGCGGGCCGGGAGCCGGCGGCGGACCGGCAGCGGGGGGTGGGCTGATCGCCGCGCTGGGCCGGGTCGCGGCGATGGCCCGGGCGTGTGGGGTACCGGTCGAGACGCTGCGGGTCCACGGCCGCACCGAGGATCAGCTGTTGGCCCATGCCGCCCGCTTGCGGGTCCGGTTCGTCGTCGTCGGCCGGGGGGACCAGCACCCGGCCGGCCCGGATCCGATCGGCCGGGTGCTGGACCTCAGCACCGTGCCGGTCGTCGTCGTTCCGATGCCCGGCCGGGTGAATCTGGCCGGAGCACACCTGAGCGGAGCGGCCAGGGTCTGAGCGGCCAGGGTCTGAGCAGGCAGGGTCTGAGCGGCCAGGGTCTGAGCAGGCAGGGTCTGAGCGCGCCGGGCCGGGTGGGTGCTGCCGGAGAGGCGCTCCGGTGGGGGAGAGGAGCACCTAGAGTCAGAGCTGACACATCCACCCGACCTTGCGGGAGAGCAGCCGTGGCCGACGCCCTCACCCGGTCCCGTCGCTGGGCGCAGCGCGGCGATCCACGCTCCGCCGTGCGGACCGCGGTGATCTGGGACGCCCTCGACACCCTCGTCGCCGAACGCGTGGCCGACTGCGGCCGTCCCGCCCTCGACGTGGTGGACGTCGGCGGAGGCACCGGCGGGTTCGCGGTGCCGCTGGCCACCCTCGGGCATCGGGTCACCGTGGTGGACCCGAGCCCCGACGCGCTCGCCGCGTTGCAGCGGCGCGCCGCGGAGGCCGGCGTCGCCGACCGGGTCCGCGCCGAGCAGGGCGACGCCGGTGAACTGGTGTCCGTGGTGGGCGCCGGCGGCGCAGACCTGGTGCTCTGCCATGGCGTGCTGGAGTACGTCGACGATCCCCGGGCTGCGGTCGAGGACGCCGTGGACGTGCTGCGCACCGGTGGGCTGGTCAGCCTGCTCGCCGCCCAGCGGCTCGGAGCGGTGCTGGCCCGGGCGCTGTCGGGCCGCTTCGCCGAGGCGGCACAGCTGCTCGACGACCCCGCCGGCCGCGCCGGCGAGTCCGACCCCGTGCCGCGCCGCTTCGACGAGGCGGGACTGCGCGACCTGCTGTCCGGCCGACCCGTCCGGGTGCGCGCCGTGCACGGGGTGCGGCTGTTCACCGACCTGCTGCCCGGCGTCCTGGTCGACGGCGACCCCGAGGCGGCCCGGGCACTGGTCGCGCTGGAACGGTTGGCCGGCGACCATCCCGAGCACCGGGAGCTGGTCGCGATGGCGGCGCAGATTCACCTGGTGGGCGAGTTGGTCGCTGCGGGCGCTGCGGAGCCGGGCCCGTCCCGGCCGCGGTGACGGCGGAGGCGAGCGATGAGCCGGCGGCAGCTCGACCGGGCCGGGCGCACCGGCGGCTTCGACGACGGACTGTCCGGTGACGACACCGGCTGCACCCTGCTGCACGTCGACATGGACGCCTTCTTCGCCTCGGTCGAGCTGATCGACCGCCCCGACCTGCACGGGCTCCCGGTGATCGTCGGGGGTGGCGGGAGCCGGGGTGTGGTGCTGTCCGCGACCTACGAGGCGCGCCGCTTCGGCGTGCACTCGGCGATGCCGATGAGCCGGGCCCGCCGGTTGTGCCCGCAGGCGGCCGTGATCGAGCCGGACCACCACCGTTACGCCGAGGTCTCCCGCGGGGTGATGGAGATCTTCGCCTCGATCACCCCGCTGGTGGAGCCGCTCAGCCTCGACGAGGCCTTCCTCGACGTCGCCGGAGCGGTGCGCCGGCTGGGCTCGCCCGCGGCCATCGGCGGGTTGATCCGCGACCGGGTCGCCGATGAGCAGCTGATCACCTGCTCGGTGGGGGTCGCGGCGACGAAATTCGTGGCCAAGCTCGCCTCCGGTCGGGCCAAGCCCGACGGCCTGCTGGTGGTTCCGCGGGCCGAGACGGTCACCTTCCTGCACCGGCTGCCCGTCGGTGCGCTCTGGGGGGTGGGAGAGCGGACCGAGGACGCCCTGCTCCGGCTCGGGCTGCGGACCGTCGCCGATCTCGCCCACACCCCGGTGGACACGCTGCGCCGCGCGCTCGGCGACGCCGCCGGCACCCACCTGCACGAGCTGGCCTGGGGCCGGGACCCGCGCCCGGTGGTCGCCGAGCACGTCGAGAAGAGCATCGGAGCGGAGGAGACCTTCGCCCGGGACGTCGACGACCCCGAGGTGGTGCTGCGGGAAGTGCTCCGGCTGGCGGAGCGGGTGGCCGGGCGGTTGCGTGCGGCGGAGATGGTCGGCCGGACGGTGGTGCTCAAGGTCCGGTTCGCCGACTTCACCACGATCACCCGCTCGCGCACCCTGTCCGAACACACGGACGTGGCCCGGACCGTCTACGGCGTGGCCGGCGAGCTGTACCGGGCGCTCGGGCTGGACCGGGCCCGGATCCGGTTGGTCGGGGTCCGGCTCGAGGGCCTGGTCGACGTGGGTGCCGGTCACCGCCAGCTCGCCATGGACGAGCGGCCGCAGGGCTGGCGGGAGGCGGAGCAGGCCTCTGACCGGGCCGGCGCCCGCTTCGGCCCGGGGGCGGTCCGTCCGGCCAGCCTCGTCCCCGAACCCGGCGCCGCGGCCGCGGCCGCGGCCGCCGCCGGCACGTCCCCGCCCGCGCGCCGAACCTCTCCCCGAACCCCCTCCCCGTGAACCCGCCGGCGCTGGCCCCGCCCTTCTCGCCGCGAATCGCCCCGAACAAGATCGCTACAAAACGGGACTACTTGGGCCCGAGGTCCCTGGCCGCACGCCCTGCGGCTCTCGACGCGGCGTCAAGTCACCCGGCGGTAGCGTCGAGTGTTATCCCACTGGGTTTCGCGCGGGCGCACCCGGACCTATTCTGGACGTCTCAGCACAGCGCACCTCAGGAGGTCGACGTGCCGCTCTCCGACAACGAGCAGCGTCTGCTCGAGCAGATGGAGCGCGCGCTCTATGCCGAGGACCCGAAGTTCGCCTCGGCCATGCGCGGGGCGAACCGTCGCTCCGGCGCCGGGCTCCGCCTCGCCCTCGGCGGCAGCGGCGTTGTCGTCGGCCTCGTTCTCCTCGTCCTCGGCGTGGCCCAGCAGGCCGTCCTGCTCGGCGTCCTCGGCTTCGTGCTCATGCTCGCCGGAACCGCCTACGCCGTGTCCAGTCAGCGCCGCAGCGGGCCTACCGGGGTCGTCGGCGCGGGCGGCACGGTCCGCCGCCCGGCTGCTTCCCCTCGCCGCCGCAGGGGCTCGTTCATGCAGCGGATGGAGCAGCGCTGGGACCGCCGCCGGGACGAGCGCTGAGCCGCCCGTCCGACAGCTGACCCGAGCACTTCCCCGCCGCGTGAGCCCTACGTCCGGCTGCCCCCGCCGCCGACTGCGCGCCTGACCTGATGTCTGAGCGTCGAGGCCCGCTGCGTCGCCTGGTCGGCCGCGGCGTCCATGCCGCGCGCCACCCGGACCAGAGCGGCGAGCCCGGATCGGGGGAACAACCACGCCAGCCGCCGCACGCGTGCCTCGACGGTGCCGGTCACGGCACGGATCACCTGTGAGACGTCGTCCACCCGCTCACCGGCGGGCCGGGAGACCTGCTCGGGCCGGGCGTAGCGGGCCCGTTCGAGGTCGTCAACCAGCCGGGACATGGCAGCCAGCGGGGCGTCGCCCAGGCCGTGGTCGTGCGCCAGCCGATGCTGCAGCCCGCGCGGGGTCCACGCCGTCCCCCAGCTCACCCCCAGGTCCGACAGCCGATCGTGCAGCTCGTCCCAGGCCGCCTCCGCGCGCCCCTGCGGCGTGGTCGCACGCCGCCAGCGGCGGCGGCGGACGGCGGCGGCGGCGAACCGGGGGGCGGCCAGCGCCAGCAGCAGCAGCGCGAGCACGCCGACCACCCTCCACGGGATGCCGCCCCAGAGCCTGACCAGCAGCGAGGTGCCCGTGGTGGCGGACGGCTGCTGGGCACCGCCGTCGGGGGCCGGAGTCGCCGCGTGCCCGGGCGCCGGCGCGGTAGCGGTCGTGCTCGGCTGCGGCAGTGCGGTGGCAGGCAGCGGCACCGTCCAGGCCGGCGCCGCCCCGGTGCGGGTGGCGGGGGTGGGTTCGAAGCGCACCCAGCCGACGCCGCCGAAGTACAGCTCGGGCCAGGCGTGGGCGTCGCGCAGGCTGACCGAGTAGCTGCCGTCGCTGCCGCGGGTGCCGGGCAGGAAGCCGACGGCGACCCGCGCGGGGATCCCCAGCGTGCGCGCCATCACCGCCATCGCCGAGGCGAACTGGACGCAGTAGCCCACCTTCTGGGTGAGGAACCTCGCCACCGCGCTCTCGCTGCTGTCGCTGCGCCCGTCCCCGGGAAGGGTGTCGCTGTAGGTGAAGCCGCCGCCGGAGCGGAACCACGCCTGCAGCGCCACCGCCCGCTGGTAGGAACTGCCGGTACCGGCCACCGTGCGGGCCGTGCGGGAGATCGAGGCGGGCAGGTGCGCCGGCAGCTTGGTGTCCCGCTGGACGACCGCCGCGGGGGGTGCCGGGGCCGACTCCAGCTGCGCCGCGGAGGGGGCCACCGAGCGGTAGTACGCGGTGTACGACAGCCCCTTGGCGGTGGTGGTGCCCCAGCCGACCACGTTCAACGTGTCGGCGTCCCACAGCCAGGTGCCGCCGATGTCGACCTTCGTCGTCGGGTACGGCAGCGGCAGGTAGGTCTCCTCCAGCGGGCCGACCACGTCGATGCGCATGGTGTGGTTCGTCGACGGCACGCTGGCATCCAGCCCCGGCGGGGGGTTCGGGAGTCCTGACTGGACCCGCTGGCTGCCCGCGAGGGTGCCGGAGCTCGGCGCCCACAACGAACCGTCGAAGACGTCGTCGGTGACGATCCGCAGCGGAATGGGGGACTGGTCGTCGGCGCGGAACCGGATCACCACGGTGTTGCTGCGCGCCCCGAGGTTCTTGCGCAGGTCGAGAATCGGGTTGATCACCCGGATCGTGGACCCGTTGCCGTTCCCGGGGCCGAGCCCGGCCCCGTTGCCGATCAGCCGCTGGCCGAGTCCGGGAACCAGCGCCGGCACCACGACGGCGATGGCCAGGCAGGCGGCGCCCACCCGGCGGGCCCCGTGCAGGGGCGCGCTCGCGTCCAGCCCCGCGGCGTCCGGGGTCCCCAGCACCCGGCCCCACCCGCGCACCCGGTCGGCGGCGTCGGCTCCGACCAGGACGAGGAACCCGACCCCCGCGAGGGCGAAGTACGGCCAACTCAGCCCCCCCGGAAGGACCGCGGTGGGCACGCAGTAGACCGCCAACAGCGGCAGCCCGGCCACCGCCGGGCGCCGCAGCGACACCGCGATCACGTCGACGGCCAGCCCGACCAGGCTCACCCCGCCGGTGGCGAGCAGGATCAGCCCGCGGGTCGCCTCCACCGGCGGGGCGTCGTCGCGGGTCACCCGCATCCCGTTGTCCAACAGCTCGCGCAGCGCGCCGAGGGCGTCCGGGCCCGGCAGCACCCCCCACAGGGCGCTGTCCCGGACGAACAGGCTGGTGAGCGCCAGCGCGCCGACCACCACCTGCGCGGCGACGACCACCGGCCACTGCCTGACCAGCTGGCGCACCGCGATCCCGCTGCCGGTGATCAGGGCGAGCACCACGAAGGTGGCCACGAACCAGCCGAGTCCCTGGATCAGCGGGCTGAGCGTGAGCGCGACCAGCAGGGTGGCAACCATCGCGGCGAGCCCCACCCGGGTCTGGGTGGCGGGGGTCATGACGGCGACCCCGCGGTCCCGAGGGCTGCGGCGGGAGCGCCCAGCGGTGCCCCGCCGTCCTCCGGCCGGGTACCGGACAGCCGGTCCCAGGCCTGCACCACCGTCTCGGCCGGGCCGGCCTCGGTCACCGACCAGCCTCCGGAGCGGAGCACGGCCGCGACCCGCCCGCGGCGCACGTCCAGTTCCGCCTCGCGGCGCGGCGGCAGCGGCGCCCACGCGGTGGTGCGCAGCAGGATCGCCATCCCGCGGGCGCCCTGCCGGCCGAGCCGGGCCAGCGTCGTGGCCTCCTGCTCCTCTATCTCCCCGAGCACCGCCACCACCAGGCCGTCCCCGCCCGTCCGGGTGAGCGTGGACACCGCTCCGGCCAGCCCCTCGGGGCCGCTCCAACTGCTCACCGCCAGCTCGTCGAGCAGCGATCCCGCGCCGTCCCGGGCGTAGGGGGCTGTCCAGGTTGCCGGTCGTTCGTCGAGCAGCAGCCGGACGCCGTAGTGCAGCCCCGACAGGTGCAGGGCCACCGACGCCGCGGCGCCAACCCCCCACTCGTAGGACGAGGCCGGGCCCTCGCCGCGGTGACCGTCACGACGGGAGTCCAGCAGTACGGTGGCCCGCATCTGCCGCGGCTGCTCGTCGCGGCGCACCATCAGCTCCCCGCGGCGCGCGGTGGAGCGCCAGTGCACCCGGCGCAGGTCGTCGCCATGGCGGTACTCCCGGGTGGCGATGTCGTCCTCGCCGGTCGCGGCGGCGCTGCGGGCCAGCGATTCACCGGTCCCGGCCCACTGGCCGCCGGCGCGCACGGGGGTGAGCGGCCAGGTGCGGGGCACCACGACGAGCGGGTCGGTGGCGGTGAAGGAGCGGGTGATCTCGCACATCCCGAACGGGTCGCCCATCTGCAGCCGCAGCGGGCCGACGGAGTAGCGGCCGCGCACGTCCGAGCGCAACGAGTAGGTGACCGCGGCGCGCCGGCCACCGGGGAGCCGGTTGAGCACGAAGCGCGGCGAGGCCCCGAGGGAGTAGGGCACGCGGTCCTCGGCCAGCAGCACCCGGGTGGACAGCCGGGTGAGGTTCTCCAGCTCCAGCCGGACCCGCGCGGTGGAGCCCGCCACCACCCGCTGCGGGGAGATGGTGCGGGTCAGCGCCAGCCGGTAGCGGGCCCGCCCCAGCACCACCGCGAAGGCCAGCGGCAGGGCGGCGAGCAGTACCGCCACCCGGAGCAGGTCACGCTGGCCCAGCAGCACGGCACAGGTCGCCGCGGCGGCGCCCGAGGCGAGGAAGGACCGGCCGCGCGTGGTCAGGCCCGCCAGCGCGGGCCGCAGCCAGGCGGCGAAGCTGCCCACCTTCAGGCGCTCGCCCTCGACCGGGGGATCGGGACGTGGCTGAGCAGGGCCGAGACCACGTCCTCGGGGGTGCGCCGGGACAGCTGGGCGTCGGCGCTGGGCAGCAGTCGGTGGGCGAGCACGGGGAGCGCCAGGTCCTGGATGTCGTCGGGCAGCACGTGCTCGCGGCCCTGCATGGCCGCGTGCGCCCGGGCCGCCCGCAGCAGGTGCAGGGCCGAACGGGGCGAGGCACCCAACCGCAGGTCGGGGTTGGTGCGGGTCGCGCGCACCAACGCCACCACGTACTCCTTGACGGCGTCGGCGGCGAACACGGACCTCGCGGAGAGGATGAGCTGGCGCACCGTGTCGCCGTCGGAGACGGGTGACAGCTGGGCGAGCGGATCGTGGCCGCCGTGGTGTTCGAGCATCTCCAGCTCGGCGGAGGCCGAGGGGTAGCCCATCGAGAGTCGGGCCATGAAGCGGTCGCGCTGGGCCTCCGGCAGCGGGTAGGTGCCCTCCATCTCCACCGGGTTCTGGGTGGCGATGACGATGAACGGCGGCTGCAGCCGGTAGGTGGTGCCGTCGACGGTGACCTGTCTTTCCTCCATGCACTCCAGCAGCGCTGACTGGGTCTTCGGGCTGGCCCGGTTGATCTCGTCGCCGACCACGACGTTGGCGAACACGGCCCCGGGCTTGAACTCGAAGTCCTGCCGCTCCTGGTTGAACACGCTCACCCCGGTGATGTCGCTGGGGAGCAGGTCCGGGGTGAACTGGATCCGGCGGACCGAGCAGCCGACCGAGCGCGCGAGTGCCTTCGCCAGCATGGTCTTGCCGACCCCGGGGACGTCCTCGAGCAGCAGGTGGCCCTCGGCCAGCATGACGGTGACGGCAAGCCGGACCACGTCGGGCTTGCCCTCGATGACGGTCTCGACGGCCTTGCGGATCACTGCGGCCGTGCCGGCGAGGTCGTCGATGGACATCAGCGGTGGGTGCGTCGTCGTCACGCGCTCTCCTTCTCCGGCGGTGGCGCCTGCGACCAGTCTGTCAGCTCACGCTGCCGGTGACCCCCTGGGATGGTGCTCCACTTCCGGCCGGCCGGCTCGTCCCAGCCGCCTGCCGCCGGCCCGCCCCCCTTCCCCCACCGCCGGCCCCACTTCCCTCCACCCGGGTCCCGTCGGCCGCCTGCGGCAGCCTCGGGATCCGGCGTATAGCGGGTCATTCGGGGTCCTATCGGTGGCCGGGACGGGCATGCCGCGCACCGGGCCCCCGCCGCGCCCCACGCCGGGCGGCCCGCTGTGACCTGGGAAATCGTCCGTCCGGACGAGGTCGGGCGGGCCAGTTCTCGTTGACGGTGGGGGGAAGTGGAGTAAAGTGGAGGTCATTGGGGCCGGGTGGCCGGCGGGGGCCGTCAAGGGGAGGCGAGGCCGTGTTCCTCGGCACGTACTCCCCGCGCCTGGACGACAAGGGCCGCCTGATCCTCCCCGCCAAGTTCCGCGAACAGCTGGAGGCAGGAGTGGTGGTGACCCGGGGCCAGGAGCGGTGTCTGTACGTCTTTCCGGCCGCGGAGTTCGGCCGCCTCGCCGAGCAGCTGCGGCAGGCGCCGATGACCAGCAAGCAGGCGCGGGACTACCTGCGGGTGTTCCTGTCCGGGGCCAGCGACGAGGCCCTGGACAAGCAGGGCCGGGTCACCCTCCCGCCGGTGCTGCGCGGCTACGCCGGGTTGGACCGGGACTGCGCCGTCATCGGGGCCGGCCAGCGGGTGGAGATCTGGGACGCACAGTCCTGGGAGTCCTACCTCGCCGAGCAGGAGCAGTCCTTCGCCGAGCAGGCGGAGGAGGTGGTTCCTGGCCTGTTCTGAGCAGCAGCCGAAACAGAGCAGCAGCCGCAGTTCTGCACCACCCGTCCGGCCCGCGTGGCCGGACCGGCGGCCTTCCGCCCCGGCGGTGAGGTCTCCAGCCGCTCGCGGCGTCCTGATGCACCTTCCCCGGTGTCAGGCCGCCAGCGCCCGACCGGCCGTGACCGGGCTGGCGCCGTGCGGCAGCGGATGGAGACCTGACCGCCGGGTCCGCGTTCCTGCACCCCTCCCGGCGCACCGCACCGCGAACCCGCACCGCACCGCACTGCACCGCGAAACGCACAGCACCCCACCGCGAACCCGCGCACCGCACTGCACCGCGAACCGCGAACCGCGAACCGCGAACCGAACGCACAGCACGAGACCCGCGCGCCGGGTCGGAAGAGGGTCGAGATGACGAGCACGGGCGACGCCGCGCGCCACCGGCACGAGCCGGTGCTGCGTGAGCGCTGCGTCGCCCTGCTGGCGCCGGCCCTGGCGCACCACGGCGCGGTGGTCGTCGATGCCACCCTCGGGATGGGGGGGCACAGCGATGCGCTGCTCACGGCCTGCCCGGAGGCGAGCCTGATCGGCATCGACCGCGACCCGCAGGCACTGGAGCTGGCCGGTCACCGGCTGGCAGGCTACGGCGAGCGGGTGAGCCTCGTGCACGGTGTCTACGACCAACTGCCCGAGGTGCTCGCCGAGCTGGGCCTGGCCACCGTCGACGGCGTCCTGTTCGACCTCGGGGTGTCCTCGTTGCAGCTCGACGAGGCCGCGCGGGGGTTCGCCTACGCCGTCGACAGCCCGCTGGACATGCGGATGGATCCCACCACCGGGATCACCGCAGCCGGGGTGCTGAACACCTACCCGGTGGCCGAGCTGGCCAGGGTGCTGCGCGAGTACGGCGAGGAGCGCTTCGCCCGGCGGATCGCCACGGCCGTGGTGCGGGAGCGGGAGCGGGAGCCGTTCGCCACCAGCGCCCGCCTGGTCGAGCTGATCCGCGACTGCGTCCCGGCCCCGGCGCGCCGGACCGGCGGGCACCCGGCGAAGCGCACGTTCCAGGCGTTGCGGATCGAGGTCAACGCCGAGCTGAAGGCGCTCGAGCGGGCGCTGCCGGCCGCTGTGGAGGCGCTCACCGTCGGTGGGCGGGTGGTCGTGCTCGCCTACCAGTCGCTGGAGGACCGCATCGTCAAGCACGTGCTCGCGGCGGGGGCCCGCAGCACCGCTCCGCCGGACCTGCCGGTGGAACTGCCCGAGCACGCAGCACAGCTCCGCCTGCTCACCCGGGGGGCCGAGACGGCCTCCCCGCAGGAGGTCGCGGCCAACCCGCGCGCAGCCTCGGCCCGGCTGCGCGCGGCCGAACGGTTACGGGCCGGCGGGGGGGCCGCGGGCGCATCTGCCCGTGGGCGCGGACGAGGGGATGCGACATGAGTCAGTCGACTGCGGTGAGGGCGGCCACCCGCCCGGCAACCAGGCACGCGGCCCGGCCGGTGGTGCCGCCGCCCCGGCTGAGGGTGGTGACGGCGCCGGCGCAGTACCGATCGCGCGCCGGCCTGGTGTTCGCCTGCCTGGCGCTGCTGGCGGCAGGGCTGGTGGGGCTGCTGCTGCTCAACGTCAGCCTGGAACGGGGCGCCTACGTGCTGGGCGCCCAACAGACCCGGGCGGCGAAGCTGCAGGAGCAGCGGCAGGCACTGCAGGAGCAGCTCGCGGCGTTGCAGGCGCCGCAGGCGCTGGCCGAGCAGGCCGCGAAGCTGGGCATGGTGCGCAACCCGAACGCGGCGTTCATCGGAGCCGACACCGGCACGATCTCCGGCGTGCCGAAACCGGCTGTGAAGCCACGAGCACCTAGCGTGACAGCGACGACTCCCGCCACCGGGTCCACCTCGTCGCCGTCGGCCACCCCGACCGCACGGCCCAGTGCCAGCGCGAGCCACAAGACCGCCAAGGCCTCGCCGGCCCCGACGCCGACGTCGGCACCCGGCAAGCCCTGATTCGGGGCTGGCCCCGGGAACGGTCGAGGGAGGAGGGGGACGTGGACGGCACCCGCGGGTCTGCCGGTAAGGGCCGACCGGGTACGGGAGGGACCGGAGCGGGACGGGCCGGAGCCGGACGGGCGCTGCCCCCAGGGCAACGCGGGGGGCGGCAGGGCGGCAGCGGCCCGCAGTCGCGCGCGGGCGCCCGCTCGGTCCCGCCGCCGCGGGTGAGCGGGCCGGCCGGAGGCACGCCGCTGGAGCCTGCCCGCCGCCGCCCGGCGACCGGCAAGGCCCCCGCCAAGCCGACCGCCAAGCCGACCGGCAGAACGGCCGGTAAGGCGACCGGTAAGACGACCGGCGGGACGGCCGGCAGGGCGACCGGCGGGACCGCCGGCAGAGGCCGACCGGCGGGACGGCCGGCAAGGCGACCGGCAGGACGGGTGCCGCGGCGGGTGCGGGGGCCGCAGGCAGGTCCGGTGGCAGGGGGGCGCCGAAGCCGGGCACGCCGGCCCGCGGCACCCGCACCGGGCGGGCGCCGGCCCGCACCCGCAGCGGCCTGCCCGCGCCGAGCCCCCGCCCGCCGCGCCCCCGCCCGCCGCGGGCCCGCCGTGGGCTGCGCTGGCTGGCACGCGCGGGCGACCCGGACCGGCGCTCGCGGGTCGCGCTTGTCCTCGCCCTGTTCGTCTTCAGCCTGTTCGGCGGCAGGCTGGTCCAACTGCAGGGCCTGGACGCCTCGGCGCTGGCCGCGCAGGCGCTCGACCAGCGCACCGTGGTCCATGACCTGCCCGCGCACCGCGGCGACATCACCGACTCCGGCGGAGTCGTGCTCGCCACCACGCTCGAGCGGCGCAACATCACCGTCGACCAGACGATGGTCGGCCTGTACTCCCGCCAGGTCGGCCAGCGCCGGGTGACCGTCGGCGTGCAGGGGGCCGCCGAGGACCTCGCCCCGGTGCTGCACCTGTCGACGAAGGTGCTGCTGTCGCGACTGCGCGGCAGCGCGCGCTTCGCCTACGTGGCCAAGGACGTCACGCCGGAGGTCGCCAGCGCGGTGACCAGGCTCGGGGTCACCGGCATCTTCACCGAGGCCGCCAGCCGGCGCAGCTACCCGGCCGGGCAGGTGGCCGCGAACGTGCTCGGCTTCGTCGGTAGTGACGGCCGCGCCTGGGGCGGGATCGAGGGGGAGTACAACACCGCGCTGTCCGGCAGATCCGGCTCGATCACCTACGAGCACGGCATGGACGGCGCGGAGATCCCCACCGGCATCGCCCGCGAGATCGACCCGCAGAACGGCAGCACGGTCCGGCTCACCATCAACCAGGACCTGCAGTACCAGGCGCAGCTCGCGATGGCCGCGCAGGTCAAGGCGACCGGCGCGGAGTCCGGCTACCTGGTGGCGATGGATCCGCGCACGGGCGCCGTGCTCGCCCTGGTCAGCGTGCCCACCTTCGACCCGAACAACCCGGGTGCCTCGCCGGTCGCCGACCGCAGCGACGGCGCCGCGCTGGACGTGTTCGAGCCCGGCTCCACGCAGAAGGTGGTCACCATGGCCGCCGCCCTGGAGCAGGGCACGACCACCCCCGGCTCGCACATCGTCGTGCCGCCGACGCTGCGCCGGGGGGGCACCACCTTCCACGACGCCGAGACCCACGGGACGCTCAAGCTCACCACCGCGGGCGTGCTCGCCCAGTCCAGCAACATCGGCACCATCAAGGTGGGCGAGCAGGTTCCGGCCTCGACGCTGTACGCGGTCCAGCGCAAGTTCGGGCTCGGGCAGGTCACCGGCATCGGGTTGCCCGAGTCGGCCGGCATCCTGGCCCCGTCGAGCGCCTGGAGCGGCTCGCAGCGCTACACGGTGCTGTTCGGCCAGGGTCTGTCCGTCACCGCGCTGCAGGCGGCCTCGGTGTACGCGACCATCGCCAACGATGGCGTCCGGGTCACCCCGCAGGTGGTCGCGGGCACTACCAGCCCCGACGGCACCTTCCACCCGGCCGCGGCAGCCAAGAGCACCCGGGCGATCAGCCCCACCACAGCCCGCGAGTTGCGGCTGATGCTGGAGAACGTGGTGGGCGAGAACGGGACGGCGGTGAAGGCCTCCATCCCCGGCTACCGGGTGGCGGGCAAGACCGGTACGTCCCAGGCTCCGGACCCTTCCTGCGGGTGCTACCGCGGGTACACCGCGAGCTTCATCGGCATGGCGCCCGCGGACGCCCCGCGGATCGTCGTCGCGGTGGTCCTGCAGCGGCCCACCAAGGGCCACTACGGCGGCGACATCGCCGCCCCCGTGTTCCAGCAGGTCATGACCGATGCGCTGGCGGAGTACAAGGTTCCCCCGACCGGTTCGAAGCCCCCCGTGATGCCACTGAAGTGGCGGTGAGAGGTAGCCTCCCAGCCGTGCCGATCCCCGGCGGTCCCCGCCCCACCGAGCTGGCCGCGCGACACCTGGACGACGTCGCCGCCCGGCTCGGCGTACCCGCCCCCGCCGGAGCGCACGACGTGCTGGTGCGCGGAGTGACCTTGAGCTCGCGGACGGTGCAGCCCGGTGACCTGTACGCGGCGCTGCCCGGCAGCCGGGCGCACGGCGCCGCGTACGCCGCTGCGGCCGCTGCGGCCGGGGCTGTCGGCGTGCTCACCGACCCGGCGGGTGCCGCCCTCGCCGCCGGCTGCGGCCTGCCGGTCCTCACCGTGGCGGCGCCGCGGGCCGCGCTCGGCGAGCTCGCCGCCTGGGTGTACGGGGATCCGGCGCAGCGCCTGCTCACCCTCGGCGTCACCGGCACCAACGGCAAGACCACGACGACGTTCCTGCTCGACGCGGCGCTGCGGGCCGCCGGGCGGCACACCGGGTTGATCGGCACCATCGAGGTCCGGGTGGGCGGCGAGCGGGTGCCCAGCACCGGGACCACCCCCGAGGCGCCCGACCTGCACGCGCTGCTCGCGGTGATGCTCGAGCACGAGGTCGACGCCTGCGCGATGGAGATCTCCAGCCACGCCGTCGACCAGCACCGGGCCGACGGCCTGGTGCTCGACGTGGTCGGCTTCACCAACCTCACCCAGGACCACCTCGACTACCACCACACCATGCCGGAGTACTACGCGGCCAAGGCCGCGCTGTTCACCCCGCGGCACGCGCGCCACGCGGTGGTGTGCGTGGACGGGCCGTGGGGGCGCAGGCTCGCCGCGGAGGCCAGCGTGCCGGTCACCACCGTGGCCACGGCGGCGGGAGCGGCGGCCGACTGGGCCGTCACCGCCCTGCACGCCGAGGGCGGGCTGCCGGTGGTCGGGGTGCGCGGCCCGGACGGCGTCGAGGCCACGCTGCGCTGCCCGCTGCCCGGCGACTTCAATGTGGCCAACTGCGTGCTCGCACTGGCGATGCTGGTCGAGGCCGGGGTGCCGGTCGCCGCGGCGGCACCCGCGATCGGCGCCGCCGGGCCGGTGCCGGGGCGGATGGAGCGGGTGCCCGGCCCGGGGGAGCCCGGCGAGCCACTCGCGGTGGTGGACTACGCCCACTCGCCCGACGCGGTGGCCAAGGCGCTGCAGGCGCTGCGCGGCGCCGGCTCGCCGCTGGTGGTGGTGCTCGGCGCCGGCGGCGACCGGGACCGGGAGAAGCGCCCGCTGATGGGTGCCGCGGCGGCCCGGGACGCCGACGTGGTGGTGGTCACCGACGACAACCCCCGCTCGGAGGACCCGGCCGCCATCCGGGCCGCCGTCCGTGCCGGCGCGCTGGAGGCGGCCGCGGCCGGCGGGGCGGCCGTGCTCGAGGTGGCCGACCGCCGCGCGGCGCTGGCCTGCGCGGTGGCGCGGGCCTGGGGAGGCGGCGTGCTGCTGGTCGCCGGCAAGGGGCATGAGCAGGGGCAGGAGTCCGCCGGGACGGTCCTCCCGTTCGACGACCGGGTGGAGCTGCGCGCGGCGCTGGCGGCGCACGGCAACGCCCCCCCGGGAAGGGCCGGCGAGTCGCCCGCCCGTCCATCCGCCCCCCTGACCGTCCCGGAGGACAGCTCGCCGTGATCCCCCTGACCCTCGCCGAGGTGGCTGCAGTCACTGCCGGGCAGCTCACCGGCGGAGCCGACCCCGGGCAGCGCGTCACCGGCCCGGTGGTGGCCGACTCCCGGGCCGTCGTGCCCGGGTCCCTGTTCGTGGCGCTCCCGGGGGAGCGGGTCGACGGGCACGCCTACGCCGCGTCCGCGCTGGCCGCCGGTGCGGTGGCGGTGCTGGCCGCCCGGCCGGTGGACGTCCCGGCGGTGGTCGTCGCCGACCCGCTGGCGGCCCTCGCCGTGCTGGCCCGGGGAGTGCTCGACCGGCTGCTCGCCGGCGGGAGCGCGGCGCCGACGGTGGTGGGGGTGACCGGGTCCTCGGGCAAGACCACCACCAAGGACCTGCTCGCCGCGCTGCTCGGCCGGCTGGGGCCGGTCGTCGCGCCGCAGGGGTCGTTCAACAACGAGCTCGGGCTGCCGCTGACCGTGCTGCAGGCCGACCCCGCCACCCGCTACCTGGTGGCCGAGCTGGGGGCGCGCGGCCCTGGCCACATCAGCTACCTGTGCGGGGTGGCGCCGCCGCGGATCGGTGTCGTGCTCAACGTCGGCGCCGCCCACGAGGGGGTCTTCGGCACCAGGGCGGCCACCGCCGCGGCGAAGGCCGAGCTGGTGGCGGCATTGCCCGCCGACGGCCTGGCCGTGCTCAACGCCGACGATCCGCTGGTGCGGGAGATGGCCGGCCTCACCGCGGCCCGGGTGGTCCTCACCGGCACCGCGTCCGACGCGGGCGTGCGGGCCGAGGACATCGGTGTCGACCGGCTCGCCCGGGCCCGGTTCCGGCTCTGCACGCCCGCCGGCTCGCGGCGGGTCACTCTCGGCGTGCACGGCGCCCACCAGGTCGGCAACGCACTGGCGGCCGCGGCCGTGGCGCTGGAGGCGGGGCTCGACCTCGACGGCGTCGTCGCCGGGCTGGGGGCGGCGGGAGCGGCCTCGCGCTGGCGGATGGAGGTGACCGAGCGCCCCGACGGGATCGTCGTGGTCAACGACGCCTACAACGCCAACCCCGACTCGGTGCGGGCCGCGCTGCAGGCGCTGGCGGTGATGGGCGCAGGGGCCGGGCGTACCTGGGCGGTGCTGGGCGAGATGCTCGAGCTGGGGCCGGACGGCCCGCAGCGGCATGCAGAGCTCGGCGCGCTGGCCCGCGAGCTCGGGATCGGGCGGCTGCTCGCGGTCGGTGCGGGGGCGTGGCCCTATCTCGACGGCTACGGCGCGGGTGCCGGCGAGGCCGCCGGCGGCGGTCCCGCAGGGAGCCGGGCCCCCGACGTCGGTGCCGCCCTGGAGCAGCTGCGGGCAGGGCTGGCGGCGGGCGACGTGGTGCTGGTGAAGGCGTCGCGAGCGATCGGGCTCGACCGCCTCGCCGCCCAGCTGCTCGTCGACGCGCTCGGGCAGAGCGCGGCGCAGGGGGTCCGGCAGTGATCACGGTCGTCCTGGCCGCCGCGGTGTCGCTGCTGTGCGCACTGTTCGGAACCCCGGTCTACATCCGCTTCCTGGTCGCCCGGCGGTACGGGCAGTTCATCCGCGACGACGGGCCGACCTCCCACCACACCAAGCGCGGCACCCCGACCATGGGCGGCGCGGTGATCATCGGGTCGGCCGTGTTCGCCTACTTCGCCGCGCACCTGCTCACCCTGCGCCCGCCGTTCCTCGACCCGCGCGCGCCCTCGGCCTCGGCGCTGCTGGTGCTGTACCTGATGACCGGGCTGGGCGTGGTCGGGTTCCTGGACGACTACATCAAGATCTCCAAGCAGCGCAGCCTCGGACTGCGGGCAGGGGCGAAGCTCGCAGGGCAGGCGTTCGTGTCCATCACCTTCGCGGTGCTGGCGCTGCAGTTCCACAACCGGCACAACCTCGCGCCCGCCTCGATGCAGCTCTCGGTGATCCGCGACACCGGTATCGACCTCGGGTTCGCCGGGGCGGCGGTGGGCACGTTGCTGTTCGTGCTCTGGGCCATGTTCATGATCGCTGCCGAGAGCAACGGGGTGAACCTCACCGACGGCCTCGACGGGCTGGCCACCGGCGCGACGGTGATGGTCTCTGCGGCGTACGTGCTGATCGGGATCTGGCAGTCGAACAACTCGTGCATCAACCGTCCCGGCCCGCAGTGCTACGAGGTGCGTGACCCCCGCGACCTGGCGGTGGTGGCCGCCTGCGTGATGGGCGCGGCGTTCGGGTTCCTGTGGTGGAACGCCTCGCCGGCCAAGATCTTCATGGGTGACACCGGCTCGCTGGCCCTCGGCGGGGCGCTGGCGGGGCTGGCCATCACCAGCCGCACCGAGATCCTGCTGGTGCTGCTCGGCGGGCTGTTCGTGCTGATCACGCTGTCGGTCGTGATCCAGGTCGGGTTCTTCAAGCTGACCGGCAAACGGGTCTTCCGGATGGCCCCGTTGCAGCACCACTTCGAGCTCGCCGGCTGGGGAGAGGTGACCATCGTCATCCGGTTCTGGATCATCGCCGGGCTGTTCGTCGGCATCGGGCTCGGCGTGTTCTACGCGGAGTGGGTGGTGGGCACGTGAGTGCGGGCGCCACCCCGGCCCGGCCGGGGGGCGGGCAGGCGGGGGGCGGGCAGGCGGGGGGCTGGCCCGGCCGGCGGGTGGTCGTGGCCGGGATCGGGGTGTCCGGGTTCGCCGCCGCCGATGCGCTGCTCGAGCGTGGCGCCGCGGTGGTGGTGGTGGACGCCCGTGACGGCGGGCAGCAGCGCGAGCGGGCGGCGGTGCTGGAGACCCTCGGCGCCCGCGTGCGGCTGGGGCAGGGCAGCACTGATGCGCTACCCGACGTCGAGGGCGCCCGGCCCGACCTGATGGTCACCTCGCCCGGGTGGCGGCCGGACCAGTCGATGCTGGCGGCGGCCGCCGCCGCGGGCATACCGGTGTGGGGCGAGGTGGAGCTCGCCTGGCGGATGCGCCCGGCCGGGGCCGCGCCGTGGCTCACCCTCACCGGTACCAACGGGAAGACCACGACGGTGCGGATGCTCGCGGCGATGCTCGGTGCCGCCGGCCTGCGGGCCACGGCCGCCGGCAACGTGGGGACGCCGCTGCTGGAGGCGGTGCTGCACCCGCACCCCTACGACGTGCTCGCGGTCGAGCTGTCGAGCTTCCAGCTGCACTGGTCGTCCTCGTTGCGGCCGCGCGCCAGTGCCTGCCTGAACGTGGCCGAGGACCATGTCGACTGGCACGGGTCGATGGACGCCTACACCCGGGACAAGGGCCGGGTGTACTCCAACACCGAGGTGGCCTGCGTCTACAACGTGGCCGACCCGGTGACCGAGCAGTTGGTCCGCGACGCCGAGGTGGCGGAGGGCTGCCGCGCGGTCGGTTTCACGCTGGGCGTTCCGAGCCTGTCGATGCTCGGCGTGGTCGACGACGTGCTGTGCGACCGCGCGTTCATCCCGCAGCGCCGCACCTCGGCCGCCGAGCTGGCCACCCTGGAGGACGTGCGGGCGGCGGGCGGCGGCACGCTCGCCCCGCACATCGTCGCCGACGCGCTCGGGGCGGCGGCGCTGGCGCGCGCCCACGGGGTGCCCGCGGCAGCCGTCCGTGACGGGCTGCGGGGCTTTCGGCCCGACCCGCACCGGATCGCCCGCGTGGGCGCCGGCGCCGGGGTGACCTGGGTCGATGACTCCAAGGCCACGAACCCGCACGCCGCGCAGGCATCGCTGGCGGCCTTCGACTCGGTGGTCTGGATCGCCGGCGGGCTGGCCAAGGGCGCCACCTTCGATGACCTGGTCCGGCGGCACGCGGCGCGGCTGCGGGCGGTGGTGCTCATCGGCCGCGACCGCGAGGCCGTCCGGCAGGCTCTGACGCGACACGCCCCGCAGGTCCCGGTGGTCGACGTGGACGTCGCGGACACTGGGACAGTGGGCGTGATGGACGTGGTGGTGGAGCGGGCCGGGGAGCTCGCCCGCCCCGGGGACACCGTCCTGCTCGCCCCGGCGTGCGCCTCGATGGACATGTTCGTCTCCTACGCGCAGCGCGGGGAGGAGTTCTCCGCCGCCGCCCGCCGCCGGCTGGCCGCCACGGGCTCCCCGGGTGCCGGCGGGGCGGACGGGTCCGCCCACCCGGACGCCACGGAGGGCTGAGTGGTGGCGGCAGGTACCGGGGTGGGGGCCCGCCCGGCGACGTCCGAGTCCGAGCCGGCCCGGGCGAGCTGGCTGCTGCGGCTGGAGTCGCCGCTGGCCGCGTACTACCTGGTGCTGGGGGCGACGGTGGCGCTGGCCACCATCGGTCTGGTGATGGTGCTGTCGAGTTCGAGCGTGCAGTCGCTGAAGGAGACCGGCTCCTCGTACACCTTCTTCACCAAGCAGGCGATGTTCGCCGCGGCGGCGCTGCCGCTGTCGTGGGTGGCCACCCGGTTGCCCAAGGCGGCCTGGCAGCGGCTTGCCTGGCCGCTGCTGCTGGCCAGCGTCGCCGGGCTGCTGCTGGTCTTCAGCCCGCTGGGGTTCGCGGTCAACGGCAACCGGAACTGGATCGCCGTCGGCCCCTTCACCTTCCAGCCTTCGGAGCTGGTCAAGCTCGCGCTGGTGGTCTGGGGGGCTGCGGTGCTGGAGCGCAAGCGCCCGCTGTTCCGGCGGAACGTGCACATCCTGGTGCCGGTGGCCCCGGTGGCCGTGGTGCTGCTGTTCATGGTGCTGCTCGGCGGTGACCTCGGCACCGCGCTGATCCTCATCGCCCTGGTCGGGTCGCTGCTGTTCGTCGCCGGCGCCCCGCTGCGGATCTTCGCGATGTCCGGGGCGGTGACGGCGCTGGTGGTCGCCGCGCTGGTGGTGACGCGACCCAGCCGGGTCGAGCGCATCCATGCCTGGCTCAGCGGCGGCGGGTGCACGGACTACTACGGCACCTGCTGGCAGACCATCCACGGCAAGTGGGCGCTGGCCACCGGCGGCTGGTGGGGGGTCGGGCTCGGCGCCAGCCGGGAGAAGTGGTCATGGCTGCCCGAGGCCCACAACGACTTCATCTTCGCGATCATCGGCGAGGAGCTGGGCCTGGCCGGAACCCTGTCCATCCTGGCGCTGTTCGCGCTGCTCGGATACGGGTTGTTCCGGCTGGTGCTGGCCAGCCAGGACGTCTTCGTCAAGGTCGCCACCGGCGGGGTGCTGGTGTGGGTGCTCGGACAGGCGGTGATCAACATCGGTGCGGTACTCGGGGTGTTGCCGGTGATCGGGGTCCCGTTGCCGCTGGTCTCCAGCGGCGGTTCCGCCCTGGTCACGACGCTGGTGGCACTGGGAATGGTGCTGGGCTTCGCCCGCCGCGTGCCGGGGGCCCCCGAGGCGCTGGCCTCGCGCCCCGGGGTGGTCCGCCGCTCGCTGGCGGTGCTGCCCGGGCGGCAGGGTCCAGGGGGGGTGCGGTGAGCCTGTCGGTGCTGCTGGCGGGCGGCGGGACGACCGGACACGTGGCTCCGCTGCTGGCCCTCGCGGACTGCCTGCGCCGGCGTGACCCGCAGGTACGGATCACCGCCTTGGGCACCGCGGAGGGGCTGGAGTCGAGGCTGGTGCCGCAGGCGGGGTACTCGCTGGCGGTGGTGCCCCGGGTGCCGTTGCCGCGCCGCCCGTCGGCCGAGCTGGGCCGGCTGCCGGGGCGGTTGCGGGCCGCGGTGGCGGCGGCGTCGACGGCGATCCGGGACAGCGGCGCCGACGTGGTGGTGGGCTTCGGCGGCTACGTCGCGACCCCCGCGTACCTGGCCGCGCGCCGGCTGGGAGTGCCGATCGTCGTGCACGAGGCGAACGTGCGTCCGGGGCTGGCGAACCGGCTGGGCGCCCGCTTCACCACCCATGTCGCGGTGACCTTCCCGGGGACGGCGCTGCGCGGCGCCCGGGTGCTGGGGTTGCCCCTGCGCCGGCTGATCACCGGGCTGGATCGCCCGGCGCTGCGGGCGCAGGCCCGGGCGGAGCTCGGGCTGGCGGCCGACGGCCCGGCGCTGCTGGTGACGGGCGGGTCGCTGGGGGCGCAGCGGCTGAACTCGACGCTGGGGTCGGCGGCGGCCGACCTTGCCGCGGCCGGGGTGCAGGTGCTGCACGCCGCGGGGCGGGCGAAGACGGTGGACGTCGCCGCGCGGCCGGCGGGGTCGCCGCCGTACGTCGTGGTGGACTACCTCGACCGGATGGATCTGGCCTATGCGGCGGTGGATGCCGTGATCTGCCGGGCCGGGGCGAGCACGGTGAGCGAGGTGACCGCACTCGGGCTTCCGGCGGCCTTCGTACCGCTACCGATCGGGAACGGGGAGCAGCGCCTGAACGCCCAGCCGGTGGTGGACGCCGGCGGGGGGCTGATGGTGGACGACGCAGCCTGCACGCCCGAGTGGGTGCGCGAGACGCTGGTGCCGGTGCTCGCCGACCCCGCCCGGCTGGCGGCGCTGGGGGCGGCGGCGGCGGCGTTCGGAATCCGCGACGGCGACGAGCAGTTGGCGGACATGGTGACCGCGGCGGCGGCGACCCGGACGGCGGGGGAGGGACGGGAATGAAGCCCGACTTCGGGGCGGAGGTCCCCGCGGCCAGCGACCTGGGCAGGGTGCACTTCCTCGGTATCGGCGGTGCGGGCATGTCCGGGATCGCCCGGATCCTGCTGGCCCGCGGCCTGCCCGTCTCGGGCAGCGACGCCAAGGACTCCCGCGGCCTGGCTGCGCTGCGCGCTCAGGGGGCGCAGGTCTTCGTCGGGCACGACGCGGCCCAGGTGCGCGGCGCGGACACCGTGGTGGTGTCCTCGGCGGTGCGCGAGAGCAACCCGGAGCTGGCTGAGGCGCGCCGGTCGGGGCTGCGGATCCTGCACCGTTCGCAGGCGCTGGCCGCGGTGATGGCCGGGCGGCGGGCGGTCGCAGTGGCCGGCACCCATGGCAAGACCACCACCACCGGGATGGTCACCGTCGCCCTGCAGCACTGCTCGGCCGACCCCTCGTTCGCGATCGGTGGGGAGCTGACCGAGAGCGGCGCCAACGCCCATGACGGCAGCGGTGACGTCTTCGTCGCCGAGGCCGACGAGTCCGACGGCTCCTTCCTGCTCTACCACCCGCTGGTGGCGGTGATCACGAACGTCGAGCCGGATCACCTCGACCACTACGGGACGGCGGAGGCGGTCGAGGCGGCCTTCGACTCCTTCTGCGACCGGGTGCTGCCCGGCGGGGTGGTGGTGGCGTGCACCGACGACCCCGGCGCGCGCCGGGTGGCGGGGCGGGCGCGCGCCCGGCGCTCCGGCGACGGGGTCAGGGTGCTGGGGTACGGGTGGGAGCCGGGCGCGGACGTGCGGCTGTCGGTCGCCGGCGGGCCGGCCGAGCAGTCCGTCCAGCAGCCGTCCTACCTGCTCACCGGCGCCGACGGCGAGCAGGTGCGGCTGCAGCTGCGGGTGCCCGGCCGGCACAACGCGCTGAACGCGGCCGCTGCCTGGGCGGCGACCACGGCGCTCGGGTTCGATCCGCGGCTGGTCGCCGAGGGGCTGGCCGGATTCGGCGGCACCCGGCGCCGGTTCGAGGCGCGCGGCGAGGCGGGCGGCGTGCGGGTGGTGGACGACTACGCCCACCACCCGACGGAGGTTGCGGCGGTGCTGCGCGCCGCCCGCGACGTGGTCGCCGGCGGGCGGCTGCTGGTGGTGTTCCAGCCGCACCTGTTCAGTCGCACCCGGATCTTCGCCGCCGACTTCGGCGCCGCGCTGGGGTTGGCCGACGAGGTCGTGGTGATGGACGTGTACGCGGCCCGCGAGGACCCGGAGCCGGGTGTCAGCGGCGGGCTGGTGGCGGCGGCGGTGCCGCTGCCGCCGGACCGGGTGGCTTTCGTGCCGTCGTGGTCGGCGGTGGCCGCCGAGGTGGCGGGCCGGGCCCGCCCCGGAGATCTCGTGCTCACCGTGGGGGCCGGTGACGTCACCATGCTCGGCGCCGAGATCCTCGCGCTGCTGGCGGCGGGTGGATGAGCCCGCGGGCCGTGGACACGGCACCCCGCGCGTCCCGCAGCGGGGGAGCGGCGCCGCGGCGGGCGGCGCGTGCGGGCCGGGGGCACGGTCCTTCGAGCGTCTCGTCCACCTCCGCCGCACGATTCGCGGCGCGGGCCCGCCGCCGCCGGTGGCGCCGGGCGGTCGGGGTCGGGCTGGCGTTGCTCGCGCTGCTCGCCGCCGGGCTGGGGGCGTTCTGGTCGCCCTGGGCCCGGGTGGAGCGGATCACCGTGACCGGGACCTCGCGGGTGCCGCGCGCCGAGGTGTTCGCCGCAGCCGGCTCGCAGCTGGGGGAGCCGCTGCTGGTCGCGGACACCGCCGCGGTGGCCCGCCGGGTGCGGGCGCTGCGCCTGGTCGCGGCGGTGCAGGTGAGTCGGAGGTGGCCCTCGACGCTGGTGGTGACGGTGACCGAGCGGCAGCCGGTGGCGGCGGTGCCGAGCGCGGCCGGGGTGGACCTGGTGGATTCCGACGGGGTGGTGGTCACGACCGCACGGACCGCTCCCGCGCAGCTTCCGCTGGTGCAGGTCGACCTGGCCGGCCGCGGCCCGCAGGCGTTGCGGGCAGCCCTGCAGGTGCGTGCGCAGCTCCCCGCGGACCTGCAGGGCAGGCTGCGCGGGCTGGGCGCGGGCACGGTCGACTCGGTGTGGTTCACGCTCGCCGACGGGTCTCGGGTGTTGTGGGGGTCCGCGGACGACCCGCAGACGAAGGTGGCAGCCCTGCGCGCCCTGTTGGCGGCGCCGCCGCCGGCGGGTGCGCGGGCGGGGCATCGGCCGGAGTACGACGTGAGCGCGCCGCAGGACCCCGCGGTACGGCTGGGGTGAGCCCGATCCGCGACACACCCCGGCGGTCGTTGAATCGCTCCGGGCGCGACCGTACGGTCACGAGCATCATGAAGTTGACATAACTATAACCCTCTACCTGAGGGTGAGGGTCTGGGGGAACTCCGGCGCGGGGGAACCCTGAACGGCCCGTACGGCATGGCCCCAGCCCGCGAGCGAGAGGCACCGACGTGGCAGCACCGCAGAACTACCTCGCAGTGATCAAGGTGGTCGGCATCGGCGGTGGCGGCGTGAACGCCGTCAACCGGATGATCGAGGTCGGCCTCAAGGGCGTGGAGTTCATCGCGATCAACACCGACGCGCAGGCGCTGCTGATGAGCGACGCGGACGTCAAGCTGGACGTCGGTCGAGAGCTCACCCGTGGCCTCGGCGCGGGGGCCGACCCGGAGGTCGGTCGGCGCGCGGCCGAGGACCACGCCGACGAGATCGAGGAGGTGCTCAAGGGCGCCGACATGGTCTTCGTCACCGCCGGCGAGGGCGGCGGCACCGGCACCGGCGGGGCACCGGTGGTGGCGCGCATCGCGCGTTCGCTCGGCGCGCTGACCATAGGGGTGGTGACCCGTCCGTTCACGTTCGAGGGCCGGCGCCGGGCGACGCAGGCGGACTCGGGCATCGCCTCGCTGCGCGAAGAGGTCGACACCCTCATCACCATTCCCAACGACCGGCTGCTGTCGATCAGTGACCGGAACGTCAGCGTGCTCGACGCCTTCCGCTCGGCCGACCAGGTGTTGCTGTCCGGTGTCCAGGGCATCACCGACCTGATCACCACTCCGGGCCTGATCAACCTCGACTTCGCCGACGTGAAGTCGGTGATGCAGGGGGCGGGCAGCGCGCTGATGGGTATCGGCTCCTCGCGCGGTGAGGACCGCGCGGTGCAGGCGGCGGAGATGGCGATCTCCTCCCCGCTGCTGGAGGCCAGCGTGGACGGCGCCCACGGGGTGCTGCTGTCGATCCAGGGCGGCTCCGACCTGGGCCTGTTCGAGATCAACGAGGCCGCCCGGCTGGTGCAGGAGGCCGCCCACCCCGAGGCGAACATCATCTTCGGTGCCGTCATCGACGACGCCCTCGGCGACGAGGTGCGGGTGACGGTGATCGCCGCCGGGTTCGACGGCGGCGCGCCCACCCGGCGCAAGGACGACCGCGCCCTCGGCCAGGTGTCCGGGCGCAGCACCACCGGATCCGGGCCCGCGGCGCCGGGGCCCTCGGGGGCCACCGGGCTGCCGGCGCAGCACGGCTCGGGTCTGAACGGGGGCGCGCGGGCGCCGCTACCGCCGCAGCCGCAGCCGCAGCGTGCGCCCGAACCGGCACCGATGGCCTCGACGTCCGTCCGGCCGCAGCCGCTGGACGCCGAGCCGGTGCTCACCGAGCGGCCGGCCGCGCCCGTCCCCGCCCGCGAGCCGCAGCCGGCACCGGAACCGGCACCCGTGCCGCGGGTGGTCGACCTCCCGGCGGATTCGCGAGGTGGCCGCCCCGCCCGCCCGATCGCGCTCGACGAGGACCTCGACGTTCCCGACTTCCTCAAGTAGGGCGCGCTGCTCCCGGCTGACGTGGGGCCCGCCGGCGGCCAGCCGCTCCCCGTGCTGGAGGTGGACCTCGGTCCGGGCGTCCGGGCGGGGTTCACGGCACGCGCCGGGGGGTGGTCCCGCGGATCCTGGGCGGGGCTGAACCTCGCCCTGCACGTCGGCGACGATCCTGGGCACGTGCAGCGCAACCGCCGCCGGGTGCAGGCCTGGGCCGGGGCGCCGGTGCGCTACCCCGACCAGGTTCACGGCAGCGACGTGCTCGTTCTCGGTGCCGACGGCACGCCGCTGGGGACGCCGCATCCCGGTTGCGACGCGGTGGTGACCAGCGGGTCGGCCGTCGCGGTCGGGGTGCTGGTGGCCGACTGCGTGCCGGTGCTGCTCGCCGACCCCCGCGCCGGCGTGGTCGCGGCCGCGCACGCCGGCCGCCGCGGGCTGCTCGCGGGGGTGCTGCAGCGGACCGTGGAGGCGATGGCTGAGCGCGGCGCGCTCCCGGCGCGGGTGCGTGCCGCCGTCGGGCCGGCAGCCGGCGCGTGCTGCTACGAGGTGCCGGCGGCGATGCGCGCGCAGGCTGCGGCCGACCTGCCCGCGGTGTGGGCGCAGACCCGGGCCGGAACCCCGTCGCTCGACCTGGCGGCGGGATGCCGGGCGGTGCTGCAGGCCGCGGGGGTCGGCGAGGTCGCCGCGCTGGGTGGGTGCACCATCGACGACCACCGGTACTACTCCTACCGCCGGACCCCGGTGACGGGCCGGTTCGCGGGGGTGGTGAGGATGGCCCCGTGAACGAGGGCGGTACGGCGCAGGCTCCGGGCGGGGACCAGCCCCCCGGCGCGGGTCCACGGCCGCGCGAACAGCAGCTGCGGGCCGGGCTGGCCACGGTCCGGGAGCGGATCGAGGCGGGGTGTCGGGCCGGTGGGCGCTCTCCCGACGAGGTCACCCTGGTGGTGGTGACCAAGACCTACCCGGCCCGCGATGTCGCGCTGCTGTCCGCGCTGGGGGTGCGCGACGTGGGGGAGAACCGTGACCAGGAGGCCGCCGGGAAGCACGCGGAGTGTGCCGGCCTGCCGCTGCGCTGGCACTTCGTCGGCCGGCTGCAGACGAACAAGGCCCGCTCGGTCGCCGGGTACGCCGATCTGGTGCACTCGCTGGACCGCCCCCGGCTGGTGGGCGCACTGGCCGCCGGGGCCCGCGCCGCGGGCCGGGTCCTGGAGTGCCTGATCCAGGTGAGCCTCGACGGCGACCCCGCCCGCGGCGGTGCGTTGCCCGCCGACGTGCCGGCACTCGCGGCGGCCGTCGCCGCCGAGGACGCGCTGGTGCTGCGCGGGGTGATGGCGGTGGCGCCGCTCGGCCAGGACCCGCGGCGGGCGTTCGCGCTGCTCCCGGGGCTGCGGGAGCAGCTGCTGATCGACCATCCCGAGGCCGGGATCATCTCGGCGGGGATGAGCGCCGACCTCGAGGATGCCCTG
The DNA here is from genome assembly GCA_963784535.1 of uncultured Actinomycetota bacterium. GTDB lineage: Bacteria > Actinomycetota > Actinomycetes > Actinomycetales > Kineosporiaceae > CAWARR01. The sequence goes on along the minus strand of CAWARR010000004.1, from coordinate 225,361 downwards.
GCCGAGGGTGCGACACACCTGCGTGTCGGAAGCGCGGTACTCGGACCTCGAGCCGCCCTCCGGTAGCGTCCTGACAGAGGGTGACACACGATCGCGAGGAGCACCGATGGGCGGCGCGCTGCGGAAGACCATGATCTATCTTGGTCTCGCCGAGGACGAGGAGCGCTACGACGCCTACGACGTCGATGACGAATTCTCGGACTTCGAAATGCCTGAGCAGGACCTTGATCATCACCTCGACCGTCAGGAGGCCGAGCGGGTGGAGGAGCGGAGGGCTGCGGTGACCCCGATCTCCCGCGGATCGCTCGCGCGGATGGTTCCCGCTCCGGCGGGTCCGGTCGAGATGCACCGCATCTCGACCATCCACCCGCGCACCTACAGCGAGGCCAAGACCATCGGGGAGACCTTCCGGGCCGGCACCCCGGTGATCATGAACCTCGGAGAGATGGACGACGCCGACGCCAAGCGGCTGGTGGACTTCGCCGCCGGGCTGATCTTCGGGCTGCGCGGGTCGATCGAGCGGGTGACCTCTAAGGTGTTCCTGCTGTCCCCTGCCAACGTCGAGGTGGCCCCCGTGGAGAAGGCTCGTGCCCCCGAGCGGGGGTTCTTCAACCAGAGCTGATGCCCGGCGCCCCGCGCCGGCCGGAACGGACCTATGGTGTCGATCCTCGGTGTGCTGTACATCGTCGTCTTCTTGTTCTTCATCGCCCTGGTGATCCGGCTCGTCCTCGACTGGATCCAGGTCTTCTCCCGGCAGTGGCGGCCATCCGGGCCGGTGCTGGTGGTTGCCGAGGCGGTGTACTCGGTGACGGACCCTCCGCTGAAGGCGCTGCGTCGGGTGCTGCCCCCGCTGCGCCTCGGCGCGGTGCAGCTCGACCTGGCCTTCACGGCCCTGTTCCTGATCGTCCTCGTCCTGCTAGGAATCTTGCAGCGTTGACCACTACGCTGTGCATGTAGTCAGTCACCAACGGTTGCCTCAGTCCCATTCGATGGTCCGTTCGATCTCGGGTGGTGGCATCCGATACGGTGACACGGCGACACAGAGCACCTAACCGAGTCTCTCCCGCGAGGTGACCAGATGGCCCTGACGCCTGAGGACGTCGTCAACAAGCGGTTCCAAGCAACGAAGTTCCGCGAGGGGTACGACCAGGACGAGGTTGACGACTTCCTCGACGAGGTCGTCAACGAGCTCCGGCGTCTCACCGAAGAGAACGACGAGCTGCGGCAGAAGCTTGGAACCTGCGAGCGCCGAGTGGGTGAACTGTCGCGCGCGACGGTCGCCCGTGAGTCCGCTCCCGAACCCGAACCGGTACCACCCGCACCGATCCCGGTGGCCGCGGTCCCCGCGCCGATGCCCGAGCCGATGCGTCAGGTGGCGCAGCTCGAGTCCGTCGGTCAGGGTCCCGAGGCCGCTGCCGGGATGCTCGCCCTGGCGCAGAAGCTGCACGACGAGTACGTGCGAAACGGCGAGCAGCAGCGCGACCGGATCGTCGGCGAGGCCCGCGAGCACGCCGCCCGGCTGGTCCGCGAGGCCGAGGAGAAGCAGCGCCAGACCCTCGGCTCGCTGGAACAGGAGCGCTCCCTGCTCGAGCGCAAGATCGACGAGCTGCGGGCCTTCGAGCGGGAGTACCGCAGCAGGCTGAAGTCCTACCTCGACGGTCAGCTGCGCGAGCTCGAGGCCAAGGCGGCGGTGGTACCGAACCGTGGCCCACAGCCGGCACCGAGCCTTGCCGGCGGTGGCGGCGGGTACAGCGGTCCGTTGCCCACCCGCGGCGCCTACGCGGCCGAGCAGCAGGACGCAGGCGCTCCGCCGTACCCGTTCGGGGACCGGAACTGACCCGGTCACCGGCAGGTACGTACTGACGCAGCACGACGGTCCGGGACGCTCCCGTGCGGGAGCGGGAGCCACCCCGGCCCGTCGTGCTGCTTTTGCCCAGGGTGAGGAGTCTCACAGTGCCGCAGGAAGCGGTCAGGGTGCAGGTCCGGGTCCGCCCCGGGGCATCCCGCACCCGGGTCGGTGGTGCCTACGGGGAGGGCTGCCTGGTGGTGGCGGTGAGCGAGCGAGCGGTGGACGGCAAGGCGACGAAGGCCTGCCTGCGGGCCGTGGCCGACGCCTTCGGGGTTCCGCGGGCGGCGGTGCGGCTGGTGTCCGGGGCGTCGAGTCGGACGAAGCTGCTCGAACTGGACGGGGACGCTCAGGTCTTGCGCGGGCGACTTGCAGAGCTGCTGTCCCCCTGACCTGGGGGCCTGCGTCGATGCTCACCCGGCGTGGTCCATTGAGCACGCGAGACGTGGCGCCTATCCTGCCCGCACCATCAAAGCCCGCCCAGCGGGTGGGGGAGGAGCTATGGCACAGCGCAGGTCGCTCGCCGGCGTGGCCCGCCGGGCGGCGGCGGCCGCCAAGGCGGTGCGGGCGAGTGTCGCACCGGCAGCCAGGGCCGGGGCGACGAGGAAGGGCGGCGACTCCGAAGCCGCGAAAGCCCCGGTGAAGGCGCCGGCGAAGGCTGCGGCCAAGGCCCCCGCGAAGGCGCCGGCCAAGGCCGCGGCGAAGGCCCCCGCGAAGGCCCCCGCGAAGGCTCCCGCGAAGGCTGCGGTGAAGGCCCCCGCGAAGGCTCCCGCGAAGGCCCCCGCGAAGGCTCCCGCGAAGGCTGCGGTGAAGGCCCCCGCGAAGGCGCCCGCGAAGGCGGCGGTGAAGGCCCCCGCGAAGGCCCCGGCGAAGCGTGCTGTGAAGGCGGCGGTGAAGGCCCCCCCGAAGGCCGTGGTGAAGGCGCCGGCGAAGGCCCCCGCGAAGGCTGTGGCGAAGGCGCCGGCGAAGCGTGCGGTGAAGGCGGCGGTGAAGGCGCCGGCGAAGGCTGCGGTGAGGCCGCCGACGAAGCGTGCTGCGAAGGCCCCGGCGAAGGCGCCCGCGGGCCGGGTGTCCACGGCGGCGCTCGTCGTCCGGGAGGACGAGTCGCCGTGGACCGAGGCGGAACTGGAGGCGGTTCGGGCCGAGCTCGCCGGCGAGCTGGAGCGGATCGGGCGTCAGAGCGACGCCCTGGAGACCAACATCGCCGACGTGCTGCGGGACAGCGGCGACGGAGCCGGCGACGACCAGGCTGACAGCGGGACGAAGGCGTTCGAGCGCGAGCAGGAGATGACGCTGCTGGCGAACATGCGCGAGACGCGCTTCCAGACCGAGCACGCGTTGCAGCGGATCGAGGACGGCACGTACGGCCTCTGCGAATCGTGCGGGAACCCGGTGGGCAAGTTCAGGCTGCAGGCCTTCCCCGGGCCACTCTGTGCGTGGCCTGCAAGCAGCAGCAGGAGCGGCGCTGACCTCTCGGTGCCCCCGATGCCCCCGGTGGTCACGTCAGCGCGGCGGCCGTGGCAGGCTGGTACCACGATGAACGAGACCACTGCCGTCCCGGACGGCACCGATGCCGAGCCGGCCACCGCCCCTGCGGGCGGGCGCGGACGACGCCGCCTGCCGCTGCTGCTGTCCGCCGTGGCGGCCGTCGTGCTCGCGGCCGACCAGGTGACCAAGGTGTGGGCCGTCGCCGCGCTGAGCGGCAGGGGCCCCGTCAATGTCGTCGGCGGGATCGTGCGGCTCGACCTGACCCGCAACCCGGGTGCGGCGTTCTCGTTCGCGACCGGCGCCACCTGGATCTTCACCTTGCTCGCGGTGGCGGTGTCGCTGATCATCGTCCGGGTCGCGCGCCGGCTGGGCAGCACCTGGTGGGCGGTGGCGCTCGGGCTGCTGCTCGGGGGAGCCGTCGGCAACCTCATCGACCGGCTGGTGCGCGCGCCTGGGTTCGCCCTCGGCCACGTGGTGGACTTCGTCGAGCTGCCGCACTACCCGGTGTTCAACGTGGCCGACTCGTGCATCGTCAGCGCCGCCGTGCTGATCGCCCTGCTCGGGGTGCGCGGGATCGGCGTCGACGGTTCCCGCACCGGTGGGTGACACCCGGTCGCTTCCGGTGCCCGAGGGGTTGGCGGGCGAGCGGCTGGACGCCGGGCTGTCCCGGCTGCTCGGCCTGTCACGTTCGGCGGTGGTCGACCTGGTCGAGGCCGGCCGGGTCCGCCTGGACGGCCACGGTGCGGCCAAGTCCGACCGGCTGCGGGCGGGCTCGTGGCTGGAGGTCGACCTTCCCGCTGCCGCAGCCCCGCCCGGGGCCGAGCTGCGGGCCGAACCGGTGCCGGGGATGCGGGTGGTCCACGACGACGACGACCTCGTCGTGGTGGACAAGCCGGTAGGTGTCGCCGCCCACCCCAGCCCGGGCTGGACGGGGCCCACCGTGGTCGGTGGGCTCGCCGCTGCCGGGTACCGCATCGCCACCTCGGGGGCGGCCGAGCGGCAGGGGGTGGTGCACCGGCTCGACGCCGGCACCAGCGGCCTGATGGCGGTCGCCAAGAGCGAGCGCGCCTACTCGCGGCTGAAGCAGGCCTTCCGCGAGCGCACGGTCGAGAAGGTGTACCACGCGCTGGTGCAGGGACACCCCGACCCGCTCACCGGCACCATCGACGCCCCGATCGGGCGGCACCCCACCCAGGACTACCGGTGGGCGGTGGTGGCGGGGGGCCGACCGAGCGTCACCCACTACGAGGTGATCGAGGCGTTCCGGGCAGCCTCCCTGGTCGAGGTGCACCTGGAGACCGGGCGGACGCACCAGATCCGGGTGCACTTCTGCGCGCTGCGCCACCCGTGTGTCGGTGACCTCAGCTACGGCGCCGACCCCGTGCTGGCCGCCCGGCTGCGGATGGAGCGGCAGTGGCTGCACGCCGTCCGGCTGGCGTTCACCCACCCCGGCACCGAGGAATGGGTGGAGTTCACCAGCGCCTACCCCGCCGACCTGGCCACCGCCCTCGAGCTCAGCGCGCGGCCCTGACCCGGCGACCGGCCCGCAGCCGGCCGCTCAGCTGCGGAGCCGGTACACCACCACGCCGACCGCCACCACGACCAGCGCGGCCAGCACCGCAGCGGCGATCTTCAGCTTGCTGTAGGGACGGTCGCCGATCACCTCGCCGGTGTTCGCGTTCACCAGCACCTGCCAGCTGCGGCCCGCGTAGACGTAGGCGGCGATCCACACCGGCAGCAGCATCAGCTTGAACATCAGCTCCGCGTAGGCGGTGCTCATCGAGTTGACCCGCTGCTCGTCGCCGCCGATGTCGGCCCGGCAATCGCCCTCGATGGTCCTGCGCATCCGTTCCTTGGCGGTCTGCAGCCCGGCGTCGGGTTCGACGTCGTAGCGCAGCGTGCGGTACCCGGACAGGTAGTCCGGCTGGAACGGCACGCTCTGCTCCAGGTGCCACGGCCCCAGCTTGTCCAGCCGGCCGGATGGCAGCTGGGTGGTGCCGGTGACCAGCACGTCGTCGAAGGCCCGCTGCACCCGACCGGCGGCCGGATACCAGCGGGTGTGCATAACCTCCCGGGTCTGCGTCTGCGGCTTGCCGTCCACGACCACCGTGTAGGTCTCGGTCACCCAGTAGTGCTCGCCACGCTGCCCGGTGTAGTCGGTGGTGGTGTCCGCGTCGTAGGTCCAGTGCGGCAGGTAGGTGCCGTCCATCCGCTCGGTCGAGGCCACCTTCTTCAGCGCCGACGGGGCGAACCACCGGGAGGTCACCCAGTGCCGGAACTGCTCGCGCGCCTGCTGCGGGGGCACCGCGAACGGCACCAGTGCCTCGGGGGAGATGAGCTCGAGCGCGGACGGGTCGACCACGATCGGGGCCGAGCAGAACGGGCAGCGGTCGGACAGGTCGTTGGTCTCGGTCCGGGCGCCGCAGCCGGAACAGCTGAACACGTAGGCGCCGACCTGGCCGACAGGCTTGCGCGGGATCGCCGCCCAGGCCTCGTAGTCGTGCTCCTCGATCGTCGCGTCGGTCTCGGCCACACCCTGCTCGTAGCCGCAGTACGGGCAGCGCAGCACGGTCGTGCCGGCCGCGAACTCGATGCGGGCCCCGCATCCGGGGCAGGGGTAGTTCTGGGTCGCTGTCGAAGGTTCGGTCATGGTGCGGGATCGCCCCTCGGGTGGAGGCCGGCAGGGAACAGCGGACGGACCGCGGCGGCGACCGGACGGGATGACCCGGACGGCCCCGCCGATCAGCCCTGCGGGGGCAGTGGCGGCGGCGACTGGGGGAGCACGCCGGACAGCTCCGCGACCTCGCCGGCGGCGCTCCACTGCGGCATCCCCGCGCGCCAGACCAGGGTCGCCGCCGACAGCCGCCCGGCCGCCGCCTCCGCCTGCAGGCCGGCGAGGTCGAACGGGCCGGTCTGCTGACCGCCGGTGCCGAGGAACCACGCGGCGCCCGAGCCGGGCAGCGGCGGCGGAGCGGGGCTCGCCGCCGGGCTCGGGGCTGGCTGGGCGGCCCCCGCGGGCTGCGCCGGGGCCGGCGCGGGGGCGGCCATCGACTGGGCCATCCGCTGGCCCATCGCCATCCCCATGCCGAGGCCCATGCCCTCGCCCATGCCGCCGCCGGGGTTCTGGGCGGCGTCCTCGAGAGCGTTGGCGGACTGGAACTTCGTGTACTGGTCGAGGTTGCCGAGAATGCCCATCTGGGTGCGCTTGTCGAGCGCCTGCTCGACCTCGGGCGGCATCGAGACGTTCTCGATGATGAACCGGGGGATGGTGATGCCCATCGCTCCCAGGTCCTCGCTGAGCACCCCGGCCAGCCGCTGCCCGATGGCGTCCTGGTGGGCGGCCAGGTCCAGCACCGGGACCTGGGCGTTGGCCAGGGCGTTGCCGAGCTTGCCGACGATGGTCTGGCGGAGGAACTCCTGCACCTCCTCGGTGCGGAACTGCGGGTCGGTGCCCACCAGTTCCCTGAGGAAGGTCCCGGCGTCGACCACCCGCACCGCGTAGGCCCCGAAGGCGCGCAGCCGGACCATCCCGAACTCGGCGTCCCTGACGATGACGGGGTTCTGGGTGCCCCACTTCATGTCGGTGAACAGCCGGGTGTTGACGAAGTACACCTCGGCCTTGAAGGGGGAGTGGAACCCGTACTTCCAGCCCCTGAGCGTGGTCAGCACGGGCATGTTCTGGGTCTCGAGGGTGTAGGTGCCCGGGACGAACACGTCGGCGATGGTGCCCTCGTTGACGAAGACGGCGGTCTGCGACTCGCGCACGACCAGCTTCGCGCCCATCTTGATCTCGTTGTCATGCCGCGGGAAGCGCCACACCATGGTGTCGCGGCTGTCGTCGAGCCATTCGATGATGTCGATGAGCTCGCCGCGCAGCTTGTCTACCAGCCCCACTGTGCCCTCCCATGTTCGCGCGCCTGGCGGTGCTGCCGGAGCCGCTCCTGGTGATGGTAGTGCGACGGGCGGGTGCGCCCGCCGGTTCCGGCCCGCGGCAGGGCGCCGGGCCTGCTCCGCGGCCGACACGCCGCCGCGCCTGGCCGGTTGACGGGTGCGGCCACGACTGTCGGGGCGGCCACCTAGACTCGTGCCGCGCGCGATCGTCACGCCGCCACCCGAGCGGTCCACCTTCGGTTCCGGCAGACGTGCCCTTCCCCGGTTCGCCGCCACCGTTGGTCACGGTCTGTGAGGAGGCGTGCCGCATGCCGTCCGGTAGCGGGTCCCAGTCACCGGCCGCAACGTTCGCGCATCTGCACAACCACACCGAGTACTCCATGCTCGACGGCGCGGCCAAGATCGACGACATGTTCGCCGAGGCCGCCCGGATGGGCATGCCGGCGCTGGGGATCACCGACCACGGGTACCTGTTCGGCGCCTACGAGTTCTGGAAGAAGTCGAAGAAGTACGGGGTCAAGCCCGTCATCGGGCTCGAGGCCTACCTCACCCCGGGCACCAGCCGGCTGGACCGGACCCGGGTGCGCTGGGGCGACGGCAGCCGCGACGACGTGTCCGGCGGCGGCGCCTACACCCACTTCACCCTGTGGTCGGAGACCACGCAGGGGATGCACAACCTCTTCCGGATGGGCTCGCTGGCCAGCCTGGAGGGGCACTTCTACAAGCCCCGGATGGACCGCGAGCTGCTCGGCACCTACAGCAAGGGTCTGATCGCGACCACAGGGTGCCCCTCCGGGGAGGTGCAGACCCGGCTGCGGCTGGGCCAGTACAAGGAGGCCGTGGCGGCGGCAGCCGAGTTCCGCGACCTCTTCGGCAAGGAGAACTACTACTGCGAGCTCATGGACCACGGCCTGGAGATCGAACGCCGGGTCCAGCGCGACCTGCTCCGGCTGGCCCGTGAGCTGAACCTGCCGCTGGTGGCGAGCAACGACTCGCACTACACCCGGCCCGAGGACGCGCAGGCGCACGCGGTGCTGCTGTGCGTGCAGTCCGGTTCGACCCTGGCCGACCCCAAGCGCTTCAAGTTCGACGCCGACCTGTTCTACCTCCGGCCGCCGCAGGAGATGCGCGACCTGTGGCGGGAGCTGCCCGAGGCCTGCGACAACACGCTGCTGATCGCCGAGCGGTGCAATGCCACCTTCTCCGAGGGCGAGAACCTGATGCCCCGCTTCCCGGTGCCGGAGGGGGAGAGCGAGGAGTCCTGGTTCGTCCAGGAGGTCGAGCGCGGGCTGCACCGGCGCTACCCGGGCGGGATTTCCGCCGAGGTCCGCACGCAGGCCGACTTCGAGGTCGGCGTGATCTGCCAGATGGGCTTCCCCGGGTACTTCCTGGTGGTGGCCGACTTCATCAACTGGGCCAAGGGCCAGGGCATCAGGGTCGGGCCGGGGCGCGGGTCGGCGGCGGGCTCGCTGGCCGCCTACGCGATGGGGATCACCGATCTCGACCCGCTGCCGCACGGGCTGATCTTCGAACGGTTCCTCAATCCCGAGCGCGTTTCGATGCCCGACGTCGACGTGGACTTCGACGAGCGCCGGCGCGGTGAGGTGATCCGCTACGTCACCGAGAAGTACGGGGAGGAGCGGGTCGCCCAGATCGTCACGTACGGCACGATCAAGGCCAAACAGGCGCTCAAGGACGCCTCCCGGGTGCTCGGCTATCCGTTCTCCATGGGGGAGCGGTTGACCAAGGCGATGCCCCCGGCGGTGATGGGCAAGGAAATCCCGCTGTCCGGCATCTTCGACCCGGCGCACGAGCGCTACAAGGAGGCCGAGGAGTTCCGCCAGCTGCACGCCTCGGATCCCGAGGTGGCCAAGGTGGTGGCCACCGCGCGGGGGCTGGAGAACCTCAAGCGGCAGTGGGGGGTGCACGCGGCCGGGGTGATCATGTCCAGCGAGCCGCTGATCGACCACGTGCCGATCATGCGCCGCGAGCAGGACGGCGCGATCATCACGCAGCTGGACTACCCCACCTGCGAGACGCTCGGCCTGCTGAAGATGGACTTCCTCGGCCTGCGCAACCTCACCGTGATCGACGACGCGCTGAAGAACATCGTCGCCAACGGCAAGGCCGCGCTGGACCTGGACGAGATCTCCCGCACCCTGGACGACAAGTCCGCCTACGAGCTGCTCGGCCGCGGCGACACCCTGGGCGTGTTCCAGCTCGACGGCGGCCCGATGCGTTCGCTGCTGCGGGCCATGCGACCGGACAACTTCGAGGACATCTCCGCGGTCATCGCCCTGTACCGGCCGGGGCCGATGGGGATGAACTCGCACACCAACTACGCGCTGCGCAAGAACGGCCAGCAGGAGATCACCCCGATCCATCCCGAGCTGGCCGAACCGCTGGAGGAGATCGTCGGACCCACCTACGGTCTGATCGTCTACCAGGAGCAGGTCCAGCGCGCCGCGCAGAAGTTGGCCGGCTACTCCCTGGGCCAGGCCGACCTGCTGCGCCGGGCGATGGGGAAGAAGAAGAAGGAGATCCTGGACAAGGAGTTCGTGCCGTTCCAGGCCGGGATGCGGGAGCGGCAGTACTCCGACGGGGCGATCCAGGCCGTCTGGGACGTGCTGGTCCCGTTCGCCGGGTACGCCTTCAACAAGGCCCACTCGGCCGGGTACGGCCTGGTGTCGTACTGGACGGCGTACCTCAAGGCCAACTACCCCGGGGAGTACATGGCGGCGCTGCTCACCAGCGTGCGCGACGACAAGGACAAGTCGGCCCTCTACCTCAACGAATGCCGCCGGATGGGGATCAAGGTGCTCCCGCCGGACGTCAACGCCTCCGCGGCCAACTTCACCCCGGTCGGCACCGACATCCGGTTCGGCCTGACGGCGATCCGCAACGTCGGCGCCAACGTGGTCGATGCGATCGCGGTGGCCAGGGTCGAGAAGGGGCCGTACACCTCGTTCACCGACTTCCTGCAGAAGGTGCCGGCGGTGGTCTGCAACAAGCGGACCATCGAGTCGCTGGTCAAGGCCGGGTCCTTCGACGAGCTCGGGCGCTCCCGCCGGGCGCTGCTGGCCCGGCACGAGGACGCGGTGGACGAGGTTGTCGACCTCAAGCGGAACGAGGCGATCGGGCAGTTCGACCTGTTCGCGGGCCTCGGCGGGGACGGCGACGAGGTGGGGGCCTCCACGCTGTCGGTGGAGATCCCGCAACTGCCGGAGTTCGACAAGAAGGAGAAGCTGGCCTTCGAGCGGGAGATGCTCGGGCTCTACGTGTCCGATCACCCTTTGTTCGGGGTGGAACACGTCCTGTCACGGGCCGCGGACTGCTCGATCGGGGTGCTCACCGGCGACGACGGCCGCCCGGACGGCGCCTCCGTGACGATCGCCGGGATGATCAGTTCGCTGCAGCGGAAGATGACCAAGCAGGGCAAGCAGTGGGCGATCGCCACGGTGGAGGACCTCGGCGGCGCCATCGAGGTGCTGTTCTTCCCGCAGACCTACGACACCGTCTCCCACGTCCTGGCCGAGGACCTCGTGGTCGTGGTCAAGGGCAGGGTGAACCGCCGTGACGACGTCCCGACCATCTACGCCTCCGAACTGAGCCTGCCGGACCTGGACGAGGGGGAGCGCGGACCGGTCGTGGTCTCCATGCCCGTGGTGCGCTGCACCCCGCCGGTGGTGGAGCGGCTGAAGGACGTGCTGTCCACCCACCCCGGGATGACCGAAGTCCACCTCCGGCTGGTGCAGCCCGGCCGCTCGACGGTGATGCGGTTGGACGACGGGCTGCGGGTCGACCCGTCACCGGCGCTGTTCGGCGACCTGAAGGCGTTGCTCGGGCCGACCTGCCTGGTCTGAGGTCGCCCGCAGTGCGGCAGCCGCGCCACCACCCCGCGCCGCGCGCCCTGGGCTGCGCCTACGCTGGCCGGTGTGAGCGCACCCGAGCAGTTGATCGGCCCGACCGGAGCCGGGCCCACCGTCGGTGACGGTCGACCCCGCCCCGGGGTCGTCGCCGAGGCCCTGTGGGTGGTGGGTGCGGCGCTGGCCGGGGCAGTGGTCGTCGGTGTGGGCTGGCGCTTCCTCGCCCCGGTCGCGGCGCACGCCTCGCCCGCCGGTGAGGTGGAGATCGCCCACGACGGCACGCTGGGGTTGGTCGGCTGTCTCGCCGGGGTCGTCACGGCGCTGCTGCTCGCCTGGTTCCCGGGTCCGCGACCGGTGTGGCGGGTGGTGCTGACCCTGCTGGCGACCAGTGCCGCGGGGCTGCTGTCGTGGGGGGTCGGCCACGCCCTCGGCGCGCCCCCGCTGCACGCCATCGGGATGGCGCTGCTGTGGCCGTTGGTGGCCGCCGCGGTCACGACGGTGCGCAGCCTGTTCGGAGTGCTGTTCGGGTCGGCGTGACCGGGGCAACTGATTCGCAAGTCGCCAGCCTTGGAGACTTCCGAATCAGTTGCTAGAGTCCGATTATGGCCACGGATTCGAATTCTTCGGGTGAAGTCATCATCGACCGCTCTCGGCTCCACGCGCTCGTCGCGCGGGAGCGCGACCGCTACGCGGCCGCCCGACCCCGGTCCCGGGACCTGTTTGCCGCAGCCGACCACCTGTTCGGTCGGGTACCCATGACCTGGATGGCGAAGTGGGTCGGGGGCTTCCCCGCCTACCTCGACCGGGCCTGGGACAACCGGGTGGTCGACGTCGACGGCAACACCTACATCGACTTCGCGCTCGGCGATACCGGGGCGATGGCTGGGCACAGCCCACAGCCGACGGTGCAGGCGGTACAGCACCGGTTCGGTGAGCTCGGCGGTGCCACGACCATGCTGCCCACCGCGGACGCGGAGTGGGTGGGGGCCGAGCTGTCCCGCCGCTTCGGGCTGCCGCTGTGGTCCTACTCGCTCACCGCGACCGACGCGAACCGCTGGGCCATCAGGCTCGCCCGGCTGGCCACCGGGCGGTCGAAGATCGCCGTGTTCTCCTACTGCTACCACGGCTCGGTGGACGAGATCTTCGCCCTGCCCGGCGCGGACGGCCGCGCGACGGCCCGCCCGGGAAACGTCGGGGCGCCCGTCGACCTCGACCTGACCACCCGGGTGGTGGAGTTCAACGACCTGCCTGCGCTGGAGGCCGCGCTCGCCCACGGTGACGTGGCCGCGGTGCTGATGGAACCGGCACTGACCAACATCGGCATCGTGCTGCCCGAGGACGGCTACCTGGCCGCCGTCCGGCAGGCGTGCACCCGCCACGGTGCCCTGCTGATGATCGACGAGACCCACACCTTCTCCGCGGGGCCCGGCGGGGCGACCGCGGCCTGGGGGTTGCAGCCGGACGTGCTGGTGATCGGCAAGAGCATCGGCGGGGGCATCCCGTGCGGTGCCTACGGCATCAGCGCCGAGGTCGCGCAGGCCCTGGGTCGCCACCCCGAGGCCGACCTCATCGACGTCGGCGGAGTCGGCGGGACCCTGGCCGGCAACGCGCTGTCGGTGGCCGCGATGCGGGCCACCCTCGAGCACGTGCTCACCGACGAGGCCTTCACGCACATGATCGACCTGGCCACCCGGTTCACCGCGGGTGTCCAGGCCGGCATCGACCGGGCCGGGCTGCCCTGGTCGGTGCAGCAGCTCGGGGCGCGCTCCGAATACCGGTTCGCGGCACCCGCACCGCGCACCGGCAGTGCCTCGGCAGCCGCAGCCGACGAGGACCTCGAGGAGTACCTGCACCTGTTCATGGCCAACCGCGGGGTGCTCATCACCCCGTTCCACAACATGGCGCTGATGTGCCCGCAGACCACCGCCGCGGACGTCGACGTGCACACCGAGCTGTTCGCCGCGGCGGTGGACGACCTGCTCGCCGCCGGCCCGGTGGGATGACCGGCAGGCGGGCCGTCGAGGTGGACGGTGTCGACCGGCGGCTGCTGCGGATCCTGCAGGCCGACGGCAGGGCGTCGTACGCGGCGATGGCCACCGAGGTCGGGCTGTCGGCGCCGGCGGTCCGCCAGCGGGTGCAGCGGCTGCTGGACGACGGTGTGCTCGACGTGGTCGGTGTCACCGACCCGATCGCGCTGGGGCTGCCGGTGATGGCGATGGTTGGCGTCGCCGCGGCCGGAGACGTGCGTGCCCTCGCCGACCGGATCTCCGCCATTCCCAACGTTGTCTACCTGGTGCTCACCTCCGGAGAGCACGACCTGCTGGTCGAGGTGGTCTGCCGCGATCCCGAGGAACTGCTCGAGGTCGTCAACGACCGGATCCGCAGCCTCGACGGGGTGAGCGCCACCCGGGTGTGGCAGTACTACGGGATCCACACCCACCGGTTCACCTGGGGCGTGCCGGAGCCCGCCCCGCGGCTGCCGTGACCCGCCCGGCGGGGCTGTTCACGGGTGGCGGGGCTGTTCACGGGTGGCGGGCGATCGGCGCGGTGCGGGCCGCCGTGAGCCGGACCAGGTCGCTCGGGGCCAGCTCGACGTCCAGGCCCCTGCGCCCGGCGCTGACCAGGACGCTGGGGTGGACGAGCGCGGAGTCGTCCACCACGGTCGGCAGCGACCGGCGCTGCCCGAGCGGGCTGATCCCGCCCACCACGTACCCGGTGGCCCGCTGGGCCGCCGCCGGATCGGCCAGCTCCGCCCGCTTGCCCCCGGTGACGCTCGCCAGTGCCTTCAGATCCAGGTGGGCCAGCACGGGGACCACCGCCACCGTGAGTTCGCCGTCGACCTCCGCCAGCAGCGTCTTGAACACCCGGGCAGGGTCCACCCCGAGGGCCGCGGCGGCCTCGGCGCCGTAGCCGAGCCCGCGCCCGCGTGCCCGCGGGTCGTGGTCGTAGCCGTGCACGGTGTGGGGTACCGCCGCGGCGGTCAGCAGCGCCGTTGCCGGGGTCGCGGCGCCCGTCGATCTCGTGCGCAAGGCTGCTCCTCGTGGGTGGGCGCCGGGTCAGTTGCCGTTCGGTTCGGTCCGGGTCAGCTCGACCGCCGGCAGCGCGTGGAAGGCGTTGACCAGCATCCGCTCGCGGTGCAACAGCCCGAGCTCGGCGTGCAGCCGCTCGGTCGTGGTCTCCAGCTCGAGCAGAGCCTGCCGCTGCGGCAGCTCCAGCACGATCGCGGCGGCGAGCAGGTACGACACCACCTGCGGGTCGTCCGGCAGCTCCGACAGCTCGACGCCGAGCGCCTCACGGTAGGCGCCGAACAGTGCCGTGGCGGCCTCCGCCAACCTGACCAGGTCGCCCTCGCCGTCCTGTTCCTCGAGGAACTCGACCATCCCGGTGTGGTAGGGGGTGCCCGCCTCGGGGTCGAGGTCGACCAGCCGGAACCGGGTCTCGCCGACGGTGACGATGTCGAAGCGTCCGTCGGCGTACGGGGTCACCTCGCGCAGCTCGGCCGTGCACCCGACCTCGTACAGGGCCGGGCGCCCGTCGCTGTTCGTCTCCGACCCGGTACGCAGCGCGATCACCCCGAACTGGCGCGGTGCGGGCTCCGGCAGGCTCATCAGGGCCTGCACCAGCACCCGGTACCGGGGTTCGAACACCCGCAGGGGCAGCACCAGCCCGGGCACCAGCACGGTGCTCAGCGGGAACAGCGGGAGCCGGGTCGCCACGGGCTCAAGGCTAGGCGCCCGGGGCGCTCCCGCGGCGCCGACCGCGGATCGACAGCGAGCACGCCCGGCGGTGGGCCCGCCTAGAATCGGAAGGGTGATCCGGCGACTTGACCTGCGCGGCCAGACCCTGCACGCACACCGTCTGCGCACGGTGGTGCCACGGGCGGGGATGGACGTCGAGCACGCGCTCGAGACCGTCCGGCCGATCTGCGCCGACGTGCGCCGCCGCGGGGTGAGCGCGCTGCTCGAGCTCACCGAGCGCTTCGACGGCGTGCGTCCGGCGTCGATCCGGGTGCCGGGTCCTGCCCTGGCCCGGGCTCTGGAGGCGCTCGACCCGCAGGTGCGCGCGGCGCTCGAGGAGTCGATCCGGCGGGCCCGGCTGGTGCACCGCGACCAGGTCCGCCACGACCGGGTGACCCAGGTCGTTCCCGGGGGGAGCGTCACCGAGCGCTGGGTACCGGTCGGGCGGGTCGGGCTGTACGTGCCCGGCGGGCTGGCCGTCTACCCCAGCAGCGTGGTGATGAACGTGGTCCCGGCGCAGGAGGCGGGGGTCGGCTCCATCGCGGTGACCAGCCCGGCGCAGCGCGACAACCCCTCGGGCTTCGAGGGCCTGCCGCACCCGACCATCCTCGCTGCCTGCGCGCTGCTGGGCGTCCAGGAGGTGTACGCCGTCGGCGGCGCCCAGGCGATCGCGATGTTCGCCTACGGGGCGGCCGACGACGGCGGCCGGGTGGTGTGCGAACCGGTCGACCTGGTCACCGGCCCGGGCAACATCTGGGTCGCCGCGGCCAAGCGGCTGCTCAAGGGCGTCATCGGGATCGACGCCGAGGCCGGCCCCACCGAGATCGCCATCCTCGCCGACGACAGCGCAGACCCCCGGCACCTGGCCGCCGACCTGATCAGCCAGGCGGAGCACGACCCGCTCGCCGCGGCGGTACTGGTCACCGATTCCGAGCAGCTCGCCGGTGCGGTCGAGCTCGAGCTGGAGCGGCAGGTCGCCGCCACGAAGCACGTGGAGCGGATCACGGCCGCGCTGTCCGGCGAGCAGTCGGGCATCGTCCTGGTGGACGACCTCGACGTCGGGCTCGCCGTGGTCGACGCCTACGCCGCCGAGCACCTCGAGGTGCAGACCCGCGATGCGCCGGCGTTGGCGGCAAGGGTGCGCAACGCCGGTGCGGTGTTCGTCGGCCCCTGGTCCCCGGTCAGCCTGGGCGACTACTGCGCGGGATCGAACCACGTGCTGCCCACCGGGGGCTGCGCCCGACACTCCAGCGGGCTGAGCGTGCAGTCGTTCCTGCGCGGCATCCACGTCGTGGTCTACGACCGAGCCGCGCTCGAGGAGGTCGCCGGGCACGTGCTGACCCTCGCGGCGGCCGAGGACCTGCCCGCGCACGGCCAGGCCGTGCGGGAGCGGCTGCCGGGCTGACCCGCTCGGCCCGCCTAGACTTGGGCGGTGCCTTCCACGCCCGCGCCCCAGTTCGGTGCCGCCCCCGCCGCGGCCGACGGCGACCGGCTGGCGCACCTACCGCTGCGCCCTGACCTGCGCGGACGCACCCCGTACGGCGCCCCGCAGCTCGACGTCCCGGTCCGGCTGAACACGAACGAGAACTCCTACGACCTGCCGGCGGAGGTGGTCGAGGCGGTGGTGGCGGCGCTGCGCGACGTGGCCGGGCGGCTCAACCGGTACCCCGATCGGGAGTTCACCGCGTTGCGGGAGGACCTCGCCGCCTATCTCGGCCACGACCTGCGGGCCGCCCAGCTGTGGGCCGGCAACGGCAGCAACGAGGTGCTGCAGCACGTACTGCAGGCGTTCGGTGGGCCGGGCCGCAAGGCGCTCGGCTTCACCCCCGCCTACTCGATGCACCCGATCATCAGCACCGGCACCGGTACCGCCTGGGTCGACGGCCTGCGCGGCACCCGCCAGGACCCGTTCGACCTGACGGCGGAGCACGCCGCCGCGCAGGTGGAACAGCACCGGCCCGACGTCGTCTTCCTCTGCTCCCCGAACAACCCGACCGGCACCGCCCTCGGGCTCGACGTGGTCGAGGCGGTGTACGAGCGCTGCTCGGGTGTGGTGGTCGTCGACGAGGCGTACGCCGAGTTCGCCCGGCCGGGGACGCCGAGCGCGCTCACCCTGCTGCCCGGCCGCGAGCGGCTGCTGGTCACCCGCACCATGAGCAAGGCCTTCGCCCTGGCCGGGGCCCGGCTCGGCTACCTTGCCGCCGACCCCGCGGTCTGCGACGCCTTCCGGCTGGTGCGGCTGCCCTACCACCTGTCCTCGCTCACCCAGGCCGCGGCACGGGCCGCACTGTGGCACGCGGACGTGCTGCTGTCCACGGTCGAGGCGATCAAGCAGCAGCGCGACCGGATCGTGGCGGCGCTGCCCGGCCTCGGTGCCCTCCCGGTGCCCAGCGACGCCAACTTCGTGCTCTTCGGCGGGCTCGGTGACGAGCAGGCGGTCTGGCGCGGGCTGCTGGAGTTCGGGGTGCTGGTGCGCGACGTCGGGATCGGCCACCACCTGCGGGTGACCGCGGGCACCCCGGAGGAGACCACGTCCTTCCTCGACGCGCTGGAGTCGGTGCTCGAGACCGCCCCCGGCGGCGTTCCGGCCGGCTCCCCGATGCCCTCACCCTCACCCTCACCCTCACCCTCACCCGAGCTGCCGCCGTCCCACCCGGCCAGGGAGGCCACCCGATGACCCGCACCGCCAGGATCGAGCGCGCGACCAAGGAGTCGAAGGTGCTGGTCGAGCTCGACCTCGACGGCAGCGGGGCGGCCCGCGTCGCCACCGGGATCGGCTTCTACGACCACATGCTCGCAAGCCTCGCCAAGCACGCGCTGCTCGACCTGGTGGTGCAGGCCGAGGGGGACACCGACGTCGACGCCCACCACACCGTGGAAGACGTGGCGATCGTGCTCGGGCAGGCGCTGCGGCAGGCGCTGGGCGACAAGGCCGGGATCCGGCGCTTCGGTGACGCCCTGGTCCCGCTGGACGAGGCGTTGGTGCAGGTCGCGATCGACGTCTCCGGCCGGCCGTACTGCGTGCACACGGGCGAACCCGCCGGGCAGGAGCACGTGGTGATCGGCGACGGCTACCTCGGCTCGCTCACCCGGCACGTGTTCGAGACCCTCGCGCTGTCGGCCGGGCTGGCGCTGCACGTGCGGGTGCTCGCCGGGCGCGATCCGCACCACCTGGTGGAGGCGCAGTTCAAGGCCGTGGCCCGCGCCCTGCGCGCGGCGGTCGAGCCCGACCCGCGGGTGCGCGGGGTCCCCAGCACGAAGGGCACGCTGTGAGCACTGCCCCACGGGTGGTCGTGCTCGACTACGGGTTCGGCAACGTGCGCTCCGCGGTGCGCGCGCTGGAGCGGGTGGGTGCGCTGGTGGAACTCAGCTCCGACCGCGCCGCGGCGGAGCGCTGCGACGGCCTGGTGGTCCCCGGGGTCGGTGCCTTCGCCGCGGTGATCGCCGGGCTGCGCGCGGTGCAGGGGGAGCAGATCGTGGACCGCCGGCTCGCCGGCGCCCGGCCGGTGCTGGGCATCTGCGTCGGCCTGCAGGTGATGTTCGCCGGCTCCACCGAGCACGGGCGGGCGGACGTGCCGGGGCTGGCGCAGTGGCCCGGCCTGGTCGAGCGGCTGCCGTCGGGGGTGGTGCCGCACATGGGCTGGAACACCGTCGAGCCGCCGGCCGACACGGTGCTGTTCGCCGGCGTGGAGCGGGAGTCCTTCTATTTCGTGCACTCCTTTGCCGTGCAGCACTGGGAGTTCGCCACCCGCAACGGTCAGGCCACCCGCCTCGCGCCCCCGGCACCGACCTGGGCCGAGCACGGCGTCCGGTTCGTCGCCGCGGTCGAGAACGGGCCGTTGACCGCGACCCAGTTCCACCCGGAGAAGTCCGGTGACGCCGGGGCACAGCTGCTCGAGAACTGGGTCCGCACGCTGGGCTGACCCGGCTGACCCGGCTGACCCGGCCGACCCGGCCGACCCGGCCGACACCGTGACCCTCCGTGCGGCCGCTGCGCGGACACCCAGTACGTTCGTCGGCGTGACCCAGACGAGCCCGGAGCGCGGCCCTGCGGCACTGCAGCTGCTGCCGGCGGTCGACGTCGTCCGCAGGGCAGGCCGTCCGCCTGGTGCAGGGCGCCGCCGGCACTGAGACCGGCTACGGCGACCCGCTGGCAGGCCGCGCTGGCCTGGCAGTCGGCCGGCGCGGCCTGGATCCACCTGGTCGACCTCGACGCCGCCTTCGGTCGCGGGAGCAACGCCGAACTGCTCGCCGCGGTGGTAGGCGGCGCTGGACGTCGCCGTGGAGCTTCAGCGGCGGGATCCGGGACGACGCCAGCCTGCGAGGCGGCGCTGGCCACCGGCTGTGCCCGGGTGAACCTCGGCACCGCTGCGCTGGAGGACCCGGCCTGGACGCGCACCGCGATCGACCGCTTCGGGGACCGGGTCGCGGTCGGGCTGGACGTGCGCGGGACCACCCTGGCCGCCCGCGGGTGGACCCGCGAGGGCGGCGACCTGTGGGAGACCCTGGCCCGCCTGGACGCCGACGGCTGCGCCCGGTACGTCGTCACCGACGTCACCAAGGACGGCACCCTGCGCGGGCCCGAACCTCGAGCTGCTGCGCGAGTTCTGCGCCCGCACCGACCGCCCGGTGGTCGCCTCCGGCGGGGTGTCCGCGCTCGCCGATCTGGAGGCACTGCGGGCGCTGGTTCCGCTCGGCGTGGAGGGTGCGATCGTCGGCAAGGCGCTCTACGCCGGGGCCTTCACCCTGGAGCAGGCGCTGGCCGTCGCCGGCGGGTCGTGAGCCCGGCGTGAGCGGGCAACCGCTGTCCGCGCGTGGCGTCCCCGGCGGGGACGCCGACTCTGCGGGTGTGCCGTGGCAGGGCCGGGAGCTCGGCGCACACCCGTTCGCGGGCGACCCGGGCGGGTCCGACCCCGCCCTGGTCGCGGCGCTGGCGGCCTTCCGCACCGGGGCCGTCGGAGCAGAGGCGGCGGTGGTGGCGGCGCTGGCGGGAGCCCGGGTCATGGTCCCGGTGGTCGCCGCGCCCGCCGAGCTCGGCTCCGGCGCCGGCGGGCTGCCCACGGACGTGATCGCCGAGCTGGCGACGGTGCGGCTGGCCGCGGCGGACGGGCGCCCCGCACTGCCGGTGTTCAGCGGGCTGGAAGCGCTGGCGGCCTGGGACCCGCAGGCGCGTCCGGTGCCCGTCGAGGCCGCCCGGGCGGCGCTGGCGGGTGTGTCCGACGGGTGCGAGGTGCTGCTGCTGGACGTCGCCGGCCCGGTGCCGTTCCTGGTCCGCCGGCCGGCCGTCTGGGCGCTCGGGCAGGGCCGGGAGTGGGTGCCGGCACCGCACGACCCGCTCGTGCACGCGGCGGTCGAGGCGGCGTGCGCCCTCGGCCCGCCGGTGCGCTCGGTGCGCTGCGCGGCGGGGGAGCGGGCCGAGCTGCAGGTGGTACTGGGCCTCGAGCCGGGGCTCGACCGGGCCGCGCTGGACGCGGTACTGGCCCGCGTCGCCGAGCGGCTGGGGGCCGACGCGGTGGTCGCCGAGCGGGTTGACTCGCTGGAGCTGCGGGTGGTCCCGGGCTGAGCCCGGGCCGGGTGCGCCCCGCGGGAGGGCGAGGAATCCCGCGTGCACACCGTCGGTGGGGCCTGGAACCATGCGGGGGTGTCCCTGGCCCCCTATCGCCACGTTCTCGCCCTGCCGTCGGTGGCGCGGCTGCTGCTGTTCGCCGTCGTCGCCCGGATCCCGCAGACCGCCGCCGGGGTGGTGCTGACCCTGCACGTGGTCACCCACCTGAAGCTCGGGTACGGGCCGGCGGGAGTGGTGGCGACGGCCACCACGGTGGGGATGGCCGCCGGCGGGCCGTGGCGGGGCCGGGTCATCGACCGCCACGGGCTGCGCCGGGCGCTGCTGCCCTCGCTCGTGATGAGCGCGCTGACCTGGGGGTTCGCGCCGTTCCTCGGCTTCGCCGGGCTGACGGTGCTGGCGTTCGTCGGCGGGTTGATGTCGCTGCCGATCTTCACCGTGGTCCGGCAGTCGCTGTCGGTGCTGGTGGGGCCGCAGCAGCGGCGCACCGCCTACGCGCTGGACTCCGTCGGCGTCGAACTGTCGTTCATGGTCGGGCCGGCCGCCGGGGTGCTGGTGGCCACCCAGGTGTCCACCACAGCGGCGCTGCTGGCGGCGGGCGGGTGCCAGGTGCTCGCCGGGGCGGCCCTGATGCTGCTCGACCCGCCCACCCGTTCGGCGGCCGCCCTGCCAGGTCCTGCCGGGTTCGCCGCCGCCGCCGTGCGGCCCTCGTCCGGCGGCGAGGGGAGCCCCGGCGCGGCGTCCGGCGCCCGTCCCGGCGGGGGGCTGCGCTGGTACGCCCCCGGTCTGGTCGCCGTGCTCGGCGCGGCGGCAGCCGCCACGGTGGTGCTGGCGGGCACCGACGTGGGGATCGTCGCCGTGCTGCGGGCCCACTCCGCGCTGCCGCTCACCGGCGTCGTGTTCGTCGCGTGGGGGCTCGGCTCGATCGCGGGCGGCCTGGTGTACGGCGCCGCGCACCGCCCGGTATCGCCGATCACCCTGCTGCTGTGGCTGGCGGTGCTCACCATCCCGGTGGGCCTGGCGCCGACCCCTCTGCTGCTCACCCTCACCATCCTGCCGGCGGCGGCGCTGTGCGCTCCGGTGATCAGCGCCACCGCGGACGGGGTGAGCCGGCTGGTCGCGGAGGAGTTCCGCGGCGAGGCCCTCGGCTGGCACGGGTCGGCGCTGACCATCGGCTCGGCGCTGGGCGCCCCGCTGGCGGGGGCGACGATCGACGCCAGCGCGCCCTGGGCCGGGTTCGCGGTCGTGGGTGGCGCCGGGGTCGTGCTGGCCGGGCTGGGTCTCGGGCTGCAGTTGCGCCGCCGCGCGGTGGCAGCGGCCGTGTCCGCGGTCTGAGCCGGTGGCACGGGGGGATTCGTGCGCCCCACCGCCGGACTGGTAGCCTGATTGATCGACCGACCGGGCCCGAAAGGGTCCGGTGCGCAAGTGGAGCCTCTCCCACCCGTCGCTCGCCTCGCGGCAGAGTCCCGGGTCCGGTCCCGCCCCGCCCCGCGGGGCCGCTGTGCCGGCACGTCCGGTACGGCGATGGTCCGTTGAGGCTCCCGCGTGCCCGCGCCCGGGAGCCTTTCCTGTGCGCGGCGGTAGCCACCGACGTCGCGAAGGAGCACCACATCAGCGAGCCCCGGATCAACGACCGCATCCGCGTTCCGGAGGTGCGGCTGGTCGGCCCGAACGGCGAGCAGGTCGGGATCGTCCGCGTGGAGGACGCCCTCCGGCTCGCCCAGGAGGCGGATCTCGACCTGGTCGAGGTCGCCCCCCAGGCACGCCCACCGGTCTGCAAGCTCATGGACTTCGGCAAGTTCAAGTACGAGTCCGACATGAAGGCCCGTGAGGCGCGGCGGAACCAGGCGCACACGGTGCTGAAGGAGATCCGGCTCCGCCTCAAGATCGACCCGCACGACTACGGCACCAAGCGGGCCACGTCGAGCGTTTCCTCAAGGCGGGGGACAAGGTCAAGGTCATGATCATGTTCCGTGGCCGCGAGCAGTCCCGCCCCGAGATGGGCTACCGGCTGCTGCAGCGGATGGCGGACGACGTGGCCGAGTTCGGCTACGTCGAGAGCACGCCGAAGCAGGACGGCCGGAACATGATCATGGTTATCGGGCCGCTGAAGAAGAAGGCGGAGGCGAAGGCCGAGCAGCGCCGCCGCCGCAGCGACGACGACGACACCGGCGACGGCGACATGCCGGGCGGCGAAGCCACCGCCGAGGCGTGAGCCGAGGCGAAGACCCGGCGGCCTGCCGGCCGCCGCAGCATCGGCACGGTGCCCGCCCGGGCGCCGTGAGGACGACCCGCGCCATCCCGGCGCGGACCGACCAACGCCCCGCGCACCCGGCGGGGGACGAGGAGAGACGGCAGCCATGCCGAAGAAGAAGACGCACAGCGGTGCGAAGAAGCGCTTCCGGATCACCGGTGGCGGCAAGGTCCTGCGCGAGCAGGCCAACCGGCGCCACCTGTTCGAGGGCAAGCCCAGCACGCCGCACCCGCCGCCTCGCCCTCGACGTCCCGGTCGCGCCCGCGAACCTGAAGGCGATCAAGCGGCTGCTCGGCAAGTGACTGCCTGAGCCACTGCCCACCCCAGCAGCTGAGAACCAAGGAGACATCACGTGGCACGCGTGAAGCGGGCGGTCAACGCCCAGAAGAAGCGCCGGGCGACCCTCGAGCGGGCCAGCGGGTACCGCGGTCAGCGTTCCCGCCTGTACCGCAAGGCCAAGGAGCAGGTCACCCACTCCCTCGTCTACGCCTACCGCGACCGCAGGCGCGCAAGGGCGACTTCCGCCGGCTGTGGATCCAGCGGATCAACGCCGCAGCCCGCGGCCAACGGCATGACCTACAACCGGCTCATCCAGGGCCTCAAGGCCGCCGGGATCGAGGTCGACCGGCGGATGCTCGCCGAGCTGGCCGTGAACGACGCGGCCGCGTTCACCGCGCTGGTGCAGGTCGGCGAAGGCAGCGCTGCCGGCGCCGTGCAGCCGGCACCACGGCCGCCTGAGTCCGCGCAGCCCGGTCGCAGTGCAGCGCCCGGACCAGCTCGTGCTGACCAATCCCCGCGTCCGACCGGGTGAGGGCGGTGCGACGGTTGTCCGGGCGCTCGGCACGTCTGCGCGAGCGCCGCTTCGTGGCGGAGGGTCCGCAGGCGGTCCGCGAGGCGGCGCTGGCCCACGCCGAGCTGAGCGCGGCGGGCGGGTCACCGCTGCTGCTGGAGTGGTTCGCCACGCCGGCGGCGCTGCAGCGTCACGCGGACATCGTGGCTGCCGCCGGGGCCACCGCTCCCGAGCCGCGGCTGGTGGACGAGGCCGTGCTCGCGGCGATGGCCGACACCGTCACGCCGCAGGGGCTGCTGGCGGTGTGCGCCCTCGTCGACGCAGCCGCTGGAGCAGGTGCTGGCGGGGCGCCCCGCGTTGGTGGCGGTGCTCGCGGAGGTGCGCGACCCCGGCAACGCCGGGACGGTGATCCGGGCTGCGGACGCCGCCGGGGCGGGGGCGGTGGTACTGACCGCCGCGAGTGTCGACGTGCACAACGCCAAGTGCGTCCGGGCCACCGCGGGAAGCCTGTTCCACCTGCCGATCTGCACCGGCGCCGCGCTCCCGCAGGTGGTCGCCGCGCTGCGGTCCACGGGGGCGGCCGTGCTTGCCGCCGACGCCGCCGGCGGGCTCGACCTGGACGACCTGCTCGATGCGGCCGCCCGCGGTGAGCCGGGCGGGCTGAGCGGTCCGGTGGCGTGGATCTTCGGCAACGAGGCGCGCGGGCTGCCCGACGGCGCGCTGCAGCTGGCCGACGCGGCGGTCAGGGTGCCGGTGCACGGGCGGGCGGAGAGTCTCAACCTTGCCACCGCGGCGACGGTCTGCCTGTACGCCACCGCCCGCGCGCAGCGTCGCAGCCCCGGGGCCGTGCCGTGCTGAGGCGTCCGCGCCCGGCGGCGGTCAACCGCAGGGCCGGGGGCAGCGGATCTGAGAGGATCGGTGACGCGCACGATTCGACCGTTCCCCTGCCACGACTGGACGAGACGCATGTCCGGATCCACGAACCAGTTCGACCCCGTCGAGGTGGCCACATTGAGCCCTGAGCAGATCGATGCCGCGGTGGCCGCCGCGCTCGCCGCCCTTGCATCGGCCCCCGATCTGGTGGCGCTCAAGCAGGTCCGCCTCGAGCACACCGGTGACCGCAGCCCGCTGGCGCTGGCCAACCGCGAGATCGGCGCGCTGCCGCCGGCTGCCCGCAAGGACGCCGGGCAGCGGGTGGGCGTGGCCCGGGCCGCGGTGGCGGCCGCGCTGGCCGCCCGGCGCGTCGAGCTCGAGGCCGAGCGCGACGCCCGGGTCCTGCGTCGAGGAGGCCGTCGACGTGACGCTTCCGGTGCAGCGTCACCCGCTGGGTGCCCGGCACCCGCTGGATGCGATCGCCGAGCGGATCGCGGACGTCTTCGTCGCGATGGGCTGGGAGATCGCCGAGGGGCCCGAGGTCGAGGCGGAGTGGTTCAACTTCGACGCGCTGAACTTCGACCCCGACCATCCCGCCCGGCAGATGCAGGACACCTTCTTCGTCGAGCCGCGCCCGACGTCGGGGCTGGTGCTGCGCACCCACACCTCGCCGGTGCAGGCCCGCGCCCTGCTCGAGCGCGAGCTGCCGGTGTACGTCGCCGTGCCCGGGGCGGGTGTTCCGCACCGACGAGCTCGACGCCACGCACACGCCGGTCTTCCACCAGGTCGAGGGCCTCGCGGTCGACGAGGGCCTGACCATGGCGCACCTGCAGCGGCACCCTGGACCACTTCGCCCGGGCCATGTTCGGGGCCGACGCGCGTGACCCGGCTGCGGCCCTCGTTCTTCCCGTTCACCGAGCCGTCAGCGCCGAGTTGGACCTGCCTGCTTCGTCTGCTCCGGTGCCGATCCGGGGTGCCGCACCTGCGGGGGCACCGGCTGGATCGAGTGGGGCGGCTGCGGCATGGTCAACCCCAACGTGCTGGTGGCCTGCGGCGTCGACCCCGAGCGGCTACAGGGGTTCGCCTTCGGGATGGGCATCGAGCGCACGCTGATGTTCCGGCACGGGATCGAGGACATGCACGACATCGTCGAGGGCGACGTCCGGTTCAGCCTGCACTACGGGATGGAGGTCTGATGCGCGTCCCGCTGCCGTGGCTGGCGGAGTACGTCGCGCTGCCCGAGGGCACCAGCGCCGAGCAGGTCGCCGCCGACCTGGTCCGGGTCGGGCTGGAGGAAGAGGCGATCCACGGCGGCGACGTGTCCGGGCCGCTGGTGGTCGGCCGGGTGCTCGAGTTCGCCGACGAGCCGCAGAAGAACGGCAAGACGATCCGCTGGTGCCAGGTCGACGTCGGGACCCACGGGGTGGGGCTGCCCGACGGCGGCACGCGGACCCCGCGGGATCGTCTGCGGCGCGCACAACTTCCCCGTCGGTGACCTGGTGGTGGTCGCGCTGCCCGGGGCGGTGCTGCCCGGGGGGTTCGCGATCGCCGCCCGCAAGACCTACGGCCACGTCTCCGACGGGATGATCTGCTCGGCGCGCGAGCTGGGCCTGGGCGACGACCACGACGGGCATCCTCCGGCTGGTGGAGCT
Source organism: uncultured Actinomycetota bacterium (assembly GCA_963784535.1). GTDB lineage: Bacteria > Actinomycetota > Actinomycetes > Actinomycetales > Kineosporiaceae > CAWARR01. Next base: position 199,401 of record CAWARR010000004.1, on the reverse strand, counting down.
CGGTCTCGGGCGACGCCCCGGTCGGCTCCGACGCGATCGCCCTGCTCGGGCTCGACGAGCAGACCGTCGAGGTCAACGTCACCCCCGACCGCGGGTACTGCGTTCAGCGTGCGGGGGGTCGCGCGGGAGTACTCGCACAGCACCGGGCTCCGCCTTCCACGACCCGGTCGATCCGGCGGCCCCCCCGCCGGCGGGGCCCGACCGCGGACGGGTTCGCGGTGCGCCTGGAGGACGACGCCCCGATCCGCGGGGCCGTCGGCTGCGACCGCTACGTGGCACGGGTCGTGCGCGGCGTCGACGCCGCCCGCCCCGCGCCGCGCTGGATGCAGCGCCGCCTCGAACAGGCCGGCATGCGGCCGATCTCGCTCGCCGTCGACATCACGAACTACGTGATGCTCGCCACCGGCCAGCCGCTGCACGCCTACGACCTGGCCGGGCTCCACGCGCCGATCGTGGTCCGGCGTGCCCGCGACGGGCGAGCGGCTGATCACGCTGGACGACGTCGAGCGGGTGCTCCACCCCGAGGACCTGCTGATCACCGACACCGCCGGGGAGCGGGTGCTCGCGCTGGCCGGGGTGATGGGCGGGCAGAGCAGCGAGGTGTCGGGCGAGACCCGCGACGTCCTGATCGAGGCGGCGCACTTCGACCCGCTGACCGTGGCCCGCACGTCCCGTCGGCACAAGCTGGCCACCGAGGCCGGCCGCCGCTTCGAACGCGGCGTCGACGCCGACGTGGCGGCCAGGGCGGCCGACCTGGCCGTGCGGTTGCTGGTGGAGCACGGCGGCGGGCGGTCCGGGCCGGTCAGCGACGTCGACCGGCGGGCGCCCGTGCCGCCGATCCGGATGCCCGCCGACCTGCCGGCGCGGGTGGTGGGCGTGCCGTACACCGGCGAGCAGGTGGAGCAGACCCTCACCATGATCGGTTGCCGGGTCTCGGTCTCGGTCCCGGTCCCGGGCGTGCTGACCGTGGTGCCGCCCAGTTGGCGTCCTGACCTGCGGGTCGGGGTGGACCTCGCCGAGGAGGTCGCCCGGTTGCGCGGCTACGACGCCATCCCGTCGGTGCTGCCGATCGCCCCCGCCGGGCGCGGGCTGACGCACGGCCAGCGGGCCCGCCGCTCGGTGGCCAGGGCGCTGGCCGAGCACGGACTCGTCGAGGTGCTCTCCTACCCGTTCGTTTCGCCCGCGGTGCATGACGCCTTCGGGCTCGACGCCGCCGACCCGCGCCGCACCGCGCTGCGGCTGGCCAACCCGCTGTCGGACGAGCAGCCGCAGTTGCGCACCTCGCTGCTGCCGCCGCTGCTCGACACGTTGCGTCGCAACATCGGGCGTGGCCACACCGACCTCGGCCTGTTCGAGATCGGGCTGGTGGTGCGTCCGGACGCTGCCGCGGCGCCGGCCCCCGCCCGGAGGTGTCGGCCCGGCCGGCGGAGGTGGAGCTGAAGGCGCTGTACGCCGCCGTGCCCGACCAGCCGCGGCGGGTCGCGGTGGTGCTCGCCGGCCAGCGCGAGCTGCCGGGCTGGTACGGCGGCGGCAGGGACGCGGACTGGACCGACGCGCTGGACGCGGCGTTGCTGGTGGTGCGCACGCTCGGGCTGGAGTCGGCGCCGCGGGCCGACGTGCACGCGCCCTGGCACCCGGGGCGGTGCGCCCGGATCGAGGTGAACGGGACGCTGGTGGGGCACGCCGGTGAGCTGCATCCGAACGTGGTGGCTGCGCTCGGCCTGCCCGAGCGCACCGTCGCCGCCGAGCTCGACCTGGAGCGGCTGATCGCGATGTCCCGGGGCATCCGGCGGGGCCGGCCCGTCTCGACGTTCCCGGTCGCCAAGGAGGACGTCGCGCTCGTCGTGGAGGCGGGTGTCACGGCGGGAGCGGTCGAGGCTGCGCTGCGCGCGGGCGCCGGCGAGCTGCTGGAGTCGGTGCGGCTGTTCGACGTCTACACCGGCCCGCAGGTCGGCGCCGGGCCGCAAGTCGCTGGCCTTCGCGCTGCGGCTGCGGGCGCCCGACCGGACGCTGACCGCCCAAGAGGTGGCTGCCGCCCGCGACGGCGCGCTGCGGGTTGCTGGCGAGCGCACCGGGGCGGTGTTGCGCGGCTGATGGATGCATCGTCCGCAGCGGGCCCGCAGCCGGGGCCGGCCCGGGTGGCGCTGGTGACCGGCGCGGCCCGCGGGCTGGGTCGTGAGCTGGCGCTCGGGCTGGCCGCGGCCGGGCTGCGGGTGGGGCTGCTGGGGCGATCCCGGCCCGGGCTGGAGCAGGTGGCCGGCGAGGTGCACGAGGGCGGCGGTGAGGCCGCGGTGGTCATTGCCGACGTGCGCAGCTATCCCGAGGTGGTGGCCGCGGTGGACGAGGTCGAGCGGCGGCTGGGCGGCATCGACCTGCTGGTGAACAACGCCGGGGTGATCGAGGCGGCGGAGGAGCCGGTGTGGCTGGCCGACCCGGACGCCTGGTGGCAGGTGGTCGAGACCGATCTGCGCGGGCCGTTCCACTGCGTGCGGGCGGTGGTGCCGGGGATGCTCGCGCGCGGCGGCGGCCGCGTGGTGGATCTGAACTCCGGCGCGGGCAGTGACGACCGGCCGGTCTACTCGGCGTACTCGGCGGCGAAGGCCGGGCTGTTCCGGGTCGGGGGCAGCCTGCACGAGGCGGGCTTCGCGCGGGGGATGCGCGCGTTCGAGATCTCGCCGGGGGTTGTCCGCACGGACATGACCGCGGCGATGGCGCTGCACGCGGGGCGCACCGCGTGGACGCCGCCGGAGGCCCTGGTGGCGCTGGTGCTGGCCGTCGCTGCGGGGCGGCTCGACCGCTGGTCGGGGTGCTTCCTGCGGGCGGGGCTCGACACGCCCGAGGCGCTGGAGGCCGTGGCCGGGGGAGCCGTCGCCGGGGTGACCGGCGCGACGGCCGCCGCCGGGGTGACCGGCGCGACGGCCGCCGCCGGGGTGACCGGCGCGACGGCCGCCGCCGGGGTCGCGGCGCGGGTGGCTCCCGGCGCGATGACGCCCGGTGCCCGGGCGCGGCGGCTGCGGGTGCACCCCTACGGCCCGGCGGACCCCTTGGCCTGACCGGCGCGCCGGCACTCCGGTCAACGCACACCTTCACGCATAATCTTGCAAATCATGTAAGGTCATGCGCCATGACCTTTTCCGTGGCGGTCGCCGGAGCGAGCGGCTACGCGGGCGGCGAGCTGCTCCGGCTGCTGCTCGCCCACCCGGGCTTCGAGATCGGCACGCTGACCGCCGGCTCCAACGCCGGCACGCCACTGGGGGAGCACCAGCCGCATCTGGTGCCGCTCGCCGAGCGCGTCCTGCAGCCGACCAACGCCCAGGTCCTGGCCGGCCACGACCTGGTGTTCCTCGCCCTGCCGCACGGTGCCAGCGCCCCGATCGCCGCCGAGCTGCCCGCCGACGTGGTGGTGGTCGACTGCGGCGCCGACCACCGGCTGGTCGACCCCGCCGCCTGGGCGGAGTTCTACCCCGGCGATCACGCGGGCAGCTGGCCCTACGGGCTGCCCGAGCTCCTGCACGCCGACGGCTCCCGCCAGCGCGAGGCGCTCTCCGGGGCGCGCCGGGTCGCCGTCCCCGGCTGCTACCCGACGGCCGTCTCGCTCGCGCTGGCGCCCGGGCTGGCTGCCGGGCTGCTCGAGCCCGACGTGGTGGTCGTCGCAGCCAGCGGCACCTCGGGTGCCGGGCGCGGCCTGAAGCCGAACCTGCTCGGCAGCGAGGTGATGGGCTCGATGAGTCCGTACGCGGTCGGCGGGGTGCACCGGCACACTCCCGAGATGGAGCAGAACCTGGCCATCGCCGCCGCCGCGCCGGTGCGGGTGAGCTTCACCCCGACGCTGGCACCGATGGCCCGGGGGATCCTGGCCACCTGCACCGCCCGGCTCGCGCCCGGCGCAACGGACCTCGACCCCGCGGCGGTACGCAAGGCCTGGGTCGAGGCCTACGCCGACGAACCGTTCGTCCACGTGCTCCCGCCGGGGCGTTGGCCACGCACCGCCGACACCCTTGGCGCCAACACCGCCCTGCTCCAGGTCGGCGTGGACGAGCGGGCGGGGCGGGTGGTCGTGGTGGCCGCGATCGACAACCTCGCCAAGGGCACCGCAGGCGGCGCGGTGCAGTCGGCGAACCTGGCCATGGACCTGCCCGAGACCATGGGCCTACCCGTTGCGGGGCTCGCGCCGTGACACTTACGGACACCCGGAGGACGCGTGGCCCTGCGCCGGCCCGGGCAGTGATGACTCCGCTGCAACCCCCGACCCTGGAGCACAGCATGCGTCTGGTACTGAACCCGCAGGCGGTGGCCGTGGTGCGGCTGCCCGCCGGCAGCGGCATCCCCGGCTGGGCCGCCGGCGATCCGCTGGTCAGCGTCACCATCACCGGGGACGAGACGAGCATCGTCTGCCCCACCTCCTGCCTGCCCGACGACCTCCCCGGACCGGTGGAGGGGCCGTTGGTCGCCGTGAACGTCGATGGTGAGCTCGAGTTCTCCCAGGTCGGGGTGCTGGTGGCGTTGCTGCGCCCGCTGGCCGCCGCGGGCATCCCCGTGCTCACCGTCTCCACCTTCAACACCGACTGGGTGTTGGTGCCCGCGCCGAAGGCGGCCGCAGCGGCGTCGGTCTGGCGGGCCGCCGGCTACGACGTGATCGACTCCACCGTGCGGGAGGCTTCGTGAGCGTCACCACCCCCGGGGGGTTCCGGGCCGGGGCTGCGACCGCGGGCCTGAAGGCCAGCGGCCGCCCCGACCTGGCCCTGGTGGTCAACGACGGCCCGTTGCAGGTGGCGGCCGCCGTGCTGACCACCAACCGGGTGCAGGCGGCACCCGTGGTGTGGACGCGGGCGGCGGTCGGGGACGGCCGGATCGCCGCGGTCGTGCTCAACTCCGGCGGCGCCAACGCCTGCACCGGCCCGGAAGGGTTCGCCGATGCCCGGCGCACCGCCGAGCAGGTGGCCGAGCTGCTCGGCGTCGCCGCGGGCGACGTGGCGGTCTGCTCCACCGGGCTGATCGGGGAGCGGCTGCCGATGGACCCCCTGCTCACCGGGGTGAAGGCCGCCGCGCAGGTGCTCAGCGCGGCGGAGGCCGGTGGCGCCGCGGCCGCCGAGGCGATCATGACCACCGACACGGTGGCGAAGTCCGTCTCCTGGACCGGTCCGGGCTGGAGCGTCGGTGGGATGGCCAAGGGCGCGGGAATGCTCGCCCCCGGGCTGGCCACCATGCTGGTGGTGCTCACCACCGACGCCGTGGTGGAGACCGCCGACCTCGACGCGGCGCTCCGCGAGGCCACCCGGACCACGTTCGAGCGGGTCGACTCCGATGGCTGCATGTCCACCAACGACACCGTGCTGGCGATGGCCAGCGGTGCCAGCAGGGTGGCGCCGTCGCCGTCCGAGCTGGCCGCCGCGCTGCAGGCCGTCTGTGCCGACCTGGCCCGGCGGCTGGTCGCCGACGCCGAGGGGGCCACCCACGACATCGCCGTCGAGGTGGTGGGCGCGCGGACCGAGGACGACGCCGTCGAGGTGGCGCGCGCGGTGGCGCGCAGCAACCTGTTCAAGGCCGCCGTGTTCGGCAACGACCCGAACTGGGGCCGGGTGCTGGCGGCGGTCGGCACCACCCGGGCCGACTTCGACCCGCTGTCCCTCGACGTCGCCGTCAACGGCGTCCAGGTGTGCCGGGCCTGCGGGGTCGGTGCTGATCGCGCCGCGGTCGACATGACCGGCCGCGAGGTGCGCGTGCTGGTCGACCTGCACGCCGGCCGCTCGACCGCAACGGTGTGGACCAACGACCTGACCCACGACTACGTCCACGAGAACAGCGCCTACTCGACATGAGCCATCCCGGATGAACCACCCCGCAGACCTGCCGAGCCGCCCCGCCACCCGCCTGCTCGGCTCGCTGAGCGCCGCCGACAAGGCGGAGGTCCTGGTCGAGGCCCTGCCCTGGCTGCAGCGCTTCGCCGGGGCGATCGTCGTGGTCAAGTACGGCGGCAACGCCATGGTCGACGACGGGCTCAAGCGAGCGTTCGCGCAGGACATCGTCTTCCTCCGCTCGGCCGGCCTGAAGCCCGTCGTGGTGCACGGCGGCGGCCCGCAGATCTCGGCGATGCTGCAGCGGCTGGGGATCCCCAGCGAGTTCCGCGGCGGGCTGCGGGTGACCACCCCGGAGGCGATGGACGTCGTCCGGATGGTGCTCGTCGGGCAGGTGGGCCGCGAGCTGGTGGGCCTGGTGAACGCTCACGGCGCGCTGGCCGTCGGGCTGTCCGGCGAGGACGGCGGGCTCTTCCGGGCACGCAGGCGGGGGGCGGTGGTCGACGGCCAGGAGGTCGACCTCGGCTTGGTCGGCGACGTCGAGCAGGTCGACCCGGCCGCCGTGCTCGACCTCATCGAGGCGGGCCGGATCCCGGTGGTGTCCGGGGTTGCCCCGGACACCGACGGAAGCATCCTGAACGTCAACGCCGACACCGCCGCGGCCGCGCTCGCGGTAGCGCTCGGCGCGCAGAAGCTGGTCGTGCTCACCGACATCGAGGGGCTGTACGCGGACTGGCCCGATCGTTCCTCGCTGCTCGCCGAGGTGCGTGCGGATGAGTTGGAGGCGATGTTGCCGGGTCTGGAGTCGGGGATGGTGCCGAAGATGGAGGCGTGCCTGCGGGCCGTGCGCGGCGGCGTGCCGGAGGCCACCGTGATCGATGGCCGGGTCGCGCACAGCGTGCTGCTGGAGGTCTTCACCCCGGAGGGAGTGGGCACGATGGTGCTGCCGGCACAAGGACGGGCGCGGTGAGCCCCGACCTGCAGCTGTCCGCGGCCGGCCTGTCGGGGGCGGCCTGGACCCGGCGCTACAGCGGCGCGCTGATGAACACGTTCGGCCCGCCGCAGCGGGTGCTGGTGCGCGGCGAGGGCTGCTACGTCTGGGACGCCGACGGCACCCGCTACCTCGACCTGCTCGCCGGGATCGCCGTGAACGCCCTCGGCCACGCCCACCCGTTCCTGGTGTCGGCGGTGGCCGCGCAACTGGCGACGCTCGGGCACGTGTCGAACTTCTTCGCCACCGCCCCCCAGGTGGCGCTCGCCGAGCGGTTGCTGGAGCTGCTGGACGCACCGGAGGGGTCGCGGGTGTACCTGTGCAACTCCGGGACCGAGGCCATCGAGGCGGCCTTCAAGGCTGCCCGGCGCACCGGCCGGGCAGGCATGGTCGCTGCCGAAGGGGCATTCCACGGCCGCACGATGGGAGCGCTGGCGCTGACCCACAAGCCGGCCTACCGCGCGCCCTTCGAGCCGCTGCCCGGCGTCGTCGTGCACGTCCCGTTCGGTGACAGCCAGGCGCTGCGCGCGGCCGTCGGCCCCGGGGTTGCGGCGGTGGTGCTCGAACCGGTGCAGGGTGAGGGCGGGGTGCGCTCCGCCCCACCCGGCTACCTGGCGTCCGCGCGGGCCGCGTGCACGGCAGCCGGGGCACTGCTGGTGCTGGACGAGATCCAGACCGGGGTGGGGCGGACCGGGGCCTGGTTCGCCCACCAGCACCCCCACCTCGGCGGTGGAGCGGTTCCCGACCTGGTCACGCTGGCGAAGGGGCTGGGCGGGGGGATCCCGATCGGTGCCCTGGTGGCGCTCGGCGAGCCGGCCGCGCAGCTGCTCGGCCCCGGCCAGCACGGCACCACCTTCGGTGGTAACCCGGTGGCGGCGGCCGCCGCGCTGGCGACGCTGCACGTGATCGAGCGCGACGGCCTGGTGCAGCGAGCGGGCGAGGTCGGTGCGCGGCTGCGTGCCGGGGTCTGCGGCCTCGGCCACCCCTTGATCGCCGGGGTGCGGGGCGAGGGCCTGCTGCTGGCCGTCGAGCTCGCCGCCCCGCTCGCCCGGCCCGCGGCGGCTGCCCTGCTGAGCTCCGGGTTCATCGTCAATGCGGTGGCGGCGGACGCGATCCGGCTGGCACCGCCCCTGGTCATCACCACCGAGCAGGTCGACAGCTTCGTCGCCGCCCTACCCACCGCGCTCGACCGGGCGCTGGAGGAGGAACCCGCATGAGTCCGCGTCACTTCCTGCGCGATGACGATCTCAGCCCGGCCGAGCTGGTCGAGGTGCTCGACCTGGCCGATGCGCTGAAGGCCGACCGGGCCGCCGGGCGGTTCATCCGGCGTCCCTTGGAGGGGCCGCGGGCCGTGGCGGTGCTGTTCGACAAGCACTCGACCCGCACCCGGGTGTCCTTCAGCGTGGGGATCGCCGAGCTCGGCGGCTACCCGCTGGTCATCGACGCGCAGACCAGCCAGTTGGGGCGCGGGGAGCCGGTGGAGGACACCACCCGGGTGCTGGAACGGCAGTGTGCGGCGATCGTCTGGCGAACCGGCGGCCAGCAGCGCATCGACGCGATGGCGGCCGTGAGCCGGGTCCCGGTGGTGAATGCGCTGACCGACCAGTTCCACCCCTGCCAGGTGCTCGCCGACCTGCAGACGGTGCGCGAGCGGCACGGGCGGCTGGCCGGCCTGGTCCTGACCTACCTCGGCGACGGGGGCAACAACATGGCGCACTCCTACCTGCTCGGCGGGGCGAACGCCGGCATGCACGTGCGGATCGCCACCCCGCCCGGCTACCTGCCCGACCCGGCCGTGGTGGACTCCGCCGCCAAGCTGGCGGCCGCCACCGGAGGCTCGGTGACGGTGACCGCCGACCCGGTCGCGGCCAGTACGGGCGCCGATGTGCTGGCCACGGATACCTGGGTGTCGATGGGGCAGGAGGGGGAGTCCGCCGACCGCAGTGCCCCCTTCGTGCCGTACGCGCTCGACGAGGCCTGCCTGGCCCGCGCCGCCGCCGGGGCCGTGGTGCTGCACTGTCTGCCCGCCTACCGGGGCAAGGAGATCGCCGCGGAGGTGATCGACGGGCCCGCTTCGGTGGTGTGGGACGAGGCGGAGAACCGGCTGCACGCGCAGAAGGCACTGCTCAGCTGGCTGCTGGAACGCCCGTGACCGGGCTCGACCGGCCGGGGTCGCAGCCCCCGGCCGAACTGGGGGTGCGGGCGTCGGCCCGGACGGCGGCCACCAAGACGGCCCGGCACCGCCAGATCGTGGAGATCCTGCGCCGGGCGAAGGTGCGCTCGCAGGTGGAGCTGGGCGAGCTGCTGACGGCTGAAGGTGTGGGCGTCACCCAGGCGACGCTGTCCCGCGACCTGGTCGAGCTGCGCGCGGTGCGGGTGCGGCACGGCGAGGGCGGGCTGGTCTATGCCGTCCCGGGGGAGGGTGGCGACCGCACCCCGCTCGGCGGGGTCGACCAGGAGGTGCTCGACTCGAGGCTGGCCCGGCTCTGTGAGGAACTGCTGGTCAGTGCCGATGCGTCGGCCAACCTGGTGGTGCTGCGCACCCCGCCGGGTGCGGCCCAGCTGCTCGCCTCGGCGGTGGACCAGTCCGTGCTGCCTGCCGTGCTCGGCACCATCGCCGGCGACGACACCGTGCTCGTGGTCACCCGCGATCCGGCGGGTGGGGAGCGGGTTGCCGGCCGGTTCCTCTCCCTGGCCGCCGGCACCGAGGGTCGCTGAGCGTCGTTCGGTCCCGATACCCCGGTCCGCAACCCCCCGGTCCCCAACCCCCGGTCCCCAACCCCGGTCCCCAACCCCCGGTCCCCAAACCCCGGTCCCCAACCCCCCCCGTCCCGATCAGGAGAATCCGTGTCCGACAGCCCGGTCGCAGCCCCTCCGCTGAAGCTGTGGGGCGGTCGCTTCGCCGGCGGGCCGTCCGCCGCGCTGGAACGGCTGTCCGCCTCCGTCCACTTCGACTGGGTGCTCGCGCCCTACGACCTGGCCGGGTCGCGGGCCCATGCCCGGGTGCTGCACGCGGCGGGCCTGCTGTCGGCTGCCGACCTCACCGGCCTGCTCGCCGGGCTGGACGTGCTCGAGGCCGACGTGGAGGCGGGGACGTTCGTGCCCACCGCCGCCGACGAGGACGTGCACACGGCGCTGGAGCGTGGCCTGATCGAGCGGGTCGGCGCCGCGCTGGGGGGCCGGCTGAGGGCGGGGCGTTCCCGCAACGACCAGGTTGCCACCCTGTACCGGATGTTCCTGCGCGACCGCGGCCGCGACGTGGCCCGGGAGCTGCTCGGGTTGGCGTCGGCGCTGGTGGAGCAGGCGCAGGCGCACCCACTGGCGGCGATGCCGGGGCGCACGCACTTCCAGCACGCGCAGCCGGTCTTGCTCGCCCACCACCTCCAGGCGCATGTGCAGGCGCTGGCCCGCGACGTCGAGCGTCTGGTCGATTGGGACCGCCGGGCGGACGAGTCGCCGTACGGGTCCGGGGCGCTGGCGGGCAGCTCGCTGGGCCTGGACCCCGAGGCGGTCGCCCGCGAACTGGGATTCTCCGGCGCGTGCGACAACTCGATGGACGGCACCGCCGCCCGCGACGTCGTGGCCGAGTTCACCTTCGTGCTGGCGATGGCCGCGGTGGACGTGTCCCGGATCGCGGAGGAGGTGATCATCTGGGCGAGTGCGGAGTTCGGGTTCGTCGCGCTCGACGACGCCTTCTCCACCGGGTCCTCGATCATGCCGCAGAAGAAGAACCCTGACGTGGCCGAGCTCGCGCGGGGCAAGGCAGGGCGGCTGATCGGGAACCTGACCGGGTTGCTGGCGACGCTGAAGGGCCTGCCGCTGGCGTACAACCGGGATCTGCAGGAGGACAAGGAGCCGGTGATCGACTCCATCACCCAGCTGTTGGTGCTGCTGCCGGCCTTCACCGGGATGGTGGCCACGCTGCGCTTCGACACCGCTCGGATGGCCGCCCTCGCGCCGGCCGGGTTCTCCCTGGCCACTGATGTGGCGGAGTGGCTGGTGCGCAGCGGGGTGGCCTTCCGCGAGGCGCACGAGCTGGCCGGTGCCTGCGTGCGCGAGTGCGAGCGGCGCGGCATCGGGCTGGAGGACCTGTCCGACGACGAGCTGGCCGCGCTGTCGGCCCACCTGACCCCGCAGGTCCGGGGCGTGCTGGACGTTGCCGGCTCGCTCGCTTCCCGGGACGCCCGGGGTGGCACGGCGCCGGTCCGCGTGCACGAGCAGCGCAGCCGGCTGCTGGGGCGCTTGGAAGCGCTGGGCGGGTGGGCCGCCCGACCGGTCACCCCCGTGTCCCGGCGGGCGGAGGGTCCGCCCTCGCCCGCCTGACCGTGGCCGCCTCAGCCCCTCGCCGCCTCAGCCCCTCGCCGCCTCAGTCGCTCGCCGCCTCAGTCCCTGGCCGCGGTGATGCGGACCCGCAACCGGCGGAAGCCCTTGCCCTTGTTCTCGATCTTCACCACCTCGAGGCCGCCGATCTGGCGGGTGGACGCGACGTGGGTGCCGGCGTCGGCCTGGGTGTCCAGTCCGGCGATGTCCACGATGCGCACCACCTCGAGGTCGTCGGGGAGCAGGTTCGTGGCGGTCCGGATGAGGTCGGGGTAGCGGGCGAAGGCCTGGTCCCGGGGCAGCGTCGAGGTAGTGATGGCCCGGTCGGAGGCGATCTCGGTGGCGCACGCCTGCGCAACGGCGTCCCGGAAGCCGTCGGGCACCTGCGGAAGGTTGAAGTCCATCCGCGCCTCCAGCGGCTCCATGTTGCCCCCGGTGACCAGCGCGCCGAAGTCGCGGAAGACCACGCCGGACAGCAGGTGCAGCCCCGAGTGGGTGCGCATCAGCGCGCTCCGGCGGGCGTCCTCGACGGCTGCCTGCACGCTCGTCCCGACCGGGGGCAGCGGGTCCTCGGGGTGGGGCAGCAGCCACAGGTCATCGCCCTTGCGGGCACCGACGATGCGGGTCTGCACCCCGCCCCACAGCAGCACGCCGTGGTCGGGGGGTTGACCGCCACCACCGGGGTAGAAGGCCGAGCGGTCCAGCACCAGCCCCTGCTCGGGGTCGGCGGCCAGCACCGTCGCCGTCCAGTTGCGCAGCCCCTGGTCGCCCAGCTCCAGCCTGAGGGTGTGCCCGTGCAGGTCGGCCTTCGGCCGCCTGTCAGCCGCGGTCGCAGCGGTGGCAGCCGCGGTGGCGGCGGGGCCGGCCGGTCCGGCCGTGTCGGTGGGCGGGAGATCGGCGCGGAAGGGGCCGGTAGCGGAGCGATCAGGCATGCGCCGACTCTACGGCGGGGTTGTGACCTGATCGACGTGTGCGGCGCGCGACGGCGTCCGGCGCGGCGTCCGCCCGATTCGTCCCCGTCCGCCGCACGGCCCGCACCGGTCGACGACGACGACCGGCACGTTATGCGCGTCACGTCGGGGGGTGCTTTACCTGAGCCCGGTACGGCGTCAGACTGCCGTCTGCCGCGACGGTGCGCCCAGCGCCGCCGCGTGCGGCGTGATCCTCCGGGAGACCGGCGGCTGCCGGCGGGACCCGCTCGCCTGCTGCCGGTCCGCTCGATGCCAGGGCCGGGCCCGCGGTCGGGCATGACGCGTGCACGGCTAGTGTCGTGCACGTCCGGAGGCGCGCCGTCATCGAATTTCCGTGCGGGCTGCGCCCGTGAATCGCGAGGGGTGTGAGATGGCCACAGAGGCCGGACCGTCCACTGGAGATGCGACCGGCGTCTTCGCGCCAGGCCGGGCGAAGATCGGCGTGAAGACGCTGCGCACGGACAACTGGCGGCGGGTACCGAACTGGACGGCGCTGATCCTTTACTTCTTCGTCGCCTACACCGTGGTCCGGCTGTTCATGAACAGCGACTACTTCGCGGTGAAGTACAACTACCTGACGCCGGTGTACTCGCCGTGCATCAGCAGCTCGTGCGCGGCCGGTGCCTCCGACTTCGGGCACTGGCTGCCGAAGTTCCCGGTCGGGATCCCGTTGGCGATCCTGATCATTCCGATCCTCGCGGGCTTCCGCACCACGTGCTACTACTACCGCAAGGCGGGCTACCGCAGCCTGTGGATGTCCCCGAAGGCGTGCGCGGTGCCCGAGCCGCACAAGAAGTACACCGGCGAGACCCGGTTCCCGCTGATCGTGATGAACTACCACCGCTACTTCTTCTGGGCCGCTGCGGTGCTGCTGCTGGTCAACACCTACGACGTGCTGAAGGCGTTCCACCCGCAGGGACACGCGTTCGGGTTCGGGCTGGGCAGCATCATCATGCTCATCAACGTCGTGATGCTGTGGCTGTACTCGCTGTCCTGCCACGCCTGCCGGCACGCTGTAGGGGGCCGCATCAACAACTTCTCCAAGCACCCGATGCGCTACTGGATGTGGACCGGGGTGTCGCGGCTGAACCCCAAGCACGGCAGCTTCGCCATGGCCTCGCTGGTGACCGTGATCTCCACGGATGCCTACATCATGGCCGTCTCTGCGGGCTGGATCACTGACCTGCGCTTCTTCCACTGACCACCGGCGACCCTTCGGCGCATTCTGCGTGAGGACATACCAGCGATGACCAACCTGGAACGACACTCCTACGACGTCGTGGTGATCGGTGCCGGTGGCGCCGGGCTGCGCGCGGCGATCGAGGCCCGCGAGCAGGGCATGCGCACGGCGATCATCTGCAAGTCGTTGTTCGGCAAGGCCCATACCGTGATGGCCGAGGGCGGCACCGCCGCGTCGATGGGGAACGTCAACTCGAAGGACAACTGGCAGGTCCATTTCAAGCGACACCATGCGCGGCGGCAAGTTCCTCAACAACCCGCGGATGGCCGAGCTGCACGCCAAGGAGGCCCCCGACCGGGTCTGGGAGCTGGAGACCTACGGCGCGCTGTTCGACCGCACCCCCGAGGGCAAGATCAGCCAGCGCAACTTCGGAGGGCACGAGTACCCGCGGCTGGCTCACGTGGGCGACCGCACGGGCCTGGAGCTGATCCGCACCCTGCAGCAGAAGATCGTCTCGCTGCAGCAGCAGGACGCCCGCGAGCACGGCGATCACGAGGCCTACCTCAGGGTCTTCGCCGAGCTGGCGATCACCGACCTGCTGTTGGACGGCGAGGCCGTCTCGGGTGCGCTTCGGCTACTGGCGCGAGACCGGGCAGTTCGTGCTCTTCGAGGCGCCCGCGGTGGTCATCGCCACCGGCGGTATCGGCAAGTCCTACAAGGTGACGAGCAACAGCTGGGAGTACACCGGCGACGGCCACGCGCTGGCGCTGCGTGCCGGCGGCACGCTGATCAACATGGAGTTCGTCCAGTTCCACCCCACCGGGATGGTCTGGCCCCCGTCGGTGAAGGGCATCCTCGTCACCGAGTCGGTCCGCGGTGACGGCGGAGTGCTGCGCAACTCCGAGGGCAAGCGCTTCATGTTCGACTACGTCCCCGACGTGTTCAGCAGCAGTACGCCGACCACGCGAGGAGGAGGGCGATCGCTGGTACGCCGACCCGGAGAACAACAAGCGGCCGCCGGAGCTGCTCCCCCGCGACGAGGTGGCGCGGGCGATCAACTCCGAGGTCAAGGCGGGGCGCGGGTCACCGCACGGCGGGGTCTTCCTCGACGTGTCCACCCGGCTTCCGGCCGAGGTGATCATCAAGAAGCTCCCGTCATGCACCACCAGTTCAAGGAACTCGCCGATGTCGACATCACCAAGGAGCCGATGGAGGTCGGCCCGACCTGCCACTACGTGATGGGTGGGGTCGAGGTCGACGCCGACAGCGCCGCGGCCCGGGTGCCCGGCCTGTTCGCCGCCGGCGAGGCCTCCGGGGGCATGCACGGGTCCAACCGGCTGGGCGGCAACTCGCTGTCCGACCTGCTGGTCTTCGGCCGGAGGGCGGGCGCTCGGGGCGTCGGAGTACGTGCAGGGGCTCGGATCCGAGCGGCCGGCCGTGACCGGCGCCGACGTGGATGCGGCCGTGGCCGACCGCGCTGGCGCCGTTCGAGCGCGGGGGTGACGACGCGCGAGAACCCCTACACGGTGCACCAGGAGCTGCAGCAGACGATGAACGACCTGGTCGGCATCATCCGCCGGGAGCCAGAGCTGCGGGAGGCGCTGGAGCGCCTCGACGCGCTCGAGCAGCGGGCGTCCCGGGTCGCGGTGGCCGGGGCCCGGAGTCTTCAACCCGGGCTGGCACCTGGCCCTCGACCTGCGGAACATGCTGGTGGTCTCCCGGGCGGTCGCGATGGCCGCGCTGGAGCGCACCGAGAGCCGGGGCGGGCACACCCGCGAGGACTACCCGGCGATGGACCCGCAGTGGCGGCGCGTGAACCTGGTCGTCGAACTCGACGCCGGCGGCCGGGTGGCCGTGAGCCGCAAGCCCGTTCCCACCATCCGAGAGGACCTGCTCGCGCTGTTCGACCGCGAGGAGCTGTCCAAGTACCTGACGCCGGAGGAGCTGCCTGCCGGTGGCGAGGAGGCCTCCAAGTGAGTTACGAAGCGCACTTCAGGGTGTGGCGGGGCGACCCGAGCGGGGGCGCGTTGCAGGACTACACCGTCACGGTGAACGAGGGCGAGGTCGTCCTCGACATCGTTCACCGGCTGCAGGCGACGCAGGCCCCGGACCTGGCCGTTCGGTGGAACTGCAAGGCCGGCAAGTGCGGTTCCTGCAGCGCCGAGATCAACGGCCGCCCGCGGTTGATGTGCATGACCCGGATGAGCACCTTCACCGAGGCCGAGACGATCACGATCACCCCGCTGCGTACCTTCCCGGTGATCCGCGACCTGGTCACGGATGTGTCCTTCAACTACGAGAAGATGCGGGCGGTGCCGGCCTTCGCGCCACCAGAGGGCGTCAAGGCGGGCGAGTACCGGATGGCGCAGGCGGACGTGGAGCGCTCGCAGGAGTTCCGCAAGTGCATCGAGTGCTTCCTCTGCCAGAACGTGTGCCACGCGGTGCGTGACCATGAGGAGAACAAGCAGGCCTTCGCCGGTCCGCGCTTCCTGATGCGGATCGCCGAACTCGACATGCACCCGCTGGACTCGCGCGAGCGCAAGCGCGAGGCGCAGGAGGACTTCGGCCTCGGGTACTGCAACATCACCAAGTGCTGCACCGAGGTGTGCCCCGAACACATCAAGATCACCGACAACGCGCTGATCCCGATGAAGGAGCGTGTCGTCAGCCGCAAGTACGACCCGCTGGTGTGGCTGGGCAGCAAGATCGCCCGCCGCAGCTGAGCCCACAGGCGTGGCGCGACCTGCTCGGCGAACCCGCCGTGCAGGTCGCGCCACGCCTGCTCGGCGCCGTGCTGCGGCACGACGGCGCAGACGGCGCGGTGGCGGTGCGGCTGACCGAGGTGGAGGCGTACGGCGGTACCGGGGAGGACCCGGGGTCGCATGCCTTCCGTGGCCCGGGGCGCCGGAACGCAACGATGTTCACCGGACCCGGGCGCCTGTACGTCTACTTCACCTATGGCATGCACTGGTGCGCGAACGTGGTGTGCCGTCCCGGCGGCAGCGCGAGCGCGGTGCTGCTGCGGGCAGGGGAGGTGATCGAGGGGGCGGAGCTGGCCCGTTCCCGGCGGCCGACGGCCAGGCGGGAGGTCGAGCTGGCCCGCGGCCCGGCGCGGCTCGCCGTGGCGCTGGGGCTGGACGGCCGGAGTGACGGCTGTGATCTGCTGGCTCCCGGGTCACCGGTGCGGATCTCCGGCACCGGCACGCCCCCTGCCGGGGTGGTGGTGGCGACCGGCCCGCGGGTGGGTGTCAGCGGCCCTGGGGGCGTGGCTGAGGCGTTTCCGTGGCGCTTCTGGCTCACCGGGGAGGGGAGCGTCTCGGTGTACCGTCCGGGGAAGCCACGGGGTCGTGCCCGGACCGCCGAGAGGGGATCGTTGTCACCGTGACGCACCAGCGGGTTGCCGTTCTCGACGAGCTGCACTGGCGGGGCCTGGTGGCCCTGTCCACCGATGAAGCGGCGCTGCGGGCCGCACTGGACGCCGGGCCGGTGACCTACTACTGCGGCTTCGACCCGACGGCCCCCAGCCTGCACATCGGCAACCTCGTGCAGATTCTCACCCTGCGCAGGCTGCAGCAGGCGGGTCATCGCCCGCTCGCCCTGGTCGGAGGGGCCACCGGGCTGATCGGGGACCCGCGCCCGTCGGCGGAGCGCACGCTGAACGATCGCGAGGTGGTCTCCGGTTGGGTGGACCGGATCCGCGCGCAGATCGAGCCGTACCTCGACTTCCAGGGGCCGAGTGCCGCGCGCATGGTGAACAACCTCGACTGGACGGCCGGGCTGTCGGCGATCGACTTCCTGCGCGACGTCGGCAAGCACTTCCGGGTGAACCGGATGCTGGCCAAGGAGGCGGTGTCGGCGCGGCTGAACAGCGACGCCGGAATCAGCTACACCGAGTTCAGCTACCAGCTGCTGCAGGCCATGGACTTCCTCGAGCTGTACCGGCGCTACGGGTGCACGCTGCAGACGGGCGGGTCCGACCAGTGGGGAAACCTCACCGCCGGAGCGGACCTCATCCACCGGGCCGAGGGTGTCTCGGCACACCTGCTGGCGACCCCCCTGGTCACCAAGGCCGACGGGACGAAGTTCGGCAAGACCGAGACCGGCACGGTGTGGCTCGACGCGGACCTGACCAGCCCCTATGCCTTCTACCAGTTCTGGGTGAACACCGACGACCGCGACGTGGGGGGTACCTGCGCATCTTCAGCTTCCGCACCCGGGAGGCGCTGGAGGAGCTGGAACGGGACACGGCGCAGCGGCCGGCCGCGCGCGGGGCTCAGCGGGCGCTTGCCGCCGAGGTGACCGCCCTCGTGCACGGGGCCGAGGCGACCGCCCGGGTCGAGGCGGCGAGCCAGGCCCTGTTCGGTCGGGGTGAACTCGCCGAGCTGGACCCGGGGACGCTGCGGGACGCCGTCGCTCAGCTGCCCCGGGCGACCCGCAATCGCGGGGACCATCCGGTCGTCGACCTCCTGGTGGACACGGGCCTGGCCGCGAGCCGTTCGGCGGCGCGCCGGACGATCGCCGAGGGCGGTGCCTACGTGAACAACGTGAAGGTGAAGCGCGAGGACGACCTGGCGGGGGTCAGGCAGCTGCTGCACGGCCGGTGGCTGGTGCTGCGCCGAGGGCGCCGAGCCTTGGCCGCGGTCGAGCTCGTCGACTGAACACGCAGTGACCGTCCCGCACGCTCCGACATCGGTGCAGGTCAGAGCATCAGCACCGACCGGATTTGACTCGCCCGTCCGCGCTGCCTAATGTTCTCGATGTCGCCCGGCAGGGAGGAACGGACACGAAAGTGGCCGGTCCCGCGGGTGGCCCCCCAAGCCAGCAACGTTCCGGCCACTACGGCGGGGCGTCAGTGTGCGGTGGGGGTCTGGGACCCCGGAGAAGATCCAATAAGCGGATTTGACCGGGCAGTCGCAGAAGCGTAAGATTGAAGGGTTGCCCCGAAAACGAGCCGAAAGGCAAAGTTTCGGTGCGCGTCCGCTCCTTGAGAACTCAACAGCGTGCCAAAAGTCGATGCCAATACCTCGTCCGTAGGCGCATCGCACCGACGGTCTGGTCGGTGCAATGACCTACGACGATTCCTTTGGTAGAGATAGATGGACTCATTACGAGATCATCTGCTCAGCCAGATCAAGGCCCTTCGGGGCCGACTTCATAGATGTCGGTGTAACGCTGCGCCAGCGCGGACACCGAATAAGACATCAACGGAGAGTTTGATCCTGGCTCAGGACGAACGCTGGCGGCGTGCTTAACACATGCAAGTCGAACGGTGAAGCTCGCTTCGGGGTGGATCAGTGGCGAACGGGTGAGTAACACGTGAGCAACCTGCCCCTGACTCTGGGATAACTCCGGGAAACCGGCGCTAATACCGGATACGACGACGCTCGGGCATCTGATGCGTGTGGAAAGATTTTCGGCCAGGGATGGGCTCGCGGCCTATCAGCTAGTTGGTGGGGTAATGGCCCACCAAGGCGACGACGGGTAGCCGGCCTGAGAGGGCGACCGGCCACACTGGGACTGAGACACGGCCCAGACTCCTACGGGAGGCAGCAGTGGGGAATATTGCACAATGGGCGAAAGCCTGATGCAGCGACGCCGCGTGAGGGATGAAGGCCTTCGGGTTGTAAACCTCTTTCAGCAGGGAAGAAGCGAAAGTGACGGTACCTGCAGAAGAAGCACCGGCTAACTACGTGCCAGCAGCCGCGGTAATACGTAGGGTGCAAGCGTTGTCCGGAATTATTGGGCGTAAAGAGCTCGTAGGCGGTTTGTCGCGTCTGCTGTGAAAACTCGAGGCTTAACCCCGGGCCTGCAGTGGGTACGGGCAGACTAGAGTGCGGTAGGGGAGACTGGAATTCCTGGTGTAGCGGTGAAATGCGCAGATATCAGGAGGAACACCGATGGCGAAGGCAGGTCTCTGGGCCGTAACTGACGCTGAGGAGCGAAAGCGTGGGGAGCGAACAGGATTAGATACCCTGGTAGTCCACGCCGTAAACGTTGGGCGCTAGGTGTGGGGCTCATTCCACGAGTTCCGTGCCGCAGCAAACGCATTAAGCGCCCCGCCTGGGGAGTACGGCCGCAAGGCTAAAACTCAAAGGAATTGACGGGGGCCCGCACAAGCGGCGGAGCATGCGGATTAATTCGATGCAACGCGAAGAACCTTACCAAGGCTTGACATACGCAGAAATCCGGCAGAGATGTCGGGTCCGCAAGGGCTGCGTACAGGTGGTGCATGGTTGTCGTCAGCTCGTGTCGTGAGATGTTGGGTTAAGTCCCGCAACGAGCGCAACCCTCGTTCTATGTTGCCAGCACGTAATGGTGGGGACTCATAGGAGACTGCCGGGGTCAACTCGGAGGAAGGTGGGGATGACGTCAAATCATCATGCCCCTTATGTCTTGGGCTTCACGCATGCTACAATGGCCAGTACAAAGGGCTGCGATACCGTAAGGTGGAGCGAATCCCAAAAAGCTGGTCTCAGTTCGGATTGGGGTCTGCAACTCGACCCCATGAAGTCGGAGTCGCTAGTAATCGCAGATCAGCAACGCTGCGGTGAATACGTTCCCGGGCCTTGTACACACCGCCCGTCAAGTCACGAAAGTCGGTAACACCCGAAGCCGGTGGCCCAACCCTTGTGGAGGGAGCCGTCGAAGGTGGGACTGGCGATTGGGACTAAGTCGTAACAAGGTAGCCGTACCGGAAGGTGCGGCTGGATCACCTCCTTTCTAAGGAGCATCTGGCGCCGCGCGAGTGGCGTCCAGAGCCACAACCCGAACGTTCGTTTCGGGGTGGTTGCTCATGGGTGGAACATCGACTAGTTGGCACCGTCTGATCCTCATCTACGTCAGTACTTCCAGCTTGCTGGAAAGGAACACGTGAATGTGGAGCAGGGGGCCTGGCACGCTGTTGGGTCCTGAGGGAACGGGCGAAATGCCCCCCTCGGGTGCCCACCGGATCGGTGGGCGTCGGGACCGACCCCCGGACGAACCACTCGGCATGCCGAGCAGGCGCCGGACACGGGGTCTGTTGACCGCCCGTAGCTTGAGAACTGCACAGTGGACGCGAGCATCTTTAGTATCTGTGGTCAAGTTTTTAAGGGCACACGGTGGATGCCTTGGCACCAGGAGCCGAAGAAGGACGTAGGAGCCTGCGATAAGCCTCGGGGAGCTGGCAACCGAGCTGTGATCCGAGGATTTCCGAATGGGGAAACCCGGCTGGAGTCATGTCCAGTCACCCACGCCTGAATATATAGGGCGTGTGGAGGGAACGTGGGGAAGTGAAACATCTCAGTACCCACAGGAAGAGAAAGCAACCGCGATTCCGTGAGTAGTGGCGAGCGAAAGCGGAACAGGCCAAACCGATGACGTGTGATAGCCGGCAGGCGTTGCGTCGTCGGGGTTGTGGGACCCTTCAGTCGCAGTCTGCCGAACTGAGACAGGGAGTCAGAAAATCGCGTCATAGTCGAAGGGCATTGAAAGGCCCGGCATAGAGGGTGCTACCCCCGTAGACGAAATGGCGTGATCTCCCGAGAGGTGTTCCCAAGTAGCACGGGGCCCGAGAAATCCCGTGTGAATCCGGGAGGACCACCTCCTAAGCCTAAATACTCCCTGGTGACCGATAGCGGACAAGTACCGTGAGGGAAAGGTGAAAAGTACCCCGGGAGGGGAGTGAAATAGTACCTGAAACCGTGTGCCTACAATCCGTCGGAGCCTCCCTAGCAGGGGTGACGGCGTGCCTTTTGAAGAATGAGCCTGCGAGTTAGTGGTATGTGGCGAGGTTAACCCGTGTGGGGAAGCCGTAGCGAAAGCGAGTCCGAATAGGGCGATTCAGTCGCATGCCCTAGACCCGAAGCGGAGTGATCTACCCATGGCCAGGTTGAAGCGCGGGTAAGACCGCGTGGAGGACCGAACCCACCTGGGTTGAAAACCTGGGGGATGAGCTGTGGGTAGGGGTGAAAGGCCAATCAAACTCCGTGATAGCTGGTTCTCCCCGAAATGCATTTAGGTGCAGCGTCACGTGTTTCTTGCCGGAGGTAGAGCTACTGGATGGCCAATGGGCCCTACAAGGTTACTGACGTCAGCCAAACTCCGAATGCCGGTAAGTGAGAGCGTGGCAGTGAGACTGCGGGGGATAAGCTCCGTAGTCGAGAGGGAAACAGCCCAGACCACCAGCTAAGGCCCCTAAGCGTGTGCTAAGTGGGAAAGGATGTGGAGTTGCACAGACAACCAGGAGGTTGGCTTAGAAGCAGCCACCCTTTAAAGAGTGCGTAATAGCTCACTGGTCAAGTGATTCCGCGCCGACAATGTAGCGGGGCTCAAGTACACCGCCGAAGCTGTGGCATTCACACATGTGCTAGGTCTTCGTGATCCAGGCGTGTGGATGGGTAGGGGAGCGTCGTGTGGCGAGTGAAGCGGCGGGGTAACCCAGCCGTGGACGCCACACGAGTGAGAATGCAGGCATGAGTAGCGAAAGACGGGTGAGAAACCCGTCCGCCGAATGACCAAGGGTTCCAGGGCCAGGCTAATCCGCCCTGGGTAAGTCGGGACCTAAGGCGAGGCCGACAGGCGTAGTCGATGGACAACGGGTTGATATTCCCGTACCGGCGAAGAACCGCCCATACCGAACCCGGTGATGCTAAGCGCCTGAAGCCCTGCGGAGTCTTCGGGGACTGCCTGGGGTGGAGCGCGCGACCCGATCCGGTAGTAGGTAAGCGATGGGGTGACGCAGGAAGGTAGCCACCGCGTGGCGATGGTAGTCCACGTCCAAGGGTGTAGGGCGAGGTGTAGGCAAATCCGCACCTCATGCAGCCTGAGACCTGACGGTGACCGCATCAGCGGGAAGTAGGGTGATCCTATGCTGCCAAGAAAAGCCTCGAGCGAGGTTCGAGCCGCCCGTACCCCAAACCGACTCAGGTGGTCAGGTAGAGAATACCAAGGCGATCGAGAGAATCGTGGTTAAGGAACTCGGCAAAATGCCCCCGTAACTTCGGGAGAAGGGGGGCCTGAGGGGTGAAGGCACTTGCTGCCTAGCGTTTGAAGGCCGCAGAGACCAGGGAGAAGCGACTGTTTACTAAAAACACAGGTCCGTGCGAAGTCGCAAGACGATGTATACGGACTGACGCCTGCCCGGTGCTGGAAGGTTAAGAGGACGGGTTAGCCTCACGGGCGAAGCTCAGAACTTAAGCGCCAGTAAACGGCGGTGGTAACTATAACCATCCTAAGGTAGCGAAATTCCTTGTCGGGTAAGTTCCGACCTGCACGAATGGCGTAACGACTTCTCCGCTGTCTCAACCGCGAACTCGGCGAAATTGCACTACGAGTAAAGATGCTCGTTACGCGCAGCAGGACGGAAAGACCCCGGGACCTTTACTATAGCTTGGTATTGGTGTTCGGTACGGCTTGTGTAGGATAGGTGGGAGACTGTGAAGCTGGCACGCCAGTGTCGGTGGAGTCAACGTTGAAATACCACTCTGGTCGTTCTGGATATCTAACCTCGGTCCGTGATCCGGATCAGGGACAGTGCCTGGTGGGTAGTTTAACTGGGGCGGTTGCCTCCCAAAATGTAACGGAGGCGCCCAAAGGTTCCCTCAGCCTGGTTGGCAATCAGGTGTCGAGTGTAAGTGCACAAGGGAGCTTGACTGTGAGACTGACATGTCGAGCAGGGACGAAAGTCGGGACTAGTGATCCGGCGGTGGCTTGTGGAAGCGCCGTCGCTCAACGGATAAAAGGTACCCCGGGGATAACAGGCTGATCTTGCCCAAGAGTCCATATCGACGGCATGGTTTGGCACCTCGATGTCGGCTCGTCGCATCCTGGGGCTGGAGTAGGTCCCAAGGGTTGGGCTGTTCGCCCATTAAAGCGGTACGCGAGCTGGGTTTAGAACGTCGTGAGACAGTTCGGTCCCTATCCGCTGCGCGCGCAGGAGACTTGAGAAGGGCTGTCCCTAGTACGAGAGGACCGGGACGGACGAACCTCTGGTGTGCCAGTTGTTCCGCCAGGAGCACGGCTGATTAGCTACGTTCGGAAGGGATAACCGCTGAAAGCATCTAAGCGGGAAGCCCGCTTCAAGATGAGGTCTCCATGGGGTGTTCCCCGAGAGGCTCCCAGCTAGACTACTGGGTTGATAGGCCGGATGTGGAAGTGCGGACTAAAGACGCATGAAGCTGACCGGTACTAATAAGCCGATAACTTGACACACACTTGCTGCTACGCGTCCACTGTGCGGTTCCCGAGATACGGTCGGGAACCGGTCTGACATCTCCATAGAGTTTCGGCGGCCATAGCGACAGGGAAACGCCCGGTCTCCATTCCGAACCCGGAAGCTAAGCCCGTCTGCGCCGATGGTACTGCACGGGGGACCGGGTGGGAGAGTAGGACGCCGCCGAACATTCTTTCGATGGCGGCCACCCGTGAGGGTGGCCGCCATCGATGTTTGTCGGCAATCGGACGTCGCCCTGTACGCCAGAAGCTGTTCACGAAGGGAGGCCCGATGCGGCCGTCGGAGGCACGGGGGAGTGACCGTGGTCGTGAGGGCCGCAGCGGTGGTGCGGCTGCACAGGGCGGGGCTGCACAGGGCGGGAGGCAGCCACAGGGCGGCGCAGGCCGTGGGGACAGGCGCGCGACCGGCCGTCAGGGTGGTCCGGGGGCGGCCGGGTCAGGACGGCCGGCAGGTTCTGGGCGCGGCAGCGGTGACGATCGTCCCACCCAAGGACGTCCACGCGGTGGCAGCGGGAACGGGAGTGGCCGAGCGGACGCCACCGCGGAGCGGACCCGCTCGAGCAGCCCAGGCACGTGGCCCGCTGGGCCTCGTGCTGGTGCTGGGCCTCGTGCTGGTGCCGCACGCGGACGCGACCAGGACCCGCGGCAGGGCACCGGGAGGGGCGGGCCGAGCCGAGCGCCAGGCTCCTGGGACACCGCCCGCCGTGAAAGCGGGCCAGGGCGCCCCCGGAACGACGAGCCCCGAACCCAAGGACGCAGCGGCGACGCCCGAGGCACGACGGGCGCCGGCGCAGACCGCACACGCAACAACAACGACTACCGCCCACCCACAACACAGCGACCCCCCCGCACCCAAGGCACCACCCCCCCCAACAGTCGGTCCACCGGCCCCCGGACCGGCACAGGCGCGCGGCAGGCCACTGGGAGGGGCGGGCCGAGCCGAGCGCCAGGCTCCTGGGACACCGCCCGCCGTGAAAGCGGGCCAGGGCGCCCCCGGAACGACGAGCCCCGAACCCAAGGACGCAGCGGCGACGCCCGACGCACGACGGGCGCCGGCGCAGACCGCACACGCAACAACAACGACTACCGCCCACCCACAACACAGCGACCCCCCCGCACCCAAGGCACCACCCCCCCCAACAGTCGGTCCACCGGCCCCCGGACCGGCACAGGCACCGGCGCCGGCCCCCGTGCTGGCACTGGCTCCCGTACCGGCGCAGGTGCTGCCCGCGGACGCGAACAGGGCCCGGCGAGGGCCGGCGAGACCCGCCCGTACGGCGGGGGCGCAGGGGGGCGGCCGCAGCGTGCGGAGCCCTGGCGGTCAGCCGGTTCAGCGGGAGGCGGTCGCGCACGCGGAGCAGGCGCCGGTGGTGCGCCGTCCGGTGCGCGGGCACCCGGTCAGCGTGGTGAGCGGCCCGGCGGAGGGGGCGGGCGTCGCATGGGCGGTGCGTCTGCCGGCGCAGAGGGTCCGGCTCCGCGCCGGCCGCGGGTGGCCGCACCGGCACTTGACCCCGACGTGACCGGGTATGAGTTGGACACCCAGGTGCGCGGTGACCTGTCCTCGCTGGGGCGCGACCTCGCCCGCGAGGTGGCAGGCCACCTCGTGATGACCGGGCGATACCTGGACGAGGACCCGGCGCGGGCCTGGGAGCACGCACAGAGCGCGAAGCGGCTCGCTGCACGCATCGGTTCGGTCCGTGAGGCCGCCGGGCTCGCCGCCTACCGAGCGGGCCACTTTGCCGAGGCGCTGGCCGAACTGCGCACAGCCCGTCGGCTGACCGGCTCTGACGCGCACCTGCCGGTGCTCGCCGACTGCGAGCGCGGGCTCGGCCGGCCGGAGCGGGCGCTCGCGCTGGCGGTGTCACCGCAGGCGGCAGGGCTGGAGCGGGCGGAGCAGGTGGAACTGCTCATTGTCGCCGCGGGCGCCAGGGCCGATCTGGGCGAGCTCGAAGCAGCGGTGGTGACCCTGCAGGTCCCGCTGCTGAACGCGCGCGCAGGTGCGGGCTGGCTTGCCCGGCTGCGGTCGGCCTACGCAGACGCCCTCGACGCGGTCGGTAGGCACGAGGAGAGCCGGCGGTGGCTGGAACTGGCGGCCGACGTGGACGAGACGGGGGAGACCGGCGCCGCGGAACGGCTGGACGAGTTCGACGGGCTGGTGTTCATCGACCTCGAGGACGAGGACGAGGACGAGGACGAGGCGGCGGGGGAGGGGACCGAGCCTTTCGTCCCCGAAGATGGGGACGGGGTCGGCGGCGCGGCCGAACCCGGCGTCGAGAGCTGACGACGGAAGATCCGAAGGAGGAAGCGGAAGTGGTGTCCCTCGACACGGATCCGTCAGCCGGGTTGGCAGGCTGCGACGAGCCGCTGGCCACCCGCTACGACCTCGGGGTGCTCGACCTGGACGGTGTGGTCTACATCGGCAGGGACCCCGTGCCCGGCGCAGCGGAGGCCCTGACCGCCGTGCGCGGACGCGGAATGCGACTGTGCTACCTCACGAACAACGCCTCGCGGCCGCCGGAGGCGGTCGTGGAGCATCTGCGCGCACTCGGGATACCCGCCGGGGTGGAGGACGTGCTGACCTCGGCACAGGTGGCCGCCGCGCTGTTGGCGCGCCGACTGCCTCCGGCGTCGGCGGTCCTCGTGGTCGGTGGGGCGGGCCTTCACCAGGCGCTGTCCGGTGCCGGACTCACCCCGGTCGGGCGGATGTCCGATCACCCTGCCGCGGTCGTGCAGGGGTTCAGCCCAGACCTCGGCTGGCGTGACCTGGCTGAAGGCACCCGCGGCGTGCGCGCCGGTCTGCCCTGGGTGGCGACCAACCTCGACCCCACCGTACCTACCCGGTACGGCCCCGCCCCCGGGAACGGCACGCTCGTCGCAGTCGTGGCCACCGCCGCCGGGCGGCCCCCGGACCAGGTCGCCGGGAAGCCGCAACCGGAGCCCTTCGTGCAGGCCGCCGAGCAGCACGCCAGCAGCAGGCCCCTGGCCGTCGGCGATCGCCTCGACACCGACCTCGAAGGTGCTCGGGCCGCCGGGATGGACGGCCTGCTGGTACTGACCGGGGTGAGCGGGGCGAGCGATGTGCTCGGCTGCCCTCCGCACCAGCGGCCCCGATACCTGGGAGCCGACCTCGAGGCGCTGCTCGAGCCGCACCCGCCCGTGCGGGTGCTGGCCGATTCCGGCGGCGTTCAGGCCGAGTGCCGGCAGGCGGTGGCCAGGGCCGCAGCGGCGGGCCTGGAGGTGGTGCACGCGGGGCCGGACGCGCTGGACCTGCTCCGGGCGGCGGCGGCCGCCGCTTGGGCGCGCGCCGACCGGCAGCCGGGAGGCACCGGCGATGCCGGGTACGGCGCGGTGCTCGCGGCGCTGCGGGCCCTCCAGCCCGATGCGGGTTGGGCGCGGTAGCGTGACGGCGGCTGCGCGTTCCCGTAGCCGATCGGTGAGGGAGATGCCGTGATCGACGGTGCGACACACGAGCGGGGGCCGGGGGCCAGCAGCCCGCCGGCCGGCCCGGCCGAGGGCGGCGACCCGAACCCGGCGCCTGTCGGGGCCCCGCTGCAGCCTGAGTTCGTCGAGCTCGACGAACTCGACGTGCCGGAGCCGCCGACGACGGGCGATGCAGAGGTGGACAGGGCCCTGCAGCACGTCCGGGCGGCGATGACCCGACCGCTCGCGGATCAGGTGCGGGCCTACGACAGCGTCCACCGCGCGTTGCAGGACCGCCTCGCCGACGTCGAGGACTGACCCGTGGCGAGGCTGCGCCGGCTCGATGCCGAGCTCGTCCGGCGAGGGCTGGCGAGGTCCCGGCAGCAGGCCGGGGAGCTGGTGATCGCCGGCCGCGTGAGCGTTTCTGGTCGCACCGCGGCGAAGCCGGCGACCCAGGTGGACCCTGCCGCGGCGATCGAACTGGCCCACGACGAGGGCGACCCCGGGTATGCCAGCCGGGGCGGGCACAAGCTCGCGGGGGCCTTGGACGTGTTCGCCGGCCCGACGGGCGGGCTCCCCCTGACGGTGGCCGGCCGCGACTGCCTCGACGCCGGGGCGAGCACCGGAGGCTTCACCGACGTGCTGCTGCGCCGCGGCGCGGTCCGGGTCGCTGCCGTCGACGTCGGGTACGGGCAGCTCGCCTGGCGGCTCCAGCGGGACCCCCGGGTGAGCGTCCTGGACCGACAGAACATCCGGGAGCTGAAGGCCGAGCAGCTCCCGTTCCGGCCGTCCCTCGTGGTGGCTGACCTCTCGTTCATCTCGCTCCGGCTGGTGCTCCCGGCGCTGGTCGGCTGTGCCGAGCCCGGGGCCGACCTCGTGCTCATGGTGAAACCGCAGTTCGAGGTGGGCCGGGAGCGGCTCGGGGCGGGCGGCGTCGTCCGCGACCCCGGGCTGCGGGCCGAGGCCGTGCTGGCCGTCGCCGCGACCGCCCACGGCCTCGGGCTGGGCGCGGCGGGGGTGACCGCCAGCACGCTGCCGGGGCCGAGCGGGAACGTCGAGTACTTCCTCTGGCTGCGAGCCGGTGCGCCTGAGCTGGGTCCGGACGCGGTACAGCGTGCCGTGGCGGAGGGGCCGATCGGATGAGCGGGACGGATCGGCGCCGCGTCGTGGTACTGGCGCACACCCGGCGCGACAACGCCGTCGCCGCGGCGGCCGAGTTCGTGCTGGGCCTGCACGAGCTGGGCCTGCAGCCGCTGCTGCTGCCCGTCGAGGCCGCTGCCATGCCCGCCGAGGCGCGCGCGGTGCTGGCCGAGGCCGACCCCGGCAACCCCCTCGACGGTGCCGAACTCGTCGTCGTGCTCGGCGGCGACGGGACCATCCTGCGGGCGGCCGAAGTGGTGCGAGGCACGTCCGTCCCGCTGCTCGGGGTGAACCTCGGCAAGGTCGGCTTCCTCGCCGAGGCCGAACGTGACGACATCGCCGAGACCGTGCAGCGGGTCGCCGAACGTCGCTACCAGGTCGAGGAGCGGATGACCCTCGACGTCCGGGTGGAGCTGGACGGGCGGCTCGTCGGAAACACCTGGGCGGTGAACGAGGCGAGCGTGGAGAAGGTCAGTCGGGAGCGGATGATCGACGTCGTGCTCGAGGTGGACGGTCGCCCCGTGACCGAGTTCGGCTGCGACGGGGTGGTGCTGGCCACGCCGACCGGCTCCACGGCCTACGCCTTCTCGGCCGGTGGCCCCGTGGTGTGGCCGGAGGTGGAGGCGCTGCTGCTGGTGCCCATCTCCGCGCACGCGCTGTTCGCCCGCCCGCTGGTAGTGGCCCCCACCTCGGTGCCCGCGGTGGAGATCCTGCCCCCTGCGGATGCGGTGCTGTGGTGCGACGGGCGGCGCAGCCTGCCGCTGCCGGCGGGCTCGCGCATCGAAGTCCGGCGCTCGGCGCTGCCCGTCCGGCTGGCCAGGCTGGCGCGACCACCGTTCACCGACCGGCTGGTGGCCAAGTTCGGTCTGCCGGTGCACGGCTGGCGCGGGAACCTCGGCCGGCGCCCACCCGTGGCCGGTAACGGTGGACAAGTCATCGTCCCTGACGGGCCGGGCACCTAGGCTGGCCGTCCAGGCGGCCGGAGGGTTGCCTCCGGCGCAGGTGTGGTGAAGGAGAGCGTCGTGCTGCTCGAGATGCGTCTGCGCGGGCTCGGGGTCATCCGGGACGCGGTGCTCGAGCTGGGCCCCGGCCTGACCGTCGTCACCGGGGAGACCGGCGCCGGCAAGACGATGGTGGTCACCGGGCTCGGCCTGCTGATGGGCGGCCGGGCCGACGCGGGAGCGGTGCGCGAGGGCGAGCGTGGCGCCGGGGTGGAGGGCCGCGTCCTGGTCGGCCGCAACGGCCCGGTGGCGGCCAGAGCCGCCGAGGCGGGGGCCGAGCTGGACGACGGCGAGGTGCTCATCATGTCGCGTACGGTGTCCGCCGAAGGCCGCAGCCGCGCCTACCTCGGTGGCCACTCGGTGCCGGTCGGGTTGCTCGGCGAGCTGGCCGAGGACCTGGTGGCCGTGCACGGGCAGAGTGACCAGCTGCGGCTGAGGTCCTCCGCCCGCCAGCGTCAGGCGTTGGACCGCTTCGCCGCCGAGACCGTCGCCGTCCCGCTGCGCGAGTACCGCGAACACTGGAACCGGCTGCGGATCGTGCAGGCCGAACTCGAGGAGATCACCCGCCGGGCCCGCGAGCGGGCGCAGGAGGCCGAGTTGCTACGGCTCGGGCTGGCAGAGGTCGAGCGCACCGACCCGCACCCCGGCGAGGACACCGACCTGCGCGCCGAGGCGATCCGGCTGGCCCACGCCGAGGAGCTGCGCAGCGCCGCCACCAGCGCCCACCTGGCGCTGGCCGGTGACCCGGACGCCAGCGGTCCCGCCACCGACGTCAGCGCCCTGCTGGACCAGGCCCGGCGGGCGCTGGAGGCGGTCCGCGCCCACGACGGGCAGCTCGCGGCCCTGGCCGACCGGCTCGCCGAGCTGAGCTACCTCGCCTCCGACGTCGCCGCGGAGTGCGCCACGTACGCCGACGGCGTCGAGTCCGACCCGGCGCGGCTGGCCGTGGTGGAGGAGCGCCGGGCCGCGCTGGCCACGCTCACCAGGGCCTACGGGGAGAGCATCGACTCCGTGCTGGCGTGGGCGCGGTCCTCCTCGCTCCGGCTGCTGGAGCTCGACGGCGACGACGACCGGGTGGGGGAGCTGCGGGCCGAGCGGGAGCAGCTGCGCGGACGGCTCGGCGGACTCGCCGCGACCGTCGCGCTGGCCCGCTCGACCGCCGCGGACCGGTTGGCCGACGCGGTCACCGCCGAGCTCGCCGCGCTGGCGATGCCCGACGCCCGGCTGGTCGTCGAGGTGCGCCGCCGCGAGGAGGCCGCCGGACTGGTGGTGGACCTCGGCGCAGGGCCGGTCGAGCTGGCGGCCGGTCCCGACGGGGTCGACGAGGTCGAGTTGCTGCTCTCCCCGCACGCCGGCGCACCGCCACGCCCGCTCGGCCGGGGCGCCTCGGGGGGTGAGCTGTCCCGCGTGATGCTCGGACTCGAGGTGGTGCTCGGCGCAGCCGACCCGGTCCCGACGTTCGTCTTCGACGAGGTCGACGCGGGGGTGGGTGGCCGCGCCGCGCTGGAGATCGGCAAGCGGCTCGCCCGGCTCGCCCGCAGTTCCCAGGTGCTCGTGGTGACCCACCTGCCGCAGGTCGCGGCATTCGCCGACCGCCACCTGCTGGTGGTGAAGTCGGGGAACGGGGAGGTCACCGAGAGCGGGGTGCAGACCCTGGACGCGGACGGTCGGGTGCGCGAACTGGCCCGCATGCTCGGCGGGATGGAGGACTCCGGCAGTGCCCGGGCGCACGCCGAGGAACTGCTGGTCACCGCCGCCGCCGACCGCGCCCTGGCCTGACCGCACCGGTGCGCGGCCGGCCCGGCAGCAGCGTGGGACGATCGGGGGGTGAGGATGCTGCGCGCCCGCCGCACCGGTGCGGCCGACCCGCTACCCGGCGTGACCGGGACGGCGCGGGTCGATCGGCGCACCAAGAACCTCACCAAACGCCTGCAACCGGGTGAGATCGCCGTCATCGACCACCTGGACCTCGACAAGGTCGCTGCCGAGGCCCTGGTCGGCTGCCGGCCCGCCGCCGTGGTGAACGCCGCCGCCAGCATCTCCGGCCGCTACCCGAACCTCGGTCCGGAGATCATCCTCGGGGCGGGGATCCCACTCGTGGACGACGTCGGCGACGAGCTCATGGCCCAGGTCAAGGAGGGGCGCTCCGTCCGGTTGCTGGGCGGGCAGGTGTGGGTCGGCGACCGGTTGATCGCCAAGGGCCGGGAGCAGACCCCGGACTCCGTCGGCGCGGCGATGCTCGACGCCCGCGCAGGCATGGCGGTTCAGCTCGAGGCGTTCGTCGTGAACACCCTGAACTACCTGCGCGAGGAGAAGGACCTGCTGCTCGATGGGGTGGGCGTCCCCGAGGTGCGCACCCGCCTGGACGACCGGCACGCGCTGATCGTCGTCCGCGGCTATCACTACAAGGAAGACCTGGCCACGCTGCGGCCGTACATCCGGGAGTACCGGCCGGTACTGATCGGGGTCGACGGTGGTGCCGACGCCATCCTCGAGGCGGGATTCACCCCCGACATGGTGGTCGGCGACATGGACTCGGTCACCGACCGGGCGCTGCGGTGCGGCGCCGAGATCGTCGTCCACGCCTACCGCGACGGCACGGCGCCCGGGCTGGACCGGGTGCGCGCCCTCGGCCTGGACCCGGTGGTGTTCCCCTCCGCGGGGACCAGCGAGGACGCCGCGATGCTGATCGCCGATGACCGAGGTGCCAGCCTGATCGTGGTGGTCGGCACCCACTCCACGGTGGTGGAGTACCTGGACAAGGGCCGGGCGGGGATGTCCAGCACGTTCCTCACCCGGTTGCGGGTGGGCGGCAAGCTGGTGGACGCCAAGGGTGTCTCCCGGCTCTACCGGCAACGGATCACCAACGGCCAGCTGGCGGTGCTGCTGGTCGCCGGCCTGCTCGCACTCGGGGTTGCCCTCGCCATCACCCCGCTCGGGCAGACCGGCTACCTCTTGCTCGCCGCCCGGCTGGACGACCTGGTCTCCTGGGCACGCAGTTGGTTCGTCGACGCCAGGCCGGAGGCGTTCGGCCTCCCTCTCCGAGTGATGGGCTGATGATCGATTTCCGCTACCACCTGGTCTCGTTGGTCTCGGTGTTCCTTGCCCTGGCGGTCGGCATCGCGCTCGGCGCCGGGCCGCTGAAGGGCCCCATCGCCACCGTGGTGAACAGCGAGGTGGACTCGCTGCGGCAGGCGAAGGCCGCGCTGCGCACCCAGCTCGACACGGCCGACGCCGGCATCCAGCACCGGGACGACTTCACCACCGCCATCACCCCGGCACTGGTCGACAAGCAACTCGGAGGCCGGTCGGTGGTGCTGGTGACGGTGCCCGACTCCGACACCAACGGTGTGAAGGCGCTGGTGTCCGCGCTGCAGACCGCCGGGGCGAAGGTCACCGGGCGGGTGGACGTGAAGTCCGCCTGGACCGATCCGGGGCACGCGGCCGACCGCGACCAGCTGGCCACCCAGCTCGCGGCGGACCTGCCCGCCGGCCTCGACCCTGCCAGCACGACCGCGACCAAGCTCGACGTGCTGCTGTCGCGGGCACTGGTCACCGCCGAGATCATCAACTCCGGGCAGACCGACGCCACCTCGGAGGCGATCCTCACTGCGCTGCAGGCCGCCGGGATGATCTCGGTCGACGGGTCGGTGGCGGGCCGGGCCACCGAGGCGGTGGTACTTGCTCCTGGGGTGCAGCAGGCCGTAGCCGGAACCGCTGCTACCCCCTCCCCGTCGGCGACCGACTCGGCCAGCACCTGGCGCGATCTGGCCGCCACGCTGGACGGCGGCTCCAACGGCGTGGTCGTGCTGGGGCCGGCGTCCTCCGCGGCCGCGGGTGGGGTGGTCTCCTCGGTGCGCTCGGACTCCTCGGTCGCCAAGGCGGTCTCCACCGTCGACACCGGCGGTACCCCGATGGGGGTGATCGCCACGGTGCTGGCGCTGCGCGAGCAGTTGTCGGGCACCGCGGGCAACTACGGGTTCGGTGACGGGGCGAAGGCGGCACTGCCGGCCCTGGCCACCTCGACGCCGTGAGCGCCGGGGTCGCCGCCGCGTCGGCGGCGGCGCTCGCCCGCGCGGCCTGGGCGCTGCTGCGGGCCACGCCCCCCGGTGGGCCGCGGCGCTGGGCCCGGACCAACCACCGCGGCGAGCCGGTCACGCTGCTCGAGGGCGCCGCCTACTCGGCCGCCGCCGTGGCGGCCGTCACGCTCGCCCCCGGCGTGCCGGGCCGGCTGCGCGCCGCCGGGGTGCTCGCCGCCGCCGGCGCCGGAGCCTTCGGCGCGGTGGACGACCTCGCCGAGCAGGGCTCCAGCAAGGGCCTGCGCGGGCACCTCGGGGCGCTGGCCCGCGGGGAGCTGACCACCGGTGGGTTGAAGGTGCTCGGGATCGGTGCCACCGGCCTGGCGGCCGCCGCGCTGGCGTCGCCCCCCAGGGCGGGGCGGTCCCGCAGTGCCCACGCGGCGGACGTGCTCACCGCGGGCGCCCTGGTTGCCGGCTGCGCGAACCTGGTGAACCTGCTCGACCTGCGCCCCGGACGGGCGCTCAAGGTCGTGCTGCTGGCTGCGCCGGCCACGGCGCGCGGCCCGGCCGCCCCGCTCGCCGCCGCTGCCGCGGGTGCGGCGGCAGCGCTGTTGCCGGAGGACCTTGCCGAGCGGGGGATGCTGGGAGACACCGGTGCGAACGCAGCCGGGGCGCTGCTCGGCACGGCCGTGGTCGCAGCGGCGGGACGCCGCGGCCGGCTGGCCGTACTGGCCGCAGTGGCGGCCCTCACTCTGGCCAGCGAGCGCTGGAGCTTCACCGCGGTGATCGCGTCCACGCCCGGCCTGCGCGAGCTCGACGCGCTCGGGCGCCGGCCGCGGTGAGCGTGCCCGGCCCCGTCCGCGAGCCCGCAGGCGGCGTCGCCGGCGCCGGCAGCAGGGCGATCGTCGGGGTGGCCGGCTCGGCGGCGCTGATCGCCGCGATCACCGTGGCCGCCCGGTTGGCCGGGTTCGGCCGGGTCTTCGCCTTCTCCGCAGCCGTCGGTGGTGGCGGCTGCGTCGGCACCGCCTACGGGACGGCGAACCAGCTGCCGAACGTGCTGTTCGAGGTGGTGGCCGGTGGGGCGCTGGCCGGCGCGGTGGTGCCGGTGCTGGCCGGACTGCTCGCCCGCGGCCGGGCCGAGGACGCCGACCAGGTTGCCTCGGCGCTGCTGGGGTGGGCCGTGCTGGTGCTCACCCCGCTCGCGCTGCTGCTGGCGCTGCTCGCCCGCCCGCTGGTGGACCTGCTGCTGCGGCCCGGCGCCGGCGGCGAGTGCGCGGGGGAGGCCGCGCTCGGGGCGCGGATGCTCGTGGTGTTCGCTCCGCAGGTGATCCTCTACGGGGTGGGGATCGTGCTCGCGGGGGTGCTGCAGTCGCGGCGCCGGTTCGGCTGGCCCGCGGCCGCGCCGCTGCTGTCGAGCCTGGTCGTCGTCGGCGCCTACCTGCAGTTCGCCGCCCTTGCCGACGGGCGCCAGCAGCGCGCCGGATGGATGCCCGCCCGCGGCGCGGAACTCGTGCTGTCGGCAGGGACGACACTCGGTGTGGCGGCGCTCAGCCTGCCGCTGCTGTGGCCGGTGTGGCGGGCCGGGGTGCGGCTGCGGCCGACGCTGCGCTTCCCGGCCGGAGCGGCCACCCGGGTGCGCTCGCTGGCTGCGGCCGGGCTCGGAGCGCTGCTCGCCCAACAGGCGGCCGTGGTGGCAACCCTGGCGCTGGCCTCGCGCGTCGGCGGGCCAGGGGTGATCAACGTGGTCCAGTTCGCCCAGGCGGTGTACCTGTTGCCGTACGCGGTGCTCGCCGTCCCGCTCGCCACGGCGGCCTTCCCGCGGCTGTCGGCGCAGGCGTCGCAGGGCGACCGGGGCGCCTTCGCCGCGACAGCGGCTGCGACCACCCGGTTGGTGACCCTGGTGTCCCTGCTCGGCGCGGCACTGCTGGTCGCGGCCGCCCCCGCGGTGCAGTCGCTGTTCCTCGGCGTGGACGCCGTGGGCGGCGCCGCCTTCGACTCCCTCGGCGCCGGGCTCACGGCGCTCGCGCCGGGCCTGGTCGGGTGGAGCCTGGTGGCACAGCTGAGCCGGGTGCTGTACGCGGCGGGCAGCGGACGCCCCGCCGCCGCCGCAGCGGCAGCGGGGTGGACGGTGGCGGTGATCGCGTCCGTGCTGGCGGTTCTCGGGCTCGTGGGGCTCGGCAGCACGGGGGCACAGGCAGCGGTGATCGGGCTCGGGGTGGGCAGCAGCACCGGTATGATGCTCGCCGGCGCCCTGCTGCTGCGCGCCGTGCGCCGCCAGGCGGGGCCTGCGGGCCTGTCCGGGGTGCCGGGCGCCCTGGTCTCGGGAGGGCTGGCTGCGCTCGCCGGGGCGGGCGCCGGGAGGCTGCTGTCCCAGCGGCTGCCCGCGGGCACGGGCCGGCTGCACGCCATCGTCCCGGCGCTGCGCGACGGCGCCGCGGTGGCCGTCGTCACGGCTGTCGTGTTCGTCGCCGTGCTTGCCGTCACCGACCGGCGTGACCTGCGCGCGATGCTCGCCCGGGCGCGGCGGCGGGCGGGCGGAGGGCAGGCCGTAGGGGATGCCGGGCGGCCGGGGGCGGGCGACACCGGCACGGACGAGCGGAGGGCGCCGTGACCGCGGGGCCGGGCCCCGCGCCGGCGCCGGTGCTGCTCGTGTTCGCCACCAGCGGTGGCGGGGTGGGGCGGCACGTGGCGTCGCTGGCGGAGGGGCTGCTGGCCGCTGGCACCCCGACCACGGTCGCCGCGCCGTCCGGAAGCGAGGTCAGGTTCGGCCTGGTCGGGACGGGGGTGGGGTTCGCCGCCGTGGACATCGCGGCCCGGCCGCGCCCGCTGCGGGACCTCGCGGCGGTACTGGCGCTGCGCCGATTGCTGGCCGGTCCCGCGGTGGTGCACGCGCACGGGCTGCGGGCGGGCGCGCTGGCGGTGCTCGCCGCCCGCACCCGCAGGCACCGCCCGCCCGTCGTGGTCACCGTGCACAACGCTCCGGTCGGCGGTGCCGGCACGGCGCTGGCGCAGTGGCTGCTGGAGCGCGTGGTGGCCGGCGGGGCCGCCGCGGTGCTGGTCGTCTCCGGTGACCTGGGCCGGCAGCTGGCCGGGCGCGGCGCCCGGCGGGTGCTGCGCGCCCTGGTCCCGGCGCCCGCGCCGCCGCGGCCGGTGCGCGACCGGCGGGCCGTGCGCGCGGAGCTGGGGGTGCCGGACGGCGCGGCGCTGCTGGTGACGGTCGCGCGGCTGGCGCCGCAGAAGGGCCTGCCGCTGCTGCTCGACGCGGTGGAGCAGCTCGCGCGGCGGCGAGCACCGGCACCGGTGCGGGCCGTCATCGCCGGCGAGGGGCCGTTGCTGGCCGCGCTCCAGGCTCAGGTGCGGGCCCGGCGGCTCGGCGTGGACCTGCTCGGCCCCCGGCAGGACGTGGCCGACCTGCTCGCCGCTGCCGACGTGGTGGTGGTGCCCAGCGTCTGGGAGGGGCAGCCGCTGGTGGTGCAGGAGGCGCTGCGGCTGGGGGCGGCGGTGGTGGCGACGGACGTCGGCGGTATTCGGGAGGTCAGCGGGGACGCGGCGTTGCTGGTGCCGGGCGGCGACGCCGCCGCGCTGGCCGCCGCGCTCGCCGCCGTGCTCGAGGACGCCGGGCTGCGGGCCGGGCTGCGTGAGCGCGCCGCCCTGCGGGGGGCCGGGCTGCCCACGGTCTGCGATGCGCTCGCCCAGGTGACCGCCCTTTACGCCGAGGTGACTCGCGGCGGACGGTGAGCCGAGGGGGTGAGCGGCTCCGACCACTGTTACGCTCAAAGCCCGTGGCACAGCCGAACGAGTCGCGGACCAAGCACATCTTCGTCACTGGGGGGGTCGCCTCTTCTCTCGGGAAGGGCTTGACCGCCTCCAGCCTCGGGCACCTGCTGCGTGGGCGCGGTCTCCGCGTCGCGATGCAGAAGCTCGACCCCTACATCAATGTCGATCCCGGCACGATGAACCCCTTCCAGCACGGAGAGGTGTTCGTCACCGACGACGGCGCCGAGACCGACCTCGACATCGGGCACTACGAGCGCTTCCTCGATGTCGAGTTCGACCGCTCCGCGAACGTCACCACCGGCCAGGTGTACTCCACCGTGATCGCCAAGGAGCGGCGCGGGGAGTACCTCGGCGACACGGTCCAGGTGATCCCGCACATC
The DNA here is from genome assembly GCA_963784535.1 of uncultured Actinomycetota bacterium. GTDB lineage: Bacteria > Actinomycetota > Actinomycetes > Actinomycetales > Kineosporiaceae > CAWARR01. The sequence goes on along the minus strand of CAWARR010000004.1, from coordinate 162,195 downwards.
ACCAACGAGATCAAGGCCCGGATGAGGGCGCAGGCCACCGAAGACCGCGCCCTCGACGTCATCATCACCGAGATCGGTGGCACGGTCGGCGACATCGAGTCGCTGCCGTTCCTCGAGGCGGCCCGCCAGGTGCGCCAGGACGTGGGCCGCGACAGCGTGTTCTTCGTCCATGTCTCGTTGGTGCCCTACCTGGCCCCCAGCGGCGAGCTGAAGACCAAGCCGACCCAGCACTCGGTGGCGGCGCTGCGCAGCATCGGCATCCAGCCGGACGCCATCGTCTGCCGCGCGGACCGCGACATCCCCGCCGGCGTCAAGCGCAAGATCGCGCTGATGTGTGACGTCGAGGTCGCCGCCGTGGTGGCCGCCGTGGACGCCCCGAGCATCTACGACATCCCGAAGGTGATTCACCGCGAGGGCCTGGACGCCCAGGTGATCCGCAAGCTCGGGCTGCCGTTCAAGGACGTCGACTGGACCGCCTGGGACGAGCTGCTGCGCCGCGTGCACCGGCCCGCCCACCACGTGGAGGTGGCGCTGGTCGGCAAGTACGTGGACCTGCCGGACGCCTACCTGTCGGTCACCGAGGCGCTGCGCGCCGGGGGGTTCGGCAAGGACGCCCGGGTGGACATCCGCTGGGTGGCCTCGGACACCTGCGAGTCGCCGGAGGGCGCCCGCCGGATGCTGGCCGGGGTCGACGCGATCTGCGTTCCCGGCGGGTTCGGGGTGCGTGGCATCGAGGGCAAGGTCGGTGCGCTGCGCTGGGCCCGGGAGCAGGGTGTCCCGGCGCTGGGCCTGTGCCTCGGGCTGCAGTGCATGGTGATCGAGTTCGCCCGCGCCGTCGCCGGCCTCGAAGGCGCCAGCAGCAGCGAGTTCGACCCGGGATGCGAGCACCCCGTGATCGCCACCATGCAGGAGCAGAAGGAGATCGTGTCGGGCGTCGGCGACCTCGGCGGGACGATGCGGCTGGGCGCCTACCCGGCGGTGCTCGCCGAGGGGACCATCGTGCGTGCGGCGTACGGGGCCGATCGGGTCACCGAGCGGCACCGGCACCGGTATGAGGTGAACAACTCCTACCGGGAGCGGCTGGAGGCGGCGGGGCTGGTGATCTCGGGGGAGTCGCCGGACCGCTCGCTGGTCGAGTTCGTCGAACTTCCCCGCGAGGTGCACCCGTTCTACGTGTCCACCCAGGCGCACCCGGAATTCCGGTCGCGGCCCAACCGCGCCCATCCGCTGTTCGCCGGGCTGATCGGAGCCTCCCTGGAGCGGCAGCGGGGCGAGCGGCTGCTCGACGTCGAGACCGCCGCGGCGGCCGGGTGAGCTCCGGCGGGGCCGGCCCGTCGCCCTCCCCGGCGGACCCGGCGGATGTAACGGACCCGGCGGATGTAACGGACCCTGCGGATGTAACGGACCCGGCAGATGTGGCAGATGTGGCGGCGGTCCGTGAGGTGACCGCGTCGCAGCTGGTGCACGCCGGGCTGATCTGGGACGTCGTCCGCGACACCGTCGAGCTCGGCGAGGCGGGGACGGTGCGCCGCGAGTACGTCCGCCACCCCGGTGCCGTCTGCGTGCTGGCCCTGGACGCGCACGACCGGGTGATGATGATCCGGCAGTACCGGCACCCGGTGCGGATGGAGCTGTGGGAGCTGCCCGCCGGGCTGCTCGACGTCGTCGGTGAGCCTCCGCTGGAGGCGGCCCGGCGGGAGTTGGCGGAGGAGACGGACCTGCGGGCCGGGCGCTGGGACGTGCTGGTCGACTGGTTCAACTCCCCCGGGGGGATGGACGAGGCGCTGCGCTGCTACCTGGCCCGGGACATCAGCGCGGTGCCCGAGTCCGAGCGGCACCGGCGCACCGGCGAGGAGTTGGGCATGCCGACCCGCTGGGTGCCGCTGGACGAGGCCCGGGACGCCGTGCTGGCCGGGCGGGTCCACAACCCGGGCGCGGTCGTCGGAATCCTCGCGGCGTGGGTCAGCCGGCTGGGCGGCTGGGCCACCCTCCGCCCGGCGTCCCAGCCCTGGCCCGAGCTTCCGGCGGCGCGCCGCGCGGCGGGGGGTGGGGGCGATCCGGCGACGCCCGGACGCGCCGATCATGGCAGCATCGCGGAGCCGGGGAACGCCTAGACTCGGGGCCGTCCGCCGCCGGGCCGGGAGGATCCCGGGGCGGCGCGGGCCGTCGACGGAAGGGGGCTGGCAGCCGATGACCGCAGTGGCGGTGGTGGCCGGTCTCCCGGGAGCCGGGGTGCGCCCCTGAGTGTCGAGGCGGCCGGTGGAGTCGGCGCGCCGGCGTCCGGAGCCGCGCCGGCCTCACCGCTGCGGCGTGCGGTGCTGACCTATCTCGAGCATCTCGCCGTGGAGCGCGGGCTGTCCTCGAACACGCTGGCCGCCTACCGGCGTGACCTGGAGCGGTACGCGGCCTTCCTGGCTGGCGAGCGGGTGGTCCGCCCCGAGCAGGTGCGTCCCGAGCAGGTCAGTGGCTTCCTCGCCGCCATCCGGACGGGGCAGGACGGCAGGGCGGCGCTGACCGCCAGCTCGGCGGCGCGCACGGTGGTGGCCGTCAGAGGGTTCCACCGCTTCCTGGTGCTCGACGGCGTGGTCGCGGCCGATCCGGCCGGGGAGGTCCGCCCGCCCCCGGCGCCGCGGCGGCTGCCGAAGGCGATCGGCGTGCACGAGGTGGAGTTGCTGCTCGAGGCGGCTTCGGCGGTGGGTACTCCGGCCAGCCTGCGCGACCGCGCGCTGCTGGAGGTGCTCTACGGCAGCGGCGCCCGGATCAGCGAGGCCGTCGGGCTCGATCTGGACGACGTCGACGGTGACCGGGGGCTCGTCCTGCTGCGCGGCAAGGGCCGCAAGGAGCGGCTCGTGCCGGTGGGAAGCTTCGCGGTCACGGCGCTGCAGGCCTACCTGGTCAGGGCCCGCCCGGGGCTGGCCGTGCGCGGTCGCGGAGTGCCGGCGGTTTTCCTCAACAGCCGCGGCGGGCGGCTGTCCCGGCAGAGCGCCTGGGCGGTGCTGCGGGCGGCGGCGGAGCGGGCCGATCTCGCCCCCAAGGTGTCGCCGCACACGCTGCGGCACTCGTTCGCCACCCACCTGCTGGAGGGCGGCGCCGACGTCCGGGTGGTGCAGGAGCTGCTCGGGCACGCGTCGGTGACCACGACGCAGATCTACACGAAGGTGACGGCCGACACGCTGCGCGAGGTGTACGCGGCCGCGCACCCCCGGGCGCTGGGGCCGGGCGGCTGAGCACCCGCAGATGGTGGGCCTCGGCGCCCGCCTGGGACTGTGAGTAGCCTGGAGCTGCGCCGAGGTGTGCTCCTTGAGTACGTCGCGACGCGCCGCCCAGCCTCGCCGTGTCCGGCGGGCCGACGCGGGAGCATGGTCCCAGCACCCACTTGCGGTGCGGGTGGCCCGAGGGCGGCCTCGCCGCTCGGGGGAGGGTACGCACAGATTGGACCGGTCGTGACGAACCAGACGCAGGAGGCAGCGCAGCTCACTGTCGACGTCGGTGACGCGTTCGACGGCCTGCGCCCCGGTGCGGTGGGCCCGACAGGCCGGCCGATGCCACCGTTCCCCGAGCCGCCCGTGCTCACCACGCACGGGCCCGCGCGGATCATCGCCATGTGCAACCAGAAGGGCGGGGTCGGCAAGACCACCTCCGTCATCAACCTGGGTGCCGCCCTGGCCGAATACGGGCGCAAGGTGCTGCTGGTGGACTTCGACCCGCAGGGGGCGCTGTCCGTCGGGCTCGGGATCAACCCGCACGAGATCGACCTGACGATCTACAACGTGCTCATGCAGCGCAGCACCCCGATCCGCGATGCCATCCGCACGACGGGCATCGCCGACCTCGACCTGCTCCCCGCCAACATCGACCTGTCCGCGGCGGAGGTGCAGCTGGTCAGCGAGGTGGCCCGCGAGCAGATCCTGTCCCGGGCGCTGCGCCCGGTGCTTGACGACTACGACGTGGTCATCATCGACTGCCAGCCCTCCCTCGGGCTGCTGACGGTCAACGCGCTCACCGCCGCGCACGGCGTGGTGATCCCCCTGGAGTGCGAGTTCTTCGCACTGCGCGGGGTGGCCCTGCTGGTGGAGACGATCGAGAAGGTCCGCGACCGGCTCAACCCTGGGCTGGAGATCGACGGCATCCTGGCCACCATGTACGACCCGCGCACGCTGCACAGCCGTGAAGTGGTGGCGCGGGTGGTCGAGGCGTTCAGCGACCGGGTCTTCCACACCGTGATCGGGCGGACGGTCAAGTTCCCCGACGCGTCGGTGGCTGCGGAGCCGATCACCACGTACGCGAGCTCACACGCCGGCGCCTATGCCTACCGGCTGCTGGCTCGTGAGCTGATCGCGCGCGGCGACGCCGCCTGAGGTGACCCCGGCAGCTGTGGAGGGAGGCGAAAGGGTCGCCTCCGGTGAAGCCGTGCCCGCGCGGGGCCCTGGCTTCGAGGTTCACCTCGATGTCTTCGAGGGCCCGTTCGACCTGCTCCTCGGGCTGATCTCCAAGCACAAGCTGGACGTCACCGAGATCGCGCTGTCGCGGGTGACCGACGAGTTCGTGGCCTGGGTCCGGGCCCAGGGCGCGGACTGGGACCTCGACGAGGCGAGCGAGTTCCTCCTGGTCGCGGCCACCCTGTTGGATCTCAAGGCGGCCCGGTTGCTGCCGGCCGCCGAGGTCGAGGACGACGAGGATCTGGCTCTGCTGGAGGCCCGCGACCTGCTCTTCGCCCGGCTGCTGCAGTACCGGGCCTTCAAGGACGTCGCCGCCACCCTCGCCGCCCGGATGGCGGAGGAGTCCCGCAGATCCGCCCGCGCGGCGCCGGTCGAGCCCCGGTTCGCCCAGCTGCTGCCGGAACTGGTGCTGGGCATCACGCCCGAGCAGCTCGCGGCGATCGCGGCCCGGGCGATGGTCCCCAAGCCGCCGCCGATGGTGGGCCTGGACCACCTGCACGCCCCCGCCGTCAGCGTGCGGGAGCAGGCGGCGCTGATCGTGGACCGGCTGCGCCGCACCCGCTCGGTGAGCTTCCGGGTGCTGATCGCCGACGCCGACGCGACCCAGGTGGTGGTGGCCCGCTTCCTCGCCCTGCTCGAGCTGTACCGGGAGGGCGCGGTGGCCTTCGACCAGGTCATCGCTCTGGGGGAGCTGACGGTCCGCTGGACCGGCAGCGACGACGGTGACATCGCGGTGGAGGACGAGTTCGAGGGCGAGCCGCCCGCTGCGACGGGGGACGTGGCGGAGCCGGGTCCCCCGGTCGGGGAGGATAGGGACCGTGACGGAGCCGACTGACCTGATGGACGCCGCGCCGAAGCCGGGCGCGCCCGCAGCCCCTGGGGCCGCCGAGCCGGTGGTGGTGGACGTGCGTGACCCCGAGAGCGTGGGGGAGGGCACCGCCGTGGTCGATCTGCGCGATCCGGATCCGGCGGTCGGGCCTGCCGCTGCCGGGCCCGCTGCTCCCGAGCAGGGTGACGGCCCGGACGGGCAGGGAGCCCTGGACCTCGACGCCTTCCCGTCCGGAGCACGCGGGGCGCTGGAGGCGGTACTCATGGTGGTCGACGAGCCGGTGGAGGAGATCGCACTGGCCTCGGCGCTGGGGCTCACCCTCGACCGGGTGCGCGCCCTGCTCGCCGAGCTGGCGAGCGAGTATGACGAGACCGGGCGGGGGTTCGAGTTGCGCCGGGTGGCCGGCGGCTGGCGGGTCTACAGCCGGGCGGCCTACGCCCCCGTGGTCGAGCGGTTCATGCTCGACGGGCAGACCGCGAAGCTGACCCAGGCTGCGCTGGAGACGCTGGCGATCGTCGCCTACCGGCAGCCGGTGAGCCGGGCCCGGGTGGGTGGGGTGCGCGGGGTGAATGTGGACGCGGTGATGCGGACGCTGGTCAACCGCGGGCTCGTCGAGGAGGCGGGCACCGACCCGGAGTCCGGCGCGGTGCTGTACCGGACCAGCACCTTCTTCCTGCAGCGGATCGGGTTGTCCAGTCTCGAGCAGCTCCCGGCGCTGGCGCCGTTCCTGCCCGAGATGGACGCCCTCGATGAGTTCGGTTCCGGCGGTGCGGCGTGAGCCCCGCCGACAACGGAAGCAGAGGACGGTCGGCCCGGCCCGGGAAGCGGCCACGCGGCGCGAAGCCGGTGGTGGCGCAGGGCAGGCCGGGCGTGGGCCGGCAGCGGCCGGTGGAGCGGCCGGTGGCTCCGGCTGCGGACGTCCACGACCCGGCGGGCGTCCGGCTGCAGAAGGTGCTCGCCCAGGCGGGCCTCGGGTCGCGCCGGGCCTGCGAGCAGCTGATCGCCGCAGGCCGGGTCGAGGTGGACGGCCGGCTCGTGACCGAGCTCGGGGTGCGTATCGACACGCGGCGCAGCGTGGTGCACGTCGACGGGCTGCGCGTCCAGCTCGACTCCTCGCTGGTGTACCTGGCGCTGAACAAGCCCCGCGGCGTGCTGTCCACCATGAGCGACCCGGAGGGGCGCCCCTGCCTCGGCGACTACGTGGCCGACCGCGAGGCGCGGCTGTTCCATGTCGGACGGCTCGATGCCGAGACCGAGGGGCTCATCCTGCTCACCAACGACGGCGAGCTGGCCAACCGGCTGGCACACCCCCGCTACGGCGTGTTGAAGACCTACCTCGCGGAGGTGGACGGGCCGCTGGCCCGTGACCTCGGCAAGCGGTTGCGGGCCGGGATCGAGCTCGAGGACGGCCTCGTCGCCGTCGACTCCTTCAAGGTCGTCGATGCCCAGCCCGGGAAGGCACTGGTGGAGCTGGTCCTGCACGAGGGGCGCAAGCACGTCGTCCGGCGGCTGCTCGATGCCTGTGGCCACCCCGTGCACCAGCTGGTGCGGACCCAGATCGGTTCGATCCGCCTCGGTGACCTGCGGACCGGCCGGACCCGGGTGCTGGGCCGCGACGAGCTGGGTGCGCTGATGGCCCAGGTGGGGCTCTGAGCCGGGCGGACCGCCCGGGCCGCAGCACGGAGATCCGTCCGGATGGCGGACCTGGCGTCCGACCCGTGGGACGGCGCACTACCGTTGTGAACGGCGGGACGGCCCCGCAGGCACGCGGTGTGGAGGTGCGGTGGCGGTCCGGGCGGTCCGGGGGGCGACGCGAGTCCTGGTAGACGGCGAGATCGTGGACGGCAGGGACGAGGTGCTCGCTGCCGGCCGGGAGCTCGTGCACGAGGTGCTGGAGCGCAACGGGCTCGTCGCCGACGATGTGATCAGCATCATCTTCACCGCCACGCGGGATCTCGCTTCGGTGGCCCCGGCGCTGGCGGCGCGCCAGCTGGGTCTGCACGACGTCGCGCTGATCTGCGCCCAGGAGATGTGGGTCGAGGGTTCCATGACCGGGGTGGTGCGACTGCTTGCCCATGTGGAGTCGACGCGCTCGCGTGCCGACATCTGCAACGTGTACCTGAACGGCACCGAAGTGCTGCGCCGTGACGTCCCTGCCGTCACCGGGACGGCGGCGGCCTCCGCCTCCGCCTCCGCCCCGGCACCCGGCGCCGCCGGCGCCCCGGAGGGCTGAGCGCGCCGTGTCTGTCGACCCGTCCGCCGCGGCCGCGCTGGGGACCGTCCGCGTCGTCGGCACGGGCCTGCTCGGCACCAGCGTGGGGCTGGGCCTGGCCGGCAGCGGGATCCGGGCGCTGCTGGAGGACCCGTCTCCGACGGCGCTGGCGCTCGCCCGCGACCTCGGCGCCGGGATCCCCGCCGCGCCCGCCGTCGGGCCGACCCTGGGGCAGGCCGGCGCGGCCGACCCCGATCTGGTCGTCGTGGCGGCCCCGCCCGACGTCACCGCCGCGGTCGTGCTCGCGCAGTTGGAGGCCTACCCGAGGGCCACAGTGACCGATGTCGCGAGCGTGAAGTCGGGGATCGCGGCCGAGTTGGCCGCCCGGGGAGCAGAGCTGGCCCGCTACGTCGGCGGGCACCCGATGGCGGGCCGGGAGCGTTCCGGTCCGGTGGCGGCGCGGGGTGACCTGTTCCTTGGCCGGCCGTGGGCGGTCTGCCCGGCGGCGGCGAGCGAGCCGGCGCGGGTTGAGGTGGTGCGGCGGCTGGCCCTCGCGCTCGGTGCCGTGCCGGTGACGATGACCGCCGCCGAGCACGACGAGGCCGTCGCGCTGGTCTCGCACCTGCCGCAACTGGCCGCGAGTCTGGTGGCTTCCCGGCTGCGGCAGGCGCCGGACGGGGCGCTGGCGCTGGCCGGTCCCGGCTTGCGGGACGTCACCCGGATCGCCGCCAGCGACCCGATGCTGTGGGCGCAGATCCTCGGCGCCAACGCGGATCCGGTGCTCGCGGTGCTGCGCGAGTTGCGCGGTGACCTCGACGGCCTGCTCACCGCCCTGGAGTCGCTCGGCCAGGAGCGCCCGCTGGCTCCGGCGACCGGGGCCCGGGGAACGCTGGCCCGGCTGATCGCCGACGGGCGGTCCGGGCGGGAACGGATCCCCGGTAAGCACGGCGGGGTGCCGACCCGGTACACGGTGGTCACGGTGCTGGTGCCGGACCGGCCCGGATCGCTCGGGCGGCTGTTCGCCGACATCGGCTCGGCCGGGGTGAACGTCGAGGAACTCACGCTCGAGCACGCGCCCGGCCGGGCGGTGGGCCTGGTGGAGCTGTCGGTGCTGCCGGCGTCCGCGGGGGCGCTGGAGGAGGCGCTCGGGGCGGCGGGGTGGCATGTGGTGGCCTGAGGCCGGGCCCGTGTCGCCGGCCGGGCCCGTGTCGCCGGCCGCGCCCGGGGCGGTTGGGGCGGTTCGGGTGGTTCGGGGCCGCGGGGCTGGGAAACCGTCCCGCAGCCGATAGGCTGGGAAGTGTCCCCCGACTCCAGCCGGAGGTTCCCGGTGCTCGCCCAGGACGACGTCCCGGATCCGTTCATGCGCCCCCTAGTCATCGCCGTCGACGGACCGTCCGGTTCGGGCAAGTCCAGCGTGTCCCGCGAGGTGGCACGCCGGCTCGACCTGGAGTACCTCGACACCGGAGCGATGTACCGGGCCGTGTGCTGGTCGTGCCTGGACGCCGGGATCGACCTGAGGGACGCGGATGCCGTCGCCGAGCACGCCCGCAGGCTGCGGCTGGTGATGGTCACCGACCCGCAGGCGCCCCGGGTGCTGGTCGACGGTCGCGACGTCAGCGTCGAGATCCGGGTCACCACGATTTCGGAGTCGGTCAGCGCCGTCGCGACGAACCTGCAGGTCAGGGCCATTCTCCGGGCGATGCAGCGGGCCCTCATCGAGGCCGCGGTGAGCGGGCCGCGGCGGGGTTGCGTGGCCGAGGGCCGCGACATCACCACCGTGGTGGCCCCAGACGCCGACGTGCGGCTGCTGCTCACCGCCAGCGAGCGGCAGCGGCTGGCCCGCCGGGCGCTGGAGGTGCACGGCAGCGCCGACGGCGCGGCGCTGGAGGCCACCCGCGACCAGGTGCTGCGCCGGGACGCCGACGATTCCACCGTGTCGACCTTCCACACCGCGGCCGACGGGGTGCTGGCGCTGGACTCCTCGGGGCTCAGCTTCGACGACACCGTGCAGGCGGTGCTGGACGCCGTAGCCCGGCAGGGCCGGCTCGATGCGGTGGCGCTGGCCCCTGTCGGCGCGGCAACGACGCTGGACGTCGCCCGGAGCGAGCTCGCGGACGACGCCTGCCGGGCACCACGGTGAACCGCCCGGTCCCTGCCACGACGGGGGACCGGGAACACCGCCCGACACCGGCAGTCCGCACCCGCCCGGGCTGGGTGCCGCTCGCCGGCCGGCTGTTGTTCCGCGGACTGTGGCAGGTGCGCGTCCACGGCGCGGACCTGGTCCCGGCCTACGGCCCGGTGTTGCTGGCCAGCAACCACCTCGGCCTCCTCGACGGGCCGATGCTGGTGGGGCTGGCGCCACGGTGGCCGCAGTGCCTGGTCAAGCAGGAGATGTTCACCGGCCCGATCGGGGTCGTGCTGCGCGCCACCGGGCAGATCCCCGTGGACCGCGGGCACGGTGACCGGGTGGCGTTGCGACGGGCGCTGGAGGTGCTTGCCGGCGGCGGCGCGGTCGGGGTGTTCCCGGAGGGCACCCGTGGTCGTGGTGACGTCGGCGCGGTGCGGCAGGGTGTCGCCTGGCTGGCGCTGCGATCGGGGGCTCCGGTGGTGCCGGTCGCCTGCCTCGGCACCCGCCGCACCGGGGAGTCCACCGCGCACCTGCCGCGGGTGCGGCGCCGGCTCGACATCGTCTTCGGCGCCCCGGTCGCGCTCACGGCCGCTGCGGCCGCAACGGGCCGGGTGGCCCTGGCCGAGGCCGGCGCGGTCGTGCAGGAGACGATGGCTGCACACGTGAACGAGGCGCTTCGCCTGACCGGTCAGATCCTGCCGACGGACCTCGGCTGGACGCCGGAGCAGATAGCCCGAGGGGAGCACCTGTGACCGAGAGCCCGGACGCCGGGACCGCAGCGCAGGCCGGCATCCCGCCGGTCGTGCCCGATCCGCCCGACCTGGCCGGCGCGCTGCGCGCGGGCCTGGAGGCGTACGCCCTGTCCGAGCAGGACCTGGCGTTGCTGGAGTCGGGCGAACAGGACGGCGGGGCCGAGGGGCCCGCGGGTCCGCTGCCCGTGCTGGCCGTCGTCGGCCGGCCCAACGTCGGCAAGTCGACCCTGGTGAACCGGATCCTCGGCAGGCGGGAGGCCGTGGTCGAGGACACCCCGGGGGTGACCCGCGACCGGGTGACCTACGTGACCGAATGGGCGGGGCGGGACTTCGTCGTCGTCGACACCGGAGGGTGGGAGCGTGACCTCCGCGGGATCGCCGCCCGGGTCGCCGAACAGGCGGAGATCGCCGTCGAACTGGCCGACGCGGTGCTGTTCGTGGTGGACGCGACGGTGGGGGCGACCGACACCGATGAAGCCGTGGTGAAGCTGCTGCGCCGCTCGGGCAAGCCCATCGTGCTGGCCGCGAACAAGGTCGACGACACCCGCGGGGAGGCCGACGCCGCGTCGCTATGGGGGCTTGGCCTCGGCGAGCCACACCCGGTGTCGGGGCTGCACGGGCGCGGCAGCGGCGACCTGCTCGACGCCTGCCTTGCGGTGCTGCCGGAGGTCTCCGCCGTCGGCGGCGCGGTGGGTGACGGGCTGCGCCGCGTCGCCCTCGTCGGGCGCCCGAACGTGGGCAAGTCGAGCCTGCTCAACGCTCTTGCCGGCAGCGACCGGGTCGTCGTCGACGACGTCGCCGGAACCACGCGCGATCCGGTGGACGAAGTCGTCAGCCTGGGCGGCAAGGACTGGCGCTTCGTCGACACGGCCGGGATCCGGCGCCGGGTGCACCATGCGCAGGGGGCGGACTTCTACGCCTCGCTGCGTACCCAGGCCGCGCTGGAGAAGGCGGAGGTGGCCGTCATCCTGCTCGATGCGGGCGAGCCGCTGACCGAGCAGGACACCCGCGTCGTGCAGATGGCGGTGGACGCCGGCCGGGCCGTGGTGCTCGCGTACAACAAGTGGGACCTCGTCGACGAAGAGCGCCGGCGCTACCTGGAACGGGAGTTCGAGGTCGACCTGGTGCAGGTGCAGTGGGCGCCGCGGGTCAACGTGTCGGCCCGCACCCGGTGGCACGTCGGCAAGCTCTCGGCGGCGCTGGAGACCTCGCTGTCCTCGTGGGAGACCCGGGTGCCGACGGCTCGGCTCAACGCAGCGCTCGCCGAGCTCGTGGCAGCCCACCCGCACCCGCTGCGCGGCGGGAAGCAGCCGCGGATCCTGTTCGGCACGCAGGTATCGACCCGCCCGCCGCGGTTCGTCCTGTTCACGACCGGCTTCATCGAGGCCGGGTACCGGCGGTTCGTGGAGCGCCGCCTGCGGGAGAAGTTCGGGTTCGAGGGGACGCCGATCGAGGTGTCGGTCCGGCCTCGGGAGAAGCGGCGTTCCTGAGCGACCCCGGCGCGGGGTGGCGCCCGTCGGCGCGCACAACCATGTGGCGGGGGTGCCCAGCTCGTGCGGTAGCATCCTTGACGCTGGACCGGCCCCACGGGGCACGGATCCGCACGACCGGGACGTGGCGCAGCTTGGTAGCGCACTTGACTGGGGGTCAAGGGGTCGCGAGTTCGAATCTCGCCGTCCCGACGCTTGTGATATCGCAAGACATACGCATAGGTCCGAACCCACGTCAGGGTTCGGGCCTTGTGCGTTTGGGGCCGGGTGGTTGGCCGGTGGGTTGGTAGTCCTTGTCGGGGTCGAGGGCGAGGTCGCGCAGGAGTTCGCCGGTGTGCTCGTTGATGATGCGGATGTCGCGGCTGAAACTCCTGATTCGCCGGGAGCTCAGGCCGGCTCGGTGCGGGCGTCGTCGTGAGGAGGTCGACCCGGATGCGGGTCACGACGCCGACGTTTCGTCGGACGCCGTCGTCCGGAGGACTTTCGGCGTGGTGATGGTCGCGACGGTCGGTCCACCCTCGGCGCTGGACAGCTCCAGAGTGGCATCGAAGGTATGCAGGCGGCGCCGAACGCCGGCCAGGCCGCCGTGGGCTTGGTTCACGTGCGCTCCACCTCGACCGTCGTCGCTGATCATCAGCGTCACGCTGTCGTTGTTCTCCGTGATGGCGATCCGGATGTCGGCGGCCCGTGCATGCTTGACGGCGTTGGTCAGGATCTCCGCGGTCGCAAAGTAGAGCGCCGTCTCCAGGGGAGCGGCAAGCCGGCGGCCGAGGGTCGAGGTGACGACGGTGGGTACAACGGTGTCCTTGGCCAGGGCGCGGATCGCGTCGACGAGCCCGCGATCGGCGAGCACGGGAGGTCGGATACCCCGCACCAGCCGGCGTAGCTCGGCCAATCCTGCCGCGGACTCGTCCTTGGCCTGAGCGAGCAGTTCGAGCGCCCGGTCGGGATCGTCCCGCACGAGCCGCGCGGCCTCGGCGATGGTGAGCCCCGTGGAGACGAGGCGCATTTGCGCGCCGTCGTGAAGATCGCGCTCGATCCGTTGCAGCTCACCCTGCTGCAGGTCCAGGGCATCGGCCCGGGTTGCCTGGAGTTGCTCCGCCCGGCGGCGCCACTGCCCGGTGTCCTCGACATGCAGCACGAGACGCGCCCAGGCGCCCTGAGCGTGCAGGAGCGGGCGTGCCAGGACGATGCCGAGGAGGATCTGCACGGCGATGAGGGCGACTGCCGCCCCCATCGCGCCGGCAAGTGGCATTCCCAGCGCGTCGCCGATCGTGTACCAGGTCGCCGGCCGGAAGTGTGGAAAGAATGCCTCGAACGGCATCGCGGCGAGCTCCCAGATCCCGTCGAGCACCAGGCCCAGGGACAGAATGTTCAGTGGCAGGCCCACGAGGGGATTGAGCAGGTGCCACAACAGGTCTCGCTGGACGACGGGATCCTGCACGTGCTGCCACGTGTGGCGCGCCTGCCCGAGTCCGGGCGCTCCGCTCGTCGGACGTCGGTGCGCGTCGATGGTGACGTTCGTGAGCCGCCGGGCGAAGGCACGGGAGCGATCAGCGTTCACGCTGGCGAATTCGAGGGCGCTGGGCAGGAACCAGATACCGACGCCGATGAAGACCAGGAGGAAGGCGAAGAGCAGCCACACCAGTCCGAACAGCTCCAGGAATGCCTCGGCGAAGAACTGAGCAGACCGCGTCCAGGCGCGCGGCGCGCGCGGTAACTCCGATGGAGGCCTGTGCGCGGACGCGGAAGGCTGTACGACCGGCAGGTTCATGGCTCAAGCGTGTCTCGGCCGATGCTCGGCGCCCATAGTGTCAGCACCACTCTCGTCCCGACCTGGGTGCGCAGTGTCGGCCCAGCGCAGGTTGCGCTCTGCCGAAGCGGGAGCCTGCGAGCTGTGACCCTGCGAGCTGTGACGTGCCCCATATCTAAGGCTTCCCAGGGCGTTCGCTCGCTCCCCGACGTCCCGGGTGACGCGGCGCGGCCGACACCGTGCACGGTCATCGGCGCAAGTAGGTCAGGACGGCGCGGACCCGTCGGGAGTTTCCGGCGCCTTCGCAGAGGCCGAACTTTGCGAAGATGCCATTGATGTGTCGGGCAACTGCCTTCTCGGTGACGAACATGTGCGCGGCGATCTCCGTGTTCGAAGCGCCGGTCGCCATGTGCCCGAGGGTCTCGTACTCGCGGGGGGTCAGCGCGGCAAGAGGGCCACTCGTGGGACGGCGCTCCTCCAGTCGGGCCACGACTTCGGGGTCGATGACGGTTTCACCGGACGCGACGGCGCGTAACGCGTCGACGAAATGCCCTCCGTCGAAGACCCGATCCTTGAGCAGGTAACCCGCACTGCTGCCGCCGTCCGCGAGGATTTCATCGAAATAGAGTTGCTCGACGTACTGCGACAGAATGACCACCGGAAATCCCGGCGATCGTCTGCGCAGCTCCACTCCCGCCCGGATGCCTTCGTCCGTGAAAGTCGGGGGCATGCGGATGTCCAGTAACGCGAGATCGGCCCCCGAATCCAGAATCGCATCCTCCAGACCGGTCGCCTTCGTCGCCGAACCCGCGATCGAGGCTCCGTGCGCCACGAGTGTCTGTTCGATTCCGCCGCGCAGGAGAACGTGATCCTCCGCCAGGAACACCCGCATGCCATCATCCTTTCCCGCACCACGTCCCATGGCGGAGGGATGTCCGCAGGCAAGCGTGGGGCCCGATTGATTGGCGTCTGATCCAGGGCGCGCTGTCGTTACAGTCTACCGGAGCGTCATCCCGGCCTGAACGAGCGGGGGCGAGTGAGCTGCCCCATTGTTTCCGGACACCTGGGTATTGGGGATTTCAGGCGGCCATTGGGCTCTGGTAGTACTCGTCCAGCACTTCTTGCCGGGTTCGGTACCCGCGTGAGGAATGAAGCCTGCGGGAATTGTAGGAGAGTTCGATGTACCGCGCAGGGCCGGGACGCGGACCAGCCGGGGCCACTGCCGTCCCTCTGGGGCTCACCCCCCATCGCAGGGGCGGCAGTGTGCCCTCAGGCTGCTTCGCCCTCGACGTCGTGATGGTCGCGCGCGTGGGCGGCCGGATACCTGCGGATCATGGGGGGAGACCCGCAAGCTCGGCGTCAGCATCTCGGCGACGTCGGAGCGCACGAACCTGCGCCGCCATGGACGTGGTCCCGCTCCGCGGCGTTCGCGGAAGGGCCCGACCTGGGTGGCATTCCTGCACGCCCGGGTGGCCGGGATGCTGGCGACGGACTTCTTCACTGTCGGCTCGGCTCGCGGTCACCTGGTCGCGAGCCGGGCCGGGCTTCTGTTTGAGGCCCCGTGCGGCGTGCAGGGGGTGGCTTCGCAGACCCCCGGTAGGTCGCCGAGCAATTGCATGCGTCCTGGCTGGTCAGGATGCCGTGGCGCGCGCGGAGCTGACGACGCGGTTGCGGCCGCCGATCTTCGCGGCGTAGAGCGCGCAGTCCCCGGCGTCTAGCGCGCCCCACAGTGTGGTCGTGGTGTCTGATGCCGCCGGGCGGACTTCGTGAGTTCCGATGCTCACCGTCACCGGGGGCAGCCGGTCCTCCACGGTGCGGCGGACCCGCTCGCCCAGGTCGGCGGCTCCGCCGGGCTCGGTGGCGCCAAGGACGACGAACTCCTCCCCGCCCAGGCGCGCGGCGATGTCTCCGGCCCGCAGGGCCTCGAGCAGCAGATCGCCGAGCCGGCGGAGCAGTTCGTCCCCGGCCGCATGCCCGCCGGCATCGTTGATCTTCTTGAAATGGTCGACGTCGATCACCAGCACAGCGGCGGACTGTCCGGTCCGGGCTAGGTTCGCCCACAGCGGCATACCCAGGCGCTCCAGGCCACGCCTGTTCAGCAGCCCGGTCAGCGGGTCGGTGATCTCGTTGATCTGGGAGATCCGCAACAGCTCGACCGTCATGTCGTGCAACAGCCGGATCAGGGCGGTGACGACCAGCAAGACGAACCCGGCGCATAGCGACTCGAAGAGTCCCGCCGGCCCGGAAGACACTCCCCAGCTGACGACCCAGAGCACGATCTCGGCGGTGACGATCTGCGCCACCACGTGACCGGTGCGGCCACTGAACAGCGCGCCGAGGGTGGTACAGGCGAGCAGGCCAAGTGCCGTGACCGCGGTGCGCCCCGGCCCGATCTGCACCCAGATGATCACGGCGGCGACCGGTAGACCGGCCATCACGTAGAGGTGGTACTCGGTGTCACCGACCCGAGGCCCCCGCCAGGCCGGCCAGACGCCGAGGCCGGCGATCCCGGCAGTCACACCCAGCATCAGACCGCGGTGCGGGGACGAGGCCCACGGCGACACCAGAAACAGCGCCTCGGTCGCGGCGGCTCCGATCGCCGCCCAGAACACCACCCTCGTCCGAACGGCACGCACGACGGCACGATCTGTGAAATCTACCCATACCGCCCGCCGGGCGCGCAGCAGCCACCCGCCAAGCCGCCCACGACCCGTCCGCACGTCCTCTATATCGGAATTGCCCGTGACGCACAGAAGCCTTGTGGCAACCCGATCAGGACTGCCTTCGAGCTCTCGATCATCGTCTAGCGGTGACCTTCCATCGCCTGGCCCACTCGGCACCCGGCTGGTGCCTGGACGAGGAAGACCTGTGCGCGGCGAAGCTGCGCGCCTTCCGCGAGAAGGACGGCATCTCCGTCGCCGCCCATCCCGCGGACCTGCCGGCCCCCCTGGCCCTTCGCCCCACAGTCCGCTGTGCAGTGCGCGCTCTCCGTGCTGGGACGGGTGCGGGAGCGAGGCGCCGGAGTCGCGTGGTCGCTCAAGCCTCGGTCTGGGGTCCGGATGGGCGGTCCTGTCCGCTGGGGTGGCGCGGGCGGGTGCCGGGCAGGTGGACGTCGACGGTCGATCCCGGCGGGGAGAACTTGGCGGCGTTGTCCAGCACGTTGACGACCGCCCGCTCCAGGGCGATCGCATCGCCGGTGGTCTCCCAGGGCTCGAGGTCGACGTCGAGCCGCCGGTCACCGGCGCGGTGGGTGATCCGTCGGACGGCGTTGTCGATGATCCGGTCCCAGCGGAGGGGCTCGTGGGAGGCCTCGGGCTCGTCGTGCGCCAGGACCGTGAGCTCGCCGACCAGCTGGGTGAGTTCGCCCACCTGGGCCGTGGACATGTTCGTGGGACACGTCGCCTCCGACTTGCGTAAGTGCCGTGCCCGCCGCAGCGGTGGTCAGAGTTCGTGGTTGGGGTGCTGGCGGAAGTAGTGGGCCAGGGCGGTGGCTCGGGGCAGCAGGGTGGTTGCGGACGGGCCGGGGTGCCAGGTGTCGGTTCGGAAGTTGTGGTCGGGTTCGGCGAGGTCGAGGGCCTGCAGCGTGCGGGCTGCGCGGTGGAGTTCGCTGCGGAGATCCGTCGCCGTGACGGGGTGACCGTTGATGGCCCACCGGTCAAGCCAGGGCAGGACGAACTCGGCGAGCTGGTCGGTGGTGGTCGGGCCGTGGGCGGCTACGTAGGCGCTGGTGACGCCGATGAGGACGTCGTGGAAGCTGTCGGGTTCCAGGGCGTTGCGGAGTCTTCGGATGGTCTGCAGGTCGTCGCCGGCGGCCTTGGTGGGGGAGAGCACACCGCGGGCGAGTCGGGCGAGGCCGGCGGTGCGGAGCAGGTCGTGCAGGGTGGCGAGTGGGGGTAGGTCCTCTTCGATGGATGCGGGTCGGTCGAGGAAGCACCAGTGGGGCCGTTCGGCCTGGACGGCGCGGACCAGCGTGCGGGGCAGTCGTCCGCCGGGGGTGAGCCTGACGCCGCCGGCGAGCAGGTCGAGCAGGAGCCGGACGCTGGCGGGGACCTGCCCGACGGTCGCTCGGACCAGGGCGTCGGTGGTCTGGCGGTCGAAGGTGTCGGTCCAGGGGCCGGCCCACGCGCGCAGGTGGTCGTGTTCGGGGTGGGTGGGGTCGACGATCGCCGTCCGGAACTCGTCGTACCCGGGCACCCCGCCGCAGTCCTCGGGCGGGCAGGCGCCCTCGCCGTCCACGCAGCCGGGTTCGGGTCCGCCGACGCCGAGGACCTCGATGTCGTGGTCCCAGCTGTCACCGAAGTCGTACTGGTAGGTGAACCGAGCTGGCAGGTCCCGCAGGGTGGCGGTTCGTTCGTCGTGCAGGTCCGTGTCGAGGTCGGCGAAGTCGGGGTCGGGCACGCCGTAGCGGGCCTGGCCGGTGTCGAACTGATGCAGGTGGCTGTCGGTCCAGCCGATCCCGACCTGCAACAGGTCGTGCAGTTCCGGCAACGTCACCGCGGAGGGGACGTCGAGCACCCGCATCGCCAGAGGATCCACCTCGCGCAGGGTGACCCGCAGCCGCGTCGTCTTCACGGCCACTGACCCTAACGGCGTCGGCGTGCAGGTGGTTGCGGGCGGCGGCTCAGCGTCGGGGCGTGGATCGGGTGGTGAGGGTGGAGGTGCGAGCGGCTGCGTCGAAGTTCTCCGCGGAAGGCGACGTGGCGGGGGAACCTGGCGCGGACCTCGGCGAGGTAGGTGTGGGCGTCGGCAGGGCGTCCGATGGCTGCGAGGGTTTCGGCGTGGGCGAAGGCCAGAAACGCGGCGCGGGCGTAGGCGCGGCGGTGTTTCCCGGACACGATCGCGTGGATTCGAGCGTCGACCACGGCCGCGGAGGTGGCGATCCACTGGGCGCGGTCGGCGTCGTCACCGGGGCGGGGGAGCACGTCGGCGAGCGGGCTGGTCAGGCGCGGGCCGGCGTGTTCCGTTGGCTCAGTGCCGACGACCGGATCGTGGTCTGGGGTGTGCCAGTCCTCGAAGTGGGGCATGGCGTCGCGATCGCGGTCGATCGCGGTGAACATCGCCGCGAGGTGCCGGTGATCGGCGTCCGGGGGCCGCCCGATGGCTGCGGCCGCACGTCCGGCCGATGCGTTACTGTGCGCGAGCGCACTCGTGATCACGTGTCGGATCACGATGTCGGCGCCGCCGGGGGGTGTTCAGGAGGGGGCATGGAACGAACCTTCCAGGTCGACCTGCGGGGTGTGGTCGACCTGTTCAGTCACCACCTGTACTCCAGCCCGCGGGTCTACCTGCGCGAACTCCTGCAGAACGCCGTGGACGCGATCACCGCGCGCAGGGCGGTCGACCCGGGCTGCCCCGCAGTCGTGGCCATCGAGCCGGCGGACACCGATCCGGGCGGCGCCCTGCGGATCAGTGACTCGGGGATCGGGTTGACCGAGCCCGAGGTGCACGAGCTGCTGGCGACCATCGGGCGCAGCTCGAAACGTGACGACCTCGGGTTCGGGCGGCGGGACTTCCTCGGTCAGTTCGGGGTCGGGTTGCTGTCGTGCTTCCTTGTGGCCGACGAGGTGCAGGTCATCACGCGCTCGGTGCGCGGCGGCGACACCCTGGTGTGGACCGGGTACGCCGACGGGCGGTACACGGTGTCGGTCGCGCCGCAGCAGCGCACCGAGCCGGGGACCACCGTGGCGCTGGTGCCGCGGCGGGAGATGGAGCACTGGCTGTCGACGGGTACGGTGACCGAGCTCGCGACCCGGTTCGGTGGCCTGTTGCCGGTCGATCTGCGTGTCGCCGGCCGTCGGGTCACCTGGGGGGAGCCCCCGTGGAAGGTCCGTCACGCCTCCCCCGATGCGCGCCGCCGGGCCCTCACCGCCTACGCGGAACAAACCTTCGGCTTCGCCCCCCTGGACATCATCGACCTGGGCGTGCCCGAGGCCGACCTGACCGGAGTCGCATTCGTCCTCCCCACACCGGCCAGCCCGGCCTCCCGCGGCGGCCAGCGCGTCTACCTGCGGCGGATGCTGCTGGGCGACGACGTGGAGTCCCTGCTGCCGGAGTGGGCGTTCTTCGTCCGGTGCGTGGTCGACGCCGGTGAGCTGCGGCCGACGGCCTCTCGTGAAGGGCTCTACGAGGACGACCTGCTGGCCCGCACCCGTCGGGCCCTCGGTGACCAGGTGAAGACCTGGCTGGTGCACCTGTCGGCCACCTCCCCGCAGCGGCTTCAGCAGTTCCTGCGCATCCACCACCTCGGGGTGAAGGCTCTGGCGGTGCACGACCGGGAGATGGTGCGAGTCGTCGACCGCTGGTGGCCGATGGAGACGAACGTCGGTCCGCTGCCGCTGGCGGAGTTCCGGCGTCGGTACCCGGTGGTCACGTACACCTCCACCGCCGAGGAGTTCCGCGAGCTGGCCGCAGTGGCCGGCGCCCAGGGCATCGGCCTGGTCAACGGTGGCTACACCTACGACATCGAGATCATGAAGCGGCTTGTGGAGCTGGACCCCGCGGTGCGGGTCAAGCCGCTCGACCCGGCCGACCTGACCACCCGGTTCGAGACGCCCGACCCGGTGGCCCTGGCGCGGCTCGCCCCGTTCCTGCGGCTGGCGGAGGACGTGCTGCGGCCGATGGGCTGCGCGGTGCTGCTGCGGGCCTTCGACCCTGCGGGCATGGCCGCGGTGTACCTGGTGGGACGGGCCGCCGTCGCTGCCGCGGAGCTGCGCGAGGCCCGTGAGGCGGCCAGCCCCCTGTGGGCGGGGGTGCTCGATGCTGTCGGCGGGGAGCCGCCGTCGACGCGTCCGCAGCTCGTCCTGAACCTGCGCAACCCCGCTGTCACCCGGGTGACCACGACCACCGACCCGGGACTGGCGGCCCTGGGTGTCCAGGCGCTGTACGGCCAGGCCGTCCTGTGGGGCCACCATCCGCTCGGCGCCGAGGACAGCGCCCTGCTCAACCAGGCCTTCGTCGGACTGCTCGACAGGGCCCTGCTCACGGACGGAACACCATGACCGACAACGAGGCACAGGTGCGGCTCATGTTCGACGCCGCACTTCGTCACGGCCGGGACAACCAAGATCTTCGGGGTCGCCATGTTGGAGGACGCCGTCCGGCTCGCGGACGCGGGGGGCCATTTCCGGCTCGCGTTCACCGGGCGCCGGACCCTCGCCAGTCTGCACTCGGGTGTCGGTCGTTGGGACCGGGCGTTCCCGCTGTTCTCCCGGTGCCTGAGCGAGTACGACCAGTGGCCCGGGGAGTTCGGTCCGGAGGAGGACCAGGAGGTGCGTGCCTGGTATCCCGACATCGCCGAGTCCATGGCCGAGTTTCCCGAGATCACCCTCGCCCAGCTCTACGGGGCGTTCGAGGACATGGAGCGGCGGATCCGGGCGGCCGGGCACGGTCTGCGCGACGTCTACCGGGCCCGGCGCTGGGTGGCGCAGCTCGCCCGGGACTGGCCCACCGAGGAGCGGTACTTCCAGCTGTGGATGGGGACCGGTGGTCCCGATCCGCAGTCGATCTGGGACTTCGAGGCGCTCGTCGAGCGGCTGGTCCGGCGCGGTGACGACGCTTCTCTGGATCAGGCGGTGACCGTCGCCCTACCGGCGCTCCAGGGCCGCCTCACCTTCTCCGCTCCGGTGGCGCCGATCCAGTCGCTGATGCTTCTTCCCCTGGCACGGCGTGGGCACCTGGCCGAGGCGAAGAGAGCTTGGCGGGAGAGCAGTACGACGATGGACGAGGCCGCCTACCGGCTCGACTACTGGGGCATGCACCTGGAGTACTGCGCGCACCTGGGGGAGTTCCGGGCCGGACTCGAGGTCATCTCGGACAGGCTGAGGCTGTTCCGGAGACTGGGCCGCCCCAACGGGAAGCTGGAGTTCGCGGTAGGCGGTTCCCTGTTCACCCGGCGGCTCCTCGAGGAGGGGCGCGGGGCGGAGCGGGTGCGGGCGGGGAACGTGGACACTCCTGTCACCATCGCGGAGCTGCACGGAGAACTGCGCGGGGTCGCCCTCGACCTCGCGGCCCGTTTCGACCGCCGCAACGGCACGACATCACAGGGCGACTGGATCCGGGCCCGGCTCGGCGCGCCACCCCTCGCCCCCACTCCCGCCCCCGCGCGCAGCCGGGGGCTGCTGTCCTTCCTGCGGCGGTGACCGTGCCTGAGAGGTGACCGTGCCTGAGAGGTGACCGTGCCGTGACGCCCGGCGACCGGCTCGACCTGATCGACGGGGCCCCGCAGGTGGACCCGGAGCACGGCTACGGCTCCGCCGCCGACGTCCCGGATCTGGTGTTGAACGGCACCCCGCCTGACGACGGGCGGTTCTGCAAAGCACAACGGCCCTCCCCATTCCTTGGCCGGACGGGAGGGCCGGTGCTTGGTGCTTGGAGGCGCCCGTGGTGGTAGGTAGCGATGTCGTCGAGGTCGAACGTCGTGTTCGGGCTGGTGAGCTGTCCTGTCCGTGCGGCGGCGGCCAGGCCCCATGAGGGCACGCCCGGCGGTGGTCCGTGCGTGGCGTCGGTGATCTGCCGCCGCGTCGTGCTCGGTGCGGGTCGTGCTCGGCGACGCATGGGGCGACAGATGGGTGGTGGATCGCCCTGCCCTGATTCGCCGGCACTCCTGCGGCGAGCCCGTCCAGGTCGACCTGGTGTGCCACCACTGCGGCCGGCCGGTCACGCGCGAAACCATCGACACGCAGCCCAACGGCGCGGCCTGACCCGCGGCGGCCCGGACCGCGCTGCCCGGACCGCGCTGCCCGGCGCGGGTGCGGGTACTCCGACCAGGGCGACCCCGGATGGACGCCTCAACCCGTCTGCTGGGTGAAGGCGCGGAAGACGCTCACCGCGGCCGCAGCGGCGAGGTCCGGCGTGCCCGTCAGAGCCTGGGCGTCGGCGAAGGACAGGACCGCGGACCCGATCAGGCAGGCGGCGATGGCCGCCGTCAGGTCGCGGAGCGAGTGCGGGGGGCGCAGGTGTAGCTCGTAGGTGTCCAGGAGGGATTGCCATCCCTGGTCGGCGGAGGCGAAGAAGCTGTCCCGGCGGTGTGCGAGTGCCTGCTGGACCCGTGGTCGTGGGCGCCGATCAGGAATCCGAGTTCCACTCGGAACAACGGGTCCTGTTCGTATTGGCGGTGCACGTCGCGGGCCAGGTCCGCGACCACCTGATCCACGGGCGTACCCCGGTCCCGGGCGGCACGGAAGCGGCTCAGGCTCTGGTCCACCCCGGGGACGAGCACGGACTGCAGCTGCGCGACGTGCAGCAAGAGGTCGACCTGATAGTCCACCTGATTGGGCCACAGGTTGTAGATCGCCCCGGTGGTCACCTTGGCAGCACCGGCGTCGCCTGCCTGTGCCCGGACCATCTCGGTGGCCTGCTGCGCCACCTCGGTGAACCGGACGTGGGACAGGGTCGCGGCGACCACGTGGTCGCCGTCCTGGCCCGCCCGTTCGCGCAGCAGCTCCACGCCGGCACGCAGCAGCAGCGCTCGGGTCTGCGCGGCCGTGCGGCGATCACCGCCCCCGGTGCGACGCGCCATCACCCCTCCCTGTCCGGTCAACCCGTCCGGTGCACGCGTCGAGACCTGGCGCCCGACCTGCGGGACACCGGGCCCGCCGGGCCGCCGGGGGCCCCGATCGCGCGATTGACACCCCCCTGGCGGCCTCTTACGGTCCCACTACGTAGAAAATCTACGCTATCTCGTGGCCCCGCCGGTGGATCATCCGCCGACAGGAACGGAGCTGACATGACGGTCATGGACCGGCTCGCCGCACGGGCGATGCAAACGATCCTGGGGCGGTTCGCCCGGCCTCCGGCCACCCTGTGGTCGCCGGGGCGGAACTGCCCGCACCCGCGCGGCTGACGGTCCCCACCGAGCAGGGTCCGGTCACCGTCCACGTCTACCGGCCCACCGCGGCCGCCGCGGATCGACCGTCTCCCGTCTACCTCAACTTCCACGGCGGCGGCTTCATCGTCCGGCACCCCGAATACGACGACCACCTCTGCCGGGCCCTGGCCGCCGGCACCGGCGGGGTTGTCCTGAATGTCGACTACGACGTAGCCCCGCAGCGCCCCTTCCCGGTCGCCCCGCGCCAGGCCTTCGCCGTCACCCAGTGGGTCATCGCCAACGCCGCAGCACAGGGCTGGGACGCCACCCGTGTGGCCGTGGGCGGCCAGAGCGCCGGCGGCAATCTCGCCGCGGGCATCGCCCTGGCCGCCCGCGACCAGGGCGCCCCCGCACCGGTCCTGCAGGTCCTGGCCTACCCGCCGCTGGACCTGGCCGCCGACCCCGCGACCAAGGTGGCCCGCACGAGCAAGCCGCTGATCAATCCCCGGATCGCCAAGCTCTTCAACAACGCCTACGTGCCCGACGTCGCCTCCCGCACCGACCCCCTCGCCTCCCCGCTACTGGCCGCTGACCTCACCGGGCTGGCACCAGCCCTGGTGCTCACCGCCGAGTACGACCTGCTCCGGGACGAGGCCGACGCCTACGCAGCCAGGCTCGCCGAGGCCGGCGTCCCCGTCTCCCACCACGTGATCGCCGGCGTCGACCATGCCTTCACCCACGTCGAACCCGTCGAGAAGGCACAGCAGGCGCTCGCGCTGATCGTGAGCGCCCTCAAGTCCGCCTGGGCACTCGACGACCCGCAGACCCTGGTGACCGACTGACCCGGGATCTCGCCGACGATCCGTCGTTCGCGCAGGCGTAGCTCCGGGCCTGTGAGCTGCGGCTGCTCCAGGACGGCCCGGCCCGCTGCCTCGACGACCGGATCAGCGTGCGGGTCGTCGTCGAGGCCTGCCGCCTCGGCGGCGCGGGCGCCGCCCGGCCGGCGCTCAGCGACAGGTCGAGTTGGTCTGGGTCAGCAGCCCGATCTGGAGTGACCGGTTGTCGTTGAACCTGCGGTCCAGGCCGACAGCGAGCAGCCGCAGCTGGCACGGGTTGACGGTCAGGCTCTGGTCGTACCCTTCGCGGAGCACTTCCCCGTACACGATGTCGCCGGTCCAGGGGCCGCCCGAGGAGGCGACGTTCGCGGCTCCGGCGAAGGGCTTGGCCGGGGTATCGTCCAGCGGCGTCCAGGGTCCTGCGATGTGCGGGGAGGTCCAGGAGCGAAGGTACGCGTGACCGTCGCCCCCGAAGGCCTGGGCCAGCAGCAGGTACTGCCCGGTTCCGGAGACCCGGTACACGTGGCTGGCGGAGAACGTGGTGCCCTGCCCCGTGCTCTGTGCCGCGATCACCGGGGGGCTCATGCCGTTCGGGAAGCTCTGCTTGGAGGTCTGCGAGCGGAACAGGTGGCCGCGGTTGTCGGAGGAGAACAGGTAACAGTCGGCGTTGTCGCAGATCACCCACATGCTCACCCAGAAGCCGCCGGTGAGATTGCTCTTCACCAGGTCGGGAACCCCGTCGTAGAAGCTCTTCGGCGCGCTCCAACCGTTGGGGTCGGTGATGTCGGGATTGGTCGAGTAGGACGCGGCGCCGGTCTGGTAGACCAGGTACCACAGCCGTTGAGGGGCGAAGTAGAACACCTGAGGGGTCGACCGGAACCCCTGGCCGAGCGGTGCCGAGGCCAACGTGTGCAGCGGTGCCGAACTCGCGTCGGCCCAACGGCTGAAGGTGAGGTAGGCCAGGCTGTAACCGGTGGAATCGACCGTGGTCACGAAGGCGCGCCAGGCGCCGCCGTAGTACACCACGCTCAGGTCCTTCAACCCGGTGACCCCGGCGGCGTCGACCTTGGGCGAGAGCACGGGCGCGCCGGATCGCCACCGGAAGGTCGCGGGCAGGGTGGGGGGCTTCGCCGGTGTGCTGGCGGCCTGCGTCGTCGCTGGAGCTGCCGACGACGGCAGCGGCGTCTCGACGCGCGGCGGGAGGCTCGGGGTCGGCGACGACCGGACCACGACCGTCGGAGCGGGGTCGGCGGTCCAGCCGGCGAGAGCGGACACGCCCGATCCGGCCGCGGCGACGACGAGCACCGATCCCGCCGCGATCAGCACGGGATGCACGAACCGCCGCCTCGTCCGATCACGCCTGAGTCGGTCGTGCCCGAATCGACCGCGCCTGATGGCGAGCCTGGGGGCGCGTTCCTCCGGAGGCTGCGCGGTCGCCCGCCGAACGGCGTCCGCCTGCCGCATGACCCGGGTCGTGAACGCCTCAAGATCGAGTTCCCGTCGATCCGCGTGGCGCGCGAGCAACGGGCCGACCCAGTCCTCGTCGTCCTGGTCAACCGGCACGATTCGCCCCCCTCCGCCTGGTCGCCGCCGCGGTCTCCGGTTCGAGGGCGCCCGGCCCGGCGGGTGCCACCTCGTCGATCTCGCGCCGGAACTGGGCCAGGGCCTTGGCTGTCTGGCTCTTGACCGTTCCGACACTCACGCCCAGGGTTGCGGCGACCTCGCGTTCGGTGAGCTCGAAACAGTGCCTGAGCACCAGGCAGGCACGACGTCGCGGCGGAAGCCGCAGCAACGCCGACCGGACGTCGGCCACGGCCGCACCGTCCGGCTCGGTCGTGCTCGGCGTTGCCATCAGCTGAAGGCGCCCCAGCACCGCCACCTCCCGGGCCCTGCGCCGGTAGTGGCCCGACGCCTCATGCACCAAGATCTGCCGCACGTACGCCAGGGGGTGATCGGCCTGCCTCACCCGGTCCCAGTGCCGCCACGCCGCCAGCAGCGCGTCGGCCGCGAGGTCCTCGGCTGCGTGCGCGTCACCCAGCATGAGGTAGGCCAATCGGTCCAGGCCACGTGCGTGTCGGGCGACGAAGGCCTCGAACTCCTGCCGCCCCCCGTCGTCACGGGATTCACCGTGGGGCGTCACGAGCCGGCACCCGGACCGCTCAGCCGTCCGAGCCGTCGACCTTCTCGCACCACCACCTCCAGGTTCCGCGAGAGCATACGGCGTCCAAGGCCCTCGGACGTGACCCCCAGGTCGTCCGCAACCCGAGCCAGCGCCTCGCGGATGTGGTGTGCGTCACATATCAAGGGCGCCGGCAACCCTGCGCGGGTCGAACCCGCTCTAGGTTCTTCGGTGAACGTGTCGCACAGCGGCTCACCGGCGCCTGGCACGTGGCGGAACGCACGGATTGACGACGCCCCGAGGGAGCGGAATGCAGACGACACGACGGCGTGGCCGGCGGCGACCGGGCCTGTGGAAGGGGGTGGGGATCAGCGCGGCCGTGCTCGCCGCGGGACTGATCGCCTACCCGGCGGTGTCCACGGCCCTGCACGCAGACCCGCACACGGCGGCCGTGGCGACCGACCTCCCCGACCCCACCGCCACGACCCCGGATCTCGGCACGACCCTCACGCCGACGCCGCACGCCACGGGCACGCCGAGCGCGCCGACCGCGACCCCGGCGGCTGCGAGGACCACCGCGACCGCCACCACGACCAAGCGCGCAAAGCCCACGCCGACCCCGGCCAAGAGCACGGGTGCCAACGGCTCGGCCCAGGTCAGTGCGGGATCCGCGAGCGCCCCGCTGGCCGGCAGGCTCAAGCCCGGTGAGACGCGCACCGGCGTGGCGACCTTCTACCAGGGGGCCCAGAACACCGGCGCCTGCTCGTTCGACCCCAGCCCGGACCACTTCACCGCGGCCATGAACGAACTCGACTACGAGGGGTCCAACGCATGCGGCGCATACGTTCAGGTGCATGGCTCGAACGGGGCCACGATCACCGTGCGGATCACCAACGAGTGCCCCTACCCGTGTCGCACCGGGCAGCTGGATCTCGATCCGGAGGCGTACAAGCTGCTGGCGCCGCTGCAGACCGGTGAGACCCCGATCACCTGGACGCTGCTGAGCCCGAGCATCTCCGGGACCATGTCGATCCGCTACAAGGTGGGCTCCAGCCAGTGGTGGTGCGGGATCCAGGTGATCAACCACCGGAACCCGGTGGCACGCCTGGAGGTCAAGACCTCGGGAGGGTGGACCGCCTTGCCCCGTGCCAGTTACAACTACTTCCTGTCAGCCCAGGGGGCCGGCTGTGGCGGTGACATTCGCATCACCGACATCTACGGGCAGACCCTCGACGTCGGGACCTTCCCGGTCGAGGCCGACGTGACGCAAGCGACCTCCGCGCAGTTCGCCCGACGCTGAGGCGGCAATTCCCGCACGGACAACCTGGAACTGACTCTCAGGTCAACCCCACCTCCGGGCGGTGTATCGACGTCCCGGCCCGGAACAGCACGAACGGGACCCACATCCCGCGTCCCGCTCAGCTGCTGGCGACGATGGTGCCGTCCCGCAGGTGGATGTCGTGGTCGCAGGCGGTCGCGACGTCGGCGTCGTGGGTGGCCAGGAGGAGGGTTCGACCGGATGCCGGTACCTGGAGCAGCAACGTGATGGCCTTTTCGCGGTTGTGCTCGTCGAGTTCTGCGGTGGGCTCGTCGGCGAGTACCAGGTCGGGGTCCCCGACCAGGGCCCGGGCGATGGCCACGCGTTGCTGCTCCCCACCGGACAGTTCCTCCACCAAGTGGTCGCCGCGGGCCTCGAGTCCCACGGATTGCAGTGCTGCGTGGACGTGCCCGGCGACGGCGGCCCGTGGCAGCCCTCGGGCCTGGGCGGCGAGCTCGATGTTCTCCGCCGCGCTGAGCAGGGAGAGCAGTCCGTAGCTCTGGAAGACGATGCCGGTGCGGCGGCGCACGGCCGCGGCATCGAGGGTGGACAGGTCGCGCCCGTCGTGCAGGACCGACCCAGCCTGAGGGCGGATCAGGCCCGCGAGCAGGGTCAGCAGGGTGGACTTCCCGGAGCCGGAGGGGCCGGTGAGAGCCAGGCTTCGCCCGCGCTGCACGCTGAGGTTGATGTCGGTGAGGATCTGCCGACCCGGTACCTGGTAGCTCAGCCCTCGAGCTTCGATCACTGTTCCTCCTGGCCGTTCCGCGGCCCGGCTCCGCTCGGGCGGGGACGCAGTTCGACACCGTGCGCGGTGGTGATGACCTCGACCTGGGTCCCGGGTGGGAAGGTGGCGGACACCTGCGGCGGCAACGGCACGGAGCCGTCCCTGCCCACCACGGCATACGACTGGCCGCGGCGCCCCTCGGCCCCGACCTTGCCGTCGCGCATGGTGACCGTCCGGTCGAAGGTGGCCGCGAACTCCTCGTCGTGGGTGACGACGACCACCGTGGTGCCGAACCGATGACGGGTCTCGCGCAGGAGGGCGGCGACCTGATCGGCCGTCCCGTGGTCGAGTTGGCTGGTCGGTTCGTCGGCCAGCAGGACGGCGGGGTTGTTCGCCAGGCTCACGGCCAGGGCGAGGCGCTGCTGCTCGCCGCCGGACAGTTGGGCGGCACGGTGCCCGGCCTTGCCCGCCAGCCCGACCGCGTCCAGCAGGTCGTGGTTGCGCTGATGCCTGGACCGGCGCTCGGGCCTGCCGCCACGTTGGGCGAAGTGGAGGTTCTCCCGGGCCGTGGCGTAGGGCAGGAGGTTGCGGGACGGGTTCTGCAGCAGGACGCCGACCCGGGAGCGCCGGAACGCGAGCAGCCCCCGCTCGGACAGTCTGGTGAGGTCCTGCCCGGCCACCTCCACGACGCCGGCGGAGGGGCGGATGAGCCCGGCGAGCATGGTGAGCAGGGTGGACTTGCCCGACCCCGACGGCCCGAGCAGGGCGACGGTCTCGCCGCCCCCCACCTGGAGGTCCACGCCCCGCAGCGCCACGACTTCGAGGTCCCGGGTCCGGTAGATGTGCATCACCGAGCTCGCCCGCACGTCCGGTCCCGCGCTGGTCGTGCTCGTCATGCCTGGCCTTCCCGTAGCCGCCCCGGACCTGCCGTTGACAGGGTCGCCGCGACCCCGGCGCCGACGCCACCCCCCAGTGCGAGGACGATCACCCCGGCCACCGTCAGCACCCGTAGCGGATCGATCCGCACAAGCAGCGGCACGACCGAGGTGGCGTCGGCGTACTCCGGGATCGAGGGGAGCCCGAACCGGGACCCGATGACGCCGAGGGCGAGGCCGGCGATCACCGCTATGGCCGCCACCAGGACCTGTTCGGCGAGGGCCGCGGCCGAGACCGTGCGCGCAGGGAAGCCGAGAGCCCGCAGCGCGGCCAACTCGAACGACCGGCGCCGGGCGACCAGATAGAGGTTGACCACCGCCGCGCCCACCGCCAGCGCCGCGGCGGCGCACGCCCCGGCGACCAGGAACAGCGCCGCCAGGCTGGGTCCCTGACGCGCCAGCGACCGGGCCCGGTCGCCTGGAGTCTGTACCCCGGTCACCCGCACCCCGGCCCGGGCCAGCCGAGCCGGGAAGTCCTGCGGTGCGGCCGCACTCGAGCCAGACCTGATCGGGGACGAGCTGGTCGTCATACCAGGCGCGGGCGGAGGCGACCTCGTCCCAGGGCAGCAGCATGGCCGCCGTGCCGGGCAGCACCGAGGCCACCCCGGCGACCCGGATCGGCAACGGGGCCCCGCCCGGCGTGGTCACCAGGTAGCCAGGGTCGGTGCCGGCCGCTCTCAGGCCCGGGGTCACGACCGCGGGGATGGTGGCAGGCGCCCGCGCCACGGCACCGAACGCGAGCACGGTGGACGGCGCGACGAAGGAGATGTGCAGCGGGCTGCCATCGGCGACCCGATCCGGCGGATCACCACGCAGCGGCGCGCCCCCGGCCAGGACCGCCGCGGTTGCGTCGGCCGCGGCGAGGCCCTGCCAGCGGGCCGGGTCTGTGGCACCATCCACGGGTCGCCAGGTCCCCGGATCATCCGGGGTGGTGCCAGCAGCCGGGGTGGTCGCTGACGTGGCGGAGGGCGGCGGTGGTGCGGAGGCGTCGGCCACGACCTCGTTGACCGTGACGTCCCCGACGACGCTGAACGCTCCGGTGTCGTCCCTGGCCAGTTCCAGCCGGCGGATCGCGCACGGCCCTGCCACGCACTGCGGGGTGGGGACCACGATGGTCTGGCGGCCGGGGGCCGAACCGGCAGACTTCGAACCGCAGCGCGTGGCCGAGGGCGTCGGTGCCGGTCAGGGTGAGCGCGACCGGGCCGCAGCACGGAGTGTGGCTGGTGAGGGTCAATCGGAGCCTGCGGCCCTGCCAGGACGGGGCCTGCGGGAAGGGGCTGCCGAGGTCGTCGATCAGCCGGGTCAGGGACGGCCCCGCGAAGTCCGGACGCCAGAAGGCGGTGGCGGCCAGCCGGGGGACGTCGGCGACCAGGAGCCGGAACGGTTCCCGGGCCGGGCCCTGCGTGGTCCCGCTGTCGGCGGAGGTCGGCACCGAAGACGCTGGACGACAGCTGGGCGACGGACATGGCCTGCCGTCCGGAGGGATCGAGCCGGTGCACCACGGCGCGCAGGTCCACGGGCGAGTACGGGTCGACCAGGACCACGCGGTCGGCGCCGACCTCGGTCGCGGCCCGGTCGGCGCGGTCGGTGGCGAAGACCTCGGCGGCGACCACCGAGAACGTGCTCAGCGCGAACACGGTCGTCAGGACGACGAGCAGGCGGGTGCCCCCGGGCCGGCGGGACAGCTCCCGGGCGCCGATGAACAGCCCCACGTGCCGGCTGCGGCGGGTCGCTCGACCCAGCAGCCCGGCCAGCGGGGGACCGCGCGGGCGGTGACCAGTGCGGCGGCGAAGGCGAACAGGCCGGGCGCGAGCAGGGCCAACGGGTCGGGGGAGCCGGCCCCGCCGACAGCGTGGCTTCGCCCGCCCCAGGCCTGCCAGACGACGACCGCGGCCAGGACGACGGCGGAGACCTCCAGGGCGAGCACCCCCCGCGCCCCCATCCCGCTGGTCCGACGCAGCTGGTGGACGACGGGCTGGCGAAGCGAGCGCAGGCTGGCGGCCACCGCGGCCAGGACACCTCCGGCGCCCGTGACAGCCACGGCCGCCCACATGGACGCGGAGGCGGTCAGCGGCAGTCCGGTCCCGAACAGGGAGCCGGCTACCGGTTGAGCCCGACCAGGGCGACCATGGCCCCGGTGGGCGCGGCCGCCGCCAACAGCAGCAGGGTCTCCAGCAGCCCGAACGAGAAGGTCGCCGCCGGGGACAGGCCGCGCAGCTTCGCCAGGGCCACCTCCCCGGTGCGTGCCTCGGCCGCCGCGGCGACGACGATGAACAGGACGAACAGCCCCAGCAGCACGAGCTCGACGAGCACCACCGAGATCGGGACGCGCATGGACGCCTGCGCCGAATCGGCACGGTCCAGCACGGCGCGCACGTCGGTGGCCACCGAGCCGGCGCTGTAGTAGCCCTGATTGAAACCGGCTGCCCGCAGCCGGACGCCGAACCCGTCCAGCCCGGCACGCAACTGGGGTGCCGAGGCGTTCGTCACCGCCTGCGGGTCGAGGGTGAAGTCGGCGACGACCAGCACCCCGGTCCCGGACGATGCGGTGACCGCGGCGAAGGCAGCGGCACCGGTGAAGACCGCCTCCAGGGTCCGCCCAGCCGCCGGCTGACCCTGTGCCTCGTCACGGCGGCGATCAGTCCCACCGAAGTAGCCACGGGAATCGTTGAACCAGTAGGCGCCGTCGGGGTCGACGGCCTGATAGACACCGGTGATCCGCATCCGGCGCGCTCCGCCGTCCCCGGGTCCGCTCGGGTCGCGGAACGCGTCCACGACCAGGGTCTGCCCGGTCGTCCACTTCAGCCGCTGGGCGTCCACCGCGCTGATCATCACCTCGTCCGCGGCGCTGTCCCGTGGGCAGGAACCGGCGATCAGACGCACGTGCTCGCACGCATGGTCGCGATGCACCATGATCACGCGCCCGATCGGTTTGCCGTCCGCGCCCAGCAGGCGGGTGCGCCGCTCCAGGCTGATCACGCGGTTCGGGTAGGCCCGGGCGACGGCGGGGGCATCGCGTCGGCCAGGGCCGACTCCAGCGGCGCCGACGTGCTGCGACCGGTGGCGTCCTTGGTCACTTCCAGGCCCGTCCCGGCCGACGTCGCCGGAGCAGCCGTCACCACCTCGCGCAGGATGGCGTCGCCGGAGCCGGCGAAGAACAGTGGCCCGGCGGCGGCAACCCCGGCCGCGAAGGTCGAGACGAGGAAGACGACGGCCGAAGCCCCCCGCCGCCACCAGACGGCCCTCAACGCCAACGCCAGTGCGCCGATCACCTCCCCGCACTCCCCTCCGCACGCTTCCTACCCGCCGAGCAGGGCCACGATCTCGGCGGCGCGCGCCGGCTTCAGGCGGACCTCGACCCGGCCCGACGTGGCCGGCTGGAACAGCGAAGGGTCGTAACCGAAGCAGACCTTCTCCTGCGTCTCGGCGACCACCTGGATCGCGTGCCGCAGCGAGTCGCGCAGGGGGACGTCGATGTGCTTGCTACGCCCGGTCCACACCACGAGGCGCCGCGACGTGACCGCGATCGCCCCGCTGGTGGCCCGCTTCTCCAGGGAGGCGCGCCGTCCCGGCGCCCGGTAGTCGCGATACGTGATGCTGCCGTGGAGACCCTCGTCGAGCAGGAGCAGGTTCTCGGCGAGGAGCACGCCGCGCAGGTCGTCAGGGAACCGGCCCGGGCCGAGCAGGAGCCGGCGGAGGAATCCCATGGCCCGACGGTACCGCCGCGTGACCGAACCGGCGTTCGGGGGCGGCGGGGGTCGGGTGGGTCAGAACCGCAGGATGCTGGTGGTGTTGCCGATGGCGATGTGGGGGTGGGCGGCGGGGTTGAGCCATTTGAGCAGGGCGACCATGGTGCCTTGCGGGACGGACAGGCAGCCGGCGGTGGAGCCGGTGCCGTTGACGTGCAGGAAGATGCCGGAGCCGCTGGGTCGTGCGGGTGGGCGGATCTTGGTGGCGGCGTTGTTGAAGCCGATGAACAGCGCGTACCGGTATTGGGGGTTGTAGCTGGCGAGGTGTTCGCTGGAGTGGGCGGGCTTGGTGGCGGAGGTCCAGCAGATGCTGGGCGGGCAGTTCTCGTACCAGGTGTTGTAGCGGGTGGACAGGGAGTTCTCGTCCCACCAGGAGCCGGCGTCGACGGTGTTGTAGGGCATCCGGGTGCCGGGGTTGGCGCGGATCCCGAAGGCCAGGGGCAGGGTGTAGAGGCCGGTGGGGGTGGTGCCGTCGCCTTCGAGTCGCTTGTCGGACAGGCCGTGGTAGCCGAATCGGACGTAGGCCGAGCCGACCTTGACCCAGGTGCTGCCGTTGCGCTGCCACCAGGTCAGGGTGCCGCCGCGGGAGGCGTTGGTGCTCCCGGAGGCGACCGCGGTGATCAGCTGGGTGCCGCCGCCGGTGTTCTTCAGCCGGGCCGGTAGTGGGGGAGTCGTGGCGGCCGAGGCGTTGGTGGTGGCGATGGCCAGCCCGCAGCCGATGGCGAGCGCGGCCAGGATCGCGATCAGGCGGCGGCGGGGCGCGGCGGGTGGCAGCTGTGGTCGGCGCACGGCTGGTGGGGTCCTGTCTGGTGGGTGGTCGGTTGGTGAGGCAGGAAGGTCAGGGAGGCTACCGGGTCGCGTGCTGTCCTGAGGCAACCTCGTCCGGCGGTCACGCCGGAGGTTGGGGTCTTGAAGGAATCAGCGGCTCCCCTTGCGGCGGAGCACGCCACTCAAGCGCGATGATCAGGGACATCCGCTGTTGGGGATCGCCCAGGCCGCCTTCGAACAGTTCGGTGAGCCTGGCCAGCCGATAGCTGATGGTCTGCGGGTGCACGCCGAGTTCCGCCGCGGTCGCGCTGCGATCGCCCTGGTGGTGAAGCCAGGATCGAAGCGTCTGGGTGAGCACCTCTCGCCGCCCTGGCGGCAGTTCGGCCAAGGGCGCCAACGCCCGCTCGGACAGGTCGGCGAGCAGGCGTGGGTCGGCGTGCAGGACCAGTTCGGGCAGATGGTCTGCCGCAGACACCACCGGAGCCCGGCGCAGCACGCCCTCCTGAACGAGCCGGCGGACGGACCGGGCGTCCGCCAGCGAGATGGGTGCCTCCTCCGGAGGGCGCACCGTCCCTACGTAGATCTCGGCGTCAGTGCCCAGACTCGAAGCCAGGCGGGTGCGACGGGCAGGGCCGGACGGGTCGGGCAGGAGGGCCACGACCTCGACGTCCTGAGCCAACATCAGGACGTCCGGCGGCGCGATCGGCAGGTGCCGCCCGCTGAGGTCGGTGGGGGTGGGCAGGACCGCGACGGCGAGCCGTTGGGGCAATACCCACCCGACGCCGGCGGCCAGGGTGTGGACCCTCGCGGGCGCCGTGGCAGCCTCCCCGGCAAGGATGGCCGCTGCGAGCCTGGAGCGCAGGACGTCACGGTAGCCGGCCTGGGCTGCGTGATGGCGGCTGTGCCCCCTCGCGCTGGCCGCCGACAGTTCGTCGATGTAGACGAAGATCGCTTCGGCGAGCCTGATGAGCTGGCTCGTTGCGACGCCCCCGCCGACGGCCGCCGCGGAGAAGTGCCGCCAGGTCACCCGAGCACCGAGCCGGTAGGCGGCCAGTAACGCATCGAGAGGGCGCCCGCGCTGGCTCTCCTGCTCGCCGAAGGACTCGTAGACGTCCGCCAGGCGCGGTGTCAGGGCATCCCCCGATGTCCCGAGCAGATCGAGGAACCGGCCGAGCGCCAACTCCACACCGCGGTGCAAGGCCTGCCCGAAGGCGCCGTCGAGATTGCGCCCCAGGGCGGGGATCTCCCGAGCGATGTC
This sequence comes from uncultured Actinomycetota bacterium, assembly GCA_963784535.1. GTDB lineage: Bacteria > Actinomycetota > Actinomycetes > Actinomycetales > Kineosporiaceae > CAWARR01. The sequence continues at coordinate 127,080 of CAWARR010000004.1, read as the reverse complement.
GGCGAAGGTCGTCTCGACCACTTCGGGTAGCACCGGCCGCAGGGCCTCGGCGACACCCGGGTCGAGTGCCGTCCAGGGTCGGGCACTCGACGTCATTTATCACCAGAAGCCAAATTGATCAGCGCGAACCTCGGTCAATATCCATAGATACCGCACGTATCTGACCGGAGTATAGAACTTGGACGTACTCGATGGGGAGAGGGGAGCCTCTATGAACCCTATTCACGGGACCCCTCCCAGGGACGACGACAGGTCGAGCAGGCGTGGGCCACCCCGGATCATCCAAGGCGGAATGGGAGTGGCGATCTCCGGCTGGCCGCTTGCCGCCGCGGTCGCCGCGACGGGCCAACTGGGCGTGGTGTCCGGTACCGCGCTGGAGGTCGTGTGCGCGCGCCGGCTCCAGTGCGGCGACCCGGGCGGGGACATCCGGCGAGCCCTTGCCGCCTTCCCGGTGCCGTCGATCGCCGAGTGGATCCTGGCTGCCTACTTCATCGAAGGCGGCAAGTCGGACGCGGCGATGTTCCGCGCCGTCCCCCGGTACACACTGACCCCCTCGCGGCGGCTGCAGGAGCTGACCGTGGCGGCGAACTTCGTCGAGGTCTACCTCGCCAAGCACGGCGGTGGGCCGGGCGGCGGGCCGATCGGCGTGAACTACCTGCGCAAGATCGAGATTCCGCTGCCGGCCGCCTGCTACGGCGCGATGCTCGGCGGAGTCGACTACGTGCTGATGGGGGCGGGGAACCCGGCTCAACTGCCTGACCTGCTGCGCCGGCTCGCTCGGCACGAGGACGTGCGGTTGGGCGTCCGCGTGCAGGGGGCCTCGTCGGCCGACGGGCCGTACGAGGTCCACTTCAGCCCGGCCGAGCTGTTCGCCGGGGCCTGCGGGGCGCCGCTGCAGGTTCCGCAGGCACTGGCGATCGTCGCCTCGGTGGACCTGGCCCGAGCGCTGGCCGCCGACCCGACCACCCGCCCGGACGGGTTCGTGATCGAAGGACCGAGCGCCGGAGGTCACAACGCGCCCCCGCGAGGACCGAGGCGCACGGACGCCATCGGCCAGCCGGTGTACGACGAGCGGGACGAGGTCGACCTCCCGCAGATCATCGAGCTGGGGCTGCCGACGTGGCTGGCCGGTTCGTACGCCACACCCGAGCGTCTGCGGGCTGCGCTCGACGCCGGGGCGGCAGGGATTCAGGTCGGGACGGCCTTCGCCTACTGCGAGGAGTCCGGCTTCCCCGCGGACATCAAGCAGCGGGTGCTCGATGATGTCGCCCGTGGCGCAGTCCGGACCCGCAGCGACTGGCGCTGCTCGCCGACAGGCTTCCCCTTCCGGGTCGTCGAGCTGCCCCGAACCCTCTCGGATCCGTCGGTGCGGGCGGATCGCCAGCCCGTCTGCGACCTCGGGGTGCTCCGATCCGCCTACCTCACCCCCGAGGGCAAGGTCGACTACCGTTGCCCGGCCGAGCCGGCGGCCGCGTATGTCGGCCGCAAGGGTGGTCGGGAGGAGAACATGCGCGGCCGGGTCTGCCTCTGCAATGCCCTGCTGGCCTCGGCCGGGTTGCCGCAGCGGCGCCGTAACGGTCTCGAGCCGCCGCTGGTCACGGCGGGGAGCGAATTCACGACCGTCGCGCAACTGCTGAAGCACCTCCCACCCGGGCAGCTGACATACAAGGCAGTGGACGTCGTCACGCATCTGCTCCGTGGTGCGGACCGCCGGCGGCCTCGTGACGGGCGTGGCCCCCACCGCCCCGCAGTCGCGTGATCGCGAACACCCACAGGGTGCGCCACCCATTTCCGCACGCGCGTGAGCGAGGCAAACCGCTGCCACGTCACAAGATTCGCGAGGGATCTCTCAGGATGATCGGCCGATTCTCGGTCGAAGGTCCCGAAACGCTTGAAACCTGGACGTCTAGATTCGGACGGGTACTTCCGGTTCACGAACGCCCGCCAATCCTTAAGCAGGCGCCGAAATGAAGATCGTCGTTCTGATCAAGCACGTCCCCGAGCCGACCGCGCGGTGGCGCTTCGCCGAAGACTTCACGGTGGACCGATCAACGGTCGAAGGTCGGCTGTCGGAACTCGACGAATACGCCGTGGAACAGGCTGTCCGGCTGGTTGAGGCGGGCCTGGACGCGGAGATCACGCTGGTCACCGTCGGGCCTGCCAAGGCAGTTGACGCCGTGCGGAAAGCGCTGGCGATGGGAGGCCATACGGGCGTTCACGTCATGGATGCGGCACTGCACGGATCCGACGCCCTGTCGACGTCGCTCGTGCTCGCCCGGGCCTTGGAGCGGCTGGAGTTCGATCTCGTGCTGTGCGGGATGGCCTCCACCGACGCGGAGATGTCCGTCATCCCCGCGATGGTGGCCGACCGGCTCGGGGTCGCCCAGGTCACGTTCGCGGGTGCACTGACCGTCGACCCATCCGCCCGCACGGTGACGATCAGCCGGGACGGCGACACCGCCACGGAGGAGGTGGTCGCCGACCTCCCGGCCGTGGTGTCCGTGACGGATCAGAGTGGTGAAGCCCGCTACCCGGCCTTCAAGGCGATCATGGCCGCGAAGAAGAAGACGGTGGTCACCTGGTCGCTCGCCGATCTCGGAATCGGCGCCCACGAGGTGGGACTCGCCGCCAGCGGCACCGTCGTGAGGAGCGTCCGCCGCAGCCCGGCGCGCGAGGGCGGCGCGGTCGTGGTGGACGACGGGGGCGCCGCGAAGCAGGTTGCTGACTTCCTGACGACCAGGGGCCTTCTGTAAGCCGGACCACGGACCACATCCAGGAGGTGTGCTGTGTCGGAAGTCCTCGTGCTCGCCGAGACCACGGCCGAAGGCGTTCGCAAGTCCACCTTCGAGCTCCTCACGGCGGCCCGGCGGCTGGGCGAACCCGGCGTCGTTCTGTGCCGTCCGGCGGATCCCGCCACGGTGCGGGCACTGGGTGACTACGGCGCCCGGAGGGTCTATGTCGTCGAGGCCCCTGAGGTTGATCAGTACCTCGCGGTCCCCAAGGCCGAGATCCTGGTCGAGCTCGCCCGCCGCACACACCCGGTCGCCGTCCTGGTGGTCTCGGGCCCCGAGGGAAAGGACGTCGCAGCGTGCGTCGCGGTCCGCCTGGCGTCGGGGGTCGTCACCGACGCGGTAGACGTGCGCCCGGGGCCCCAGGGGCCGGTCGTCACCCAGTCGGTGTTCGCCGGCGCGTGGATCGTGGAGAGCGAAGTGCTCCGCGGACCTGCGGTCATCACCGTCCGGCCGAATGCGATCGTGCCGGAACCCGCAGCCGCCGAGGCTGCCCTGGAGGTGGTCCGGCCCACGCTCACCGATGCTGCGCGCCGGGCGCGCGTCGTCTCACGCACTCCGAAAGTGGCGACCGGTCGGCCGGAACTCGTCGATGCCGCGGCGGTCGTCGCCGGCGGGCGCGGGGTCGGCTCCGCGCTGGGCTTCGGTCTGGTGGAGAAGCTGGCGGACACCCTCGGTGCCGCGGTCGGAGCCTCCCGCGCCGCCACGGACCTGGAGTGGTATCCGCACGAGTACCAGGTCGGGCAGACGGGCAAGACAGTGGCCCCTCAGCTCTACATCGCCAGCGGCATCTCCGGCGCCATCCAGCACCGGGCCGGCATGCAGGGTTCTCGGACGATCATCGCCATCAACAAGGACCCGAAGGCTCCCATCTTCTCCATCGCCGACTTCGGCGTGGTGGGCGACCTCCACACGGTCCTGCCCCTCCTCATTGCTGAGATCGAGAAGCGCAGGACCTGACGCGTCGAGCCCGTGGGGTGATCATGCTGATCCGGATCGGCGTAGGCCTGGTCATGACCGCCGTCGCCTTCACCCTCACCGGACGGCGGCTGGCCATGCTGTACCGCCTGGCACGCACCGCTCAACCCGTCGATCCCGGGCGCACCAGTGGCGGCGCCGTGGCCGCGGCGTCCGCCCTGCGAGCCGACGCCGGCGAGGTGCTCCTGCAGTACAGGCTGACTCGTTGGACCGTGCCGGGGATCGCCCATCTCGCGGTCTTCTGGGGCTTCATGGTGTTGCTCCTGACCCTGATCGAGGGATACGGAGCCCTGTTCCACCGCGACTTCGCCATCCCGGTGATCGGCCATCAGGCGTGGTTGGGCTTCGTGGAGGACCTCTTCGCCATGGCGACGGTGGCCGGGGCGCTGGCCTTCGCCGCGATTCGCTGGCTGCAGTCACCACTGCGGGTGGGGCGTCGCTCGCGGTTCTTCGGCTCCCACCTCGGCGCCGCCTGGTTGGTCCTGTTGCTGATCGGCAGCGTGATCCTGACCCTCCTGCTGTACCGCGGTGCCCAGGTCAACACCGGCCACTTTCCCTACCGCAGCGGTGCCTTCGCCTCGGAGACCGTGGGACGTTGGCTCGCACCTCTGGGCCGCGGCGCCAACGACGTGGTGGAGACCGTGGCCCTGCTGTCGGCCCTGGGTGTCGTTCTGGCCTTCATGGTGCTCGTAGTGCATAGCAAGCACCTGCACATTGCGCTGGCTCCGTTGAACATCGCACTCGCTCGGCGACCTCGCGCGCTCGGTGCCCTGATGCCGATCTACAGCCGCGGTCAGCTGGTGGACCTCGAGGACCCGGGTGAGGACGATCTGCTGGGCCGCGGGAAGATCGAGGACTTCACCTGGAAGGGGCTGCTCGACTTCGGCACGTGTACCGAGTGCGGTCGCTGCCAGTCGCAGTGCCCTGCCTGGAACACCGACAAACCGCTGAGCCCCAAGCTGCTCATCATGGTCCTGCGCGATCACGCCCTGGCGAAGGCGCCGTACCTGCTCGCAGCATCGGACCACGAGCGAGCCACTCTGCCCGCCCGGGTCCGGGCGGAGGCGAACCGGCCGCTCGTGGCCCCGGCGGCCGAGGGCGGCGTCATCGATCCTGACGTCCTGTGGTCGTGCACCACCTGCGGGGCCTGTGTCGAGCAGTGCCCCGTTGATATCGAGCATGTCGACCACATCCTCGACCTGCGGCGCTACCAGGTGCTGTTCGAGTCGGCGTTCCCCACGGAAGCAGGAGGAATGCTGCGCAACCTGGAGCATGCGGGGGACCCGTGGGGCCGTGGGGCTTCAGCCCGACTGGAGTGGACGGCCGGGTTGCCCTTCACGGTGCGGGTGCTCGGCGACGATGGTGAGAACCGGATGCCGGACGACGTCGAGTACCTCTTCTGGGTCGGCTGTGCGGGTGCCCTGGACGAGGCTGCGCAACGCACCAGCCGCGCCGTCGCGGAACTGCTCCACGAAGCCGGCGTGACGTTCATGGTGCTGGGTGAGGCGGAGAGGTGCACAGGAGACGCCGCGCGCCGGATCGGGCACGAGGTCCTCTTCCAGATGTTGGCCCAGCAGAACGTCGAAACGCTCAACTCGGCGGGTGTGCGCAAGATCGTCGTCACCTGCGCCCACTGTTACAACACGCTGGCGAACGAGTACCCGCAGCTCGGCGGCCGCTACGAGGTGCTTCACCACACCAGGTTGCTGAGTCGTCTGGTGGCAGAGGGGCGGCTCACACCCGTGACGCCGGTCGACGCCACCGTCGCCTACCACGACCCCTGCTATCTGGGCCGTCATAACCGGACCTTCACTCCGCCGCGGGAGATCCTCGCCAGCGTCCCGGGTGTCCAGCTGGCCGAGTTCGCACGCAACCGGGAGCGATCCTTCTGTTGCGGCGCAGGCGGTGCGCGGATGTGGATGGACGAGACCATCGGCACCCGGATCAACCTCAATCGCACCGACGAGGCGCTGGCGCTCGAGCCGGATCTGATCACTGCGGCCTGTCCCTTCTGCATCGTCATGCTCGCCGACGGCGTCAGCATGCGACGCGAGCAGGGAACGGCTGCCGCCAACGTCGAGGTGACCGACGTGTCCGAGGTCCTGCTCCGGTCCATCCGAAAGCCCCTGGAGGTAGCACCATGACCGCTGCGACGCAGAGCCCGGACGGGCAACTCGGCGGTGGGGGGCTCGACCTGGCCAGTCTCACCCTCATCCTGGAGGCGCTCGGCGACTTCGTCACCGGTGCGTTGACACCGCAGCGCCAACTCGATCTTGACCATGACGACGCCTGCCCCGAGGACACCGTGCGCGCCATGTCCAGCGACGAGCTCGGCGTGCAGTTGGTGTTCATCCCCGAGGAGTTCGGCGGCATGGGGGGTGCGGCCTTCGACTCCTACCGCGTCTGCGAGCGGATGGCCCGCTTCGACCTCGGCCTGGCCACGGCGGTATTCGCCACGTTCCTCGGCAGCGACCCGATCCTGGTGGGTGGGACCCCCGAACAGAAGAAGGAATGGCTCGGACGCATCGCCGAGCGCGGCATCGTCTTCGCCTACGGCGCCACCGAACCCGATGCCGGTAGCGATCTCGGGGCGCTGGTGACCACGGCTGTTCCCGTCGAGAGCGGGGGCCGGGTGACGGGTTACCGGCTCAACGGCCGCAAGCAGTGGATCAGCAACGGATCGATCGCCGACGCCTACACCGTGCTGGCGGCCGCTCCTGCGGGGCCGTCGTGGTTCATCGTAGAGAAGGGCGCGCCGGGCTTCGCCTCGGCGCGTCCGGAGGACAAGCACGGCATCCGGCTGTCCAACACGGCCGCGCTGTTCCTGGACGACGTGCTCGTCCCGGTCGATCACCTGGTCGGGGGAGTCGAGGGCCGAGGGCTGGTGCAGGCCCAACAAGTGTTCGGCTACACCCGCCTGATGGTCGCCGCCTTCGGCCTCGGCGCCGGCTGGGAAGCCCTCGACCGCGCGATCGCCTACTCACTCACCCGCGAGCAGGGAGGTTCTGCGCTGGCGGAGAAGCAGGGATACACCCACAAGCTGATCGTGCCGCACGCGATCGCACTCGAAGCCGCACGGTCGTTCATGGAGGAGACCGCCGTCCGGTTCGACCGCGGCGAGGGCGATGGCGGCGCGATGAACACCGAGGGTGCCATCGCGAAGTACATGGCGACCGAGGCCGGGAACGCGGCTGCCGACGCGGCCATCCAGGCACACGGCGGGTACGGGTACACCCGACCCTACGTGGTGGAGAAGATCAAGCGGGACGTGCGCATCACCACGATCTACGAAGGCACCTCCGAGATCATGGAGATGACGATCGCCCGCGACCGGTGGCAGCTCCACCTCAAGACGAGCGGGGGGTACTACCGGGCGGCTGCGCAGGCTCTGGCAGCCCTGCACGTCCAGCGGCCGGAGGTGGGGGCGGGGACTGCGGCGCTGGCCACGGACTGCCTGGCGACGGTCATGGAGGCGTGCCGGAAGGCCCGCCTCACCCGCAACCAACACGTGCTGTTCCGGCTCGGAGAGCTCATCGCCCACGCGGAGACCGCCGGGAGCTTCGCCAGGCGTGCCGCAGCGGCCGCCGACGGCGCTCTCCCGGAGAAGGCGGATCGGCGGTTCGACGCGTCGGCGCTGGCGGCCATGAGCCGTGCCTTCGCCCGCGCGGCCGCGATGAAGTGCGCCGAGGACGGCGTGCGCTGGGTCGTGGGCGCGGCGCCGGAGCCCGGGGACGACGTCGCAACCCCGGCGAGCCGCCTGCTCGACGAGCTACCCCTGAACGCCGTCCGCGCCGCCCAGACCGGGCTGCTCCGTGACCTCGATGCCGTCGCCGACGTCCTCTACGGCCGCCGCGATACCTGAGCCGGGCCGGGCTGCCTCGCAGCTTCGGCGTGGTGGTCCCGCACGTACTGGAAGGACCGCGACCATGAACGACCACACCGCCCAGCCCATCGCCGTCGTCGGGATGGCCGCGATCATGCCCGATGCACCCACCGCCGACTCGTTCTGGGCCAACATCAGGAACGGCCGGTACTGCATCAGCGACGTGCCGCCACAGCGATGGGACCCTCAGCTGTACTACGACCCTGATCCGCGCGCCCCCGACAAGACCTACTCGCGGATCGGAGCGTGGGTCCGGGACTTCCCCTGGGACCCGAGGTCGTGGCGGTTGCCGATTCCCCCCAAGGTCGCCGAGCAGATGGATGAGGGGCAGCGCTGGGCCGTGTCCGCGGCGCGGTCGGCATTGCTGGACGCAGGCTGGCCGGGCTGGGACATCGACCCCGAGCGGGTCGCGGTGATCTTCGGCAACGCGATCGGTGGCGAGAAGCACTACCGCTCGAATCAGCGGATCGAGTTTCCGGAGGCGTTGCGCGAGCTGGCATCGGCGCCGTCGTTCACCATGCTCCCGGAGGCGACCCGGGCGGCGATCATCCACGAGACGCGCAAGGGATACCTGTCTCGGTTCGCGGAGATCACCGAGGACACGATGCCCGGCGAGCTGGCGAACGTCATCGCCGGGCGGGTGGCCAATCTCTTCGACTTCCGAGGCCCGAACTTCACCACGGACGCCGCCTGTGCCTCCGGGCTGGCGGCTGTTGCTGCCGCCGTGCACGGGCTGGCGGCCGGTGAGACCGATGCGGTGGTGACCGGTGGTGTCGACCGGAACATGGGGGTCTCGGCCTTCGTGAAGTTCTGCAAGATCGGTGCCCTGTCGGCGACCGGAACGCGTCCCTTCGACGCCGGTGCCGACGGATTCGTGATGGGGGAGGGGTGCGCCCTCTTCGTCCTGAGGCGGCTGGCTGACGCCGAGCGCGACGGCAACCGGGTGTACGCGGTGTTGCTCGGCCTCGGCGGATCCAGCGACGGGAGAGGCAAGAGCATCACCGCGCCCAACCCCGTCGGTCAGCGCCTGGCGGTACGCCGGGCCTGGCTGGCATCGGGGGCAGATCCGGCGACGGTGGGCTGCATCGAGGCGCACGGCACGTCGACCCGCGTCGGGGATGCCTCGGAGCTGGCCAGCCTCATCGACGTGTTCGGTGCGGTGGGCGCGGCCCCGGGGTCGATCGCGCTGGGTTCGGTGAAGTCCAACCTCGGCCACCTCAAGGCCGCGGCGGGAGCGGCTGGGCTGTTCAAGATGGTCAAGAGCCTTCACGAGCGGGTCCTGCCGCCGAGCCTGCACTTCGTGGATCCCAATCCGAAGGTGGACTGGAGCGCCAGCCCGTTCCGGGTGAACACGGAGCTGCGCGAGTGGCCGGCACCCGAGCAGGGGCCCCGTCGCGGCGGGGTGAGCGCATTCGGCTTCGGCGGCACGAACTTCCATGCCGTGGTGGAGGAGTACGTGCCGGGCCGATATGACAGCAGCGCGAGGATCTTCGCCGCCGCGGTGCAGGCGCCGGCAGTCTCGGCGCCCGCGACGGCGCCGCCCGCGAGCCAGGAGCGTGATCGGCGCCCCGCGACCTCGACCGGTCCCCAGGGCGTCGCGGACGGCGGGGCCAAGACCCCGTTGCGCGGAGCGCTCGTCGTCGGCGGTCCGGATGACGCGGCGGTCGTGCGGCAACTGCAGCACCTGCAGGCGGAAGCGGCGCAGGGGCGCGCCCCACGTCCGGCCGTCCCCGACCCGACGCTGGCCGGGGCAGCCGTGCGGGTCGCCGTCGACTACGCGAATCCAGCCGATCTCGCCGAGCAAGTTGGCCAGGACCGTCCAGGCGCTGTCGGCACCGACCCCGGCGACGTTCCGCATGCTGCGCTCCCAGGGGGTGTTCGTCGGGCGCGGCGCCGCCCCCAAGGTTGCCTTCCTCTACACGGGACAGGGGTCCCAGTACGTCAACATGCTGAAGCACCTGCGGGAAGCCGAGCCGATCGTCGCCGAGACCTTCGCCGAGGCGGACCGCATCATGACGCCGCTTCTCGGCCGCCCACTGACGTCGTTCATCTTCATCGACTCCAGCGACCACGAAGCCGTTCGGCAACTCGAGCAGCACCTCTTGCAGACCGAGATCACCCAGCCTGCCGTCCTCGCGACCGATCTGGCGCTCACCCGGATGCTGGCCGCCTACGGCGTCCACCCCGACATGGTCATGGGGCACAGCCTCGGCGAGTACGGGGCGCTCCAGGCGGCCGGTTCGCTGACCTTCGATGCAGCGCTGGAAGCGGTCAGCGCGCGGGGGAAGGAGATGGCTGACCTCGACGTCGGCGACAACGGCGCCATGGCGGCCGTCTTCGGCCCGCTGGATGCCGTGGAGGCCATCGTCGCCCAGGCCGACGGTTACGTCGTCATCGCGAACTTCAACAGCACGAACCAGGCCGTGATCGGCGGGCAGACCGCGGCCGTCGACGCGGCCGTGACGGCCTGCCAGCGGGCGGGGATCACGGCGTTGCGGATCCCCGTGAGCCACGCCTTCCACACCTCGATCGTCGCGCCCGCGAGCGAGCCTCTCGTCGCCATGCTGCGCAGGCTGGACGTCAGGGCACCCCAGGTTCCGGTCGTGGCGAACGTGACCGGGGAGTTCTACCCCTCCGGCGCGGGCAAGGAGGCCATGCTCGACCTGCTCGGTCGGCAGGTGGCCTCGCCGGTGCAGTTCGTCAAGGGCCTGCGCACCCTCTACGACGCAGGCGCCCGGGTGTTCGTCGAGGTGGGCCCAGAAGGCGCTTGCACGGCTTCGTCGAGGACGTGCTCGGCGAACACGACGACGTCCTCGCCCTGTTCACCAACCATCCGAAGCTCGGGGACGTGGCATCGTTCAATCAGTCGCTCTGCGGGCTCTACGCGTCCGGTCTCGGCCTGGAGCCGTCCCTCGGAAAGCGCAGCTCCGACGCTGGGACGCCCACCGCGCTGCGAGCATCGGAAGCTTCGGTCACGGGCTCGGAACCCGCACCAGCGGTTGAGCCTCACTTCACGGCAGCGTCCAGTTCGACCCCGGGATCGAGGACACCCATGACCGCCGACCGCTACACCGAGTTGGGGCGCCTGTTCGCCGGCATGCTCGAGCAAGGGCTGCGCGTGTTCACCGGCGAGGCCCCGGCCGTGGTCGCCGGACCGGGCGCCGCTGCCGTGAGCGAGCCGGTCGTCGTCACCGGGGCGGCGCTCGGCCTGCCCGGAGTCGAGCGGATGTTCGATGACGAGAACGTGTCGCGAATCCTTGACGGGCAGCAGTTCATCGACACCATTCCCGCGCCGGTACCGCCAGCGGATGGTCGACATGCACATCACCCGGCTGGTCAAGCGGGAGGCCGGCGACCCCACCTTCGAGCGGATCGCCGACGAGGCCGAGGTGGTCAAGCTCGCGGGACGGCGGGCCCCCCTCGACGTGGTCGCCGAGTACGGCGTCGACGCCTCGCGCGACGCGGCCCTCGACACGGCCACCCGGCTGGCCCTGGGCGCCGGGTTCGACGCGCTTCGGGACGCGGGCATCCCGCTGGTCATGCGGTACAAGACCACCACGCTGGGCTCGAGCCTGCCCGAGCGGTGGGGACTGCCCGACGCGCTGCGCGACGACACCGGCGTCGTCTTCGCCTCGGCCTTCCCCGGCTATGACTCGTTCGCCGAGGACCTCAACCGGCTACTACGACCGACCGGGGCCGTCGCGAGCAGCTGCTCGCCCTCGAGGCTGGTCGCGGTCACGGATGGCCGGGAGCGAGCCGGCGGTGTCCGAGGTGGACCGGCGCGATCGCCGAGCTGCGGCACCTGCTCGACGACCGAGCCCTTCACCTTCGACCGGCGGTTCCTGTTCCGCTGCCTGTCGATGGGCCACTCGCAGTTCGCCGAGATCATCGGAGCCCGCGGGCCCAACACGCAGGTCAACGCCGCCTGCGCGAGCACCACACAGGCGCTGTCGCTGGCCGAGGACTGGATCCGCGCCGGCCGCTGCCGTCGCGTCGTGGTCGTCTCCGCCGACGACGTCACCAGCGACACCCTGCTCCCGTGGGTCGCCGCCGGCTTCCTCGCCACCGGCGCTGCCGCGACCGACGACGTGGTGGAGGACGCCGCCACCCCGTTCGACCGGCGCCGGCACGGGATGATCGTCGGCATGGGCGGCGCGCGGCCTTCGTCGTCGAGTCCGCGCGACGCCGCGCGGGAGCGCGGCCTGCGGCCGATCTGCGAGGTGCTCGGCACGGTCACGGCCAACAGCGCCTTCCACGGCACCCGGCTGGACGTGGAGCACATCGCCCAGGTCATGGAGTCGGTCGTTCGCGCAGGCGGAGCAGCGGGGCGTCGACCGCCACGCGATCGCCGCCTCCACGGTCTTCGTCTCGCACGAGACGTACACGCCCGCCCGGGGTGGAAGCGCGGCCGCCGAGATCAACGCGCTGCGCCAGGTGTTCGGCGCCGACGCCGACGCCGTCGTCATCGCGAACACGAAGGGCTTCACGGGCCACGCCATGGGTGCGGGCATCGAGGACGTCGTCGCCGTCAAGGCCCTGGAGACCGGGATCGTGCCGCCGGTGCCCAACTTCAAGGAGCCCGACCCGGACCTGGGCGAGCTCGAACCTGTCCCCGGGTGGGGCCTACCCGGTGGAGTATGCGCTACGGCTCGCCGCCGGCTTCGGCTCCCAGGTCGCCATGACGCTGCTGCGCTGGACGCCGCCCGCCGACGGCCGCGCACCGGGCGCCCAGCGAGCTCGGGTACGCCTACCGGGTCGTGGACCCGCGAGGCGTGGCAGCGCTGGCTGGACTCGGTCGACCGGGCACGACGCGCGCGCGGCTGGAGGTCGCCAGCGGCCGGCTGCGGGTGATCAGACGCCGGGCCGTCGGCCGAACCGTGGTAGCTGACCGGCGGCGCCCGCGACACCGCGGTGGTGCCCGCCCCGGGCGTCGCGGCGGTGCCGCTGCCGCCGGCTCCGCTCTCGTGCCGGCTCACCCGTGCCGGCCGCTCCCGTGCCGGTCCAACCCGTGGCTGCCACCACCCGTGGCGGCCCAACCCGTGCCGGCACCCGGACCGGCTCCATCCTGCCTGCTCCCCGTCGGTGGCGGAGCCGGTCGCCTACGCGGCCCTCAGCCGGCCCGGGCGCGCAGCCTGTGTCGCGCGGGACGCGGTCATGGCGACGGTGGTGGCGATCGTGGCGGAGCTGACGGGGTATCCGCCGGAACTGCTGGACCTGGACCTGGATCTGGAGGCCGATCTGGGGGTGGACACGGTGAAGCAGGCGGAGGTGTTCGCCGCGGTGCGGGAGCGGTTCGGGGTGGAGCGGGACGACACTTGCAGTTGCGGGATTTCCCGACGCTGGCGCACGTGATCGGCTGGATCCGGGACAAGACCGGCCGGCTGGCGGCCGCCCGGCGCGCTGCTCCCGGCGGGCGGGTGGTGGAGCCGGCGGTGGCGGAGCCTGCGGTGGCGGAGCCTGCGGGACCGGTGGAGCCGGCCCGGCCGGCGGTCGGCCGATGACGGTCACGGTGCGGTGGTGGCGATCGTGGCGGAGCTGACGGGGTATCCGCCGGAGCTGCTGGATCTGGACCTGGATCTGGAGGCGGACCTGGGGGTTGACACGGTGAAGCAGGCGGAGGTGTTCGCCGCGGTGCGGGAGCGGTTCGGGGTGGAGCGCGACGACTCGCTGCAGCTGCGGGATTTCCCGACGCTGGCGCACGTGATCGGCTGGATCCGGGACAGGACCGGCCTGGCTGCCGCGGCGCGGTGCCCCGGCCGGTCGCCGGCGGCTGACGGTCGGCGGAGCCGGCGGTGGCGGAGTCCGGTGCGGGCCGGCGGACGGCCGGTCGCGGCCCGGCCGGGCGGATCCGAGGTCAGCGGTCGATGCGGTGGTGGCGATCGTGGCGGAGCTGACGGGGTATCCGCCGGAACTGCTGGATCTGGACCTGGATCTGGAGGCCGACCTGGGCGTTGACACGGTCAAGCAGGCGGAGGTGTTCGCCGCGGTGCGGGAGCGGTTCGGGGTGGAGCGTGACGAACCTTGCAGTTGCGGGATTTCCCGACGCTGGCGCACGTGATCGGCTGGGTGCGGGACAGGCCGGGGCGGCCGGCCCGTCGGGCGAACCGCCGACCGATCAGGCGGCCGGCCAGCGGTCCCGATCCGCGCCACCGCCCGTTCCGAGACGCTCGCCTGGCCGAGCACCGTGGTCGGCGACTTGGCCGCGGACCGGCACGCTGCCGCGGCGGGTGCCCGTGTCCGGCGCTTCGTCCCCCGCTGGAACTGCCGAGTGCACCGGGCGTCGAGCTGTCCGCTGGGTGCTCACGTTGTCGTCCTGCCCGACGAGGGCGGTGTGGGGGCGGCCCTGGCGAAGCGGCTGGGCAAGGCGGGCGTCGACGTCCTCGCCCTGGACGCCGGGACCGAGACCGACGCCTGCTCGGCCGAGGTGGACGCGCTGGCGAGGAGAGGCGCCGTCGCCGGCGTCTACTGGCTGCCCGCGCTGGACGACGAAGGTCCGCTGGAGAGCTCGACCTGCTGGGCTGGCGGGAGGCGCTGCGGCGCCGGGTGAAGGCGCTGTACGCCGCGCGATGCGCCGCCTGTACGACGACCGCCCCGTTCCTCGTCACCGGCACCGGCTGGGCGGGTAGCCACGGCTACGGCGAGCGCGGGGCGACCGCCCCGCTGGGTGGTGCGGTCACGGGCTTTGCGAAGGCCTACCAGAAGGAACGGCCCGACACGCTGGTGAAGGCGGTCGACCTGCCGGTCGAGCGCAAGACCGCGGCGCTGGCGGACCTCTTCATCGAGGAGACGCTGCGCGACCCGGGCTGCGTCGAGGTCGGGCGCCTGGGGCGACCGCTGGTCGGAGTGGGCCTGGTCGAGCAGCCGTTCCGTTCCGTGACCCAGGCGCGACCGCGTCCGGCGAGGGCGGAGCGCTCTCGCTCGGCGCCGACTCCGTCGTCCTGGTGACCGGAGCCGCCGGGCAGCATCGTGTCCGCGATCACCGCGGACCTCGCGAGGCCTCCGGCGGCACCTTCCACCTGCTCGACCTGACTCCCGTTGCCGGACCGCACGGACCCGGACCTGGTCCGCTACGTCACGACCGGGACGGCCTGAAGGCCGACTCGCCGACGCGGATGCAGGGCGCGCGGCGAGCGCGCCACCCCGGTCGCCATCGAGCGGGAGCTCGCCCGCCTGGAGCGGCTCGCCGTCGGCGCTGGCCGCCATCGAGGCGGTCGAGCGGCCGCAGGTGGCCGGCGCACTACCACAGCCGTCGACCTCACAGATCCGCAGGCGGTCGCGCGCGTCCTCGATTCGGTGCGCGGCGATCAGCGGGCGGGTCGACGTGCTGCTGCACGCGGCCGGCCTGGAGATCAGCCGCACCGCTGCCCGAGAAGCAGCCCCGAGAGTTCGACCTCGTGTTCGACGTCAAGAGCGACGGCTGGTTCAACGTCGTGCACGCTGCCCGGGATCTGCCGATCGGCGTCACGGTCGCCTTCAGCTCGGTGGCGGGACGCTTCGGAAATGCCGGGCAGACCGACTACGCCGCGGCCAACGATCTGCTCTGCAAGGTCGCGAGCAGCCTGCGCCGTACCCGCCCCGACACCCGGGCGCTCGCGCTCGACTGGACGGCGTGGGGCGGCATCGGTATGGCCACGCGCGGATCCATCCCAAAGATCATGGCGAAGGCCGGGATCGAGCTGCTCCTCGCCGCAGATCGGGGTGGCGTGGATCCGTCGGGAGCTCACCGCGCACGGCCGACCGCGGTGAGGTCGTCGTCGCCGGTGCTCTCGGCCGGATGGCCGCGGGGACTCGATCCCACGGCGCGGCCTCGACGCCGGAGGACTCGACACCGAGGCGATGGCCGCGGCCGTGCGCTGCCGGCGCGAGCGGTCCCATGGTGGGATCCGCCGTGGCCGTCAGTGTTCATGACGGTCTGATCGTTCGCACCACCCTGAATCCCGAGGAGCAGCCGTTCCTGGACGACCATCGGATCGACGGGGTGCCCGTGCTTCCCGGGGTGATGGGGCTGGAGGCCTTTGCCGAGGTGGCGCGACTGCTGGCACCGGGCTGGCGGGTCACCAGCCTGGAGGATGTGTACTTCGACTCCCCGGTGAAGTTCCATCGGGACGAGCCGCGCACGCTGACGGTGACTGCCCTGCTGTCGCGCCGGACGGCGCGGTCTTCTCGTGCGTTGCCGGCTCGAGGGTGAGCGGATGCTGCCCGGACGCGAGTCGCCGCAGCGGACCGTGCACTTCACGGGATCGGTGCGCCTGACCCGTGGTTCCGCGTCGGACTCCGGCGGGCAGGGCCCGCTCGCCGTCCCCGTCGCCCACGGGTCGCCCGTCGTTGCTCCCGGAGCGGGTGTATGCGCTGTACTTCCACGGACCTGCCTACCAGGTGGTCGGCTCGGCCTGGCGGGACGACAGCGGCGCGGTGGGTCGGATGGCCGCGCGGCTCGGGGACGACCACGTGCCGGCCGATGCTCCCACGGTCATCGGGCCACGGCTGGTGGAGCTGTGCTTCCAGACCGCAGGACTGTTGGAGGCGGGGACGCAGAGCAGACTCGCGTTGCCACGCCACGTCGACCGACTGGTGCTGATGCCCGACGGGCAAGGGAGGGTGGTCCAGGGCCCGGCCGGCGAGGACGCGGGCAGTTCGTTCTACGCCCTGGCGCATCCGGCCTCGGCACCGGGCGGTGGGTTCGACTGCGTCGTGATCGACGGGGGCGGGCGCATCGTCCTGCGGTTGGACGGCTACCGCACCGTGCCGCTGCCCCACCGCCCTCCGCAGGAGGTCGTGGCACCGATGCGCGACGTCTTCACCCGATGACCCCGCCGTGTCGTCGCGAGGATCCGTGAGGGTGTCGTGAACGTGATCAGGAGGCTCGCCGTCCTCGACCGAGGCGAGCAGTCCGTCCGGGTTCTGGCAAGGGTCGCCGAGTTGAACCGGGAGGCGAGCGAGGAGCCGATCACGACGGTCGCCGTGGACGTCGACCCTCCGGGGTCCGCGACGTCGGATCGGTTCGTCTGCCAGGCCGACGAGGTGCTGCGACTGGGGCCCTCGGCGTACCGGGATTCACCCGACGGGCGTCGCCGGTCGCACCACCTGGACCACGACCTCGTCGTGCAGGCGCTGCGCGCGGTGGGCGCGGATGCGGCCTGGCCGGGATGGGGCGTCGTCGGCGATTCGCCGGCGTTCGCCGGCCGTTGTGAGCAGGCGGGGATCCTCGTCGTCGGGCCGAGCAGCGCAGCGGCCGGCCTCGCACAGGACCGGGTTCGGCTGCGGCGGTTGGCGGCGGCCGCGGACATTCCGGTGCTGCCGTCGTACACGGTGCAGGACGCCGAAGCTGCGCTGGAGGCCGCGGCCTGGTTGGGCTATCCCGTGAGACTCCTTGCTCCGATGGGGAGCGGGAACCGTGGGGTGCGAGCCGTCGCGAGCCAGGCCCAGCTCCGCGGCGTCTTCGCCGGCCTGCGGGAGGGCGGGCAGGGCGCCCTCCTGCTGGAGGCTGTCCCTGCGCAGGCGCGCCGCGTGGAGGCCGACGTCGTCGTCGACGCCTACGGGACCGTGTGGGTGCTCGCCCTGCGCGACTGCACGCTGCGCCACGTCGGGCGGCAGATGCTCTCCGAGGCCCCGTGCACCGGCCTGGATCCGGAGCTGGAGAAGGGAATCGGAGCCGCTGCCGAGCGGGTGGCCCTCGCGCTCGGGTACCGAGATGTCGGGACCATGCAGTTCGTCGTGGCCGCCGGCAACCGCTACTTCTTCACCGGAGTTCGGGTCGGCCCACCGGCCGACCACGCGGTGACCGAGGAGATCTGCGGGCTGGACATGGTGCGGCTTCGCCTGCGCCTGGCTCGGGGTGGGCGGCTGGAAGGTCGGCCGCCGCTCGCCACCGGGTACGTCGTGGGCGCCGCGCTGCTCGCCCGTGATCCTCAGCGGGGCTTTGAGCAGGCGCCGGGGCGGGTCGCGAGACTGGCCTTCCCGACCAGCACCGGGGTCGGGGTGGACGTCGAGGTGGCCGAGGGGGACGTGCTCACCGCGGACTCCGACCCGCTGCTGGCGCGGCTCACCTCGTGGGGCAGGGACCGGCGGGACGCACTGGCCCGACTGCGCCGCGCCCTCGACCTGACGACGGCGGTCGTGCAGGGCGGCGCGACCGACCGGGACTTCCTGCTCTCCGTTCTCGGCCATCCCCGCCTGCAGGAAGGCCCGGTCGACGCCTCCTGGCTCGATCGCGCCCTTGACGCCGGCCACTTCGCCGTGGACGCGGATCCGGTCGCCCTGCTCGTTGCCGCGGTGGAGGCCTATTCGGCGGATCAGGCGGCCGCCCAGGCCGCGTTCCGCTCGGCGTCCGCCCGGGGGCGACCCGAGCAGCCGGAAGAGGTCGGCGCGAGGCTCCAACTGCGGTACCGGGGTCTTTCCTACCCGCTCCGCGTCGACCAGGTCGCGCCCGGCACCTACCGGGTGAGGCGCGGACAGGACATCTGTGACCTCGTGGTGAACGAGGTCAACGCGTTCGAGCGGCGGGTCAGCTGCGGGGGTCGGATCCACCGGGTCGTGGTCACGACCTCCGGAGCGGCCTTCCGTGTCGAGGTGGACGGTGCGGTGCACCGGGTCACCCGCGACGACGGGGTTGCGGTGCGAGCGGGTTGGCCCGCATTCGTGGTTTCCGTGCTCGTTTCGCCCGGGCAGTCCGTCCGGGCGGGAGACCCCGTTGTCGTGCTCGAATCCATGAAGCTGGAGTCCACCGTCACCGCTCCCTCCGCCGGTGAGGTCACCTCGGTCGAGGTGATGGCGAACGAGCACGTGGACGCCGGGGCGCCTCTGCTGCGGATCCGAGGGGGCGACAACGATCGCGACGAGTTCCAGCGGCCCGGCGCGGCGCAGGCTCCGGCGGAGGCCGTCCCGGTGGCCCTCGGCGGGCTGGTGCGACCCCAACCGAGCGGGCAGAGCCCCTGCGAACAGGCGTATTCGGGTCTGCGCGGGTACCTGCTCGGCTATGACCTCGATCCCCTGGAGCTCAAGCGGCTGCTTTCGCGTCAGGCGCGCCTGGCGCAGTTGGCCGCCCCGGACGACCCCGGGTTGATCCGCTGCGAGGACTCGTTCCTGGACCTGTTCGCCGATCTGGGCGCGCTCTACCGTCCGAATACCGAACGCGTGGACGGCGCGGGCCAGGAGCCGGATCCGGGCGAGGAGAACACCCAGGAGTACCTGCTGGCCTACATGCAATGGCTCGATGCGGACCGGGCGGGTCTGCCCGGGCAGTACCGGGAACGCCTCGAACGGGCCCTGGAACGCTATGGCGTGCACGGGCTGGCTCGGACCCCTGAGCTGGAGTCCACTCTGCCGTGGCTGTTCCGCTCGTTCGGCCGGGTGCGGGGCATGGCGCCCATGGTGATGGGCATCCTGCTGCGGCGGCTGCGCCACCGGGAGGAGTTGATGCCGGTCGCCGGGCCGGACCTGCGCGCGCGTCTCGACCGGCTCAGCACCGCGACCCAGGGCTGGCTGCCGGCCGTGGCGGAACTGGCCCGCGATATTCGGTTCCGCTACCTCGACGGGCCGATGCTCGAGGCTGCCGCGGGCGAGGTCTATGCCGAGATGGACGAACAGCTCGACGCCTTGCGGGAGGACCCGTTCGGGCCCGACCGGCGGCAGCGGATCGACCGGCTGGTCCAGTGCCCACGGCCCTTGCGGGGGATGCTCCTGCGGCAGTGGCTGGCCAGTGCCGGGCGGCAGGCCATCGGTGACGCGCGGGAGGAAGCCGACGAGACGGGGGACACGGCGTTCCGCCAGGTCCTGCTGGAGGTATACGCCCGTCGCTACTACCGGATCCGGCCGCTGGGAGCAGTCGCCTTCCTCGCGGGTGCGCAGAGGGAGGACCGGCACCAGTTCGCCGTCACCGACTATCGGCTCGACGACATGCTGGTGCACCTCGTCGTCGCCTACACGCCGCTGGCGAGTCTCCCGAAGCTCTCCCGTGCGGTCGCGTCGCACCTTGCCGCCCTCGACCGGGAGGCAGCTGCGCCCGGCGGCGCCGGGCAGCAGGTCGTCGTCGACGTGACGACGTGGCGCTACGGGGAATGCCCCCCGATCGAGGAGACGGCGTCCGAGGTGTCCGAGTTGCTCCTGGAGTGTCAGTTCGGGCGCGCACTCCACCGGCTCGACATCACCGTCACGAGCGCCTTCGGACCGGTGGCGGAGCACCTGCGAACCCAGCATCTGACGTATCGGCAGGCTCCCGGGGGTTCGTTCACCGAGGAGGTGCTCTACCGCAATCTGCACCCCATGCTGGCCAAGCGCCTGGACCTGTGGCGGCTGGGCAACTTCCGGCTGACACGACTGTCCTCGGTCGAAGACGTCTACCTGTTCCTGGGGGAGGCCCACGACAACCCCAAGGACCGTCGGCTGTTCGCTCTTGCCGAGGTCCGCGATCTCACCTCCGTCCGAGATCCGGTCAGTGGCACGGTGAGTTATCCGCTCCTGGAACGGATGGGGCTACAGGCATTGGCGGACATGCGCTCGGCCTTGTCGAGCTGGAGTCCTCGGGAGCGCCCTGTCGCGAACCGGCTGGTGCTCGCGATCCGGCCCGCCTGGATCATCTCGCGGGAGGACTGGAGGCCCCTCATCCGCATGTTCGCTCCGCTGGCCCGAGGAGTGGGCTTGGAGAAGGTCGTTCTGCGCGTGAGCATCCCGGTCGCGGAAGGGGCGGTCGAGCTGCGTGATGCCGTCCTGCACGTCGAGGGTGTCGAGAAGCGCGGCGTGACCGTCCGGGTGGAACCGCTCGGGGATCAGCTCGTCCGGCCGCTGTCGGAGTATCAGCAGAAGGTCCTCGTGGCGCAGCGTTTCCATGTGCCGTACCCGTACGAGATCGTCCGGATCATGCAACCGGGCCCGGGCGCTTCGGCCGACCTGCCCCCGGGCGGGTTCGTCGAATACGATCTGGACGGAGATGCCCGCCTGGCGCCCGTTGAGAGGCCACCGGGGAACAACACGGCGCACCTTGTCGTGGGCGTGGCGAGGACCTTCAGCAGACTGATCCCTGAGGGGATCACCCGCGTGATGATCCTTTCCGACCCCACGAAGGGCCTGGGCAACCTGGCCGAACCCGAGTGCCGGCGCATCAACGCCGCCCTCGACCTCGCTGAGCAGATGCAGGTCCCGGTCGAGTGGTTCGCTGTCTCCTCCGGTGCTCTGATCGCGATGAACTCCGGCACGGAGAACATGGACTGGATCGCGGCTACGCTGCGCCGGCTCATCGAATTCACCCAAGGGGGCGGAGAGGTCAACATCGTCGTCACCGGCATCAATGTCGGGGGCCAGCCGTACTGGAACGCCGAGGCGACGATGCTCATGCACACCAGGGGGATCCTCGTCATGACGCCGGCCAGCGCGATGGTGCTCACCGGCAAGCAGGCCCTCGACTTCTCGGGCGGCGTCTCCGCGGAGGACAACTTCGGGATCGGTGGCTTCGACCGAGTGATGGGACCGAACGGCCAGGCCCAGTACTGGGCCCCGTCGTTCGAGGACGCCTGCCGCCTGCTCCTGAGACACTACGAGTTCACGTATGTTGTCCCCGGCGAACGCTATCCGCGGCGCCGGCCGACGATCGACCCGATCGACCGGGACGTGCGCACATCCCGCCACGCCAGCATTCCCGGCATCGACTTCGCCACGGTCGGGGAGGTGTTCGATGCGCGGGCCAACCCCGGCCGGAAGAAGCCGTTCGACATCCGCTCGGTTCTCGGGGCAGTCACCGACAGCGACTCGCAGCCGCTGGAGCGATGGCAGCGATGGCAGGGTGGCGAGTCCGCGGTCGTCTGGGACGCGCACATCGGTGGGATCCCGGTCTGCTTGCTGGGCCTGGAGTCGCGCACGGTTCCCCGGCGTGGGTTCGTCCCCGCCGACGGCCCGCTGTCCTGGACGTCGGGAACCCTGTTCCCGCAGTCCTCCCGCAAGGCCGCCCGTGCCATCAATGCGGCGAGCGGGAACAGGCCTCTGGTGGTGCTGGCCAACCTGTCGGGGTTCGACGGATCGCCGGAGTCGATGCGGCGCTGGCAGTTGGAGTACGGCGCGGAGCTCGGGCGGGCGGTAACGAACTTCCGGGGCCCCATCGTCTTCGTGGTGATCTCCCGGTACCACGGGGGAGCGTTCGTCGTGTTCTCCAAGGCGCTCAACCCCAACCTGGAGATCGCCGCGGTGGAGGGTTCGTACGCCTCGGTGATCGGTGGGGCGCCCGCGGCCGCGACGGTGTTCGCCCGCGAGGTCAAGATCCGCACGGAACGGGACCCCCGCGTCGTGGAGGTGCGGGACGCGGTGACGGCGTCGACGGGTGAGGCATCGGCCGCGTTGCGCGCACGTCTGGCCCACCTGGTGGAGGCGGTGCGATCGGAGAAGCTCGGTGAGGTGGCCGACGAGTTCGACGCCATCCACTCGATCGAGCGCGCTCTGCGGGTCGGATCGGTCGACAGGATCATCCCGGCGGCGCAGTTGCGACCCTATCTGGTGGACGGGTTGGAGCGTGGCATGGCTCGGACCACCGGCTCCTGACGCGGCATCAGTAGACCCTCGGGTTCGCCAGCCAACTGTGCAGGGGCTGTGCGGTCGTGAGGTCGGCGCTGGCCGGGAGGATCGAGGGCGGAGGGGACGGCTCCGCAAGGGCGATCGTGAGCAGGAAGACGCCGTTGCGGCGCCACCAGCCGGGGAAGACCCGCCCGTCGAGCGCCGCTACGGTCAGCGGTGCCCAGCCCTCGGTAAGCGGCGCCTGGTGGACGGTCACCTCGACCGTGCGGGTGTCGACCCTCAGTCCCGTGTGCATCACCTTGAGCGCGCTCTCCTTCGCGGACCACAGCAGGTTGGCCGCGGCGTGCCGCGCGTCCCCGCCGCCCTGGGCGGTGACGTACGCCTGCTCCGGCAGGGTCAGGAAATCGGCGATGAAGCCGTCACTGCGCGGCTCGACCAGCTCCAGGTCGATGCCGACGGCGCCGCCAGGGGCCCCGCTCCCGTGCCCGCTGCCGTACCCGCTCGCGGGGCTGCCGCCCACCATGCACACCGCCCAGCCGGCCCGGTCGGAGAGCGAGATGTCGAACCCGAGCGGTTCCCCCCTGACCTGAACGTACGGTGCGCCGGTCCAGCGGTTCAGTACCTCGATCGATGCCAGGGAGGACGGGTCGGTGGGCAGCGCGAGGGACGCCGCGACCGCGTGTTTCGCCGTCCATCGACGCAGCAGGTACTCGTTGCGAGGTTTGGTGAAGCGCAGCGTGCCCAGTCGGGTCCGTTCCACGGCCGACAGCCACCGGAGGTCGCCGGGCAGGTCCACCTCGCCGCGGGTCAGCCATCGCATGGGACCACTGTCGTGCACCGTGGTGATCCTTCCAAGGGGTGGCCGAAGGTCGCGGCCAGGCTCACTGCGCAGCGGTGCCGGGCGCCCCCTCGTTGGGCGCCGCCTGAGGCTTCCGGTGGGCCCCGGCGCGTATGTCCGGTTCGGCTGGGCTCACCGCGGCGGGAAGGATCACGGTGAACTGGGCGCCGTGCCCGGGCTCGGTCTGCAGGCTGACCCGCCCGCGGTGGGCGGCGACCATGGAGTGGACGATCGCGAGACCGAGTCCGGTGCCGGTGCGACTGCGGCTGCCGTCCGGGCGGTAGAAGCGTTCGAAGATGTTCTTCGCGATGTCGGCCGCCATCCCGGGACCGTTGTCGGCCACCACGAGGCTGACGCCGGTTCCGGCCTGGGTGACCGAGACCTGGATCATGGTCCCGGCAGGCGTATGAACGACGGCGTTGCCCAGCAGGTTGGCGAGCACCTGGCGCAAGCCGGCCTCGTCGCCGAACACCATCGGTGGGTCGGCCGGCGGCATCGGCGGAACCATGCGGACGAGGTGACCGGGGTTGGCGGCGGCGGTGTCCAGCACGGCGTCCCGGGCCAACTGGTCCAGGTCGACGGGCTCGACGTCGAGGGGGCGCTGTTCGTCGAGGCGGGCGAGCAGGAGCAGATCCTCGACGAGCCGGCCCATCCTGGCTGCCTCGGCCTCGATCCGGTGCAGCGCCTGGGCTCCGTCCGGGGAGACGTCGAGCGCCCCGTACCGGAACAGCTCGGCGTACGCGCGGATCGACGTCAGCGGGGTGCGCAATTCGTGGCTGGCGTCGGCGACGAAGCGGCGCAACCGGTTCTCGCTGCCGCGGCGGGCTTCGAATGCCTCTTCGATCTGCTCGATCATCGCGTTGAAGCTGCGCGCGAGACTGCCGACCTCGGTCGGCTCGTCGGCGTGCTGGGCCCGCACCGACAGGTCACCGGCCGCGATCCGCTGGGCTGCGGTCTCGACGTCGGTCAGCGGTCGCAGCCCCACCCGCATGACCACGAATCCGACCACCAGCAGGGCGAGCACCACGGCCAGGCTCACACCGCCGTCGACCGCCGCCACCTTGAGCACGGTGTCCTCCATGGCGGCAAGGGATGCCGAGATGACCAACACGGTGCCGGTGGGCGCAGTGGGCAGAACGCGGATCCGGTAGTGGTACCCGGGGTCGTCGACCGCGCCGACGGACAGCACCTGGTCGCGGACCGTGCCGGCCCGGATCCGTTCCTGGACGGTGGACAGGTCCGGGAGCGGGGCTGCGGACTGCAGCGGGCCCTTGACCTGGTCCAGGACGGTACCGGTCCTGGCGTCCAGGCGGCTGATCACGAGACTGGACAGCAACTGGTTGTCCTGCAGCGGCTGGGCGTCGCCGGGGGGTTGGCCGGGTACGGCGTTGCCGAACTCCCCGCCGATGGGGGCCGCGCCCGGGACGCTGTGCAGTTGGCGGTCCACCTCGCGCAGCAGGTTGCCACGCACCGTCAGCAGGGCGACCACGTTCACCACGCCGAGCGCGATGACGACCAGTGCGAGTGCGGCGGTGAGCACCCGTGCCCGTAGGGAACGGACGCGGCGCAACAGCCTCGGGCGACGGTGCCTCATCGGGGTCTCATCGCTGCGTGCGCAGGACGTACCCGAACCCGCGGACGGTCTGGATCAGGGGAGGGCCCGCGGCGTTGAGCTTCTTGCGTAACAGGCTGACGAAGGTCTCGACCACGCCGGGGCTGCCGCCGAAGTCGTATCGCCAGACGTGGTCGAGGATCTGGGACTTCGACAGCACGCGTTCGGGGTTCTGCATCAGGTAGCGCAGCAGGACGTACTCGGTGGGGGACAGGTCGAACACGGTGTCGGTGCGGGAGACCAGGTGGCGTTCGTCATCCAGGACGAGATCGGCGTACCTCAGGACGCTGTCGCCCTCGGGGACCTGCCCGATGACGCGGGGGCCGCGCAGCAGGACGGCCCGGACCCGGGCGATGACCTCCTCCAGGCTGAACGGCTTGGGCACGTAGTCGTCGGCGCCGACGCTGAACCCGCGGACCCGATCGGAGACCTCGTCCCGGGCGGACAGGAAGATCACCGCCGTGTCGTGGCCGGCCATGACGAGCTCGCGGCAGACGTCGTAGCCGGTCAGATCGGGGAGCATGACGTCGAGCAGCATCAGGTCCGGTGACCACTCCCGGGCCAGCTCGAGGGCACCGCGACCGGTGAACACGCAACGGGTGTCGAACCCGGCGTGCCGCAGGGCCGTGGTGAGAGCTTCGGCGATGAACACCTCGTCATCGACCACGAGCAGCCGCTTGAGCGCGGGCTGCGGGACCTGCGCGGTCATGATCCTCCCTCCGTCGATCCCCGGTCGCCACGCCCGCCCTTGGACGCATCGGCGGGCGGACCGCCGGTCCTGAGGTCGGGCTGTCGAGAATCGCAGGCTTACCTGAAGGTTTCCTCAGCTGGTGGTCGGTGCGCCGGTCGGCATCGAGAGGCCGCAGGCCTTGAGGGCGGCCTGCACGGTGGGGTCGTTCAGCATCCCGGTCGGTGCCCCGCTGGGTACCCCGGACGGCATCTCGCTGGGCCTGCCGCTGGGTATCCCGGACGGTATCCCGCTGGGCCCGCCGCTGGGTATCCCGGACGGTATGCCGGACGGCAGCGAGACCCCGGCGGCCGACAGGCACTTCTGGATCGCCGCCAGGTCGATGCCTCCCGGGCCCTGGCCCGGGGCGCCGGGCGTGCCGGTGGCGGGGGGCGTGCTGGAGGTGGAGCCGGAGGATGAGCCACAGGCGGTGAGACCGACCGTGGCCAGGGCGACTGCGGCGAGGCTGAGGGCCGGGCGCAGGAGTCGGAGCGACATGGATCACCTTTCTGGCCGCCGGTTTGGCGGGGATCGGGCGGGTGTTACCGGCCTGGTCGGATAGCGGGCTGGGTCTCGTGTCGGTGCCGGCGTTGCCGGTCGGGGGGCTACTGGCCGCGGTCGGTGACCGCGCTGGCGGAGACGGTCTGTCCGGACTTGGTGCCGTCCACGCTGACGGTGTCCCCGGCCTTCAATCCCTTGAGCGTGGTCGACGTGGACCGGGTCACGGTGGTGGATGTGGTCGTGCGGACGACGAACGTCTTCCCGGACAGGTCCTTGACGGTGACGTTCGTGCCGTCGACCGTGACCACGGTGCCGACGAGTACCGGGCCGGACGAGGTGCCGGTGCTCCCGCCGGAGCCGGCGGCCGAGCCCCCGCCCGGGAATCCCGACAACCCGCTCGGTATCCCTCCCGACCCGCCCGGGAACCCCGAGAAGCCGCTGGGGAGCCCGGAGGCCGTCGTCGCGCTCCCGGAGTCGTGGCGCTTCTGGACGACGACACCGCCGGTGAACGCCAGACCGAGTGCTATGGCACCGACCAAGCACGCGGTCAGCAGGGGCACCCGGCGGTGCGGCGGCACCTCGGCGATGTCCTCGTCGTACGGGTCGTCCGGACCTGGCGGGAGCGGACCCGACCCGGCGGTCGGATCGAAGCAGGTCGTCGGATCGGAGTGGTCGTCGGATCGGAGCTGGTCGTCGGATCGAAGCCGGTCGTCGGATCGAAGCCGGGGTTGGTGTCGGTCCCGGACTGTGCCCGCCGGCCACCGCCGGAAGCCGGACCTGCTCCGAGCAGGTCGGACAGGGGGTCGTGGGTCATGAGGTCCTCGTCACTCGTAGCGCAGGGCGTCGATGGGTCGCAGTGAGGCGGCCCGGTTGGCGGGGTAGAGGCCGAAGAACAGGCCCGTGGCGATCGCCACGCCGAAGGCCAGGAACACCGAGTACGGCGCGACGACGGGCTTGACGCCGACGATGGTGAACTGCGAACCGACCAGTCCGGCGACGACCCCGACGACGCCGCCGAAGACGGAGAGCATCACCGCCTCCATCAGGAACTGGCCGACGATGTCCGCCCTCTGGGCGCCGATGGCCTTGCGGATGCCGATCTCACGGGTCCGTTCGGTGACGGTGACGAGCATGATGTTCATGACTCCGATTCCGCCGACGAGCAGCGAGATGGCCGCCACGGCACCGAGCAGCACGGTGAACGTCTGGCTGGAGGAGGTGGCTGCCGAGAGGATCGAGGAGGAGGAGAAGACGCTGTAGTCGCGGGTGCTGGACGACACGTGGTGGCGCCCGTCGAGGATGGCCTGGACCTCGTTCTGCGCGGCCGTCGTCGTGGTCGAGGAGCTGGCCTTCACCGAGATCGAGGACAGGTTGCCGTACCCGGACAGGGTGTCCTGGACGGCGGTCGCCGGGGCGATCACCCTGTCGTCGGAGTCCTGCGGGCCGGTGCTGCCCTTCGCGGCCAGGATCCCCGCAACGGTGAACTGCTTGCCGTTGAACCGGACGGTCTTGCCGACGATGCTCGTGCCGTCGCCGCCCGCCAGGTCCTTGGCCACCGTGGTGCCGAGCAGGGCGACCCGCTTGTGGGCGGTGTAGTCGGCGTCGGTGAACGCCGAGCCGACCGTCACGGAGTCGTTGTCGATCAACAGGTACGTCGGGGTGGTGCCGGTGAAGGTGTTCACCACGTGCGAGGCGCCGTCGTAGGTGGCGGTGACGGACTGCGCGGAGACCACCGGGGCGACCCCGAGGACGTCGGGAGCCTGGGTCTTGTCCGTCAGCGCCCGGGCGTCCTCCATGGTCAGTTGGGCCTTGCGGGTCTTGGTCCCGTTGTTGGTGCTGCCCGTCGCGGCGCCACCGCCGAAGAGTGGCGCGAACCCGCCGCCTCCGCCGCCCCCGGCGGGGCCGCCGCGTCCACCGCCGGCGGTGGAACTGGCGTTGACGGTGAGGGTGTTGCTGCCCAGGGCGCTGATCGAGTCGGCGACCGCCTTGCTCGACCCCGTCCCGACCGCCACCAGGATGATCACCGCGGCGACACCGATCAGGATGCCCAGCGTGGTCAGTGCCGAGCGCATCTTGTTCGCGCTGACCCCGCGGCCGGCGAAGCGCGCGCTCTCCCGCAGGTTCATGCCGGCGCCCCCGCCGTGTGCAGGCCCGATCCGGCGCTCGTGAGGGCCGGGGCGGCGCGTCGAGGGCCGTCCGCCGTGGTCGGAGACCACGAGCCCGTCGCGCATCCGGATCACCCGCTTGGCCCGCTCGGCGACGTCCGCCTCGTGGGTGATGACGAGGAGTGTGCGACCGGCCAGCGACAACTGGTCGAACAGGTCGAGGACGTCAGCCGTGCTGTGGCTGTCCAGGGCGCCGGTCGGTTCGTCGGCCAGCAGCAGCACGGGGTCGGTGACGATCGCGCGGGCCACCGCGACCCGCTGCTGCTGGCCGCCCGACAGCTGGGCCGGGACGTGCCCGACCCGGTCGTCCAACCCGACCTTGGCCAGGGCGGCCAGGGCCCGCTCCCGTCGGTCACCGGCCTTGATCCCGGCGTAGGCGAGCGGGAGCTCGACGTTGCTCAGGGCGGTGGTGCGCGGGATCAGGTTGAAGCTCTGGAAGATGAACCCGATCTTGCGGTTACGGATGGTCGCCTGCTGGTGCTCGACCAGCCGGCGCACGTCCACGCCGTCCAAGAGGTACCGGCCGCGGGACGGGGCGTCGAGGCAGCCGATGATGTTCATCAGCGTGGACTTGCCCGACCCCGAAGCACCCATCACCGCCACGTAGTCGCCGCGTTCGACGACCAGGTCCACCCCGGCGACCGCGCGTACCACCGTGTCGCCCTGGCCGTAGGTCTTGGTCACCCCGGCCAGTTCGATCACCGGTTTGCTCACGAGCCGGCCCCGCCGCCCAGGCCGCCACCGAGACCACCCGGTGCGCCACCACCCGGGAAGGTGAACCCGCCGCTGCCCGAGCCGCCGGTGGAGGTCGGCAGGACCACCTCGTCGCCCTCGGACAGGCCGCTGACGATCTCGGTCAGGGTGTCTCCGGCCAGACCGGTCTCCACCGGGACCGTGGCGTCCTTGCCGTTCCTGCGCACCGTGACCGTGCTCGCTCCGCCGACCGTGGTGATCGCCGAGGACGCCACTTCCAGAACGTCCTGCTTGGTGCCCGTGGTGATGCTCACCGTGGCGGTCTGGCCGAGCTTGAGCCCGGCCGGAGGGTCGGTCAGGGTGACGGTGACGCCGTACTGCACCACGTTGTTGCTCACGTTGTCCTGGACGTCGATCGCGGTGACCGAGCCCTTCGCCGTCAGATCCGCCGCCGAGAAGGTGATCGAGGCCGACTGGCCCACCTTCACCCGGTTCGCATCGGCCTCGGCGACCTGCGTGGTCACCTGAAGGCCGGACAGATCCGTCAGGACGACGAACCCGCTGGTCGAACTGGAGGAGCTGGAGGAACCGGTCGAGCCCGAGCCGCTCGTGCCCGAACTGCTCGAGCTACCCGAACTACCCGTACCCGAGGAACTCTCACCGACGACACCGGAGACCGACGCCACCGTGCCGGCCACCGGCGCGCGCACAACGGTCTGGTCCAGGGTGGTCTGCGCCTGGTCAACCTGGACCTGCGCGGAGGTCACCTGGGCCTGGGCCGATTCCACCGACCCCGCCTTGGCGGGCTGGGCGTCGACCGCGGCCGCCGCCTTCTGCGAGGTCAGCGCCGCCTGCGCCGAGCGGACCTGCCCCTGCTGGTTCTGGATCTGTTGGTCATCCTTGAGCAAGGTGGTGTCGCGGGTGTTCTTCGCCTGGGTCAGCGACGACTGGGCAGTGGCCTTGGTGGAGGCGTCGGTGGCGTTGTCGACCGCAGCCTGGGCCGAGGCGACGGCGGCGTCCTGCTGCTTCTTGTCCAAGGCCTGGGACGCCTTCGCCTGTGCCAGTGAGGTCTTCGCGTTGGCCAAGCTGACCTCGGCGGAGGTGATCGAGGCCTGGTCCCGGGCGCGCTCCTGGCTGGTCTGACCCTGGACCGTGGTGGCGTACTGCGCCTGGGCGGAGGTCAGGCTCGCCCTCGCCGACTGCAGGGTCTGCTTGGCCGATGTGTCGTCCACCTTGGCCAGGGCCTGACCCTTGGCGACCACCTGACCGACCTTGACGTAGATCGCGGTCACCGTCCCGCCCGAGCCGGAGAAGTTGACCCCCACCGAGGTCTGCGAGGCGAGGTTGCCGGACGCAGAGACCGTGGCCGTCACGGTGCCCTTGGCGACCTTGGCCGTGCGGGTGGTCGCGGTGGACGCGGTACTCGGGTCCCCCACGGACAGCACCGCGGCGGTCACCGTACCGGCGAACGCCAGGACCAGCGCTCCGTTGATGATCCACATCTTGCGGGTCACGGTGTACCCACCACCCGGGCTGCGGGATACGCCATGGCTTCCGTTCCTCCTCGGTTCCGCACCGCCCACGCGGTGCCGGCAGGGCAGAACCTAGGAACCGGCGCTCGAGGAGTCCTCCCGGCTTCCTGAAGCTTTCCTGTCGATCGCCCGGCGCTCGGGTGAGGTGCGCTACGGGCGGCGGATCCCCATCGCCGCCGACACAGCCCCGGTGGCGGCCAGCAGCAGGCTGATCCCGACGGCGAGCAGGGCGCCGGACCCGACGGCGGTTCCGAGCGCCAGGTTGCGGGCGGCGTCGACGGCGTAGGTCATCGGATTGAGGTCGGCGATCACCCGCAACCAGGTGGGCAGGGTGCTCACCGGCACGAAGGCGCTGGAGGCGAACATCAGCGGGAACATCGCGAGCATGCCCATGGTCTGCATCAGTTCGGCGTTGCGCAGCCAGGTGGCCAGGGCGAGGAAGACCCAGCCCAGACTCCAGCCGACGACGACGGCCAGGGCGAGAGCCGCGGTCACGCCGACCAACCCCCCGGCGGGGGAGAAGCCGAACAGCAGGGCGGCCAGGGCGATCATCAGCAGCAGTTGGACCAGCCCGCGGACGCTGTCGGACAGGCTGCGCGCGACGAGCACGGACGTCATCCGGATCGGCAGTGACCGCAGCCGGGCCACGACGCCGTTGGACATGTCATCGGTGAGCCCGACCCCGGCCTGCAGGGCGGACTGCATCGCCGTGTTCACCAGGATCGCCGGGATCAGGTAGTCGATGTAGCTGACCCCGGCCGGGAGGCTGCCCGAGCCGATCACGCTGCCGAACACCTGGCTGAACAGCACGAGCATGACAACGGGCATCACCAGCGCCATGACGACGCTGCGCGGGTCGCTGACCATGGCCCGCAGCGACCGGGCGGTGAGCACCCTGATCTCGGTGAGCACGTGACCCGAGCGCCAGGTGCGCGGGTCGACGACGGTGGTGGCCTGTCCGTCGACGGCGGTGGCCCGTCCGTCGACGGCGGTGGCCCGGTCGTGGGGGGCGGTGCTGAGGACGCTCATGGCTGGCTCCGGTCTCGGGCGGCGGTGTTCGGGCGTTGGTGTTCGGGCGGCTGCCCAGGATGCGGGCGTTCAGGCGGCGGACGGCGCCGTCGTGTGCGGGCTCGCGTGGGCGAGGGCCAGGTAGACGTCGTCCAGGGTGGGCTCGGTGAGGGCGAGTTCACCGGTCTCCAGGCCGGCGTCGTCCAGGGCACGGACCACGACGGCGAGCTCGCGGGATCCGGCGACCGGTGCCGCGACGAGTCGGCGTTCGGTGTCCGTGATCGGAGACAGGCCGGCGGTCCGCAGGGCGGCGGTCGCGGCGGGCAGGTCGGCGGCGTCCGCGAAGGTGGCGGTCACCGTCCGCCGTCCGACCTGGGCCTTGAGTTCGGCGGAGGTGCCGGAGGCCACCACGCGGCCCTGTGACAGCACGGTGATCCGGTCGGCCAGTCGGTCCGCCTCGTCGAGGTACTGCGTGGTGAGCAGGACCGTGGTGCCCTCGCGGACCAGCGAGCCCACGACCTCCCAGACGTCGAGCCGGGCCTGGGGGTCCAGCCCCGTGGTGGGCTCGTCGAGGAAGATCACGTCCGGGCGGCCGACCAGGGACGCCGCCAGGTCGAGCCGTCGGCGCATCCCGCCGGAGTAGCCGCGGGCCGGGCGCCGGGCGGCGTCCACGAGGTGGAACACCTCCAGGAGTTCGTCCGCGCGGATCCGGGCCTGCCGGACGCCGGCTCCGAGCAGCCGGGCGATCAGGACAAGGTTCTCCCGGCCCGACAGGTGCTCGTCGACGGAGGCGAACTGGCCGGTGAGGCCGATCCGGCGACGGACCTCGACGGCGTCGCGGACGGTGTCGAAGCCGGCCACCCGGGCGGTGCCGCGGCTGGGCGACAGCAGCGTGGTGAGGACGTTGACCAGGGTGGTCTTCCCGGCTCCGTTGTGCCCCAGCAGGCCGAGCACGCTCCCGGCCGGGACGCCGATGCTCACCCGGTCGAGGGCGGTCACCCCGCCGAAGGACTTGCTGACGTCCGTGGTCTCGATCATCAGAGCGCTCATCGCGGGCCTGCTTCCGGGGCGGGTTGCGGGGCGGGTTGCGGGGTGGGCGGTTGGGCTGGCTGGGGGGAACCGGGTTCCTGGTGGCGGAAGCCGTGCAGGAAGAGGTCGACCACCTGCGCCGTCGGGAGGGGTTCCCCACCCCAGAGGCGGGACTGGGTGCGATTGAGGAAGAGCATCCCGAGGAAGGTCCGGGCGGTCAGCTCGCAGGAGATCCGTAACTGTCCGGCGTCCGGCCTCAGGGCGTCGGTGACGGCCTCGGTCAGGTGCCTCATCGCCTGATGAGGCCCGTCAGCGTCCGGGGTCGATGCGTCCGGTCGGGGCGGGGCCGGGCCGGGTCGCGCGGGCAGTGGGGGGTGCAGGCGGCCTCCGGTGGCCTCCAGCGCCTGGACGAGGAGGGTGGTCCGTTCCAGGTGCTCCCCGGTGATGTCCGCGATGGCGAGCAGGCGGGCGCGCAGGTCGAGTCCCTCGGGGATCGCCTGGATCCGGTCGATCGGGACGTCCGGGCGAAGGGCGGCGAGCACACAGGCGCTGATCAGCTCGTCCTTGTCCTTGAAGGCCCGGAAGACCGTGCCCTCCGCGATGCCCGCCGCCCGGGCGATCGTGCTGGTGCTGACCCTGGTGCCGTGCTGGAGGAGTAGGGGCAGGGTGGCATCGATGATCAGCAGGCGCCGCTGTTCCACGTCGAGGGCCGGCGCTCGGCGGCGTCGTCCGGTGGGGGTCTCCGTCATGACGCCAATATATGAGTGAGTCCCCACTCATGACAATGAGTGGGGACTCACTCATAGGCTTCTCTCAGCTTTCGGTGAACCCGACCTGACCCGGATGCAGACGGCCCACCTGATCACGCCTCCCCGGCGTCGTGCGCGTGGCCCGACCGGGATCAGGCTCCGGGGCCCGTACCAGGGGTTCCCGGTCCCGGTCCCGGTCCCGGTCCGGGGCCCTGGCCCGGGGGCAGTGGCGCACCCGGCGGGAACTCGCGGCGGCGCTGGGGCACCTCGCTGCGGAGCCCCTCCAGCGCGAGCGTCCAGCGCAGAAGCTCGTTGAGGTTGAACGGCAGGGTCGCCTCCAGCACCGGAGTCGGGACGAAGGCGCCGTCCTCGATGTGCTTGAGAACCAACGGGATCGCGACACCGTCCGAGATCGGCATCATCCGAAGGGTCGTGACGATCTGCTTGAGCACCTGGACGGCCCGCAGGCCCGCGCCGGGGCCGCCGTAGCTCACGAAGGCGACCGGCTTGTAGGTCCACTCCCAGTAGAGGAAGTCAAGGGCGTTGATCAGGCTCGGCGGCGGCCCGTAGTTGTATTCCGGCGTGACGAACAGGAACGCATCTGCCGAGGCGACGATGCGGCTCCACCCGAGGGTGTGCTCCTCGACGTACGGGCCCGTCTTCGGGTTGTTCGGCTCGTCGAGCAGGGGCAGGTCGATGGCCGCCAGGTCGGCGACCTCGACCTCGAAACCACCGTGCTCCTTGGCAACCGCCGCAGCCCATTGGCCGATGGGTAGACCCACTCGCCCGGGGCGCGTGCTGGCGATGACGATCAGGAGTTTGGGCATCGTCTTCCTTCGTGGGGTTGGCATGGACCTTGCGTCGACCTCACCGGGTTGGGCATCGGGGTGCGACATCAGCCCGCGGCGGCGACCCGAGGATTGGGCGAGGCGGTCGCAACGATCGTGAGCTCGTGGTTCTCCAGTCGCCGAAAGCGGCTGCCGTGAAACACCAACGGCTCAGCCCCGGGCTGGGTCCACAGGCGATCGACTTCCAGCAGCGCGATGCTGTGGTCCCCGGCGGACACCTCGTCACGCAGGATGCAGGAGTACCAGGTGACTGCGCCATGGAGAAACACCGCTCCGTGCTCGACGGCTTCCCAGGAGCAGCCGGCGAACCGGTCCTGCTCCGGACCTGCCAGCGCTCGGCACAACGGTCCCTGATCCGCCCCCAGCACGCTGAGCCCGAGCCAGGGCAGCTCCCGCAGGCGCGCCCAGGTCTTGGACGACAACTGCAGGCATACCGCGACCATGGGCGGCTCCAGGGAGACCGAGGTGAAGGAGCTCACGGCCATGCCCAGGGGACTGCCGCCGACCATGCCGCACACGGCAGTGACTCCGCTGGGGAAGTGTCCGAACGCCTGCCGCAGCGCCCCGGCGTCCAGCGCGGATACGGCGGCCGGCCGGGGGTCATGGTCCGCCGTACTGCCGAGAGTCTGCTGCTGGTGAGGCATCGTCATCGGTCCTCTCCCTTCGGGACGGTCGCCCCGGGGCTGCGGCGTCGACGGGGGAGCCACGGCCGCACGATCAGTTGGTGAACTGTACGGTACAGTGCAACTGTACCAAACGGTAGAGTACAGAGCTACTCCACGAGCGAGGGACCGGCATGAGGCGTGAGATGAGTCCGCAGGCACCACCCCAGGGGGCACCCCAGGCGTCACCGCGGAAGTCGGCCTCGCACGGCAAACGGGAGTCGGTGCTCGACGCGGCGGTGGAACTGTTCCTGTCAGAGGGTTTTGACCGGACCTCGATGGATGCCGTGGCGGCCCGCGCCGGTGTCTCCAAGACGACCGTGTACGCCCACTTCGCCGACAAGGTGGAGCTCTTCCACGCCGTGACCGAGCGCAGCGGTGCCTCGCTGGACGTCGACCTCGACGAGGTCATGCACGCCTCAGCCGAAGATCCTGAGGAACGCCTCGCTCTCATCGTGTTCAAGATCCTCGAGGCGACGGCCGCCCCTCAGTACCTGGCATTCCTGCGCGTCATGGTCACCGAAGCGGTTCGGCGTCCGGAGCTGACCCGGGTCATCCGATCCCTGGGGGTGCCGCACGGCGTCACGCTGATCGCCGCGACCCTGCACGAGGACTCGAAGCTGTACGGCTACACCATTCCCGAGCCGGAGGCCTACGCGGGTCTGTTCATCCGGATGGCCGCGGCCGCGCTCCAGGTGGACGCCCTGCTCGTCGTGGACGGCGATCGCGACGCCGCCTTCCACCTGGCCCAGGCCAGGTGGATGGCGAACATCTTCATGCGGGCACTGCGAAACGGGGACGCCGGGCTCTGCCTCAGGTGCCCGACGCTATCGGCAGAGTCTTCCCGAGCTAGTCCAGCGCCATCGCCTGCTGGCCCGGAGCCATCTTCCGGAACGTGCTCCAGTGCTCGGCGAGCTTCCCGTCGTGGACGCGGAACACCGTCAGGATGTTCCACTCGTAGCTCTCGCCGGTGATGACCGGATCGGGAGCCAACTGGCGCATCATGACGCATGCGACCTCGCCGTCGAGGATGACGCTCACGACGGGTGGGGGCGTGGGGCCGCCGGCGGGGACGTGGCGAAAGTGCTCGATCAGGCTGGCCAGGCCGTGCCCGGCCGCGTTCGGGTCGTGCTGGATGTAGTCCAGCGCAACGTATTTCGTCATCACGTCCGCGACCTTGTCCTGGACGTCATTGTCCCGAACCATGCGTGCGAGGTCGCTTCGAACTCGATGAGCAGCCGCTTGACCGCCGTCCGCTCAGGGGTGTCCGAGTGCGCCACCGCCTGCTCGAATGGCTCGTTGTCGAGCCAGGTCGCGTACAGCTGCGGGTTGTGGATCTCCGCGACCCCGTTGATACTGCACTCTTTTATGAATTCCCTGAGAAAGTCACAAATCCCCAGGGATAAAGCCATTGAAATGAGAAAAAGATCCTCCGGGGCAATCATATCGGGATAGAGTATTATGCTGAACAACAGGTTTTTACCATCCTCACTATCCCATTTGTTGCCCATCTGACCCCTGCCTGATGACTGATGGTTTGTGTGGATAATCGTTCCCTCCCGCGGCCTCTCCTGCTTTATCAGCAGCCACGCACTTGTGTTTGTCGATTCTATGTTCTTCCGGAATATTATATCCGATCCTATTATCATTTCAGATACCTGATAATTAATGCATGGTTACCTCGTCTGCCTGCCTGTCACAGCCATTGCATAAAATGCAAAAAGAGGGGGGCTTTTACAAAAATACGGATAAAAGTTTGTACTTTTGCGACTTGATATCTAATTGATAATTATTGATGAAGAAAAGACTGGATGGAACAGATCTGCTGCTGGAAAGTATAATGAAGGGGATATTTGAGAAGAAGGGGCAGGATGTTCTTAAGATTGATCTTAGAAAACTTGAAAACAGAATAACAGATTACTTTGTTATATGTCATGGGGCCTCAACAACACAGGTTGATTCGCTGTGTGATTCAGTTGAGGATACCGTAAGAATCGATTCGGGTGAAAAACCGTTACATGTGGAGGGTCTCGACAACTGCTTCTGGGTTCTGATTGATTATGGAAATGTAATTGTGCATATTTTCCTCGATGAATACAGGCAATTTTATAGCCTTGAATCGCTTTGGGCTGATGCCTCAGTTGAAACGATAAAGGACATTTAAAGACAAGATATTTTTATATGGCTGAAAACGATAACAAGAATCAGGGTTCCGGCTCACCACCTGATAAAAACCTGAAACCGAAATTCAATTCAAACTGGATATTTGCAATACTGGCTTTAACGATCATTGCCATTCAGCTTATCTACGGAGGAAAATCTGTCCCGAAAGCCCAAATGCGTGATATAAAGCAAATGATAGAAAACCACGATATTGAAAAAATTGTAGTGATCAACAAGGAGGTGGCCGAGATATACCTTAACAAGGAAGCCCGTGAATCGGGGAGATACCCGGAACTCTCAAAAAACAACAACAAGGGAATGGGGCTTGGGGTCCAGAAACCAGACTTCAGTTACAATATCGGCGATATTACCACATTTCAGCAGTTTATCCTCGATGAGCAAAAAAAAGCAGGCTATAAGGATAGCGAAATAATATACCCTGAATCCGAAACCCGGCATAATTATCTGGGCGAAATATTGGGGTGGACACTTCCCTTTATTGTCCTGATCGTGCTCTGGATGTTCCTGATGAGGCGAATGTCGGGAGGCGGGGCAGGTGGTGCGGGCGGTATCTTCAGCGTTGGAAAATCGAGGGCGCAGATATTTGACAAGGATACAAATGTTAAAATCAATTTCACCGATGTTGCAGGACTGGAAGAGGCGAAGACTGAGGTGATGGAGATAGTCGATTTCCTGAAGAACCCGAAGAAGTACACCCAGCTTGGAGGAAAGATCCCAAAAGGCGCATTGCTGATAGGCCCTCCGGGCACTGGCAAGACTCTGCTGGCCAAGGCTGTTGCAGGTGAAGCCAATGTTCCGTTCTTCTCCATCTCCGGATCGGATTTTGTCGAAATGTTTGTCGGCGTAGGTGCCTCGAGAGTGAGGGACCTGTTTAAGCAGGCGAAGGAAAAGGCACCATGCATAGTATTTATCGATGAGATTGATGCAGTTGGCCGGGCGAGGGGAAGGAATGTCAATTTCGGGTCAAACGATGAGCGCGAGAATACTTTGAATCAGCTCCTCACCGAAATGGACGGGTTCGGAACAAATATCGGAGTAATTATTCTTGCTGCAACCAACCGGGCAGATATCCTCGACCGGGCTCTACTCAGGGCAGGAAGATTCGACCGCCAGATTCATGTTGAACTGCCCGACCTGAATGAAAGGGAGGCAATATTCAAGGTTCACCTGCGGCCTATCAAGTACGAAAAAAACCTGGACGTAACTTTTCTTGCCAAGCAAACACCTGGATTCTCAGGTGCTGATATCGCAAATGTTTGCAACGAATCGGCCCTGATTGCTGCCCGCAAGAACAAAACAGTTGTTGAAAGACAGGATTTTCTCGACGCTATTGACAGAATAGTCGGCGGACTTGAACGCAAGAACAAAATAATCTCGATGGATGAAAAGAGGACTATTGCATATCATGAAGCCGGACATGCAACAGTCAGCTGGCTTCTGGAATATGCAAGTCCGCTCCTGAAGGTAACGATAATACCCCGCGGAAGAGCCCTCGGTGCCGCATGGTACCTTCCGGAAGAGAGACAGATCACAACGCGTGAACAGCTGCTCGATGAAATGGCATATGCTTTGGGCGGAAGGGCTTCGGAACAGCTTATCTTCGGCAAGATCTCCACAGGAGCTCTTAGCGACCTCGAAAAGATCACCAAACAGGCATATGCAATGGTGTCATTCTTTGGAATGAGCGACAAGGTGGGTAATGTCAGCTTTTATGATTCAACAGGGCAGGCCGACTACGGCTTTACCAAACCCTACAGTGAAAAAACTGCAGAGGTAATTGATCAGGAAGTTAAGAAACTTATTGAGGATTCATACGTTAGAGCACAGGAGGTACTCAGGAATAATGTCAGGGGACTGACCGAACTGGCTGAGCTGCTTCTTGAAAAGGAGGTAATCTTCAGCGAAGATCTTGAAAGGATCTTCGGAAAACGGCGGGCAGAGGTTTTAAAGGAAGAAAGCGAGGCTGCATTGAAGCAAAAATCTTCACCGGAAGAAACCAGCAGTGAAAAAGTAGATTCTCACGAGATAAAACCTGAAGACGAACGGATTCCTGCAGATGGCGGGAAACAACCCGATAAAGAACCTGGTGCAGTTATCAAAGAAAAAAAATAAAAGACAGAAACCTTGGGGAATTTCTTAAGGCGGACGTTAACCGCGGTTTGGATCGTAATTTTTGTTCTGGGAGGATTCTGGCTTCATCCTGTTTCATTCTTTTTAACCGGATTTGTGATTCTTGCCGGAGTCCAGTACGAGTATTATACAATTGTAAGGAACACCTCCGCCAGACCCCAGATGATCACCGGAATACTTGCAGGCTCCCTGCTTTATATATTATCAACACTTATTGCTGCCTCCCTCATCCCTGCAAATTATTTGCTTTTGATGGTGCCTGCAGTAATAGTAATAATAATAGCCGAACTCTACAGGAAAGGTGATAAACCATTCGATTCGCTTGCACATACCCTGTTCGGTATTGTTTATTGCGCTGTCCCTTTTTCAATGATCCCTTTTTCAGCGTTTTCAAAATCGGGGCTCAGCTCAATTATCTCTCATTCCCTCGATTTTTCACCGGGAATAGTAGTGGGATTCTTTCTCATTCTCTGGGCAAACGATACCGGAGCTTACCTGACCGGAATTTCTCTCGGGCGACACAGGTTAATGGAACGCATATCACCTAAAAAATCGTGGGAAGGTTTTTTTGGTGGTACTCTCATTGCCTTACTCGCTGCCTGGCTTTTTTCAGGTTGGCTGGGAGTAGTGAACACCCCGGGCTGGATAGTTATCGCTTTGCT
Organism: uncultured Actinomycetota bacterium; assembly: GCA_963784535.1. Taxonomy (GTDB): domain Bacteria; phylum Actinomycetota; class Actinomycetes; order Actinomycetales; family Kineosporiaceae; genus CAWARR01. The sequence continues at coordinate 87,594 of CAWARR010000004.1, read as the reverse complement.
GATTTCAGTAGCAGGTACATTCGGCGACCTTGCAGAATCAATGCTTAAAAGAAGTGCCGGGGTTAAGGACTCGGGCACCATCATGCCGGGACATGGTGGATTTCTCGATCGATTCGACAGCACGCTGCTGTCATTTCCGCTTGTATTTCTTTTTGTTTCACTTTTTGGATGATTGATAAGTGTTATATAGTTTTGTTAAAAATTTACGGGCAATGGCCATACATAAGGAAGGATATAAAATACTTGCGGGCGGTTTCATTATACTGGTGGTTCTGAATGTCATTGCCACCATTATCTGGTCAGATGAAGTAATTTTCAGGTGGGGATTCCTTTTCTTTTCGGTCTTGCTTTACCTGTTCCTGCTCTTCTTCTTCCGCCTGCCGGCAAGAAACCTCCAGCCCGATCCGGGGCTCATCTATGCCCCCGCTGATGGAAAGGTCGTTGTTATTGAAGAGACTCTTGAAAAGGAATATTTCAAGGATACACGCCTGCAGATCTCCATATTTATGTCTCCTTTCAACATGCACAGTAACCGCTACCCTGTTTCGGGCCGTGTAAAATACGTGTGTTATCACCCCGGTAACTATATGGTAGCCTGGCACCCGAAATCATCAGAACTTAATGAAAGAAGTTCAATAGTTGTGGAAACGGAAAGCGGGGAGGAGATACTGATCAGACAGATTGCCGGTGCCGTTGCAAGGAGAATAGTGACTTATGCAAAACAGGATCAAAAGGTTACGCAGGGCGAAGAGCTCGGCTTCATAAAGTTCGGATCGAGAGTGGACATTTTTCTTCCGGTAGGGACAGAAGTTGAAGTCCCCATACTTCAACTGGTGAAGGCCAACAAGAGCATTATTGCGAAGATCTGAAATAACACATCAACCATGGAAAAGGCAGACGACAGGGTGATTAACATTACCGGCGATGTGAAATGGATTGGCATTCTTGATTTTGATATCAGGACATTTGATATCGTAATGACGACTGAATTCGGAACGACCTACAATTCATTTTTCATAAATGCTCAGAGAAAAGCAGTCATTGAAGTTGCAAAGGAGAAGTTTTCAGAGAGATATCTGGATAAACTCCGTTCGGTTACCGATCTCCGGGAGATCCAATATATAATCCTTGATCATACGGAACCTGATCACTCCGGCAGCCTCAGGCTTCTTCTTGAGGAGGCACCTTCGGCAACAGTTGTGGGTAGCGGCAATGCGATAAGATACCTCGGGGATATCGTCAACGCTCCGTTTAAATCACTGGTTGTTAAAGATGGTGATACGCTCGATCTGGGCAACAAGACCCTGAAATTCATTTCGGCCCCTAATCTTCACTGGCCCGATACAATCTATACTTTTCTCGAAGAAGATAAAATCCTGTTTACCTGCGATTCATTCGGTGCACATTATTGCAGCCATGAATTGTACAGTAAGCTAACACCCGATTTTCTGAAGGCATATAAATATTACTTTGATGTCATCCTGAAGCCTTACAGCAGGTTTATGATAAAAGCTATCGATAAGATAAAGGCATTGGACATCAGCGTCATATGCCCGGGACATGGCCCGGTTCACCGCGAAAACCTCAGGGAGATCATTGATCTTACGGAAAAATACTCGCTGGATTATGTAAGCCTCAACGGAGACAAACCGGTGAAGAGGGTACTGATCGCTTATGTTTCCGCTTATGGTTATACAAAGGAAGCTGCAGAGATAATTGCATCAGGTATCGCACAATCAGGAAATCTGGAGGTTGAACTTTCGGATATTGAAAATATTTCTGCAGAAGAGCTCGATTCCAAACTTATTGTGGCTGACGCTCTGCTTGTAGGTTCACCGACGATCAATCAGAATACATTGCTGCCGGTTTACAAATTGTTTGCACTTTTAAATCCCCTGAGAGACAAGGGTAAACCAGCCGGTGCCTTTGGTTCTTACGGCTGGAGCGGAGAGGGACCCAGAATCATTCTCGAAAACCTGCGGAACCTCAAACTGGATGTCTCAGAGGAGATCGGCCTGTTTAAATTTTCTCCGGGCGGAAATAAAAAAGAATCGCTGATCGAATTCGGAAAGAGGTTTGCAAGCAGGGTGCTTGCAGATTAAAAAAAATCCCGGTGGTCTGCCGGGATTACTTTTATCTTTTATGCTGATGTCGCAATTAAGAAATTTTGATCTGACGGGTTATTTTGTTCTTTTCTTCGGAAAACTTCGGAAGTGAAACAATTAAGACTCCGTCTTTGTAGTTGGCTTCAATCTTATCTTTATTCACATTATCAGGTATCTGGAAACTTCTGCTGAAGGATGAATAATTGAATTCCTTCCTCCTGTATCCATCCCTGCTTTCATCTGACTCATTCTTCGTTTCAGAAGAAATTGTAAGAACATCCTCATTCATATCAATTTTGATGTCCTTTTTATCGATTCCCGGTACAGCAAGATCAAGCAGAAACTGCTTTTCATCTTCCCTTATATTCACTGCCGGCATTGAATCTGTTTTACTGGTAAATACCGGGAAGAAGTCATCTTCAAAAAAGCCCGGCAGATGAAACGGACTGAAAGTTCTTCTTGAAATAGATGGTAACATAGCTTTGTCCTCCTTTATTTTGGTTTAACATTTTTAATTATTTACAACCTCATACTTTCAACTTCTGTTCCAAATACGAAAAATCAGACATAATGGCATAATGTTTAACAATATATTGTCATTATGACACAGAATATTAAGTGCTGTTTCCAGGGTGAATAGTCTCTTTTAATTGTGGCGGTAAAAGAGAGTTTTTGGCGTTGAAACCTGTACAGTTTCTTTATTTGTGGATTACACAAACTATATGTAATTACGAAAATTTAGAGTAGGTTTGTAGTAATAAAAGCTGTCCGGATGAAGACTACTATAAGGAATCTGCTCATATTTCTGGGTGTATTGCTTTTACTTGCAGTATTCTGGTACTTCAGGAATATTGTGGTTTACATTCTTATATCGGGGGTACTTTCGATAATGGGGCGGCCCCTGGTGGATCTCTTCAGCCGGATCAGGATAAAAAAGTGGTATCTGCCGCGTGCACTCTGCGCTCTTTTTACTTTGATTATCATATGGGGCGCCATTGCCCTTTTCTTTATAATATTCGTTCCGCTTATCACAAGGCAGATCAACTATTTTTCATCGATTGACACCGATAAGGTGGTCCAGCTCATCGAGAGCCCATTGGAGAGGTTTGAAAAAATCTTTGCGAGTCTTAATCCTGATATATCCGGTAAGCTGTCGCTGAAGGATTACCTGGAATCAAAGATAACGGGTGTGCTTAACATCGGGATGATCCAGGGTTTTATCGGATCATTGATCAGTACCATAGGCACTGTCATTATTTCAATCTTTTCAGTAACCTTCATAACATTTTTCTTCCTTAAGGATCAGCATCTTTTTTATGAGTCAATTTTGATGTGGATCCCCGACAAGTATGTTGAAAATGTGACAAGGGCCCTCAATTCAATAAAGAATTTGCTGACAAGATATTTCATCGGGATAGTGATCCAGAGTACCTGTATTATGATATTGATTGATATCGGGATGACCATTGCGGGTATCGAATTTCAGCAGGCCCTTGTTATGGGGCTTATCCTGGGAGTTCTCAATGTAATTCCTTATGTAGGTCCCTGGCTCGGACTTTTTATTGCTATAATAATGGGTGTTGCATCACATATTAACCAGGATTTCAACACAGTGGTAATCCCCCTGGTCTACTACATGATCATAGTCGAGGCCATTACACATACTATAGATAATGTTGTATTTCAGCCATTGATTTTTTCAAACAGCGTCAGAGCGCATCCCCTTGAGATCTTTATTGTGGTTCTGGCTGCAGGGTTTGCTGCCGGTATTCCTGGGATGGTACTCGGTATTCCGGCTTATACGGTGTTGAGAGTATTTGCCCGGGAATTCTTTCATGGGTTCAAAGCGGTGCAAAAGATCACATCCAGTCTGGATCCTGTGAAAAAGGATAAGCCTTCACATGGTATAATTTTTAAAGAATTCCATATAAAAGACATTAAGTCGGGGAAGGGCGGAGACGCAGGAGAGAGTAACCCTGAATAGTGCGATGAAACCCGCATGATTGATTAAGCACAAACACTAATGAATATAATTCATTTTCAATCATGGGCGGTTCGCCCGCCGAAGCGGAGACCCGTTATAATAAATTATTTACTGAGTGCATGAATTTGGATAAATCCTTACTGGAAAAGTTATTCGGTTTTTATCACGAAGGATTCAGAAACATGTCGTGGTGGGGTAAAAAAGTCTGGATTATTATCCTGGTCAAGCTTTTCATTATTTTTGTTTTACTCAGGATCTTCTTTTTCAGGGATTTTCTAAATCAGAAATATGATACCGAAAAGCAGAAAAGCGAATATATCCTCGATCAATTAATAAACTCAAAATAACACTATGACAGAGAATCTGGATCTATCTCTTATTGACTGGTCAAGGGCTCAGTTTGCACTTACAGCCATTTATCACTGGCTTTTTGTTCCGTTGACGCTCGGATTATCATTTATAGTCGCCATAATGGAGACAATCTATTTTAAAACCGGGAATGAGGAATGGAAGCGCATAACCAGGTTCTGGATGACCCTGTTCGGGATAAATTTTGCAATCGGAGTAGCCACGGGTCTGATCCTCGAATTTGAATTTGGAACCAACTGGTCGAGCTATTCGTGGTTTGTGGGTGATATCTTCGGAGCCCCCCTGGCCATTGAGGGAATCCTGGCATTTTTCCTGGAATCAACATTTGTTGCAGTTATGTTCTTTGGCTGGAATAAGGTCAGCAGGAGGTTTCATCTGATCTCCTCATGGCTGGTTGCTATCGGAGCCAATCTTTCGGCCCTCTGGATCCTGGTTGCCAACGCCTGGATGCAGAACCCGGTAGGAATGGTATTTAATCCGGAAACTGCCAGGAATGAAATGGCAAACTTCGGTGATGTCCTCTTTAATGAAGTTGCCGTTGATAAGTTCCTTCATACGATAGGATCAGGGTTTCTTCTCGGTTCAATGTTCGTTCTGGGGATAAGCGCTTTTTTACTTTCTCAGGGAGAGGGAAAAAACGCTGGCCAGGAAAAGTATTCTGGTTGCCGGAATTTTTGGCCTGCTTTCTTCACTGCTTGTAGCGTATACCGGCGACAGTTCTGCCAGGACGATTGCCAGTACACAACCTGTGAAATTTGCATCCTTCGAGGCACTTTACAAAGGAAAGGAGGAGGCCGGACTGGTGGCTTTTGGCCTGCTCAAAGATTCAGGAGAGAAAATCGGGGAAAAGAGCCGGAAAGAATTTGCTATAAGGATCGAGATCCCCGATTTTCTTTCGGTAATGACAGGAGGCGACAGGAGTGTCTTTGTACCGGGACTCGTTGACCTGATAGAGGGTAATGCTTCGAGGGGGTTTATTCCTGTCTCTGAAAAGATGGAGCGCGGCAGGGTCGCGCGGGATCTGTTGCGCGATTACAAGCAGGCAATTAAAAATAATGAAACCCAAAAAGCTGCGGAAATCGCTGGTAAGTTTCGTGATAAAGCTTTCGTTGATGACTATTTCAGCTATTTTGGTTATGCATCGCTGCAAAAACCTGAAGATGCCATCCCGAGTGTCACGGTTTCATTTTATTCTTTCCATCTGATGGTATATCTAGGATTCTATTTCATTCTTGTTTTTGGCCTGGCCCTCTATTACCTCTTTAACGGCACCCTTATAAAAAAAAGGTGGTTCCTCTGGGGCGCACTTTGTTCCATCCTGCTGCCTTATGTTGCCGGCGAATCGGGCTGGGTGCTGGCTGAAATGGGCCGACAACCCTGGATTATCCAGGACCTTATGCCACTTTCCGATGCCGTTTCAAGACTTGAAACAGGTTCAGTAATTACGACATTCATTATGTTCGCGGTTCTGTTTACTGCTCTTCTGATAGCAGAAGTATCTATAATGATCAGGCAGATTAAGATCGGACCAAAATAAGGGAGGAATTCAAAATGACACTTATAATATCACATCTTTTTCTTCAGCATTACTGGTGGATAATAATATCCCTCCTGGGCAGCCTGCTTGTATTCCTTATGTTTGTCCAGGGCGGACAATCGATGATTTTTTCCCTTCCTTCTGATAACCTTCAGAAAACTATGCTGGTGAATGCCTTCGGAAGAAAATGGGAGTTTACCTTCACAACGCTTGTTACATTCGGAGGTGCTTTTTTTGCTGCCTTCCCGCTATTCTATTCTGCCAGTTTCGGTGGGGCATACTGGGTCTGGATAGCCATTCTCTTCAGTTTCATTATTCAGGCAATAGCCTATGAATACAGATCCAAACCCGCTAATGTCTTAGGACAGAAGACATTTGACACTTTTCTTTTCCTGAACGGTTCACTGGCTCCCTTTCTTATCGGAACTGCTGTCGGTACTTTTTTCACAGGATCAGCATTCAGTCTTAATGAAATGAATCAGGTAGCGTGGGCCACCCCGTGGCACGGATTGGAGGCACTGCTGAACGGCAGAAACCTTGCTCTGGGACTGGCTATTCTTTTCCTGTCACGGACAAACGGACTCCTTTATATCATAAATTCGGTTGAAGAGAAGGAGCTTGTTGAAAAATCGGTAAGAAAAGTCCTGATGAACTCAATTGCGTTCCTTGTATTCTTTCTGTTCTTCATGGCGACCCTGCTCTTTTCGCGGGGGTTTACCGGTGGCTTTGAAACAGGGAGTGTGGCACTGGAGAAGTTCAAGTACCTGCATAACCTGACCGCGATGCCGGCTATCCTGGTTCTTTTCGTTGCCGGTGTGGCAAGCCTTCTCTGGGGGATATTTGTTACTTTGTTCAGGGGAAGCCGGAAAGGTATCTGGTTTACAGGAATCGGAACCATTCTTGCGGCATTCACATTATTTATCATCGCCGGCTTTAATGATACAGCCTTTTACCCTTCAGTCTATGACCTGAAAAGTTCTCTCACTGTAAGAAATGCCTCATCCAGCCTGTTTACCCTGAAAACAATGATGTATGTATCGTTCCTTGTACCTTTCATTATTGCCTATATCTGGTACGCATGGAAATCGATAAATGTCGAAAGGATCTCAAAGGAAGAACTGACTTCGGAAGGGCATGTTTATTAGGGCACAGGGCTCAGGGCGCAGGGCACATGGCAGGGAGCAGGGGGCAGGAACCCCGCTGGCGCGGATTTGAGAAAGATGAAGTAATTACATTATAATCAGAATATCAGTAATACAAAGACAACGTGCCATGCATATTACAGAACTGGTTCAATATCTTATCTGGCCCGCATTCATTGCGATAGCCTGGTTTATAATCAAGGGTGCTCTATCCTATTATGAAAAGAAATTCCCGGGAGAGGATCAGCCTGCAGAAACAGACGGCCAGAAGAGCTCCGAGATGAATGAGATCAGAAGGTAAACCGGAATGATTAAGGGTGCCGCTGCGAGTCCGAAAACAATAAAGCTGAGAGCTACAATCCCGGCGAGAATATATCGTCCTTCGTTGCCCGAAAATGAAGCCGATTTAATCTTAAGCGACAGCAGGGGAATCCGCGTGATCATGAGAAGCGAAAGTATGACAGTATATACGGCAAGCAGAACCGGGGCACGGGCAAACGATTGCAGAAAAGAGACATCGGTATAATTTGCAGCAATCACAATCGAAATCACTGCTATTGCATTTGCCGGCGTCGGCAGACCCCTGAAGCCAGCCTTCTGGGTTTTATCAATATTGAACTTTGCAAGGCGCAATCCGGCACAGAGAGCCATTATAACCGGAATAAGAGAAATGATTGAAGCAATTACAGACTGAGAACCTGCCGGATCAGGAAACAGGTTATTGAGGGAGCTGTGGATCAGCTTATAGATAATTAGAGCCGGAGCGATACCGAAGCTGACTATATCGGCAAGAGAGTCGAACTCTTTTCCAATTTCCGAGTAGGCTCCGAGCAGCCTTGCAAAAAATCCATCAAGAAAATCAAATATCATTGCAGCAACGATCAGCCATGATGCACTCTTAAGGTCACCCTCTGAGGCCAGGATTATAGCAATAGATCCTGAGGCAAGGTTCAGGCCGGTAATAAAATTGGGAATATGTCTCATCAAAGGTTCCTCATGGGTGGAGAGCAAATTTATTATAATTTTTAACAAAATCACGGGACGATCCCAATAAACAGACCCGGCGGCCTGAATAATATTATAAGAGTGAATGCGGTGTCACAGTAGTTTTTGAAGAGTATTGACTTTTGCACCATTAAATCATAAACTCTTTTTTATTAGATTTGCGGAAATAATTCCTGTCTGCATGATAAATCTGCGGAATATCAGAATAGCTGTTGATTTTGACGGAACAATCGTCGAACATGAATATCCCGGCATAGGAAAGGAAAAGCTTTTTGCTTTTCAGACTTTAAAGGAACTTGAAAAGCTCGGTGCCAGGCTTATACTCTGGACATTCAGGAGTGGTGAGCAGCTCACGGAGGCCGTGGAATTTTGCAGGAAGAACGGAATTGAATTCTATGCCGTTAACAAGAACTATCCCGAAGAGGTATTCGACGATACCGTAAGCAGGAAGATCGACGCTGACATTTATATTGATGACAAGAATATCGGGGGTTTTCCGGGATGGAGTGAGGTATGGCAGATACTTGTCCCTTTCGAACTGCATCAGAAAGAAATGGAAAAGCAGATAGCAGCGGCAAGGAAAAACAGCATCATGCGATTCTTTGGAAAGAAAGACAAGCAGAATGAAGAATAATTTTTCAGCTTATATTCCCGTAGCTTCGTTAATTCTCCTGACAGCCTGTACTATATCGTGCTCGGGCCGGACAGGTATTACTAAAAAAGAGAAAGCCATGCCGCCGGCTCCTGAAGCAGAATATACCTCAGCCGTGATAATAAAGATGGTATCACCTGAGGAAAATGCCGGTTATAAACTCAATGACCCTGTTAAAGTATCACTGAAAGCTGAAAAGAGCGACGAAAAAATTGATTCGGTGCGCTTATACTTCGATGGTGTTGAAATAGCTACCATGAAATCAGCCCCGTGGGAATTTGTCGTTCCACCTGAAATGACAGGAATGACGGGCCGGAAGTCAGTAAAAACCGTCGCTTACAGTCAGGGTAAAATCCAGACTCTGACAAAATTTGTGGTAATTTATTCGGATATAAAGCCCAAAAGATATGGTTACAGGATCATTCATACCTATCCTCATGATCCTGAGGCATTTACACAGGGTTTGTTCTATGATGACGGTTTGCTTTATGAGGGAACCGGACAGGAGGCCGGATCAAGCCTCAGGGAAGTAGAGCTTGAAACGGGAAAGGTTCTGAGGCAGCATAACCTGGAACCATCGCTCTTCGGAGAGGGGATTACCCTGTTCAGGGACAGGATATACCAGGTTACCTGGACAAATAAAGTCGGGTTTGTATATGATAAAAAGACATTTAACGTCATCAACAGGATCTATTATCAGACCCAGGGCTGGGGCCTTACCACACTGGGCGACCGGATCGTGATGAGTGACGGGACTAATGTTCTTTATTTTTTTGAACCTGAGTTGTTTACGGTTGTCTCTAGACTGGAGGTTTATGATAACGACAAGATGGTTGACCAGCTTAATGAACTTGAGTATATCAATGGTGAAATCTGGGCTAATATCTGGCAGACGGATCAGATAGCACGCATTGATCCGCGGAGCGGTAAGGTGAATTCATATATAAATCTCTCCGGGATATTCCCTGAGCGTGAAAGGTTGGCAGTCAATGCGGATGTCCTCAACGGAATAGCATATGATTCCACCGGTAACAGGATATTTGTGACCGGAAAAAGGTGGCCCAGGTTGTTTCAGATAACGGTCACCGAATAATTTTTGTCCCGTAAACAATGTTAATTGCTGAAGGAATGATCCCGAACTCAGCAGGAGTGTGCCCCAGGGATTCTCCGTCAGCTTCGAGGAAAACGGGGTAATCAGAACTGACTTTCAGGCTGGTGCACCTGTATCCGTCAACTTTAGGGTGACTCAGGATCGTTCCGTCATAAAGCAGCTTAAGATTCCTGATGATTTCAAACCTGCCCATTTCCTTTATAACAGTAACATCTAAAAGCCCGTCATCAGGCAGGGCATCAGGTGTCTGCCTCATCCCTCCTCCACAGTATCTGCCGTTTCCTATGTTGATCGAAAATATGTGGGAGTGAGCTGTTTCCCCGTCTATAATCAGCTCCGCCGGTGTGTTTTTGTATGTTATCAGGCTCGACAGGAGATTATAAAAATAGATAGCCTTGTTGCTTTTTCCCCTGTCTTTCTGCCTGTTTGTCTTCCGGACAACAACAGACTCGAATCCCAGCCCGGCAATATTAATGAAGTATCGTTTTTCGGTAATCTCATTATTTTTATAGCTGACAAATCCGATATCATGAAGCATAACCTTTTCTTCCCTGATAAGCTGAACAGCCCCTTCATAAACAAGTGGGATCGCGAACATCCTGCCCCAGTCATTGCCCGTTCCGACCGGGATCATTCCTATCGTAATTCTTTCCGGAGAACAGGAATCCTGGCTGAAAACACCATTCACCACCTCATTTAATGTGCCATCGCCGCCGACTGAGATTATCTTTCTGAATCCTGCTGAAATTGCCGAGGTGGTGAATTCAATCCCATGCCCTCTTCTTTCCGTGAAAACCGGAGTAATGCGGATATTATTCGCTGAAAATATTCCGGAAATCCGTGTCCAGTCCTTTTTACCTTTTCCGTTTCCGGCATTTGGATTCACAATAACAAACCATCCCTGATTTTCTTCGCTGATTCCCATATGTTTGAGATATGTTTGCAGCAAAGATGTGAATAAAGAGCCAATAAGTGACTGGAAGATCAAATTTTTTTAGCATCACTGTCGCAATTATAAGTAACACATAATTAATAACATACATCATCAAAGCCAGTTCGCGTGTGTTAATAACATGTTGAAAACCGCGGTTAAAATGTTTACAATTACATTATGCAGGTGCCGGAGTCAAGATTACTAAGTTGTAAATTTGAAGCTCGAAAGAATGAGCCGAAACCTAAAAAGACAAAAATGGGAAGGATAATAGCAATAGCTAATCAGAAGGGCGGGGTTGGAAAGACCACAACGGCAATTAATCTGGCTGCAAGTCTTGCCGCACTTGAGAAGAAGGTTTTGATAGTGGATGCCGATCCTCAGGCAAATGCCACCTCGGGAATTGGAATTGATCCCCGGCAGATAAAATGTACTGTCTATGATTGCCTGATTGACGGGAAGGAGCCTTCAGATGCAATTAACAACTGCAGTGTTGAAAACCTTTCAATCATACCTTCGAATATCGACCTTGTCGGCGCCGAGATCGAGATGCTCGACAGGCCCGAAAGAGAAAAGATAATGAAGAACCTGCTACTGAAGATAGCCGACCGGTTCGACTATGTTATTATCGACTGCTCTCCTTCGCTTGGCCTGCTTACGGTTAATGCGCTGACAGCCGCCAATTCTGTGATAATCCCGGTACAGTGTGAATATTTTGCCCTTGAAGGCCTGGGGAAGCTTCTTAATACCATTAAAATAATTCAGAACAACCTGAATCCTGACCTGGAGATAGAGGGATTTCTGCTGACCATGTACGATTCCAGGCTGCGGCTTTCGAACCAGGTGGCAGAAGAGGTCAACAAGCATTTCCAGCAGATGGTCTTCAGAACTATTATCCAGAGGAATGTCAAGCTATCGGAAGCACCCAGCTTCGGACAGCCGGCTATCCTTTACGATGTTGATTCCAGGGGTACTGTCAACTATCTTAATCTTGCAAAGGAACTGATTGAAAAACAGGAAATCAAGGTGAACAGTTATTAGCCCTGTTTATTTTATCATAACAAGGATATGACATGATAAAGAAAAACGCATTGGGAAGAGGACTTGGCGCGTTAATAGAAGGAGTCGAGAAGGAAGTCCTTGAGAAAAAAGTCGAAGCTAACCTCGATATTCCAGTTGATTCAATTGACGGGAACCCTTTCCAGCCAAGGACCAGCTTTGATGAGCAGGCACTGGAAGAGCTGGCGGCATCCATTGTGAAGCTTGGGATAGTACAGCCGCTTACCGTCAGAGAGTCAGGTAACGGAAGATACCAGCTTATTGCAGGTGAACGCAGGCTCAGGGCTGCACGCCTGGCAGGGCTGGCCAGCGTTCCGGCATATATCAGGACCGCCGATGACCAGGCCATGCTGGAACTTGCCCTCGTCGAAAATATACAGCGTGAGGATCTGGATTCCGTTGAGGTTGCAATAAGCTTCCAGAGGCTTATCGAAGAGTGCCGTCTGACTCAGGAGCAGCTGAGCGAAAGAGTAGGAAAACAGCGTTCAACAATTTCAAACTACCTGAGGCTTCTGCGTCTTCCCGCAGAGATCCAGCTTGGCATCAAAAACAAGCATCTGATGATGGGGCATGCACGTACTCTTGTCAATATAGAAAATCCCAAGATCCAGATGGAGGTTTACTACCGGATTATTGACAATGATCTCTCGGTGAGGCAGGCTGAAGAGCTTGTAAGGATAATGCAAACCGAAAAAATAAAGGATCCAGCGCGAAACGAGAGAAAGAAAAAGCTGAACGAAGATTTCAGACAGCTGTCAGAACATCTTGACCGTATTTTTTCAGCCAAAGTCACTTTCAGGATAAATGAATCGGGAAAAGGTAAAATTGTCATCCCCTTTGAAAATCCCGAAGATATGGAACGCATTTTGGGAGTCTTTGACCGGCTCAACAACTGAAAATAATTATATTTGTCGCACCGGATTCCTCTGAATTAAACTAAACTCCGGTGATGTTCGAGTTGGTAAAGGTTCAAAATTTTATATTCATTCTGGTCCTTTTCGTAGTTTGCATGCCGCACGGCCTTATTGCACAGGATCCTGTAGCTGCTGCACGAACAGCAAAGGTAAGCTATAAACCCGAACCGCTGAAGGCAACTATGCTTGCTGTTGCTTTTCCCGGCCTGGGGCAGGTATATAACAGAAAGTTCTGGAAAATACCACTTGTTTATGCAGGCTTTGGCGCACTGATTTACAGCATTAGCTTCAATACTTCAAACTATAACACGATGATGAAGGCTTATCAGGATTTCACAGATAAGATTCCCGCGACAGACAGTTATATTCCCCTCATAAAATGGGCAGACCCCACAGCATACGACCCCGTGTTGTATCCTGGATCATATGATCCTTCAAATGAGTCATGGGTAAAGGATAACCTGCTTCAGGCTGTTGATTATTACAAAAAATACCGCGACCTTTCTTATATTGGCATTGCCGCATGGTATCTCATATCGGTACTGGATGCAAATGTTGATGCCAGCCTTTCCAATTTTGATGTTAATGATAACCTTGTTCTCCGGATCTCACCGGCCCGGATGCCTGCCCCCGGATATGCGGGTGCCGGACTTAATATTTGCCTGACTTTTACGTTTTAGAAAAAAACCTGATGATGAGACTAAAAATTTTCCTGGGAACAATCATTCTTATTACAATAAACTCAGTTGCCTCGGCAATAAACGATACAATAATTCTGAAGTCAGAACCCTACCAGGAAAAGATTACAAGGGACCTCGACAGCCTTGTTAACAGCTGGTATGTAAAACTTGCGATGCAGAATAACCATGGTCAGTTCGAGGGTGATTCAACAGGAATTGAATACTCCGACTCTGTTTACAATGATCGATTAAGCAGGGTCTATTCCATTATCAAGCTTCCATTCAACAGCATTATCAGAAATCATATACACGTTTATACAATAAAACAGAGGGATAAGTTCAGCGCTGTGCTCGGGTTGAAGGATTATTATTTCCCCATGATCGAGGATATATTCGATTCTTACGGAATCCCTGTTGAACTAAAATACATGGCAGTTATCGAATCGGCACTTAATGTAAATGCTGTTTCAAGGGCCGGAGCAACCGGGTTATGGCAATTCATGTACAGTACAGGAAGGATGTACGGGCTGACAATCAATTCGCTTGTCGATGAAAGACGTGATCCGGTCAAGGCTACCCACGCCGCTGCAAAATATATAAAAGATCTCTATAACATCTATAACGACTGGATACTTGTTATAGCTGCGTACAACTGTGGCCCGGGCAATGTCAACAAGGCGATCAGACGCTCCGGAAACAAAAAAGATTACTGGGAAATCTATTACAGGCTGCCAAGGGAAACAAGAGGTTATATACCCCAGTATGTGGCAGCCACATATGCAGTTAACTATTTTGAGGAACATAAGATCAGGCCTCTTCCGCTTAACATACCAGTTGCTACCGATACCATAATGTTAAACAAAGACATCCATCTGACTCAGATTTCAGAAGTTATGGGAATCCCGATCGGCGAACTCAAGGCACTCAATCCGCAATACAGGACCGGACTGGTACCCGGATCTTCCAAACCCTTCGCACTGACCCTTCCTCTTAACCATCTTGGCGATTTCATTGATCTTAACGACACCATCAGAAACTATAAGCCTGATGTTTACCTTTCGAGGGTTAACCGAACCGCTGACCCTTCCCGTTCAACATACCTGCCTCCTGATGTAAAGGGTAAAACCCGGCTTACCTATACAGTTAAGGATGGAGATAATCTGGGATTCATTTCCGAATGGTACAGAGTAGGCCTTTCCGACCTCAGATATTGGAATAATATTTACCGCAATACGATCAGGGTTGGACAAAAACTTTCTGTCTTTATTGACCCGTCGAAGGCTGAGTATTTTTCCAGGATCAACGATATGTCATTTGCTGAAAAACAACAGATCATCGGTAAAACAGTTGTTTCATCTCAGTCTGCAACATCGCAGGTGACAGAGCCCGATGGTGACTTCGTTACATATACCGTCCGCTACGGGGATACAATCTGGGATATCGTTAAAAAGTTCGATAATGTGACAACTACGGATGTCCTCTCACTAAATAATATTTCCGATCCAGGTAAAATTCAGGTCGGACAAATTCTGAAAATTAAGAGAAAGAGCTGATCCCCTGCAAATATGCGTCCTTTCAGATCATTTTTACTGCTTTCTTCTTTTTGATCTGTTTTGCAGGCCTTTCTTATTTTTTGCTCACAATCTTAATTTACCCGATGCCACTACTCTTCTCCCGGAGGACTGCTGGGAAGTATCTTCCCTCGCGACAGTGTAATTGGATCAGAACCGGGTGACGGGGATTCTATCAAGGCATCCTTCTCGCCTTCCCGTCGACACCAATAAAATCTCCGGATCGGGCAATCTCTCATTTATTGTTACCGACAGCTTGTCCATCAGCGGACCGGATGCTGATTCAACCATCCCGGGTGAGAAGCCCTGGAAAGATTTCTCGATTCCCTGAATTATGCCAGAGGGCAGGTAAGAATAATGTATTATGGAGATTCCCAGATCGAAGGCGACAGGGTCACTTCGTACCTGCGATCAGTCCTGCGGAAAGACCGTGGAGGAACAGGGCCGGGACTCTTCCTGCCTGTGATGCCTGTCCCGTATACAAGATCTGTTTATATAAGGGCATCCTAACTGGGAAAGGCTTACCTATCTTTCATTCAAAAACGGTGAAATAAGCCACAATGACCTTGGCCCGTTTCTGGCGTTCTGCAGGTATCTGCCTGAAAATGCAATATCGCAGACAACAGTCAAGGCCTGGGTCAGAATTGTACCTTCGAAATTTGCTGACAGCACATCATCACAATATGATCTTTTAAGAATTCTTTACAGGAATACCCGCAATATTGTCAGGATCGGAGTAAAAGCAGGCGGACTTCCTCTCTTTGAGGATAGACTGGAGACAGGCAGCGGCCTGAAGGAATTCGTATGCCCTTTATTCAACGAAAAAAATATTCTTATTGAATTCTCGGGAAATGTAAGTCCTGATATTTATGGGATCAGCATCGAAGGCAGGAAAGGTGTAAAATGTAGACAACATCCCGCTCAGGGGAAGCGCCGGGCTGGAATTCACAATGACGGGAAAGGATAATCTCAGGGAGGCCCTAAGCTTCTTTAAACCTGACCTTATCGTTCTGCATTATGGACTAAATATCGTAAAGAATCTAAGGAATGACTACACATATTACCGCAGAGGTATAAGCCGCCAGATTTCCTGCCTGAGAGAGATCTCACCCCCAATACGGTTATTCCTGGTAGTAGGTCTTACGGACATGGCCTACAGCGATGGAGAGGCTATCAGATCATATCCTAACATACCTGGTATTATAAAAGCTCAGAAAAGAAGCCTCAGAGGAGAAGCGGTGCTGCCTTCTGGGACTGCTTTTCAAGGCAATGGGAGGGGAGGCTTCAATAATTACGGTGGATCGGAATGAATCCCCCCCTTGCGAAAAAAGACTATGTCCACTTCACTGATCAGGGTACCGACACCACTTGCTGAAATGATGATTTCCGATCTTTTCCGCCTGTAAGTAAAACAGCTTTCACGGAGAGTTATCGCTTCAAAAATAGTAAGTTGCCGGAACCTCCGGTAAAAAGCCGGAAATAATTGAAGGAGAACCGGCAGCTCTCCACTGGTAAGAGCATGTTTTTTTCCGGACCCCTCATATCAAAGGTTTTCTCCTATCAGCCTGACAGACCCATTTATTTTTACTTCGCCCGCATTCTGGATCTTCTTCCTGTTTGTACTTGCAGGATTCAGTCTTGTCTATAAAAGGCTTTTTGTCAGAAATGCTTTATCTTTTCTTATCAGTCTTTTCTTCTATTACAAAACCGGAGGATTATTCCTTTTTCTGCTGATAATTATTACATGATCGATTTTACCTGTGGATTACTGATCCATGCCAATAAACAGACAGGATTATAAAACGGACCTTTTCTGATTGCAGTATTGTATCGAATATAGGCATACTTGCTTATTTTAAATATACCGGATTTCTTATTCACACAATCAACAATATTTTCGGGACCCATATAGAAGTTATCGATTTCTGCTGAGCATTTTCAAATTATATTTTCGGTTCACATTCAATTTAAGCAACATCCTTTTGCCAGTTGGAATTTCATTTTTCACTTTTCAGTCGCTGAGTTATACAATTGATGTTTACAGGAGGAAGATTGAGCCTGTCAGGAATATTATCGACTTCGGGTTTTATGTTTCATTTTTCCCCCAGCTTGTGGCAGGCCCTATTGTCAGGGCATCAGAATTTATTCCTCAGCTTTACGCAAAGTTCAATCCCATAAGAGGGAATTCAGTCATGCACTTATTCATGATCTCAAAAGGATTGATTAAGAAAATCATTATTTCCGATTTTATTGCAATGAATTTTATAGACAGGGTATTTGATGCTTCCGGCATTGTACTCCGGGTTTGAAAACCTGATGGCCGTATATGGGTACGGATTACAGATCTACTGCGATTTTTCAGGATATACCGATATTGCTATCGGCCTTGCACTGATTCTTGGATTCAGGTTGCCGGTAAATTTCAATTCACCCTATAAAGCATCTAGTATTTCTGAATTCTGGAAGCGATGGCACATTTCACTTTCCAGATGGCTAAGGGATTATCTTTATATCCCGCTGGGGGGGAACAGAAAAGGAAAATTCCGCACCGGCGTCAATCTTATGGTTACAATGCTGCTGGGGGGATTATGGCACGGGGCAGACCTTAAGTTTATCATATGGGGAGGATTACATGGCCTCGGCCTCGTAATTAATAAAGTTGTGGGATTTTATTACAGGCGGACGCACTCCGGGTGGAGGCTTTGCAAAGGCGCTTTCAGTATTTCTGACATTTCAGTTTGTGAGTTTTTGCTGGATTTTTTTCAGAGCACCCGACTTACACAGCATTGCTATAATGTTCAGACAGATATTCCAGAACTTTTTGCCGTCATCAAATATCAACCTTATTGCAGCTTACAGAAATGTGTTTCTGCTTATGGCAGCAGGCTATCTTATACACTTCCTTCCTGAAAAGTTCAGAGAATCATACAGAGGCTTCTTTATAAGGATACCGGTTGCGGCCCAGTTTGCGTTACTGATGATTGTGGCAATGATTTTATTCCAAATGAGATCGACTGATGTTCTGCCGTTCATATATTTCAGGTTTTAAGGCAGGGCCGGTCAGATATCAGTTAAATTCCCGGGTGTGTGTTGCTTAAAATAGTCATTATCATGCCCCTCTTGTTTTGAGCGGTATTTATAGGGTAAAAATAGTAATCACCTGATAACCAATGTATAATCTGTTTCTGAAATACATATTCGGGTGTCTCAATCTGTTTATTGGCAATATAGATCTTAGAAATTCAGAGTTTTTCTTCAGAACTTAAGCTCTGAAAGAGCGAATACATGAATAACCCCCGGCGCCAGCCGGGGGTAGAGCAGCCGAATGCTTTTTAGCTCTGAAGGAGCGTCAGGTGATTATCATGGGAAGTATCGGTTGTCGATCTTAATGCCTGCCTCTTCAAGCAATCTTGTGTACTCGTCTTCAAATGATTCTTTGCGATGATGGTTTTGCTGGTTTTTATAAAAGCCATCAGCCTTTCCAGGTCTCTGAATGAACTGGTGAGGCTGGCATATCCCTCTGCCCAACCCTCAAAACCGGGGAATAAGCTGCACTTCTTAATCCAAAGTGAAGAATAGACCTTGATGTCTTTTACAAAAAAATCTATTTTTGGTCCTCGTTACAATGTGGTATAGATGCTGACGATAACTTGACATTAGCCCTGACTTTAAAGGTGATACAGCAAGACTTATTCAAAGGTAGTAAAATAATCAATAAATAGTCCATATTACGCCCTTTCAGGGCTTAGGATCAGTAGTGGTCATTTGCCCCCGGCTGGCACCGGGGGTTATTCATATAGCGCCACATTCGTGGCTTTAGTAAACGTCATGATTTGCCCGGCTTATGGATCAGCAAGATGCTCGAAAAGGCTATTTCTAAAAGCCGGGCATCCTGTTTTCAAAGTACCTCACAATAATCTTTTCCAAAAAAACCTCAATTAAATAATAAACTTATCTTGATTTTTGGGTGTCTTTCGCACAAAACAGGAAAATAGTCAGTATCATGCCCCCTGGTTAAGGCAGGTTGAGTCAGCCGGAGGAAATTCAGTCAAATTTGTTAAATGGTGTTTGTCCCCGAAACCGGTCTGGCATAGGCGGCTACATCGGCACCGGTTATTTCGTCCCTGCAGAGAATTATCAGTCGTTCGAGTACATTCCTGAATTCCCGTATGTTACCTGTCCATTCAATTTTCTGGAGCTCAGTGATCGCATCTTTCCTGATCCTTTTTTTACTCATTCCGTATTCCCCGCAGATAAGGGTGTTAAAATGTTCTGCCAGAAGAGGAATATCTTCGATCCTTTCGTTAAGCGCGGGAACATGGATCAGAATGACAGAAAGCCGGTGATACAGGTCTTCCCTGAAATTTTTATTTTCAATCTCCTCTTTTATGTTCTTGTTGGTTGCAGTGATCACTCTTACATTCACGTGGATGTCCTTATCTGATCCTACCCTTGTTATCTTGTTCTCCTGCAGTGCTCTCAGAACTTTGGCCTGAGCTGAAAGGCTCATATCTCCGATTTCATCAAGGAAAAGTGTGCCTCCGTTTGCCTGCTCAAACTTTCCTATTCTCTGTTTGATGGCTGAGGTGAATGATCCTTTTTCGTGTCCGAATAATTCACTTTCAATTAGTTCTGAAGGAATGGCCGCGCAATTGACCTCTACAAACGGACCTTTTGCCCTGCTGCTCTTCTCGTGGATCTGATGGGCTACCAATTCTTTACCGGTACCATTTCGGCCTGTTATAAGGACCCTTGCCTCGGTCGGGGCCACTCTGTCGATCATTTCCTTAACCCGTTTTATGGCTTCCGATTCGCCGACCATTTCGTACATCTTACTTACTTTATTCCTGAGCACCTGGGTCTGGGTAATCAGGGTTGATTTATCGGTGGCATTACGGATTGTAATAAGAAGCCTGTTCAGGTCGAGAGGTTTTTCAAGAAAATCGTAAGCTCCTTTCTTTATTGCTTCAACTGCCGTGTCGATATTACCATGGCCTGAAATCATGATAACAGGGATGTCGGGAGAAATTTCACAGATCTTCTGAAGCACTTCAATCCCGTCCATCTTTGCCATCTTGATATCGCAAAGTACTATATCATAGGAATTAGCGGAGAATAATTCAACACCTGAAGGACCGTCTTCCGCCAGGTCTATCTCATGTTTTTCATATTCCAGAACTTCTTTAAGAGTGTTCCGGATAGACCTCTCATCATCTATTACTAAAATTTTTGACATACCTGACTTAAAATATTTTGACAGCTATGGCAATCTAGCCTGAATATCTGAGCCACTTCCACACTTCTTTCCATGATGATTTCTTACCGTACATCAGGATGCCTGTCCGGTAGACCTTGGCAGCCATCCAGACGAAGGCTGTAAATGTGACAAGCATTAGTGCCATTGATACTGCGAGCTGCCAGTAGGGCACCCCGAACGGGAGACGTGCCACCATAACAACGGGGGAGGTAAGCGGTATCAATGAGCACCAGAATGAGAGAGAACTCTCGGGATTCTGCATGGTACCCATGGCAACCATAAGTGCCAGAATTATTGGAATTGTTACCGGGAGCATAAACTGCTGGGTTTCGGTCTCGTTATCCACTGCCGATCCGATGGCCGCGAAAATTGACGCATATAAGAGATAACCTGTTATAAAATAGAAGATAAAGCTGAAAATGATAAGTCCCCAGGGCTGGTTCATTGCACTGTCGAAAATTTTTGAAAATTCGGCCATCTGCGGGGTAACCTGGTCAGCCTGCCCGGCCCCTGCGTCTGCTGATCTGGTTCATAAGGCTTGTAACTTCCTGGGATACCCCGGTAAGGTTTGATTTCTGCAATAATCGTTGTTTTAAGTACCCTCGACAATAGCTATCGTAAGAAAAATCCAGATAAGGAACTGGGTCAAGCCGACAAGGGCAATTCCAATTATCTTTCCCATCATCAGCTGGACTGGTTTAACAGAAGAAATAATAACCTCCACGACCCTGCTGGTTTTTTCCTCGATTACTCCCCGCATCACCTGCGCACCGAAAATGAAAACAAGCATATACATAAGGAATCCGAAGATATATGCCATGGCCATTGCGATGCCCGTGCTTGTTTTCTTTACATTTCCCGAATGAATCGATCTTAATTGTCTGGATGGAGACTTTGGTTTCAATGTTCTTCATTATTTCATCCAGATTTGCGATCTTATATGTCAGGAGCTTTTGCCGTTCAATCTCTTTTTTAAGGGAGTTTTCTATATACTGCAAGCAGACCTATAGGAGGCTGTTTCTTCGAAATAAGCTGTATTGCGTTTGGTGTATTTATAAGTTCTGGTGAAATATACAGTATGCCATAATAGCCTGCCTTATCGAATGTATTCTTGATGTCATTCAATTTAGTATTTTCGAGGTAAACAAACTCTGCATCTTTGGTATTCTTTAATGACACCCTTAAATAGATCTGAATCGTCTTCAATTACAGCGATCTTTTTAAATTCCCCGCCCTGGTTCATCATAAGCATTGTCGGAACAATTATTATGGCAGCCATCAGGAAAGGTGCAAGAATCGTCATTATTATGAATGATTTCTTTCTGACCCTTGTTATATATTCCCTTTTAATTATAACGGATATCTTGTTCATTATATGAAGATTTTAATTGTTAAGGTATTGTTTAATTCCGTGCTTCCATAACCCTTATAAAAATTTCATTCATTGATGGAAGGGCAGGGATTGAATGAAATCACTTTCCCGATTTCATTACAGTCTGAAGAATATCGTTTGTAGCTGATATCGCTTGTGCTTTCAGCCGGTAATATGCTTTTATTGTCTTCGTTCTTCTGTTCAGGATGTTGTAATGACCGTTTCCTTCCATATTTACTTCGCCGTCAAAAACAAGATCATACTCGTTCGCTGCCCATTTTTTCCGTATATCATCCACACTCCCTTCAAGTAATGTTTTTGCCTTGTCGATAAGAGTTATATTATCGCATAATTCTTCAACAGAAGCCATATTATGAGTGGAAAAAATTATTGTAGCCCCCCTTTCCCTGAGGAACAGGATCTCGTTCTTTATTATATTTGTATTGAGCGGATCAAATCCTGTAAAGGGTTCGTCGAAAATCAGAAGCTTTGGTTCATGAAGGACAGTAGTGACAAACTGAACCTTCTGTTGCATTCCTTTTGATAGTTCTTCGACTTTTTTGCCCCACCAGTCGATAATATCAAGTTTTTTGAACCAGTATTTAAGTCTTCTTCATTGCTTCAGTTCTGGAAAGTCCTTTAAGCTGGGCAAAATAGAGAGCCTGTTCTCCAACTTTCATTTTTTTATAGAGTCCTCGCTCTTCGGGCAGATAACCTATAGACTGAACATCACTCGGACGTAGTTTTTTGCCATTAAGGAACAGCTCCCCGGAGTCAGGGCCTGTAATCTGGTTGATTATCCTTATCAGCGTTGTTTTGCCGGCTCCGTTGGGTCCCAGCAGTCCGTAAATACTTTGTTCGGGAACGGAAATACTTACTTTATCGAGTGCAACATGCGTTCCCGATATTGTTTTGTGACATTTTTGCTTCAAAAAGTGCCATAAAGACTGGTATTTTTTATTTTGAAGAGTAAAGATATAAAAATCCCTTCTTAACGGGATGCGGTAATACATTTGATTCAGTGATAATTTACGGTATGGTTAAACGGATCCGTCATGATCCTGATAGCTGTGATTATTATGTTAGTGTAATTAAAAGGAAATGAGCTATATATCAAATTGCATAACGAATAATCAGAAGAGGTCCCGAAAAAGGCTTAAATTACTGGAAGTATCCGCGCATTCTTTCGAAGAAGCCTTTATCATCTTTATCAGGTTTTGGTTCAAATGATTCTGAATCCTTGAATTTTTCAATCACTTTAATTTCTTCCTTTGAGAGGTTTTTGGGTATCCATACATTTACATTAACCAGCAGATCACCCCGTCCGTAGCCATTAACTTCCGGAAGTCCCTTTCCGCGCAGGCGAAGTATTTTCCCTGGCTGGGTGCCCGGTTCGATCTTTATTTTCACGTTGGAATGAACCGTCGGAATTTCGACATGTGTTCCGATAATGGCATCAGGAACGCTAACGAACAGGTTATAGATCAAATCGTTGCCTTCCCTTATCAGTTCCGGGTGTTCCTCCTCATCGATCACAACAAGGAGATCGCCATTCATGCCTCCGCGCCTCGCAGCATTTCCTTTTCCGTTGACTGACATCTGCATACCTTTGCCGACACCTGCCGGGATATTTATTTTGATCACTTCCTCACTCTGGATAATCCCTTCCCCATAACATGCCGGGCATTTCTTGGTGATTGTCTTGCCCTCCCCGCCACAGGAGGGGCAGACAGAGGTGGTCTGCATCTGTCCGAGTATTGTATTTGTGACCCTGGTAACATGTCCGGTACCATGGCAGGTAGTACATGTCGAAAGGCTGTTGCTGTCAGCTGCACCTGTGCCGTCGCATGTGTTGCAGGTAACGTATTTGTTTACCTTTATCTTTTTCTCTGTTCCAGTTGCAATCTCCTGAAGAGTCAGCTTTACTTTCACCCTGAGATTACTTCCCTTATTTACCCTTCTGCCGCTGCCTCGTCTCGAGCTTCCAAATCCTCCGAATCCTCCGAAAGCATCACCGAAAATATCACCAAACGATGAGAATATGTCTTCGACTGTCATTCCTGATCCGCCAAAGCCGTTTCCTCCACCGCCAAGTCCCTCATGTCCGAAACGGTCGTATCTGGCTCTCTTTTCATCATTGCTGAGGACTTCATAAGCAGCTGCAGCTTCCTTGAAATTCTCCTCGGCTTTTTTATCGCCCGGATTCTTATCGGGGTGATATTTTAAAGCCTGCTTTCTGTAAGCTTTCTTGATCTCCTCCTTCGTTGCCCGCGTGAGACACCAAGCACTTCATAGTAATCCCTTTTATCCATCCCTCACTCCTTTGATCAGTTTATGCTTTCATGAAGAAAGTTGTCTGTGTACCGCCTACTCACCGACAACTACTTTTGAATGCCTGAGAACCTTATCTTTAAGATAATATCCCTTCAAAACGACATCCACAATTTTACCTTTCCTCTCTTCTTCCTCAACTGGAATCTGTGCCACCGCATCATGCAGTTCAACATTGAATTCACGTGTTAAGAGAATCTATTTCCTTTACCCCCTGCTGAGCAAGGAAGTCAGAAAATTTCATATAGATAATATCTATACCTTCTTTTATTCCTGTGCAGTCATCTGCTGCATCCATATGTCTCAATGCCCTCTCAAAGTCATCCATTAATGGAAGGATGTTCCTCAGGAGTTCTTCCCCGGCATATTTTGAAATATCAATTTTTTCCCTCAGAGTTCTTTTTCTGTAATTATCAAACTCTGCAGAAAGCCGGAGATATTTGTCCTGCATCTCTGCCAGTTTTGCCTCAAAAACCTTTTCATCAGGCACCACTTTGTCAGAAACCTCTTCAGCAGGGCTTTCTGTTCCTCTTCTGCCGTTACCTGGTTATTTTCGGAAGATTCACCTTCCGTGTTTTCAGGCTCTCCGGATGCCGGTTGCTTATTTTCTTTATTTTCAATTATTTCATTACCGTTTTTTTCCTTGTTCTCTTCAGATTCATTAGTCTTCTTCTTCACCATTATCTGCTTTATTACAATTTAAGATTTACAATAGCAAAATTACTGCCAACCTGGCAAATTTGACAATTTGACAGGATTTAATAATGAGAGTAATCAGAATTTGTACTTTACCATCAAACTCTTTTAATATCGGCGCCTAGGGCATTCAGCCGGACATCAATATTCTGATAACCCCGGTCTATCTGTTCAATATTATGAATGATACTCTGTCCGTCTGCTGATAAAGCAGCGATTAAAAGTGCCACCCCGGCCCTGATATCAGGTGATGACATAGTCGTTCCGCGCAGCTTTATCATTTTGTCAAGTCCGATAACTGTGGCCCTGTGCGGATCGCACAGTATTATCTGAGCTCCCATATCAATAAGCTTGTCAACGAAGAAAAGGCGGCTTTCGAACATTTTCTGATGGATAAGCACTGCGCCCTTTGCCTGTGTGGCTGTGACAAGAAGAACGCTCAGGAGGTCAGGGGTAAGCCCGGGCCATATTGCATCGGCAATTGTCATTATCGATCCGTCAATGAATGTCTCGATCTCGTAGTGATCCTGACTGGGTATAAAGATGTTGTCTCCAGTCCTTTCGAAACGGATGCCCAGACGGCGGAATGACTCAGGGATAATGCCAAGGTTTTCATATGAGACATCCCTGATTGTGATTTCAGATCCGGTAATTGCAGCAAGGCCAATAAATGAGCCTATTTCTATCATATCAGGCAGGATTGTATGGTCACATCCCCGGAGTTCCCTGACACCATCAATGTATAAAAGATTTGAACCTATCCCCTCTATTTTTGCACCCATTGAAACCAGCATTTTGCAAAGCTGCTGGATATAGGGTTCGCAGGCGGCGTTGTAGATTGTTGTCCTTCCCGAAGCCAGGACTGAAGCCATAATAATATTTGCTGTGCCGGTTACCGAAGCCTCGTCGAGATGTATATATGCACCCGTAAGACCGTGTGACTCCACTTTATAAAAGGGATCGGAGGTGTCGAATTCGAACTTTGCACCAAGTTTCTGAAATCCTGCAAAATGAGTGTCTATCCTTCGTCGACCTATTTTATCCCCTCCCGGTTTTGGCATGAATGCCCTGCCGAAACGGGCAAGCAACGGACCCACGATCATAACTGATCCTCGCAGGCTGGAACTTTTATCCCTAATTCCTGGGTCTGGAGATAAGCCTGATTGATGCTTTCTGCTTCGAAACATAGTTCCGAGTTTGAAATCCTTGTTGTTTTAACACCCAGACAGCCAATAAGATCTATCAGATTATTTACATCATTGATATCAGGAATGTTCTTTATTGTGACCTTATCCGGTGTAAGAAGTGTGGCACAAATAACCTGGAGGGCTTCATTCTTAGCTCCCTGTGGCACAATTTCCCCCCTGAGAGGCCTGCCTCCACGAACAATAAAGCTGCTCATTAATGGCGAAATTGTCCTTTTTTCCTGGTAAACTGTTTATTCAGCTGTTTTTTCTGTGGTTTTCCCTGCTGAGGCTTCTTTTTTGCAGGAGGCATCAGGTCCTTCACTTCAAGTATCCTGACCCCTTCAGTGATTTTGAGTTTTCCCCTTGAAAGCAGCCTGAGGTCGCCGATTATGACCTCATCACTCACCTGGCTCCTGTTCCAGGTGATGTATGATTTTTTCATCTGATTCACGATGAGGGTTGTGAGATATTCTTTTTCATCGCCATCGGGCAGCTCAGAAGCTGCTTCTATCATCATCTCAATTATTCTGCCATAGTGCAGATACCTTATTCCTCCCTGCTGATATGGTATCAGCTTGGGTTTTTCAACAAGCTTTGAAACCTCAGGGGCAGGATAAGGAGAATCAATGTCCAGGTCAAAATTGGCAATCAGGGCAAGATGGTCCCAAAGCTTATGTTTGAAATCACCTGTATCCCGGATCTGGGGGTTTAGGTTACCCATAATCTGAATGACTGTCTTGGCAGCCCGGTTGCGTTCATCCCGGTCACTAATTGTCTTGAGATGATCGACCATTTTCTGGACATTCCTGCCGTATTCCGGTAAGGCCATTCTTTTGCGCTGGGTGTTATAATCGTAATTCATCAGCATTCCTGTATTTTATGCAAAGCTAATAATTTAATACAAACTAAGGAAAGAATAGTTGCATACCTGGTTATCGGGTTAAAACCAGAGGGCTTATTACAAACCCAGAAACTGAATTGCCACGCCGGATAAAAGGATCATTGCACCGGCAATCACATTAGCGTATTTTTCAACCGGTTTAAGATTTATCTTACTAAATCCAAGCTTGAAGGCAAGCACTATCGACATCATTGTGGTGATAGTGACAACTGAAAAAAGAATTGATACCAGTACAGAACCCTGAATATTGTTCTCAGCTGCCGGATACATCAGGAGTGGAATAAGCGGCTCACAGGGGCCGAAAATAAAAATAAGGAAGAGTATCCAGGGTGTTGTATTGACAACTTCTTTTTCATGCAAATGTGTGTGTTCGCTGAAATGATTGTGTTCATGGCTGTGTTTGCTGCCACCGGCATGAAAATGGACGTGTGAATGCTTTCTGTTCCTGTAAAGATGCCGGATGCTTATGATAAGATAGACCAGTCCGAAGGCAATAAAGAGCCAGCCTGCTATATTGCCCCTGAATGATTCAACCGAAACGAGCCTGCTTACCGATATTCCAATGGCAATCCCGATCACTCCCAGCACAACCGAACTCAATACATGTCCCACACCGCACAGGAAGGTTATTAGCATCGTTTTTCTTATAGTCCATTGCTTTGCTTCACTAAGCACAATAAACGGAAGGTAGTGATCCGGGCCAAGAAGCGTATGGATAAAACCCAATGAGACGGCAGTCATTGACAGTAGGGCTATTGAGTTATCCATGAGTAATATTAATCCTGGTTAAATAATTGATTTTATTCTGCAATAATATTTATAAAAATCGGAATAATATAAAATATTGCCATATTTATTCCCAATGTGGAGTGAGAGACTTAGCTTTCCGGATATTAGTCATAAATCCAGCTGTTCCCGGAAAAGATGAATTCATGCATGTTGGTATTCTGATTATAAAGCAATTTTCGCGAAGCGCCGACAAAAATTTTCATTTTCAGATAGTCTGCCTGCCTGCTGAAAAACTGCGGATTGTTTTCGTATTTGGAACAAGGCAGGATGAAGAACCTTTTTCTGTAATTTTCGATCGGAGTGTAAACCCATGTAAGATAATATCCTGCATTTGCAATTATTGTTGAATCCCCCTGATGCTCAAGCTCAATCCTCACCATACTGCCACCGTCAGTTTTCGGCTTTCTCTGGTTTGAAACAAAGTTGCCGAGCGAATACACTATTACCCTGTTTTTTGCTGCCGGAGTGTTATTTACCCAAATCATTTTCTGAAGGACGTGAGGGTGAGAGCCGATCACAAGATCAACACCCCTTGCTGTAAGATACTCAGCCAGGTCGGTCTGGCTTTTTGATGGAATGGTATCGTATTCAGTACCCCAGTGCACGAAAGCAATTATTGCATCAGGATTCCTGAATTTAGCTTTCTTGATATCGGCGTCGATCTGTTTCTTATCTATAATATTTACAATGGCAGGCGGTTTCACAGTTATCCCGTTTGTTCCGTAAGTATAATTAAGGAGGGCGAGTGAAAACCCATTTCTTTTTATTATGTAAGGGTAGAGGCTGTCGCGCCCGGGCTCTGTCTGAGAATGTCCCGGTATGGGGAATTCCCAGACTATCGAGTTTGTGGATTGTACTTATGATACCTTTCGCACCCCTGTCGGCCGAATGATTATTAGCCGTAAAAAGGAAATCAATTCCGGCGTTCCTGCATGCCACCGCAAGTTCGGCAGGGGAACTGAACTGCGGATATCCGGTATATGGCTCCCCTCCGAGTGTGACCTCGAAATTGGCGAAAGCCAGATCAGCTTCAGCGATCTCCGCCTTCACATACCTGAAAACATCGTCATAGTCGTATACATGTGTCTCCCTGTTTTCAGCCGACCAGATCTGTTCATCATGCCCCATTATATCTCCGATAAAGAGAAGTGATATTTTTCCCGGCTGTGCTTCGGATTCCTGGGCAAAAATCCGGAAAGGGATATACATTAAAATGAAGAGAATACTTAACTTTCGTAGCATAAATTATTCCGGTTTAACTGATCCGCAAAGTTAATAATTATTAAATTTGCCGGCTTGAATTTGAAGATGTTGTTAATGAATCAATTGACTTATGAAGGAGGAAGGCCAGCATAATTTCAGGAAGCTCACCCTCACCGGGGTGGTTGTTACTTTCAGCATTATTTTCGCCAGCCTGGGGACAAGCCCGTTATATACAATGCGGGCAATTATCCTGGGGGCCGGGGATACGATTAATGATTTACTGATTTACGGGGCGCTCTCCTGCATATTCTGGACCCTCACTGTTTCCACTACCCTGAAATATGTAGCCATAGCACTCAGAGCCGACAATAAAGGTGAAGGAGGCATCTTCCCGTTATTTGCATTAATCAAGAGGAAATCAGTATGGGTTGCCGTTATAACCATTATCGGAACCGGGGCCCTGCTTGCCGACGGAGTTCTGACACCATCAATAACAATAACTTCAGCTGTTGAGGGATTAAGGCTGGTCAACCAGAGCATGCCGATAATACCTGTTGTCCTTGTAATAATTGCGGTATTGTTTTTAACCCAGCAGTTTGGCAACCGCATTGCGGGACCCGCATTTGGGCCGATAATGTTGATATGGTTTGTGCTGATCGGCACACTGGGTCTTTTGCAGATTGTATACAATCCCCTTATTCTGAAAGCAGTTAATCCCGTTTATGCATTCAGATTCCTATCCGAATATAAGGGAGGTTTTTTTCTCCTGGGAGCAGTTTTTCTCTGTACAACCGGCGGAGAAGTACTTTATGCGCGGCTCGGTCATTCAAGCAGAAAAGATATAAGGGTAGCATGGATTCTTGTAAAGATCTGTCTGTTATTTAATTATTTCGGCCAGGGATCATGGCTGCTGATGAACCACCCTTCAAATCCTGATATCAATCCGTTTTTTGCATTAATGCCCGGGTGGCTGCTTTTACCGGGGATCCTGATTGCGGCTGCGGCAGCAGTAGTAGCAAGCCAGGCAATTATTACCGGATCTTTTACGCTTATGAGTGAGGCCGTCTCCCTTAATTTCTGGCCAAGGATCAGGGTTTTACGTCCGACAAATGTTAAGGGCCATGTCTATATTCCATTCGTCAACTGGGTTTTATGGATTGCCTGTTCGGTTGTAGTATTTTCATTCAGAAGGACAGATAATATGACTGCAGCCTATGTTTTGGCTGTTGTCATAACAGAGATAATAACAACTTTGCTTCTTGCATATTATCTTTTCCAGAAAGGTGTCAATCACAGGCTGATCTCACTTATGCTTATGATTTATCTTACTAGTGAAGGCAGTTTCCTGATTGCAGGTCTTCATAACCTCAATAACGGTGGCTGGTTTACCCTGCTCTTTGCCTCTGTAAGCTTTCTTCTCATGTTTGGCTGGTATTTCGGCCGTAAGATAAAGAACGGGTATATCACATTTGCCAACCTGACCAACTATATCGATCTGTTCAGGGAACTCTCCTCAGATGAATCGGTTCCGAAAACTGCAACAAACCTCGTTTATATAATCAGGGCCAACAGGAAAGATCAGGTTGAGTCGAAAGTTATTTATTCCATATTTCAGAAACAGCCGAAACGGGCCGACAGATACTGGCTGATCCATGTTGACAGGGTAAATGATCCCAATCAGTTTGAATATCAGGTCACACAGATCATACCGGGAATTCTGATAAGAGTGGATTTCCATATCGGGTTTAAGATTGAACCGAGGATTAACCTCTATTTCAGGGAAGTCATTGAGGATATGGTTGAAGCCGGTGAAATTAAGCTTGAAAGCGGGTTCGATTCCTTAAGAAAATTCAACCTGCCCGGTGATTTCAAGTTCATCCTTATTGAAAGAATTATGCCGAGAGACTATAAACTTTCGAACTGGGAAAACTTTATCCTTACTCTTTACAGAATGGCTAACA
Source organism: uncultured Actinomycetota bacterium (assembly GCA_963784535.1). Classification (GTDB taxonomy): domain Bacteria; phylum Actinomycetota; class Actinomycetes; order Actinomycetales; family Kineosporiaceae; genus CAWARR01. The sequence goes on along the minus strand of CAWARR010000004.1, from coordinate 56,837 downwards.
AACTAAGCATCACCGATATAAAATCATTTCAGCTCGATTCGACAAATACGAGAATAGAACAGGTCCCGATACTGATTGATCAGCCTGCCCACCAGAGGATCAAGAGGATGGTATAAAATCAGGAGCGTTACCAGATGAAGGAAAAAAGTGATATTTCAGATATTAGTAATTTACTTAAGTTTCGCACTTGTTTATAATATGCACATAATTAAATGGTTATTCATACCATTTGTTTTGCTATATAGTTGGCAATCAATTTACTAAGTGTTCCATTTTCAGATTTTCTGTTACGCTGCCAGTTTTTTGTTTGCGGGATCAAGGATGATTGCCAGTTTTTCATAAATCTTCTCGTTATTTATTATTCTTTCCAGGAGTTGCTCTTCGTCTACTTCAATAAATACAGTCTCTATCAATTTCAACAATTCTATGAAAAGGCCCCATATTCTTTCATTAAGTCTGTGACTTATGATGCCTTCCTTTATTCCGGCAAATAATGCCCCCATTGATTCATAATGGTCAAAACGATATCTTAATGTTAACAGTATATGCTGTATCAGGGTTATCGTGGTATCTGCTATCTGTGCATCAAAATCATTTGACTGACAACTGCCCATCCCCAACAGCTGACGTGCCTCTTTAAAAAATACCTCAATCGACCATCTGATATGATAAATCTCAATCATCTTGATAAAACTCAAACTTAAGTTAGTTGTTATAAACACTTTCCATTTGCCGTTTTTACCTTGTTTGCTGAAGAATAGTTTTATCTGCTTGCCTTTGAACCCTACAATGACCTCGTTGTAATAGAACCCCAGTTTTCTGCATCTTTTTGCTCTTCCAAGCAGGTTGCGGATCTGGCTATATGTGAAAGAACCTCCCATGTATTCAAATTTGGTCTTGGGAGTTTTGTACATGCCAATCAAATGTGTTACCTGATGTTTTACTTTCAACACTGTATCAATAAATGCTTCACATGTAAACCAACTGTCCATCAGCAGATAATCAACCTTAATACCCTGTGCAATGGCACGTGAAAACATCTTTAATGCACTTTCTATTTTCCCTGTATCTGCTTCTTTTAACCGTTCATACGAATGTGTATCGGCAGCGCGTTTTTTTCTGTATTGCTTTTTAAGTTCTTTTTTCTTAAGACCAAAGGGCTTTTCTTTGTTCCTTCCCTTTTCCCTGTGCAGGGAAAAATCAACCGGAATGAAAGAGGTGCCATCCCAATATCCCATCAGCAACATTTTGAATCCAAGGATAAATCTACCGGTTACATGGTCCCATACTCTTGATACCTTTTCTATGCACCGTCCTGTTTTGGCCAGAAGAGTATCATCAAAAACAATACATTTAACGGAACCTGTCTTTTCTCCATACTCTTCGACTGTTTTCCTGAACTTCGTTGCAAATAGCCATAATACCAATCGCCAGCATATAGATGGATTATTCTTCAGACGATAAAATGTATCCTTGCGGGCTTCTATTTGTTTCCCTATATAGCTGTTTAACATAGAATTAACAGTACATGCACCAATAAATCCAGCTGAAATGAGTATTGAAAAGATAGCTTCAAAACTATACCCTCTCACTTTAAAAGGATCCAGACATTTGCACAAACCCGAAAATGAGAAACATTTCAAAGAACCCAAAATAAAATCCGGTTCAAGCCACCTATGGGTAAAACCGTTTTTTAATTCCGAAATTTTATTAATATCTTTACTCTGCAGCATGGTTGTATGTTTTGGAAAACATTGTTAATATACTCAAAAACAGTATATTAACTTACAGATCATGCTGCTTTTTCTTAACAATTTCTATATGGTTTTCAACATTTTAAAGAACTGCGAAACTTGAGTAATTTATGTTTCAACAAAACATATGAAGCGGTTAAAGGATTTATTAAAAATTTATTAAAAGGTATAATGTTCATTCCAGTCTGTTATCTGACCTTAATTATTCCCTTGAGCTTTATGTCGTTTGATGAGCTACCTACCATTACTGCGAATGTTCCAGGCTCCACCACTTTATTCAGGTTCTGGTCAAAGAATGATAGATGTTCAGGGCCAAGTGTAAACTCAACTCTTTTCTTTTCTCCGGGATTGAGTGCCACTTTTTCAAATCCCCTTAATTCTTTAATGGGTCTTGTAACCGAACTTATTTCATCGTGGATATAAAGCTGAACTACTTCGGCACCGGTACGAGTGCCTGTGTTAGACAAATCAAGGCTGACATGAAATTCGCCTTCAGGACCGCTTTCTTGAGGAGTGATTGAAAGATTGCTATATTCGAAAGTTGTATAGCTCAATCCAAATCCAAACACATAAAGAGGTGTTTTTGGTCCATTTGCATATCCTCTCACAAATGTAACACCCTTCGAAGAAGGGAAGTTATAGTACGATGGTAATTGACCAACGGTGCGCGGAATTGTTACAGGCAGGCGTCCACTTGGATTGTAATCGCCAAAAAGGACATCAGCAATTGCATTTCCACCCTGCTCACCGCAGTTCCATGCCTCAACTATTCCTGGCACATTTTCGGAAATCCACTCTATTGACAGAGGCCTGCCATTAACCAGTATAACTATAACCGGAGTTCCGGATTCATACACAGCTTTTATCAGATCTTCCTGTAATCCTGTCAGGTCAAGGGTTGAAACATCACGCCCTTCGCCATCTGTACCGGTCCCGCCAGGTGCGTTCCGTTCCATTTTCGCCCACAACCACAATGGCAATATCTGCGGCCTGTGCTGCTTTTTGGGCTTTGGTGATTTCATTTAATTCGTTCCCTATTACGTTGCAGCCCTTTACATAATTTACTTTTGTCCTGTCCGACACCTTATTTTCAATACCTTTCAGAATTGTTACAACTTCCTGTGGAATCACATTCGGAATATAATCGCCAAGCTGGTTCCTGATATGGTCAGCATTGGGTCCTATAACGGCAATTGATCCGATATCTTTATTTAGTGGCAACAGATTCTTTTCGTTTTTCAGAAGAACAATACCTTCCGATGCTACCTGTCGTGCGAGGTTCTGATTTGCTGTTGTATGAGTAATCTTTACCGCATGATCAGGATCAACAAAAGGATTTTCGAACAATCCAAGCCGGAATTTTTGTTTCAGTATCTTCCTACTGCCCGGTCAAGTAACGCCATACTGACATCTCCCTCAATTACATTTTCATTCATTTTGGACATGTATCCTTCCTCATAAGATATTCCCACATCAACACCGGCTTTCATTGCGAGAGCACCGGCCTCTTTCTGCGATGCTGCAACATGCTCGTAAACAAGAGTCCCGATCCCACCGCCTTCACTTAGAACCAGACCATCAAATTCCAACTCACCTCTCAGTAATTTTGTCAATATCCGTTCAGAGGAATGGACGGGAACACCATCTATTGCAGGATATGTTGCCATCACCCCAAGAGCTCCGCTTTCTTTTATCCCGGCTATCCATGGTGGCAAAAAGATTTCTCGAAGGGTGCGTTCCGATATTTCCATTGCCCCACGTTCCAGTCCGCTTAGCGGTTGACTCTGTCCTGGGAAATGGCATAATCCTGCTATAACCCTGTCAGGGGAAGCGACGTCATTGCCCTGAGTCCCTGCAACTATTGACCTGGCAATACCAGAACAGAGGTAGGGATCTTCACTAAATCCCTCTTCTGTTCCTGCCAAGGCGGGGATCTCTGTTTGGCTCTACAACAAGGGTAAAAAGTTGATGGATTCCGATAGCCCTTGCCTCACGTGCAGCAACCGTATAAATATCCTTTATAAGATCCATATTCCAGGTACTTCCGATTGCGAGTCCTTCCGGAAAAATTGTGCCCCCCGAACACATTAGTCCATGAGTACCCTCCTCTGTCATCAGAAGTGGGATTTTTAATCGTGTCTCTTCCGTTGCAATCCTTTGGAGCTCATTGTTAAATTCAGCTTGTTGCCTGGTTCCATCATGGAGAATTGTGTTTGGCAGAGTAAAAAACCCCCCCCCCCGGGCCTATTCCCGGTTCTTTGGTTCCTGCGGTAAACTGTCTGCATCCTTCCATCTTGCTCTGAACGTTATTACCAAGCCCTCTCTCATATACACATGGCATATTGATTTGTCCGATTTTCTCTTCGAGGGTCATCTTTGACAGGAGATCCTCAATTCTTGAGCTAACAGGGAATAATGGATTTCTATAAAAAGGAACCGGAATAAAAGCGCCTTCTCCTCTTTTGTTCCGGATATACGACGCTATATTATGGACATTATCTATCCATATTTCATTTGCAGGATCCCGAGCATATTTTAAAACAGCCTCAAGTACAGATAACATTGTGGTCTGATTTCCGCTCTCAGACTTTATCTCGTGTCCGGCAAAAATAAGCCATTTCCCTGTCCTTTTTGAATCTTCAATCAGTCTTCTGACCTGTTCAAAAGACTTGCCATCTATCTTTATACCTGTTAGTTGTGCCATATCGCAATCGGCGGGAATATTTGAATTTTCACTGAGCCAGCAGCGGCCGGATTCGAACATTGAAGAAACCAATGGCACATAGCTTTTTGTGTTTAATCCCCTGCCTATATAAGTTTGTCCACAGGGTAAGCAAATGAGACCGTCTCAATACCAAGCATCATTTTTAACATCTTATTGGCCGAATCAAGTTCCAGTTTCATTCTGGAAAGAGTGAAGTCTTCAAGTGGGTTATTATATGAGAAATCATAATTGACGGTACAGGGTGAGTCAGAAAGTGTGATTTCCAAGATCATGGCCATTCAAAGCAGCTTTTTTCCATACATTTAGCCGTCTTGGCAGGTTGTCGAATGAAATATAAAAAGTTGCCTTGATTCCATATTTATCTAAAAGAGGAATGCCATTATCAGCTTGTGATGACCTCGCATCGTCGAATGTCAGGCTTAATGCCATCTTCTTTCCCTCAGGCCATTGAAATCCGTTTTTACCTGAGAAGAGACTGATTGATTGGATTGTACCCCACAGATATTCGCAATTGAAAAGAATATTATTGCATACAGGAAGGTTATTCGCTTCAAAAAAATTAGTTTCATTTGCATGCCTTTAAGAATTGTTCTGCTGCAGCTTTAATTTCACTATCGGTCGAATTGATGTTTATACCCCAACCTGCTCCAAGGCCATCGTCAACGACACCGATGCTAATATTCATGGAACGACTGAGAATGTCGTCAGTTTGGGGATAGGATCCTCTTGCACAAGGTCTTCCTGTTTTTTCAAGGTAACTTAATATGTGCTCCATGTTCGCATAAACATGCCATCCGCTTCGGTCAACGGTTTTTGAACCAAGGGCGTTTGTAACTTTTGCAGCTCTTTCTTTTGTGTTGAAAATGACCGTACAAATTGTTGCACAATCGCCATCAGGATCATTAAGTGTCCTGAATGTTATACCCGGCCCCAGAAATCAGTTCTTTGAATTTGTTTCTTTTGTCACGTAGGGTTTCAACTATTCTATCTAATTTGGATAATTGAGCCAGGGCAACTGCCCCGGTAAGCTCATTCATTCTGAAGTTCAACCCCAGAATGCTCCGGCCTCCAACCTCAACTCCGAATCTGGCAGGTTTATGACCCTGGTCATGCAGGCCAAATGAGTTTTCGTATAAATTCTGATTGTTTGTAATCAGTAATCCCCCATCCCCGGCATTAATGGTTTTGAAAATATTGAGCGAGAAAGCACCAATATCACCAACTGTACCTACTTTTCTGCCATGATATGATGCCCCCATAGCCTGGCAGGAGTCTTCCAGAATTGAAAGACCATGTTTATCAGCAATAGCTTTTATCCGGTCCATATTGCAGCAATTTCCAAGCATATGCACCGGCATAATGGCCTTGGTTCGTTCTGTGATCCTTCGTTCTATATCATACGGATCAATTGTAAAGCTATCATCTATTTCGGCAAGTACAGGAACTCCACCGGCGAATATTATTGATGAATAAACTCGCTACAAATGTATAAGCCGGTACAATTATCTCATCACCGGGTCCAATGCCCAAAGCCAAAGCAGATAGAAACAGTGAAGCTGTTCCTGAGCTTGTTGCCAGGGCAAAATTAATATCACAATAGCTGGCAAATTCTTTTTCCAGGGATGACACTTTATGAAGAAAACGAGGATTATTTTCGCTGCCATAGCGAAAAAGATAACCGCCCCTGATAACTTCTGTAATGGCATCAATCTCTTCTTTTCCAAACTTATAGGCTCCTGGTCCTGACATTTAAACCTCCTTTTTTAACAGATAAATTATGGATTAAATAATATAAATATTATTATTAAACTGCTTCAGGGTTTTAACCAAAATATTCACCTCTCCTATATCCTGCCCTCTATACTTCAAAACTAATATCTATTTGTGCCTGGAATAGATCCGCACATAATCGACCAGCATCCTTGAAGGATCAGGTGTTTTGTCAGTGGGCCATCCCGGTCCAAGAGTAAAGTTAACGAGTGGGTAAAGAGGCGTCTTGACAGCATCGGGTGTTTTCAATCTGAACATCTCTACCCCGTCAAAATAAAGGATCATATTGTCCTCCTCGATCATCATCCCGTAAGTATGGAAATCGTCCTCCATGCCAAAAACTACATCTCCTGCCCGAAATGTCTGCTTTTTCAAACCGCCAAAAGGCCAAAGGTGAAGTGTGAAGCTGAACCGGTTTGGATTGTGACCGTATTGTTCCAGTATATCAACTTCAGGATTATATCTGGGAACCATTACCACCCCAACGGTTCAGTGTACCCATCAACCAGAATGCCGGCCAGGTACCTGGTCCTTTGGGGAGTTTTGCCCTACATTCAAAATAACCCATTTTTTGAGTAAAGCCTTTGCCATTCATATCAACAGTTGATAAGAGTCCGCCTTTCCACTGTCCATCTACCTTATGAACCTCTATAGACAAAATGCCGTCCTTCACAGTGAAAGGAAAACCTGGCTCCGGATCAGTAAATTTTGTGTTACCAAGTCTCCTGTTCCAGGGAGTATGAGCAATCCGAGCGTGTACCTCCAGGACCTGCAGGACCTCTTGGCGATATACTGAGAGAATCGAATTCCTCATCGAAAGTAAGATGGTAATCTTTCAGGTTGAGTGTTTTTTTGCCAGGCCCAGGAACCGTTGCATCCGAATCAACTGCAAGTATCCCAATTTTGTAAAGTCCATCTGCCCCCTGTGATACGCCTGGACCCATATTCAAAGAGATATTCTTTTTAGTATTTTTATTGTAAAGGCCTGCCTGAACAGATAAATCCCCTCAGGTAAAACTACAGATTTTGAGGTTTTATCCACTATCTCCCATACCGGAAGGGAAATTAGACGTGTGTACTCAATCAAGCCTTTTCTGACAGTTTTTGTGGCCGGAAGATCATGATCATCCTTCAAAACAATATGCCCATCCTTATCGACCAGCTGAACGGTTACACGGTAGTTCTGGTTGATTGCTGATGCCTTCCACCTGAGACCGATGCGAAATCCTTTTTAGGCCGGGCACTCATCTTTCGCTGGTTTAGCTTTTAATATAGTACCATAGAGTCATTTGTTATTCCCTGAATACAGGATAATTCATCCTCTCTGTTTTTGTCCTGGCATTAGTCAGAAGTATCAAAGGGATAACTGCAATTAAAAGAGATATTTTTTTCATGGAACTGATTTATTAATGTAGCTGATTGTTAACTGGCCTATCTGGCAGCAATGTCAAATGAAAGGCATCACTATAATTTCATTCTACCTCAAGAATAACATTTTCAGAAATTAATTTCTTTCTTAGAACATCATAATTAAGTTCCTGTATTGCGATTTTGCCATCGATTGAGAGGGATGCCGCTGCAGCTGCTGATTGTCCCATAATCATGAAAACAGGTTCCATCCTTATTGAACCGAAAGCAATATGCGAGGCGGAAACACAAACCGGTACAATCAGATTAGTGCATTCCTCTTTTTTGGGAATAATTGAACCATAAGAAATCTGGTATGGATGTCGGGGCTGTACACCTACATCACCTTCATTTTGAACATAACCCTCATCAGTAACATACCTTTGAACATTATGAGAATCCAAAGTGTATGAACCGATCCCGACAGGACGGGGAACCACACGTTTACCCAGGACATCATTCTCTGTAGTAATATATTCTCCGATTAAGCGGCGCGCCTCACGTATATATAAGAGGTATGGCCAGTTTCCGTTGTCCTTAAACTCATCTCTTGCAAGGCCCCATTTTTTCATCTCCTCCCTGACGTCCACTGGTACCCGGGTATCATTGGCCACAAAATAAAGCAGTCCCTTTTGATAGGATTCATGCTCCCTGAATATCTCTTTTCTCCTTTCGTATGATGCATTGGGATATTCATAATTCATACCTATATTATCACTACTGAATGGGCCATGATTATTTGTATCAGTCTTTCGGTTTGGAATTGCATCGAATTTTTCAAACCATTCTCTCCAGCCAGAATTAAAAACCCTTATTAGCAGTTCGTATTGAGTGGAATCATAGTTATCAGGTCTGCCGAAAGGAATCCTGTTCTCAGGAAGATTGGTCATACAAACCCTGAAACAGTATGCCTGAATTTTTATCATCACCCGTACAATTATTTCTAATAGGATCTGGACTGATACGTGGGAGAAGGCCACTCGAGGAATCGCCAGGAATAATGTAGGGATCTATTTTCCCCTTAAAATAATGCCCATGCTGAAACACATTTGCCTGAACACCATTCCATGTTTCATTATATACATTGCAGGCTTCTCTTCCAATATGATAACTGATACCGGCTCCGGCCATCAAATCTCCCTCGTATGTTGCATCAATAAAGACTTTACCGCTAAATGTCTTTCCTGAGAGTGTCCTGAAAGAAATTATTTTACCCTTTTCCATTTTGGTTCCGGTCTGTCTGTCAAGCCATTCATTCCTGTAAACAGTTATGTGATTCTCTGAAATAAGTTCTTCAAAAACTGATTCAGCAACATGCGGTTCAAAAATCCACATGGTTTTTTTATCCCCATCTATAGCCGGAGTACCTTGTCCCTTGTTCCCATATTCCGATTGTTTTTCCCACTTCCAGGCTGAAGAATCGCTATAATGCATATAAATACGATGATAAAAATCCCGGGCTAATCCTCCTATGGTTCCTTTGTTTCCTGAATCAGTCCAGCCCAATCCGCTTGATGAAAGACCACCCAGATGGGTATCGGGTGAGACTAATGCAACTGTTTTCCCGCTTTTGACTGCTTCAACAGCAGCTATTACACCCGCTGAAGTTCCACCATAAATGATAATATCATATCGATTCGGTTCATTCTCCAAATCGCAGGCTGAAATAAAGAAACTGATAAGCAGTACGGTTAGTATTATTTTCTTGTTCATTTTTTCTCAGAATTATTAAATTGGATATTTGGCTCGTTAAGGTTCTCTAATCGTTTCTTTGGAACCGTATCGCATCTGCAACTATTAAACCTTCAGAATCATCTGAGATGATTTCGACAAATCCATCTCTGCCATTAGCAAATTCATATTGCCCGATACGCAAAGATTTTTGTGGTTCAATTTTTACCTTCTCTGTCCCCCCCATATGGTGGACAATTACAAAAAATGTTTTCATCATTTTAATGAGTTCAGGATTCTGATAAGCAGGACTAAAGAGAGAAATCTCATAAGATCCTTTAACGAGATTGGGAATATACCTGATAAACTCTCCATCGACGTTTGCTGCATTTATAAAATAATCTCCATTATATCCTTGTGAAATATCCAAATGAAATTTAGGAGATAACCAGAAATAGTCTGATTTTATGCAACCGGGATCAAGATTATCCACAATAACGAAACTCCCCGGCTGATTTTCTGCAAATTCCAAGACTACTCTTATGTATTGTGGAGAGTTTATTATATCGTTGTGATCAAGTAAAATAATTGCTTCATAGACTCCCCACTTAATTCTCACTTTACCCAGGTCAGGTTTAATCTTAAGGTCAACATGATCTCGCATAGGTATTCTTTCAATGGTCAGCCAGTCAGAACCCTGTTTATATGATACAAGCAAAGTCTGAGGTTTTGTAAACAGGTCATCCGGGTAATCTGTAGCGTCCGTCTCTACGGGTCTGTTAAACCACACAGAAACGGTTTTTGGTTCAATCTCACCAGGCTTCGTGGAGAAATCGGCGACACCTCTGTCTTGTACAGATCTGAAATTCAATGTATTAGTTATTTCCTGATGGGTACCATATGCACCTGTTTTCCATCTGCCGGCCATCCTGAAAGAGGGATCATCTGCGCTTGTAATCCACATAGAACGTGGATCTATATCCTTTCCATTTATTGTAACATGCTGTGTATAAGAGGCCTTTCCTGAACCATCTCTCACAATAAGCGTTACAGGGTATACTCCTGCCTTAGTGTACACATGTTTCGGATTTGCAATTACTGATGAATAACCATCTCCAAAATCCCAAAAATACTCAAAGTCTCCCCCGTAAATGCCCGGGCGTGAACCCTCACTGCTAAATATCACATTATCACCTGTTGCTGATGGGGCCAGCGGTGCAATGTTTGCGGTTATTAGGTTGGCTTTCTTCCTGTTGTTCTCAAAAATCTGCCAGAAGACAATCCATGGATCTATTACCGTCCAGTTTCCGAACTCAGGCTGGTACACATTCAAGATAAAGTGGGTATGCGGAGAGTACCAACACCAGGTACCTGCACCAAGAGCATAGGTTTGACCTTGTTTTATTTTCTTGTAGGCTGGTATAAGGAGATCATTTACATGATGAGTCTGCATCTGCCAGATATCTCCGTTTTCCCAGTTTCTGATTCCCCTCCACCTATTATTATTATGCCCTGTTTCAAGAGAATTAAAAAAGTAATGCTGGTCAAAATCAATTGGTGCTATAAGTGGCGTGTTTGATGGCATATTAACGTCAAGACCTCCATGGAGGTCAGCTCCATAGTAGGTACCAAGCCAGCTGTCGTCGCCTCTGTATGCATTCTTAATTAAGATTTTATTTGCCGGTTCCGGGTACCAGTTTGACAGCTCCTGGGGACAAATCTGCATTCCTGCATCATGGAAAGCAAACCTGGCATCTTTTATCGGAACACACTTGCCGTGATTCTCGTTGAAATAATCAGACAGCACTTTCAGGGCATCAAACCAAATTGTAGGCCATTCACTATGTATGGCTTATAGTATGTTTCCTGCACGGGAACAAATTTGATCATTTTCATCATCTGACCGTCAATCTTAACATCACACGACATAGAATAGATCGTTGCATCTGTTGCACTGCCTTTCTTTAAGGTATCAAGTGTGGTAAATACCAAATTCAACTTATAATCAACCAGTTCGAATGAGACGATTCTACCGTTCTTTAACCGGTAATTAATCCTGTCACCCTTATTCAGTTCAAAAACCGTCAGGGTTTCCTTTGACTTCAATTCAAAGACCTCGCCTTTTATCACCTCGCAGGTGATAAAAATAGTACTATCTGACATATAAACAATCTCATATTATGGATTTAATTAAGTTACCTGATAAGTTATCTAAATTCCCATTTCACCCAGATATCAGCATTCATGTTGTATTCATACCGTTCATAATCAATAAGATCATTATTCAGGTCATAGGTGTATTCAAATTTTGTTGTCTTCACCCAGGTCTTTCTCTCCTTATCCCAGTTGTACCAGTTTATCAGGGTAAGATTTCCAGCCCTGTCATATGAATAATCCCGTTTTGAATTGTTAATCCATGATTCAGTGCCGACATCCCACTGATAATTTATAAATGACACCAATTTTTCATCTTTATTATAAGTTGGGATCCCCTTGCTCCCATTTATCCAGGTGTTGGTGTTTGTATCCCATCTGTAATCAATATACGAATCCCAGTTTTCGGATGAGCTGAATCTCCATTTTCTATTTTTATCGTATACGGCTTCTTTTTTATGGTAGGAATCCATGATTCTGTGTCTTCGTCCCAATCCCAATAATTAATTCTCATTATCCATACTCCGTTCTCATCATATTCGAAAACATGATTCCAGTCACCCAGCCACATGTCACTTACAACCTCTTTATTGTAACTTAGCCATTTAGTAATATTCCCATTCTTGTCATAGCTGAATTCATACCTTTGATCATCTGTCCAGATCTTATTCTGCCTGTCCCAGTCAAAGTAGTGACGGGAAATTACCCGGTCGTCCTGGTCATATTTATATTCACACTTGCTAAAACCTGCCAGGCATTATTCATTTCATCGCGTTTATACCACAAATCTGTTATTCTCTTGCCTTTTTCATCCTTAATGATTTCATAGTAACCGGCTCCGTCAGGGGGATACAATAAATGTTGAGGATAAGTACCTGTTAATCTGGTCAGGTGTGGCACTTCCTTATGCGGTCCTGTATCCTTTACCATTACGCCAGACTCTCCGCCGGATATCTCGTGTGCTCCTATATCAGGTCGGCCATTGTAAATATCATTTCCCCAGAAATCCTTCCTCCGTTATCCCGGACAACTGTTCCCGTATTTCTCACGGCGAATCCAGGCGAATCATGTATCTTTTTGTACTCTTCTATTCCGTCAACCGGGGAGGAGTTGATCCACCAGCCGTGGATTGACCATCAGACCATTCGCATCTTTAACACTATGCTTACCAAAAAAGCAATTATGTGAGAAGTTGGGTGAAGGAGGATGTCTGACCAGGGTTCCTGATGGTCCATAGAAAATGTTATTTTTAACCTGGACCATGGGGAATTGCCAACGGTGAAGGGATAATTCTCAGTCATGCAGAAAGTATTGTTATAGATCAGGAGGGAACAGTCACAGTGGAAATCCAAAATGCTGGTTTACCCTGAGGGTGAGGACTTTTATAGTGATTAGGTGAATGTTATATCGGAAAATAATAATTGATTTTTGCCCGTCACCAGGCATGACCATGAATGGTCCCCCTTCATTTCCGTGAGTATAATTGCTACTGGAAAATATGAGTGCCGCTGACACCAATGTCTATATCGAATGCAGCACCGTCCCCTGAAAATGCCCTGGTACGAACGCACCTCATTGTACTGGAAAATTAAATTATGTGTGTATCCTCCGACCCACATTCCGGCAATGTATGTCGTGTCTTCCTTCACGAGGGCGCCCGCATCATAACAACGGTTATGTTCAACGAGGATCATCCTTGGCCTTGTTTATTGTAACTGCATCACTTCCAGTTCTCCTCAATCAATCTATTACGAAAACAAAAATATCAACCAGACCGGCACCTCCTGAACCACCGGAATTTACACTACATCCTGTAGCTCTAATGTCCCTGAGTGTACAGTCCTCAATTTTTATATTGCGGACTATTGCTTTATTATTGGTATTTTTAATGTCATATTGCAGCATTCATCCAGAATGGTGGCTTTTTCTTACAGATGTCGATAACCTTGAATATAATGTCATTAATCCATGTATTATCAGATTCTCGTAAATCGATATTGCTATATTCCGTTTTTTCTGTTCCGGTCCACAGCATATAAATACCACTCCTGAGACGTACTTCAGGTTCACCCGGATTAGTCAGCTCAAGATTTTGTATAACCAGGTTACCAGTGTTCTCAAGCAGGATAACTGCTAAATTTCCATTACCGTTCAATATTGGAGGTAGACCATCTCCCATATTTATCAATTACTATACAGCTATTTACCCCTCCGGAATCATCTATCACCAGGGTTCCATCCCAGTGTCCTCCTGACTTGAACAGTATGCTGTCACCCTGCTGAAAATCATGATTACTGACTCGCCCGAGAGATTGCCATGCCAGTTGGGGTGAAGTACCTGGATAAGCATCATCGCCTCTATCACTGTCAACATAGTAACTGGTTCCAAGGGCCATTTTTCCTGACAGACCGAAAATGACTAAAAGTCGCAGGAGGTATTGCACCGAACCAATACCCTGCAGTCTCTTCTGATTTAAATTTGACCTGTTTGAGTTCATCATTCTTCTGCGCTTATATTGTTGTATTAAGCCTAGTTCGAGACATTGTTTTTCCTTTCCAATGCAACGAGGTCACCTGTATCCTCAAAATTTAAGACAGGTAACCTGTTGCGAAAAATAAGGCATCCACCTGTTGTAATTACCGGTTCTCTTTTTAATGGTATTACTGTCTTATGATTTCAAACTTGATAGCATCAGCCAGAATAAGTCCTTCCGCACCTTCCTAATATAGTGCTTATAATCTTCTTAAAATGATTTAATTACAGCTCCCATATTTATTTTGCCGTATTAAATCTCTCCTGACTTTTGTTATTCTGCTTGTTCCAGAACAACAAGGTTACCTGAATCAAGACAGGTAACCTGTTGCAGGAATTAAAACCCTTTACCGGTTAATTTTATTCCAGATTGATAGTCATGTATGATTATCAAGGCTGGTATATCTCAATCTTGTCGACTGCGGTATAGTCTCCTCCTCCCTGGGTGCCCTCGATGGTTATCAGGTCGGCATAAGACATGGGTACTGCTGGTATCAGTCTTGAAGTAAGTGACTGTGCATCACGCCCTGAGCTTCCCAAGTCCTGATCAGCATCCCACTCGTCTACAACGGTGGTGTTGATAAGTAGCCTGTAGTGGCTTACCCCATCGTTCTCATCAAAATAATAAACCCTTATGTCGTGGTTTCCTGTCGTTCCCACGAAGACAGTTTTCGCTGTACCTGTCTGTCCCGCATCAAGGCGTATGAGCTGACCTCCTGAAGCGTCGCCTGACGCCTGGACATAAAAGTTAATCAGCGTCATGTTCTCTGCTTCGATTGATATGTCACCAAGTGTGGGTACATTGACATCTTTGCTTACCACTGCCTCTACCCCGTCAACTCCCATCGCCCGTAATGTCACTGTGTAGGGGTTGGTATTGGCATAGGTATGCACGGGCGATTTCTCCGTCGATGATCCTCCGTCCCCGAAATCCCACGAATAGCTCAGGCCATACTGTGAGGTGTTGATAAAGTTCAATTTCTTCGGGTCAGAAACATCCACCGACACCTCAAAATCGGGTATGGCTTTCAGGATCTTCGTGTGAACAACTACTATCATGGTCGCGTACTTGGGATTGACAGACCTCTGTGTGCTCGATATCCCTACACCGAGTCCATAGATCTTATCCGGATAGTTCGCCAGCAGGTAGTCAAGATTAACAGAAAGGTCGAACTTGGCCAGCTCCTCCCCGTCATTCATCTCAACCGATGAAACCATCGAATAATTTTCTGTGGTAAGAATGTCGGTGTTACTCAGGGTGCCTGAACTCACCAGACTGTTGATTGTGTCGGTGTTGGCTGTCACGTTCACAGTAAAGGCCCCGTCGTTGTTTACTCCCGAGCGGTACACTGCAAGAGGTATGTTGAAGATCCTGTTGGTAAGGTCAACAGTAAACTTGAAGGGCTCCCCGGGGGTCGGCACCGCCAGCGTGGGCTGAGGCACATCGTCTATGTTATAAATGCCCCGCACAGCCCCGGGCATGTAGATTAACTGCTCGGGATAATCCGCATCTGCTATACTCTGGTATTCGCATGAGGTAAGTGTCAATACCCCTGCAAAGATAATAACCAGCAATTTTATACTTCTGATGATTATTTTATTCATAGTTCTTCGTTTTTTTTACATTTTTTACCATAGCGGATTTTGTGCCCAACCCGTTATATTGATCTCAGTCTGGGGTATCGGGTAGAAATACATCCTGGGCGTAAAGCTGCGCGACTCCACATTTATCACCTGGTAGCTGAAGCTCCCGTCACCATTCTTCGTTATCCGAACTCCACGAAGAGGCACATTGAAATAGGTCTCCCCGGCCATCCACCTGCGTACATCCCAGAAACGGTGGTCCTCGAAGGCGAGCTCTATCTGCCGCTCATGGCGTATCTTTTCTCTCTATCTCTGCCTGGGTTAGCCCCTCCGGAAGAGGCGGCATGTTAACTCCGCTGCGCTGTCTTACCCTGTCAACATATAGCTTTATATCGGCATGACCCGGCTGCGACTCATTCAACGCTTCCGCATAGTTAAGGTATATCTCTGCCAGGCGTATCAGTATCCAGCTGTGCACACTCGTGGTATTCAGAAGAAGATCAAGATTGGGATCAAGATACTTGTAGATATAGTAGCCTGTCCTTGTCGAAAGATCTTTTCCCGGTCCGTCCAGCCCTCCTGCCCAGCACTCTACAGGCCGTCCCTTAAACGAGGTGTTGTTAAGAAGTATGCTGAACCCCAAACGCGGATCCCTGTTGGTAAAGGGTGCCGCCGCATGAGCCGGGTTGTTCCAGTCAAAGGGCACTGCCGTAG
The DNA here is from genome assembly GCA_963784535.1 of uncultured Actinomycetota bacterium. Lineage (GTDB taxonomy): Bacteria > Actinomycetota > Actinomycetes > Actinomycetales > Kineosporiaceae > CAWARR01. The sequence continues at coordinate 40,525 of CAWARR010000004.1, read as the reverse complement.
TGGCGTCAACCTTTACCTCGTAGGCATCTACAAGATTACCCGATGGCGTGGTTCCACTGTTGCCCAGGTCATATCCTATCGGATACGATGCCCGCTCGAAGGAGTTGCTCGCAGAGTTACGCTGAACAAGGATAAGCTCATTGTTATTGAATGTCTTGAACAGGTTGACGTAATTATTCGTCAGACCATAGCTCGTACCCGGAAGGTCGATAACTGCTTTTGCCGCATTAGCTGCTGCCTGCCACCTTGCCGTCCTGTCACCGCTACCCATCGATATCAGATCAGGGTAGGGGTAACTTCCTGCCCATGCAGGTGTGTTGTAAAGGTCGCTCGCCGCATATAGCAATACCCTGCTCTTGAGCGCCAGTGCAGCACCCTGCGTGGCATGACCCAGGTCAGCAGTCGGATAATTAGGCGGCAACTGTACCGCCGCCGAATCACACTCGTCGAACTATGAAACTTTATGCACTCGGCAAAAGTATTGCGATCTATGCTCTTGTAGTCTTCATCAAGTGTCAGCGACCTGGTCATTATCGGAACACCCCCGTAACGCTTTACAAGCTCAAAATAGAAAAATGCACGCATAAACCGCGCTTCATATTTCCATCTCTTTATGTTTGCCACACGTGTCTGGTATTCCAGCTGCCGTGCCGGGTTAGGATCCAGCCTGTAGCGATCCAGGTTTATCTCGCCTGCCGTCTCAAGAAAAATGTTGGCATTGCGGATTCCTTCAAAATAGCCGTTCCACGCATTATCCGGGTTATCAACAGAATTCCATGCCCCGGTATTGAACTTCTGAACAGCAGATGTCTCAAGAGTATGCTCAGCCTCATCACTGGCCGAGGCCATCATCGCCCCGTCTATATATTGAAATCCCGAGGGTAGACTCTTGTATAATGCATACGCCTTGTTCTGGGCATAATCATAGAGCGTGTTAGCCTGGTCATCTCTTACCTCCAGCACTACCTCCCTGTCAAGTAACTTCTCGCACGCGCCCGTTATGATAATCACTATGGCACCCAGCAGATATATTAATCTTTTATTTTTCATTCTCTGTAGTTTTTATGATTATATCTTGTTCCTTATAGCTCCAGTCTCACTCCCGCGGTTATGATCCGCACTGCAGGGTAGCCTGTCAGTATCTCAGGATCCGTAAATCCCTCCATATGATCCAGCGAAAACAGGTTCGTCCCGTTTAAAAATACCCGCGCACGTGAAATACGCACCTTGTCCGTGACTGAGGCCGGCAGCGTGTAGCCCAGCTCCAGGCTCCGCAGTTTTATATAACTGCCGTCGCGCTGCCAGAATGACGAGGGCTGAAAGTTGTTCAGGTTATTGCTCGCCGATAATCGCGGGTAAGTGGCCGTTGATGCCGTCTCGGTTGTCCAGCGGTCAAGTGCTATGGACGAAATCTTCGCATTGTTCTGGAATGCCCAGAAATAACTTCCCTCCCAGTAAACTGAACGGTTCGTAACTCCCTGGAAAAAGATATCAAAATCCACTCCCCTGTATTTTAATCCCGTATGAAGACCAGCGGTAATCTCCGGCAGATCCGTATAGCCTATCGGATAAAAATCGTTCTGGTCTATCACTTTATCATCGTTCTGATCATTGTACTTCAGATCCCCGGGCTGTACCGTGGTGAAGATCTGTCGCGGGCTGTCATTTATGTCTGCCTGACTGGAAAAGAATCCGATGGATTCGAGCAAAAACGGCTGGCCGATCCTCTGACCAGTACGATTCTGGTAATCAAATACATGCAAAGCTTCCGAGTTGTACTTTATTTTGTTGTGTGCATACCAGACATCCGCCTGTACATAATACTGCAGATCCCCCGTCGACCCGTTGCTGTAACGAATCATCGCCTCAAATCCCTTGTTGCTAACCTTTCCCACGTTAAGATTAGGCTTGGAAAGTCCCAGATAATCCGGTACATCCTGATTGGGCTCGGCTAGTATGTCATAGCGGTTATTATTGAAAAGATCAAACGATAAGTCTATCTTATCAACCAGTTTAGCCTCAAATCCCACGTTGAATTTCTTCTCCTTCTCCCATGTGACATTAGGATTAGCAAGTGTCCCCTGTACCGTGGTACTGAATGAGGAGTTCGAGGTGCCAAAATAATAGCTCCCCGCACTTACCCAGTACTGGTCGTACATGAAGCGAAGCCCCCCGATATCAGCATTACCTACCATCCCGTATGAACCCCTGACCTTCAGGTAATCAATAAAACTGCTCCCGAAAGAAAATTCTCGTTCGATAAAATCCACCCGAGTGAGCCGGCAGGAAAAAAACCGTAGCGCTTGCCCCTCGGAAAATTCTCAGTACCATTATAACCGAACGAAAACTCCCCAATATACTTGTCGTTGTTAACATACGTAAGACGGCCTGCAAGACCCGCATGCTTGAAAGCCAGGTCACTGCCTGTTACAACATACTCGTCCGCGTTGTACATCATTACCCCGTCAAATGCGTGGGAACCAAAGCTCCTGTTATAGTTTAAAAAGGCCTGTACACCGAAGTTACGCCACTGGTTCGAGCGGCTCTGGTTAATGTCCAGTGCAGTGTTCTGTCCTATTACCGTATATACAGGGTTCCCCGAGGCATCCTTGCTTACCTCCCACCTCTCGTATTCCCTGTCCTTGTAGGTGTAGCTGCGGAAAAAGTTGTTAAACGATGCTCCCGAGGCACTCAGTCCCCGGGTTATAAAATCAAGCTGCTCGGTAAGGCTCACCGTTACCGTCGATGTGCGTCCGTTGGAAGTGTAGTTCCCTGCTGCCAGCAAATCCCCCAGCGGGTTGGTGTATAGCTGGTTACCACCGTGATCCCTTGGCGTGTAGACCGGAAAAGCATTCGGCGGTATCGTTGCCATTAGTGAAAACTCCTCCTGTGGTCTGATTGATCCCCGGGTTAGCCTTATCCTCAACTGATCCTCCCAGAATTACCCGACCACTCAAACGATTTGAAAATGTCAAATCAATATTAGTGCGGAAATTATAACGCGTATAATTCGAGTTCTCGCTGAACTCCGACATATCTCCCGTCTTTATATACAATCCCGCGCTGTTCAGTACGTTCAACAGTCCGAAATAACGTACCGTGTTATTCCCCCCGTTGAAGGTAAGACCATAATTGAACGTTGGCGATGACTTCCTCATCACCTCATCGTACCAATTGACATCAGGGTAAAGCTGCGGATTGCTGCCTGTGCGGTAAGCATCAAGCTCCGCAGGAACTGTATGCCTCTGCCTGACCGTCATTAACCAGCCCCTCGTTGTAAAGGCTCGCATAATCATACGACCCCAGAAAATCCGGAAGCCGTGTGTAACTCTGCAATCCATGCTGCGCCGTGAAATTGACCCGCAACGGACCCTCCTGCCCTCGCCTGGTTGTGATAAGCAGTACTCCGTTAGCCCCTCGGTTACCATACATTGCCGTCGCAGCTGCATCCTTCAGCACCGTCACCGACTCAACCTCATAGGGAAGAAGCTGATCCAAAGATGCCTCAAATCCATCAATCACTACATATATCTTATTGCCGCTCCCAAAGGTGTTCAGACCTCGGATATTGAGAACCGGTGAATCGTAACCCGGCTCTCCACCGTTCTGCCTCACCGTAAGTCCCGGCAATCGCCCTACAAGAGTGTTGGCGAAATTGGGTACAAAGGATCTTAATAACTCTCCACCCGAAACAGTCGATACCGATCCCGTAACCATCCATGAGGGTTGCCTTCCATAGGCTATCTCCACGCTACCTCCATTCCCTACAACCATGGTATCAGATCCAGTCTGGGCTTGCAGTATTTCCACAAGGCATGCGCCGATGATCAGCATGAGCACTATGACTCGCTTTTTGGTAATTATCATAAGTCTCATAGTTTTAGTGTTTGTTTTTCAAAAATATATGTTAATACCCGGGATTCTGCACAAGGTACCCTTTGTTAACTTCAGTCTGATTAAAAGGCATCAGATAATGCTTGCGAAGGAAGGTACGGTTTTCGAATACGTACTGCTCATAACGGTACTCAGTGGGTGATACTCCTGGTATCTCATATATCTTGATACCATAGAATGGTCCGTTCAGCACACTCTTTGCCTGCAGCCACGCTTCAGATCCCAGAAACGATGATCGTCAAATGCCAGCTCTATTGCAAATTCATGCCTCACGCGTTCCCTGAACTCAGCCTGTGAAAAACCTGCAGGAAGGTCGGGCATACCTGAGCGGTTTCTTATTTCATTTACTGCATCATACGCAGCCTGTACAGGACCCTGTGCCTTGTTCAGAGCCTCGGCATAATAGAGATAAAATTCTGCAACTTGAAGAGTGTCCCGTTTGGTGTATAACTGCTGGTCTGGGTGTCTATATATTCAGGATAGTGCTTATGAAGCCAAAAACCTCCATATCATGCTAGGGGCATCACGGCCGCCCTGGTGTATCTGAACTATAGGAAATTGCCAGTTCCAGTATGACCTGTTATAAGCAATGGTCTGTTGAAAACGCAAGTCAAGCTCGGCCATCTTGGCCTGGTAATCAATCCTCCGTTCGGATCCCAGAACTGCGGCGTGCCATCCCTCTTCTCGTACAGCTTAACAAAATTAAGAGTAGGTGTTGTACCACTCTGACCTGAGCTTCCGTTATATATGCTGGGCGGTGATATGGAGCACCAAGGCCATTTAACTCTCCGAATATTATTATTACTCTTTTCCATCATAAGTATCTCGGGATTGTCATATACCTCCCATACATACTTATAGTTCTTGTCTTCTCCCTGGTCTTTTATCAGGTAGCAATTGCCGGAAGGCGCCCAGTCGAGAACCGCCTTGGCCGCATCAGCCGCTTTCTGTCCACCGTTGAATATCATAGTTACCGTAGCAGATCAGGTTATTATTCTCACCAAGATCCAGGTAGGGTGTGCCGGTATTAAACAGCGGACTGGCTGCGTATGCCAGCGTTTTTGCTTTCAGACCGAGAGCCGCTCCCTTTGTCGGTTTGCCAAGAAAGGTATGAAGGATAGATATTTGGAAGAACTGCCGCTGCATCATTGCAATCCTGAACTATGAAGTTAACCATCTCCTCAAGAGTGCTCCTTGGAATTAGAAAGTCATTCGAGAGTTGAAGACGATTATTTATTATCGGCATAGCCCCGTAGCGCTTCATCATCTCAAAGTAGTTCAGCGCGCGGATGAACTTCACCTCAGCTTTCACCTGTGCAAGATAATCTGCTGTCAGACCCGGGACACCGTCTATCCTGTCAAGATAAACGGAGATATTGCGTATCGCCGTCCAGCGGTAATTATATCTCGAGTCATCCCTGTTGGTGGCTGTTATTGTACCGGCATTCCATTTATTGGGCAGCATACCAGTTGGCACATATCTCAGCCTCATCACATGCCCCGCAGTTGGCTATGGCCTCATCGCGGTTTGTGGCATTAGATCCTTCAACACCATAACATAGCGGAGAGTGAATGCCATAATCATAGATGCTCATCAGAAATGTTTCCGACTGGGTCTGATCAAGGAAGATTGTATCCTCCGTGACATCAACTCCCGGAGCCTTGTCAAGAAAATCACCGAACATCTTTTCGCACGAAGTCGATAGTGCATAAAGGACGCATAAAACTTATTTAGGAATACTATTTTTTCATATAGCTTGAATTTTAGAAATTGAGTTTAAGACCCAGGTTGTATATCCTTGAAACTGGATAAGGTTCGGCATTTACCTCTCCATTCGCAAATTCGGGATCTATCCCCGGCAAAAGGTTACACCATGTCAGCAGGTTGCTGCCATTCATATACAACCTGAATGAGCTTATTCCAAACCTGGAAAGAAAGCTCTTTGCAAATGTGTAGCCTATTTCCAGATTCTTCAGCCTAAGATATGTTGCATCGGCGTACCAGTATGTGGATGACGAATAGAGATGCGAACTGTTGCCCTCTCCCGTGGCACCTGCCAGGCGCGGGTACTTTATCGGAAGCCCCTGCGTGTAACGCTCCCAGCTCCAGCTGTTCAGCAGGTCGCTCGAAGCACCCGTGTTAAAGTAATAGCCCTTGGTACTGCGCCTCGATGGCATCGTCGACACATTGGTAGCGCCCTGGAAAAGAATTGAAAAATCAAATCCCCTGACATCCCCACCCAGGGAAACCCCGAATAACACCTCCGGAAAGTTGGAGTAGCCTATAGGAACCTGGTCATCATTATTGACTATGCCATCTCCGTTGATGTCCTTATACCTTACATCTCCCGGCTGTATCTTGTCATTGTTCCAGTTATATACAGGTTTGTTAACAATATTGACCTCTTCCCAGGTGTTAATAAGTCCTTCGGCTACGTAACCGAATTGCTGGCCGTTACGTTGGCCAGTACGGTATTGATAGGTAAAGGGTCTTTGCACCTCATCCTGAAACACAATCTCATTGTGAGCGTATGTATAATTGGCCCTTATCCAGTAATTGAACTTCCCGGCACTGTTGTTAAATGATATGTCGCCATCAATACCGCTGTTTCTCATTTTTCCAAGATTATAGGGCGGTATCGATATTGCAACGATGTTGGGCACCGTCCCCTTGTTGGCAAGGATGTTGTCCCTCTTCTCGTCGAACCAGTCTACTGTAATGCTTATCTTATTGTTCCAGAGCCTCAGGTCAACTCCTATGTTGGTCTTCTTCGCCCTTTCCCATACAAGATCCGGGTTGCCAAGGGTACCCTCATTTGACCCCAGGTACGACTGCCAGGTGGAGCCTACCTGCCCAAAGTAATATGCACCACCGCGGCTTCCTCCATAGGTGTAGGATGTGGGCGGTAGAGGAACCTGTCACCCCCAATCTGGTCATTGCCAACCTCACCGTATGAACCTCTTATCTTTATGTAAGGAACAATGTTATTCTTCGGGTAAAACGACTCTTCCGACGGCACCCACCCGAGTGAGTAGGCTGGAAAGTATCCAAACCTCTTGCCTTGGGCAAAGTTCTCGGTACCGTTGTACCCAAGGTTATATTCTGCAAGGTAGCGGTCACGGTAATTATATGTCACCCTTCCGACAAGCCCCTGGTAACCGTGGGGTATACCAAACGCCAGGCCGGGATTGTATTCCTTCCCCTGGTTATATAGTATAAGACCGGTAATATTATGGTTCCCGAACTTCTGGCTGTACTCCATTCCAAATTCGGCATAAATGTTTCTGTTTCTGTTCACACTTTCTCCGAATGAAAGTATCGATTCATCACCCTGTGGAATGTAGATAACGCTCCATCTTCCAGACGTCTGGCTTCCCAGCTTACAGCACTTTTGCTGAAGCTCCTCGCCTGGGTGTTGTAGTTCCTGTATGATATTGCTCCCCGTGCCTTCAATCCCTTGGTGATAAAGCCAAGATCATAATTAAGACGGATCGAACCGTTAAGGTTATTCGCATATTGCTCGTCATATCCCTGCTGGAATGCATACAGCGGGTCAGGGGTTATCGTGGTAATGGTGGGGATTACTATTATATGATTGAACATCATCCCCGGTGAGGTGTTGGGCGGTGTGGCCGACAGCATCTCAAACCACCGCGTCGTGCTCCATGTCGTTCCGTGCTGTACACCTATCTGGGTTGAGAGATCAAGCAACAATGAAAGTCGTTTTGTAATATTAAAGTCGAAATTCGAACGAAGGTTATACCTCTTGTACTTTATCTGCGGATCATATCCCGGATCATTGAGATCAGTATTCAGGTGCCCGTTCTGTGAAAGGTACCCCAGTGATACAAAGTATTTCACAGACTCCGTTCCCCCGCTTATGCTAAGGTTGTTCTGCCAGTTATATGCGGCCGGCTTAAGCATCAGATCAAACCAGTCGGTGTCGGGATAAAAGATAGGATCCGAATGATCCTTGTATTTCTGTAGCGCCTCATCGGACCATGCCGGTATATAACTGTTTGTCACATATGAATCATAAGCTAATGATTGGTTCAGTGTCCTGGCATAATCATACGAGTTCATGTTATCCCTCAGGAAAGGAAACGACGTGCGGGCTACCTGCGAGGTGAAGCTCATCTGCGGTTTCCCAATCTTCCCTCTCTTGGTGGTTATCAGGATCACACCGTTGGCGCCCCTCTCACCCCATAAACTGCCGTAGCCGAAGCATCCTTAAGCACCGAGATGTTTTCTATCTCGTTTGGGTCAATATTATTATATGTATCGCTTTCTATACCGTCTATCATTATCAGTGGATCACGGCTCCCCGTAAAGGTCCCTTCTCCCCTTATCCTGAGAGTCGATGCATCGTTACCCGGTTCACCGCTTCGCTGCACTGCCAGTAACCCCGACATACGCCCTACCAGGGCATTACTGATGTTGACCTGGGGCGACTGAAGAAGTTCTGTCGTTTTCACCTGTGAAATGGAACCCACAACTGTCTCCTTTCGCTGAATTCCGTACCCTATCACTACGACCTCCTCAAGTCCGAGTAAGGCTTCCTGCAATACTACATCAATTCTGCTCTGATTACCCACCGGAACCTCCTGGGCTATCATCCCCACGAAAGAGAAAACAAGTGTGGCATTGGACGGTACATTAGATAAAGTATATGCTCCTGAAGCATTGGTCAGAGTCCCATTGTTTGTACCTTTAACAATCACAGTCACTCCGGGTAAAGCCTCACTGTCCTTATTAAGTACCGTACCGGATACCACAATCTGCTGCTGATCAGCAGAAACATCGACTTTTTTTGGTCTGTCGCGCTTAGAGTCAAACGAATAACCATATGCCATCGTCAAAGGCAGAACCATCATCAGCATCAAAATGGTTATCCTGTAAAAGAATTTGCTTATGCTTCCATAAAGGAGGCATAAAAAGGTTGATCTTTTTTGCATAACTTTAGGTTAAGGTTAACGTAAAATTTTAAAGAAAAAATTCAAACATAAGAAAATAAAAATTCAAATGATGTTCCTTGTTAATAATTGTTAATAGTCTCATAGGCATAGAAATTAGTTTATCAATAGGTTATTTTAGGTTAATTATCAATCATTTAAAGGTTTTATTCATCCGGAAAACCTTCTCTCACTTTCTGTGCATATATGTATATTTAAATATTGGAATAACAATATTTGCCATTTGCCAAATTTAAAAAAAAAAATTAAAAACTCATTATTTCAATTTTTTTTTGGGAAATCTATTTTATTCTCTGTAATCCATTTCGTCCCTGTTGTCAATGCCAAAGATACTTATTGAAGATAAGGGATTTATATGACCTTCCAACTCGTGAAGCAGTAGTAATCCGCCATCGTTTTCAAAAATTTTGCAGGAGCGTTTTTTTGTTGCAACTATTTCAAATATAACAATATAAGTTATATATGAAAAACAAAACCTACTTTTAAAGATTGATTCCGGTCAGGGCATGGGATTCTTAATTTAAAAAGGTTTTGCATAAATTAAAGCTATTATCCAATTTTGATTTTAATTTTACAGGGAACTCTTTCTTTATCTTATAGCATGTTTTTTCGTTATGAGAACTGACTATAGTATCTTGAAGAATTTTAAAGAAGGGAATAGCGAAGCCCTATCAATGATTTATATCAATGAGGTGAAATAACTTTTCCTATATGGTACAAAATGTCCGAAAGGAAAACCATGGCGCATTTTCTTATCAATTCACTTTACACTGTTGCCAGTTTTACCCTGATGGGATTTATAATTGGGTTCTTGTAGTGCCTCATCTGTAAAGATACACGAAACCCCTGTACTGCTTCCCCTCGTATTTAATATCATCCCAGCCGAGAGCTTTGATGACATAAAAATAGACACCTGGGCTTGCTTTTATCGAAGAATCGTTCACGTTACCATCCCATCCGTACCACTCCTTCAGGATGGGCCCCTCGGCGTAAAAGCTGTAGACCCTTACCCCGCTGCGGCTGTAGATATCGACGCTGATAAATTTCAATGAAGACTTCTCCACCATGAAATAATCATTCATTCCGTCGCCGTTCGGGGTGAAGACATTCGGAATTTCAAGATCGGAATCCTCAACCTTGATCTTGTCGAACCGTACCGAGTCGATGCAATGCAGGGAACTCTCTATCGTCAGCTTCACCGAGTACTCACCTGGGATATAGTAGGTATGAGGTTCGGGATTGGCCAGGTATGAAACTGAATCATCTCCGAATTCCCATTTATAAGTTGCAGCCCTGACAGATTTGTCGGTAAACCTCACCTCAAGAGGTGCCTCACCGCTTGAAGGATCTGGCGAAAAGTCAGCTTTTACATGAATCGATTCATAAAAGAAGGAAGACTCATCAGAGCATGTAAAACTATCGGTAACCTGGAGCCTGTATGTAACATCCACAAGAGGCGGATTGAATGTCTGCGGACTCAGTTCCAGATCAGGATAAGGAATTGAGGAGGCCAGTTAGGACGACCAGAGGAACTTTACTTTATTGGGCAGTCTTACTTTAATTCCTCCGGTTGGGTCGCTATAGTAGAATGTATCGATTGCTGCCCTGCCGCGTAAAGCCACATAATCGCATGTCCTGTTCAGAAGTTCGGCCATGGCATAAGGCTTGTCAAGAAATACCCAGGCTGTCAGATTTGTATTGTACCACTTCCGTTAGAAATGGTGACCCTGTAACCCCCCTCATCGAGGTTGGTTACAGTGGAACTCAATACACCTGGGTCTGACTTAATAAGAATACTGAAATTCCTTGCCGCATCACTCCACCTGTACCAGGTAAAAGTAAATGGTCCTGTTCCTCCCGGACTGACAGCATTCAGTGTCCCTTTAACCGTTCCTGTGGAATTGCAGTAAATAAAAACAGGGTCTTTCACTGCCGGAGAGGATGGATAGGAAGTATACCTTACACTCTTCATTCCGGGCGCACTAATCTGACCCAGAATGGCGATTGGCAACAACAGGGTTGAAATCAGCAAAAATAAACGCACAGGCAATCTGTTATTTGTAAATTAACGGTTGGTCACTCTCTTTGGTATAACCAGCGGCAAGTATAATTAAAATTTAAATATCTGGTATGGGTGCAACCGCTAAACGGTTTGGTTGGCTATGATGGAACTATGTATTAAACTACGTATAAGCTACTTATTAAACTACATATAAACTATCACTATTATCCGATTAATAATTTACTTAAGTTTCGCACTTGTTTATAATATGCACATAATTAAATGGTTATTCATACCATTTGTTTTGCTATATAGTTGGCAATCAATTTACTAAGTGTTCCATTTTCAGATTTTCTGTTACGCTGCCAGTTTTTTGTTTGCGGGATCAAGGATGATTGCCAGTTTTTCATAAATCTTCTCGTTATTTATTATTCTTTCCAGGAGTTTCTCTTAGTCTACTTCAATAAATACAGTCTCTATCAATTTCAACAATTCTATGAAAAGGCCCCATATTCTTTCATTAAGTCTGTGACTTATGATGCCTTCCTTTATTCCGGCAAATAATGCCCCCATTGATTCATAATGGTCAAAACGATATCTTAATGTTAACAGTATATGCTGTATCAGGGTTATCGTGGTATCTGCTATCTGTGCATCAAAATCATTTGACTGACAACTGCCCATCCCCAACAGCTGACGTGCCTCTTTAAAAAATACCTCAATCGACCATCTGATATGATAAATCTCAATCATCTTGATAAAACTCAAACTTAAGTTAGTTGTTATAAACACTTTCCATTTGCCGTTTTTACCTTGTTTGCTGAAGAATAGTTTTATCTGCTTGCCTTTGAACCCTACAATGACCTCGTTGTAATAGAACCCCAGTTTTCTGCATCTTTTTGCTCTTCCAAGCAGGTTGCGGATCTGGCTATATGTGAAAGAACCTCCCATGTATTCAAATTTGGTCTTGGGAGTTTTGTACATGCCAATCAAATGTGTTACCTGATGTTTTACTTTCAACACTGTATCAATAAATGCTTCACATGTAAACCAACTGTCCATCAGCAGATAATCAACCTTAATACCCTGTGCAATGGCACGTGAAAACATCTTTAATGCACTTTCTATTTTCCCTGTATCTGCTTCTTTTAACCGTTCATACGAATGTGTATCGGCAGCGCGTTTTTTTCTGTATTGCTTTTTAAGTTCTTTTTTCTTAAGACCAAAGGGCTTTTCTTTGTTCCTTCCCTTTTCCCTGTGCAGGGAAAAATCAACCGGAATGAAAGAGGTGCCATCCCAATATCCCATCAGCAACATTTTGAATCCAAGGATAAATCTACCGGTTACATGGTCCCATACTCTTGATACCTTTCTATGCACCGTCCTGTTTTGGCCAGAAGAGTATCATCAAAAACAATACATTTAACGGAACCTGTCTTTTCTCCATACTCTTCGACTGTTTTCCTGAACTTCGTTGCAAATAGCCATAATACCAATCGCCAGCATATAGATGGATTATTCTTCAGACGATAAAATGTATCCTTGCGGGCTTCTATTTGTTTCCCTATATAGCTGTTTAACATAGAATTAACAGTACATGCACCAATAAATCCAGCTGAAATGAGTATTGAAAAGATAGCTTCAAAACTATACCCTCTCACTTTAAAAGGATCCAGACATTTGCACAAACCCGAAAATGAGAAACATTTCAAAGAACCCGAAATAAAATCCGGTTCAAGCCACCTATGGGTAAAACCGTTTTTTAATTCCGAAATTTTATTAATATCTTTACTCTGCAGCATGGTTGTATGTTTTGGAAAACATTGTTAATATACTCAAAAACAGTATATTAACTTACAGATCATGCTGCTTTTTCTTAACAATTTCTATATGGTTTTCAACATTTTAAAGAACTGCGAAACTTAGTAATTTAGATTCACAATCTACCCTTGTACTTATCTGATTATCAATAATCATTTTTTAACATTCATAAATTACCCCCTACATTTTAAAGGATAATTGTACGCCAGGGGGGATTGGTTTATTCTTAAAACTTCTTTTGGTGCTCCGCAGCAGCTCATTTACATCAAGCATGCTGATTAAGTGTATCCTTACTAATGACGCAACGACCGAGAAAGCTTTCTTCGCCTGTGCGATTTTTTGTGTTACTGTCAATAACAACTGAGACTAATGTACACCATACTTGAGTATAAATGGCATTTTCGTTCTCTCCATAAAAGTAATGTAACTGAAAATTCTGCTTCATTTTTTTGAACACCTTATGTAAAGCTTTACATAAATTTTTTTATGGAAAGCATATCATTATGCAAAGTAACCAGCACCATCTTATTGGAAGCAGCCTGACAGTCAATATTTTCAGTATGTTTCTTTACATAATCTCTTTACATAATAATTTTGACTTGGCGATATTGCCAAATCAAAATTGTATCTATTATGCAACAAGAGATTACTAAACTGATTTATGATTGTCTGCTGTTTTTCAACAGCAATTGTTACACCCAAAATCGCATTGACAAATACAGGTCATTGTGGAAATACGGGATCCTTCGGTATATGAAGGAAAAGAACCTGTCATTGTACACCCAATCTTTGGGGCAGGAGTATATTACCGATTGTATTCCCTGTGACAATTTGAGGCATGATGACCGTGAAAAGATAAGAAGCATACAGGTTCTGGATGATTACCTGAATCTCGGCTATATCAGAAAGCGTACAATTGTACCTGTGAAGCATACATTGGAAGGCGAGATCGGATTACAGATGCAAAAGCTAATCACCCATTTACAATCTTTGCGTAGAAGCTCTGTGACCATTAAGGATTATGAGCTTTATCTGAACAGGTTTCTCTTTTTCCTCAACCAGTCTGGGGTTTACTCGATGAGTGGAATCAGTGAGCGGCATGTCTTGGAGTTCTTATCAACAACAGAAAACAACAAAATTAACGTAGCCAGCAGCTTAAGAGTATTGTTCCGTTTCTGGTTTGAAAGTCATCTAACTGATGTGAAATTCGAGGACATAATAATAAGATGTAAATGGGTTAAGCGAGAAAAAATACCCTCGTTCTTTACCACAGAGGAAGTCAATGACATAGAAGAATCAGTAGATAAGAGCAGCGGTGTAGGTAAACGTAATTATGCCATGCTGTTGCTGGCAAGCCGATTAGGGCTCCGTGCATCCGATATTGCAAATCTTAAGTTCTCAAATATTGATTGGGATAAGAACGAGATCAAGCTTACCCAGTATAAGACCGGTCATCCTGTCACTCTGCCTCTTCTTAATGATGTTGGCAATGCTATCATTGATTATCTCAAATATGGCCGCTTCAAGTCTGAATCTCAGAATATTTTTATCTCCAGTCGCGCTCCATATGTCCCAGCCAACAAAAGCATAGTGTGCTCTGCAATAGGGGAAGTCATATCAAAATCCGGGGTTAAAATAGACGGACGTCATCATGGGCCGCACTCTTTACGTCACAGTCTTGCCAGCTGTCTTCTGAAAAATGAAACACCGATACATATTATATCAGAGGCGTTGGGCCATACAAAAACAGACTCTACTCTGACATATCTTCGCATTGATCTGACTTCTCTGCTTAAGTGCGCTAATACTGTTCCACCCGTATCGGATGAATTTTACACCCAGAAAGGAGGAGTGTTTTATGAGCAAACATTTTGAATATAAGAGCGTACTTGCTGCCTATATCAATGGCTTCATCCATATGAAAGAGGCTTCCGGCTTCAATTTTCTTCGTGGGAAATGGATACTTTTTGAAATAGATCGTTTTTTTCAGGATAATAATATTCTTGAACCGGTTATCACCCGGGAACTTGTGCGGAAATGGCGTAAGACCAGGGCCAATGACAGTCATATAACCATCTATACCAAATACTCGATCATATCTCAGCTTGCACGATACATGTCACGTCAAGGACGTGAGTGCTTCATACCGAGGTTACCTGGATATGGTAGTTCCAAATGGAACTTCACCCCATACATATTTACCCAAAAACAGATAGACCAGTTATTTTGCAGGAGTAACCAGTTGAGGATGTATGACCGCCACATGAGCAATACGATGTTCAGTGTCCCTGCGTTACTGCGGCTGATATATAGTACAGGACTAAGAGTATCTGAAGCTCTCTCCATCAAAAATGCTGATATAAAGTTCGCCCAGAGTCATATTCTTATCCGAAAAACAAAAAACGGCAGTGAAAGGATAGTCCCCATCAATGATGCATTACGAAAAGTTTTGCAACAATATGCAAATTATCGTGACAAAATACCAGTCAGGGATGTCAGTTCGCCGAAAAGCTTTTTCTTTATCAAAAGCGATGGCAATTACTGCAATGCGCAATCCATCTATAAATGGTTCCGTCGTCTTCTTGCTGAATGCAGCATACCTTATGTCGGGAATCATCATGGCCCTCGTGTTCACGACCTTCGGCACACGTTTGCTGTTCATGCCTTTGTACAGATGACACATAATGGCATGGATCTATATAGCAGTCTCCCGATAATATCTGCCTGTCTTGGGCACAAATCTCTCTCTGCAACAGAGCAATATGTAAGACTTACCAGTGAAATGTATCCGGAATTAGTCGAGCAGTGTTCACCCATTAACGCGTTCGTGTACCCTAAAATATAAATGGTAAGGATATGAACACAGGTACTGACTTTGCGAAAAGCCTCAGCAAGTTCCTGTCTGAATATCTTCCATACGAAAGAAACATGAGTCCAAATACAGTAGCATCTTACCGTGATACCTTCGTACAGTTCATTGGCTATATGAAGGACGTACAGAAGATCAGAGTAGAGCAACTCACTTTGGATACTCATTACCCGCCAGCGGGTACTTGATTTTCTTTCCTGGGTTCAGAAAGAACGAAACTGCGGAATTGCAACACGAAACCACAGGTTGGCTGCCATACACTCCTTTATGTCTTACCTCCAATATGAAGAGATCCACCATCTGGATGAATGGCAAAGGATACTTTCAATTAAAGCCATGAAGGATGAGAAGAAAAGCATCAACTACCTTACGGCAGACGGGATAAAACTGCTGCTGGATCAACCTGATATTACAACCAGGAACGGCCGCAGGAATCTTGCTCTTTTGGCTCTCATGTACGATACCGGTGCACGAGTGCAGGAAATAATAGACCTGACACCAGAGTCGCTGAAAACAGAAAGTAAACCGTACACTCTCAGGCTCTTTGGAAAAGGTAGAAAATCCCGCGTCGTTCCTCTTATCGAGGAACAGATTGTTATACTAAGACGGTACATGGAAGAAAACCATCTGTTTGAAAGCAGCAAGCTGAAACACCCGCTTTTCTTCAACAGCCGAAATGAGAAGCTTTCCAGAGCTGGCGTAACATACATACTTAAAACCTATGTTGGAATGGCAAGGCAAGTAACCCCGGCATTGGTCCCGTGTATTGTCAGCTGCCATACTTTGAGGCACTCCAAAGCGATGCACTTGTTGCAATCCGGTGTAAATCTCGTGTACATAAGAGATCTCTTAGGACATGTATCAATACAAACGACAGAGATTTATGCAAGAGCTGACCATAAGAAGAAGCGAGAAGCGCTTGAAAAGGCTTATACAAACCTTATTCCTGAAAAGGCTAAAGAATGTGAATGGGAGCAGAATCAGAATTTGCTTTACTGGTTGAAAAGCCTTAACAAGTAATATTATTATGCAAAGTTGTAGTGTAAAGTTAGTGCGTAACATATTGATCTACTGTACTACTTTCGCTTCAACTTTGCATAACGATTTGCTTTCCATAAAAAACTTTATGTAAAGCTTTACATAAGGTGTTCAAAATCTGGAAATCTGTCTTCGGCTTAGACAACATTAGACAGATGAAATATGAACGTTTGATGTGTATTCTCAATACCAGGTTATTACTTATTCTGATCAATTGGGAAATGTTCATGATACAAAGGGCTTATCAGTACAGGCAAAAAGGTAAGTTATTGAGTACCCACAAATGCATGCAAACTCTTAAAGACAACAGCGAAAAGTTGAGAAAAATATTAACCACCGGGGGTAAAGGATTGGCCAAATGGTTCAGGTGGGTAGCTGAAACGCTATCCGAAAAACACTGGTTGGAAAAGAAGAAAAATAAACTCGGATTTGAAGAAATATTATGTTTATCTATTTTGTAATCAAATAAATATGTGTATATTTATAAAAAAACAGCGAGACTCCCGAAAGGCAAAATCTCGCCATTTATTAACTAAAACGTTCTTTAATATGTGTAAAATTAAATCAAGTAAACCTGTTTTCAAAAGAAATGGGATTAAAAATAGTCACCCCTATTGATTATCAGAGAGTTAAGAATATTAGCTTGACGGCTATGCACTTCAGGGGGGGTGCCCGAAGGGCGGGGGGGTGTATATCGCGAATCGATAATCCGCTTCGGGGGGGTGCCCGAAGGGCGGGGGGGTTGTATGTCGCGCATATAAACAAATGCCTTTAAGGGGGAACGCTTCCGTAGCAGGCAAGGGTGTAGGCAAAGTCCCCTCAGGTGGATTTAGGAATTTAAGGCCAATTTCTGACTATTTTGTTGTACCTTTGTAACCTGACACGGCTTATAGATCTTGTGCAGTATTTTACTTATCATCCATCTGTTCGGGTAATCATTGCACATCAACATTTCTGATAGCTGATTTCAGCTTAATTAATAACAAGTTAAATATATCACATGGGAAGATCGCAGGAAACTTACAACAAAAAAGAAGTCAGAAACAAAAAAGAAAAAAAAGAGAAAAGAAAAGGAAGCCAGGCGTGCAAAGAAAAAAAGCGTCGGAAAAACGAGCGGATTCGACAATATGATAGCTTATGTTGATGAATTCGGAGTGATCTCATCAACTCCCCCGGATCCGGATAAGAAAACAGAGGTCGATGTCGAAAGCATTGAACTGAAAATAACAAATAACAACCCCCAGAATGGCCCGGATTACCTCAGGAGAGGTACCGTGACTTTCTTTAATGATTCAAAAGGTTACGGATTTATCCGCGACAAGGATTCCAATCAGAGTGTTTTTGTCCATGCCGAAAACCTGCTTGAACCTATAAAGGAAAACAATGTCGTCAGTTTTGAAATCGGCAAAGGGCCAAAAGGACTGACTGCCCTCAAAGTAAAACTTATCAGGGACTGATAAGATATATCAGTCGCTGACAAGATTTAGAGAAAAATACCGAATTTTCCCAGGCTAAACCGAAATCTGAATCAATTTTGTCTCCGTGCTGCGTTCCGGTTCAGATAGCGGCTTCTGGCCTCCTCAACGTCAGCATCAGGGGCCACATATATTTTTGTCCTGTGGTCAATAATAATCTCTTTAAGTTTCGATAGATCCGGTGAATTATAATTATTTTGTTTTTTTTCGTACATTTTTTTGAATTTTAATTAGAAGCGCCGCGGTTGCGGCAATAATATCTTAAATATATTTAATGCAATCTAAGCAAGTTTGACATTCACTGCATTTAATCCTTTCCTGCCCTGTTCCAGATCAAAAGTAACAATATCGTCCTCCCTGATGTTCTCTTTTACACCCGATGAATGAACAAAATATTCCTTTTCTGAATTTTCCTCTTTTATGAAGCCGAAGCCTCTGGATTCATTATAAAATTTAACTGTTCCTTTACTCATAATTGATTTTTTAAATTTATTTTTACAAAATAGGCATAATTTTGTTATAAACAGCTAAATGTTGTAAATTATATTTATTTCCGCAGGGATCTGGTCTGTGGCTGCCCGGCCCGGGAGAGAATATTTCGCCTTGCTTTTCCGGAGTGGAACAGGCCTGTATCCGGATTATCCAGGTGGCTTTATATGCCATATATTATGGAAATGTTGTAATCATAATAATTTAATTATCTTTGGCCCCTTATAAACAAGTTGATTCCCTCGAAGCGTCGTAAGGCAATTTGCCCAGTCTGTAATTTTCTTCATGTCAGCCGGGAAAACAAACCATCGCTCCCGGAAGCAATTCTTAAAAACATATAATGATAAATTTTGAAGAAATGGGATTCACTCCCGGTATTCTGAAATCGATTCAGGAACTTGGTTTTGAACAACCAATGCCTGTACAGAATAAGGTTATACCGGTAATTCTGAGTGATGATTGTGACATAATTACACTTGCACAGACAGGAACCGGAAAGACGGCCGCCTTTGGGCTTCCGCTGGTTCAGACAACAGATACGTTAAAAAACACCACACAGGCCCTGATACTCTGCCCAACCCGTGAACTCTGCATCCAGATAACCGGAGACCTGACTGACTATGCAAAATTCACCGGTAAACTGAGAATAGTTTCGGTTTACGGAGGCGCCAGCATTGAGAATCAGATAAGAGAAATAAAAAGAGGTGCTCATATTATTGTGGCAACACCTGGCAGACTGATAGACCTCATCGGAAGAGGTGCTGCAAATCTTTCAGGGGTAAGCACGGTAATCTTCGATGAGGCCGACGAGATGCTTAGTATGGGATTTCTTGACAGCATTAACGAAATTCTGGAGGAGGTGCCCAATGGCAGAAGGACACTGCTGTTTTCAGCTACCATGTCAACCCAGATTGCAGCTATTGCCAGAAAATATATGAACTCCCCGGTTGAAATAACGGTAGGTACCAAAAATTCATCGGCTGACAATGTAAGTCATCTTTACTACCTGATGCATGCAAGGGACAAGTACAAGGTTCTTAAACGAATTGCTGATTTTGAACCTGATATTTACGGGATTGTATTTTGCCGCACCCGCAAGGAGACCCAGGAAGTAGCATCAAAGCTTATAAACGATGGTTACAGTGCCGATGCCCTTCATGGAGATCTTTCACAGTCGCAGCGCGACACGGTGATGCAGAAATTCAGGTCAAGAAACCTCCACCTTCTGGTTGCCACTGATGTAGCCGCCCGCGGGCTTGATGTGGATGACCTCACCCACGTAATCAATTTCAGCCTTCCTGATGATGCAGAAGTTTATACCCACAGGTGCGGCCGTACAGGAAGAGCCGGAAAGACTGGCATTTCAGTTTCTCTTGTCCATCTGAAGGAAAAACAGAACCTTCATAAGATCGAAAGGTTCGTAAAAAAATTCATTTAAGTTCTCACCCATTCCGAAAGGAAGCGAGATATGCGGAAAACAGCTATTCAACTGGGTCAGCAAGCTTGAAGCTGTTGCTGCTGACCATCAGGAGATTGAAAAATTCCTTCCTGAAATAAAGTTGAAACTGGCAGGTCTCGACAGGGAAGAACTCCTCAAACGGGTTGTATCACTCGAATTTGACAGATTCCTCGATGATTACCGCAATGGCGAGGACCTCTCCGATGTATCTGAAAAAGACAGCGAATTCCGGGGAAATGAGAAAAGATCTTCCCGTGAACAATACAACGGTAACTATACAAGGCTCTTCATAAACCTTGGAACTTCCGATGGCTTTTATCCTGAACAGCTCATCGACCTGATAAACTCCAACACAAGGGGAAAGAAAATTCCCATAGGGAAGATTGATCCCTTAAAGTCTTTTTCATTTTTTGAGGTTGATGCCAGTTATGTCAGCGCTGTTCTCAATGCATTGAACAGCTCAAAATTTATGCATAAAAGAGTTGCCGTGGAACTTGCCGCACCAAAGCAGGCCAAACCGGCCGAAGGCGAATATTCAACAAAAAGGCAGGCTAAATGGTCGCGCAGGAATAATGGAAAGAGCAGGCCGAAAGAATCATACAGGTCAATATACCAGGCCTGATCATATCAGAGTCCCCATGCTGAAAACTGAATTAATCTGGTGGTTTTAAAGAAGACGAAAATGAAAGCATTAAATATTGGTAACCTGTCAATCCGCATCCCTGTTATGCAGGGAGGCATGGGCGTTGGCATTTCACTGTCGGGTCTGGCATCTGCAGTGGCAAATGAAGGAGGAGTAGGTGTAATATCAAGCGCCGGGCTGGGCCTCCTTTATAAAAATTTCTCGTCCAATTATCTCGAGGCCTGCATATACGGTCTCAAACAGGAGATACGAAAAGCAAGGGAAAAAACAACCGGGGTTATAGGTGTCAATGTCATGGTCGCAATGACAAATTTCGTTGACATCATAAAGACTTCCATCTCCGAAAAGGTGGATTTAATCATTGCCGGGGCCGGACTTCCGCTTGATCTGCCATCTTTTTTAAAGAAAGACAGTACCACAAAGCTGGTGCCTATTGTTTCATCTGCCAGGGCAGCCAGGATAATCTGCGAAAAATGGAAGGCCAACTACGGTTACCTTCCTGATGCAGTCGTTGTTGAAGGACCAAAGGCAGGTGGGCATCTCGGATTTAAGGCCGAACAGATCGGTGATAATAATTATTCCCTTGAAAAGCTTGTCCCGGAAATTGTGAGTGAGCTTAAGCTTTTTGAAGAAAAATATAATCAGGCTATTCCGCTCATTGCAGCGGGCGGGATCTATACAGGTGAAGACATCAAAAACATTATGAAGCTTGGAGCATCAGGAGTCCAGATGGGGACCAGGTTCGTGACAACGAACGAATGCGATGCTTCAGAAGGCTTTAAGCTGGCATATATAAATGCAAGTGAAAAGGATATCGAGATCATAAAGAGCCCTGTCGGAATGCCCGGACGGGCAATCTTCTCCAATTTTATCCAGAAGGTTAAAGAGGGAAAAAGACAGCCGAAAAAATGCCCCTTTAAATGCATCAAAACCTGTGACATTTCAAAAAGTCCCTATTGCATCATTAATGCTCTTGTTAATGCACTGAAGGGAAATTTTGAGAGCGGATTTGCTTTTGCCGGGAGCAATGCATTCAGGGCCACTAAAATTTCATCCGTAAAGGAGGTCTTCCAGGCCTTACTGGATGAGTACGGGGAAAGCAGGTAAACAATTTGGATCAGCATGTTCAGTTAACCTTCCGGAGAACCCGGATAAGGTTTCTATCTCATTTCACCTTTCTGTATCCCGGCCACATCAGCAATCTTCAATAACACAATACCCGATAATGGAGAGGCCCTTGCTTGCCCGGTGAGTCATTGGACAAGAAGGCGGGTGGTCTGATACAATGAAATGGCTTATTGGGCGATTGCCGACTAATCGGATTTTTGGTTACGATTAAAAACTTCAGCAACAATAATTTGTTGTATTGTTGTCAGATCTCAAAAACTATCAGCATATAAAATTGAAAAATCATGAAAAATAAATTTAGGATTTTACCCCTTCTTTTATTGATCTTCACTTTAAGATGCTTAGCCCAGGATAACCTGATGAGCAACCAGTTAGGCTCTTTCAAGGGAATTCGCTCAGCCGCCCATGTAGTCCATATTATTACAACTGATAATCATGATTTGCAGCTCAGCGTTTATGCACCTGAAATAATTAGGGTCCTGGTCGCGGCATCCGACATGCCGGAGAGTCCGTCGTATGCGGTAATCAGGAATGTTGTACGCGATTTTAACAAAATGATTAACGGCAAAAAAGAAATAACGCTTGTCACAGATTCTCTGAAAGTGGTGGTGCAAAAAGACCCGATCAGTATTCAGATTTTTATGATGCGAAGGGGAACTGGCTTGATGGGGACGCCTCTTCCCTGGGAGTTTCCTGGCAGGGAAAGAGGATAACAAGCTACCGTAAACTGACCGATGATGAAAAATTTATCGGTCTTGGAGAGAAGACAGGTCCGCTAAACCGCCGTGAGCAATCTTATGTGAACTGGAATACTGATGACACTGGTTATGGGCTGAACGCTGATCCGATTTATTCGACCCTGCCCTATTTTATAGGTATTCATTCAAACAGCGTCTTCGGTATTTTCTTTGATAACAGCTATAAATCATTTTTCAATTTTGGAGGTTCCACTGATGGCACAATGTATTTTTTTGGCGCTGAAGGAGGTGCCATGAATTATTACTTTTTCGGAGCATCTTCGGTTGCAGGACAGATAAGGGATTATACCTGGCTTACCGGAAGAATGGAAATGCCTCCGTTATGGAGCCTTGGATTATCAGCAATGCCGATACAGTTATATGAGTCAGCAGCAATTACTTGGTGTCGCCCAGTAGAATGAGACAGGACAGCATTCCATGTGATGTTATCTATTGTGATATTGATTATATGAATGGATACCGGGTATTTACCTGGAATCCTGTTACTTATCCTAATCCAATAGCTTTGACAGATTCGCTGAAAACAATGGGTATGCATCTTGTAACAATCGTTGACCCAGGGATTAAAATTGATTCCAATGGCTATCTGCCTTATATTTCCGGTTTGAAAAACCACTTTTTCGTCCACTATCCCGATGGGAGACCTTATACCGGAAGTGTATGGGCCGGAAGAAGTCATTTCCCCGATTTTACGAGAGACACTGTTAGAAAATGGTGGGGAGGTAATTTTAAGGTTCTGACCGATGACGGGGTAACCGGATTTTGGAATGACATGAATGAACCTGCAGCATGGGGACAGGATATTCCGCCTCTGGTTGAATTCGGAAAGGCGGGAAATGCAATTACACTGAAGGAAGCCCGTAATATCTATGGAATGCAGATGGCGCGAGCAACATTTGAAGGCACAAAGACCTTACTAAATGGCTACCGTCCATTTGTACTTACCCGCGCCGCGTATTCAGGTATTCAGACGATATTCGGCTATGTGGACGGGTGATAATAACTCTACAGATGATCATATGCTGCTTGCCTACAGGATGATTAACAGCATGGGGCTAACGGGAGTTGCCTTTGATGGTGTGGATATCGGAGGTTTCACAGGAAATCCTACTCCTGAACTGATGGTGCGATGGATGTCGCTGGGTGTTTACACACCCTTGTTCAGCAGCCATACTGCAAAAGGAAACACCTCACATGAACCCTGGGCATGGGGTGAGGGTAATGAGAAACTGATACGACACTCCATCCAGTTACGTTACCGTTTGTTGCCTTATTTGTATTCCTCGTTTTATGAAACCTCAAGAACCGGCATTCCCATTAACCGGACCTTAGCAATAGATTACACGCATGATAATGAAGTATATAATACCAGCTTTGAAAACGAATTTTTATTTGGACCCTCCATGCTTGTAGCTCCGGTTGCCAGCACTGATAAAGCTGAACAGGTTTATCTGCCATCTGGCACCTGGTACCGGTTCAGCAATGATGAAAAAATTGAGGGTAACAAGGTAGTCTGGGCAGGATCACCATTAAACGATTTGCCTGTATTTATAAAAGCCGGCGCTATAATTCCAATGCAAAATGTAATAGCAGCACTGTTGACAAAGGTGATGGTGTAATGAATCTGAATATCTGGTATGGAATGCTTCCCGCCAAATTCCATTATTATGAGGATGACGGTACCACATATGATTATTTAAAAGGGATATTTTACAGCAGGGTTATTGAATTTAACCCCGAGAATCGTGAAATTACTTTGAATAGCGTTCAGGGTAAATATTCCGGCAAGTTTCATTCTGTTGAATTAATTCTGCACGGATTTCCATCCGGGTTGCAAGTCAGCATAAACGGCAAGTCTGCAAAAACAGAAGGAACAGGAACCATTCAGACAATTACTTTTCCCAACGAAACAGGAAAGATCTCGCTTAACTGGTAAACAACTGACCCATCTCGGATCCATTTCCGTTGCGCCCTACAGGCCACCAGAAATAAACCAGACAAAGTGATTAAAAAGACTGCAATTCGCCAGCCAGAAATTTTGTTAAGAACTATTTTAATATAAATTTGTCGTAAAAATGTGCCGGGATAGATTTACTTCCCGGCCCTTGGTTAATACCGGAAAATAATTCAGACATAATGGAAAACAGATTATCGAAAATCCAGCTTTCATGGCTGGTCTTGTTGCGAATCTTTATCGGATGGCATTTTCTCTATGAAGGACTGGTAAAAGTGCTTAACCCCGACTGGACTGCCAAAGCTTATCTCCTTGATTCGCAGGGGCTATTTGGTAACATTTTCATCAAAATGGCCGGCAATGAAGGATTAACCTACTTTGTCAGTTTCCTGAACGAATGGGCCCTTGTTATTATAGGTCTGGGTCTTCTTCTGGGATGCCTGGCTCGTTTATCATGTATCGGTGGAATAATGCTTCTTGCACTTTACACCCTTTCACACCCTGCATTGCTGGGGATTGAATATCAGATGCCATTTGAAGGCTCCTATTTTCTTATCGACAAGAACCTTATAGAACTTGTGGCGCTCGGGGTGACTTTTGCTTTTCCTACGTCAAGGGAAATAGGACTTGACAGATACTTTATCAGGGTCTTGCCGGCAAGTTTTCAAAAATTTATTTTCTAACAAATGGAAAAGGATAAAATTCAGAATAGTTCCGATGAGTCCCGTGAAAACAATTCCGGGAAGATGGGAAGACGCGATGTAATTAAAACACTGGCCACCGTACCGCTTCTGGGTGCACTTGCCTATGGGGCTTTAAAGACCAGGAAAAAAAAATATCTCAACCGGGATATATCGGACGTTTTCAGCCTGAGCAGCGCAGATGCGGTGTATCTTCAGCCGAAGCCAAACGGGAAGCAGATCCGGTTAGGCCTGATAGGATTCGGTATACGCGGCAGGCAGCTTATGAGGGCAATCGGTTTTGCGGAGCCTTCCTACATTGACTCGCTTATAGAGGCTAAAAAGAAAAATCCTGATGACACCCGTTATGACCTTTTCAAGGAGCAGGATGACCTGAATGTCGTTATCAATGGTGTCTGTGATATTTTTGATATTTACGCGGAGGCAGCAATGCTTACCGGTTCCAATATTTACAGGGAAGGATCCGGCGGGAAATTCGGGCCTCAGCCCAGACGATATACTACATATCAGGAACTGATCGCGGCTGACGACATCGACGCGGTGATCATCGCTGCTCCAGACCACTGGCACGGTACAATATCGATGGCAGCTGCAAGGGCAGGCAAGCATGTCTATTGCGAAAAGCCAATGACCTGGACAGTCCCGGAGACATATATGGTCAGGGATGCTGTCAGGGAAGCGGGTATTGTGTTCCAGCTCGGTCATCAGGGACGTCAGACTGCTTCATACCAAAAGGCTGCTGAAATAATCAAAAACGATCTGTTGGGCCAGGTCAGCCTGATAGAGGTTTGCACAAACAGAAACACCCCTAACGGGGCATGGGTCTACCCGATCATAGCAGGATCTAGTCCTGCAACAATCGACTGGAAACAGTTTGAAGGAGATCCGGCCCGCATAAAGGAGTATGAAGATTATATGAGAAAGTACGGACTGGAGCGTTTTATGGGCCCCCTGGAACGCAGCCGCTTCAGCCTGGAGCGCTTCTTCCGCTGGCGCTGCTGGTGGGATTACAGTACGGGATTGTCAGGCGATCTCCTGACACATGAGTATGATGCCGTCAACCAGATCATGCTTGTGGGAATTCCTCACTCGGCTGCATCATCAGGAGGCATTTACTATTTTAAGGATGGACGGACAGTGCCGGATGTGCTTCAAACAACCTTTGAATGGCCCGACAGGGGCCTCAGCATGCTTTACAGCGCAACCCTGGCAAGTTCCCGTGACAGGGGCAAGGTATTTATGGGACACGATGCCTCAATGGAAGTGTCGGACATTCTGATGATTACAGCTGACAGGAATTCCGACAGGTATGCCGAAAAAATCAGCCAGGGTATAATCCCTACCGATAAGCCCTTCTTCACTTATGTTCCGGGGCAAAGCAAAGTTGATGCCGTTACCTCGGCAACAGAGCTTTATTTTGCGCAACGCGGACTTCTATATACCTACGTAAACGGCAAAAGATACGACACAACACATCTACACCTCAGGGAATGGCTCGAATGCATACGCCAGGGACAAACCCCTTCGTGCAATATCGATATGGCATTCCAGGAGGCCATAACCGCCCATATGGGTACCAGGGCCTATCTCGAAGGACGCGACAATGTACTGGGATAAGGAGAGGGAGGAAATATAAGAGGGGAGAAAGCCTGAACCTTTTCCCGGGTTGTAATCCGTGCCGGAAAAAGTACAGGGCGCCAGCCTGCGTTAAAACTTCGGCTGGCAAAGCAGAGCTCCAGCCTCCGCTAAAGCTTCGGCTGGCAAAGCAGGGAATGCTTGCTTTTTGGAATTATTATATTACTAAAAGGTCTTTTTATATCTTATAAAATTATATATTTGTCGCAAATAAGTCAAATATGTTTAATAAGGAAACCGAATACGCCCTGAGAAGCCTGGTTTATATCCAGATGCAAAACTTGAACGGCCGAAGGCCGGGAATTGATGAGATAACACGTGAGATAGAGGCTCCCCGGTTTTATACTGCTAAAATATTGTACAGAATGGTAAAGCACGGATTCCTTAGATCACTTAAAGGAAAGGGAGGCGGGTTCTTCTTTGCGAATGAAAAACCTCCGGTCACAATTAAAAGCGTGGTCCTTGCAACCGAAGGTGGCAAAATCTTCTCCAGCTGCGTGTTTGGCCTGAAACAATGTGATGCAGACGTCCAATGTCCACTACATGAAAAATATGCACCTGTCAGGAGTGCAGTTGATGATCTTGTCTCTTCAGAGACAATCCAGTCCCTTGCCCTGAAATATACAGAAAATTTAAAAAAGCAATCAGTCTGATTTTCCTGACAATATAAATCACACCAGGATGGGCAAAAGCTGGATGTCCGGGTACCCGTATTCTTTCTGCGGAAGTTCCGGCAGTCAAAAAAAGAAAATTTTAAAACCTAAAAGTATTGCTATGAGTGAGTTAATCAATAATTCAAATTCCAGGAAGAATAAACTGAAGGAACTGATCCTTAAACTCCACGAAGGAGCAGATCCTCAAGCGGTAAGGAGTGAGCTCATTACAACGCTGCAACAGATACCCTATGCAGAAGTCGTTGAAGTTGAGCAGGAACTGATCCGCCAGGGGTTGCCGGAAACCGAGGTCCTGAGGCTTTGCGACATCCACGGTGAAGTACTCGACGGCCATATTGATCAGAGTAATGCAAAGGCGGTTCCGGAAGGACACCCGGTTGATGTCTTTATCCAGGAAAACAGGGAACTTGTAAAAGTGATAAGAAAAGCACATCAACTGCTTGGAACGTTCATTCGGTTTCTGACGATAATTTTAAAGATCATGCACTTAAAATACAGGCTTGTTTTAACGATCTGATGGACATAGACAAGCATTACAAAAGAAAAGAATACCTCCTTTTCCCTTATCTCGAAAAGAAAGATATTACCGGTCCACCCGCCGTAATGTGGGGTAAACATGATAGAATCAGGGACCGCTTAACGGAAGCATTGAAATACTTCGTGCTGCCGGACTCAAAAAATCAGATATTGAGGATGCTCTTGAGATTTTGTTTGAACCTCTCCTGCAGGCCCTTGAGGATATGACAAAAAAGGAGGAAGAAATTCTTTTCCAATGGCCATGGATCTCCTGTCAGATGAAGAGTGGTGGCAGATACACAGGCAAACACTCGAATTTGGATTTACCCTCTACGATCCAGCCACCGACTGGAGACCTGAAGGGCTTTCTGCCCGGGAGGAAGAGGTCGCCGGAGGTGTCAGGGTAAAAGATACCATTCAGCTGCCGACAGGAAGCTTTACTGCAAAAGAAATCATGGCGATATTAAATACCGTCCCCCTCGATATGACATTCGTCGACAATAATGACAAAGTAAAATATTTTACAGGCGGCAGCGAGCCGGATCTTTGCCCGCAGCCGGTCTATAATCAACCGCGATGTCAGGCTTTGCCATCCTCCCGGAAGCGTTCACATTGTTGAAAAAATTCTTGATGATTTCAAATCAGGAAGAGCAACCCGTGCCCCTTTCTGGATCCAGATGAAAGGAAAATTTATACTCATCGAATATTTTGCACTCAGGGATGAAAATAACGAATACCTCGGAACCCTTGAGGTGTCACAGGACCTGACAGATCTCAGGAAACTGCAGGGGGAACAGCGGATCCTGTCATACACAGATAAAAAGGAATAGTCTATGGAAAAGCTTATCATAACACCTAAAACAAAAATTTACGATCTGCTTGAAGCATATCCGGATCTGGAAGATGTTCTTATCGATTCGGCACCCGAGTTCAGGAAACTTAAGAACCCTGTGCTGCGTAAGACAATAGCACGGATCACAACTATCAGTCAGGCAGCAATAATAGGCAGGCTTAATGTTGAAGATCTGGTAAACAGGCTGAGGTCGGCCATCGGGCAGAAAAATATTACTCAGTCAGACGAAGGCGGCACTAAATATGTGACCGCTCGTCCGGACTGGTTCAGTGAGGGATCGGTTGTTCGATCAATCGACATCAGAGATATGCTTAACCGGGGCGAGCAACCGGTCTTCGAAGTAATGGCAGCAATTAAAAAACTGAATAAAAATGAGATCCTCGAGACAATTGCTCCCTTTATTCCGGCCCCGTTGCTTGATAAAACCCTCGGACTTGGCTACAGGCACTGGCTTGTTAAAAAGAGACTGATGAATACCTGATATATTTTACAAATTAATCCGGGTAACGGGGTCTACGCTTCGCTCCGGTATTGTATTCGGTATTCGGTATTCGGTCCGGACGGGTTACAAATAGTTAAAATCCGCGCCAGCGGAAAGCAAGGGCTAAGATCAATCGTAAAAAAGAAGAAATAGACAATCCCTCGAAAAAAGGATTTTAATTCAAATGAGAAGGTGCAAGCGTCTCATTAACTGCGGATGCACTTTTCATTATTTCTTCCTGTAATGGAAGTTGACATTATTCTTCATGTCGGCATAGGTAAAGCACTCCTTTACCTTAGCATATTTTTTTTTCTTGATATCTCTTGTCTCACATATTTTTGGGACGCACAGCTTCCAAGAGCTGTCATGAACATAAGGATGATAATCAGTATCACGTTCCTGGCCGTCTTTATCATGACCATTTTGTTTAGCATTTTTGTTCAGAAAATTCATGAAGTTTTAAAGTATTAAACACCTTTGCTCACAGATGCGATTGCATTTTTCTTGTTCTGGAATGATCACTGAAATGATCATATGCAGATGACCGGGACAATCCTTTTACAGATTCTCCGGTCTCTGCAACCGATCATCCTGACACAAATAACTAAATTGTGTTCCGGCCTTTGAAGACTCTTGAATTCTCAACTGTTGCCAGATGTCCCCTCCAGGTAAGCTCACCCGGTCCGAGACCAGTAATTGTGGCAACTGCCAGATTGTCAGGTGTAACCCACAACGACACATCATAGTTACCGATATTGGTCAAAAGGCTGAACTGGACCCTGAGTGTCTGTTTCCCAGTGTCTTTATACAGCTTCCAGCTCCCTATCGTACCTTCAGCCGTTACTCCGCCCACATCATTATATCCCATACCGGAGGTCGTTCCGGTCTGCAGGATTCCATTCGTTGAGTCTACTTTGACAAAATTCAGGGTTGATGTAACCGGTATTATGTCTCCGTACTTGCTCTGGAGATAGTCAGCTTCAAGCACAAAGCTCCTTGCATTCAGAAGTGAATCCAGAATATTAAAGTTTGCAGTCATTTGAGCTTTATTCAAAGCCTTTTGTTCCTGACGGCTCAGCTTATTGTCCTGGGAATAGCCGTTTGTGGAAATAATAAATAATCCTAAAATCCAGAAAAGACCTGCTATTTTTGATTTTATTGTTTTCATGACCTTTTATTTTAAATTCTTTAATGTTGCTGGTATTGCAAATTATATGCCGCACTGAACAAATGAGCCCTTGATTTCCAGCATTTAACATAACATTAAGTTTTCCGGCAAGGGAAATAGCTTAAGACAGGTCCAGCTATAGCTATATTCATGTCGTTTTAACGGTACGTTGTGTTAAAATTCTTTTATTTTTGCTTATCAGGTATCTGCCAGTTTCTGTTATTGCCTGTTTTAATTAACTTCCCCTGGTAATATTCACAGCACTATGGATTATACAAGACGTTCATTTTTAAAAACTGCCGGAGCGGGAAGCGCAGCATTGATTGCTTCCGGCCGGTTCACGCTTAACCCGGCACAGGTATCCGGCGTGGAAATTCTGAATCCTTACAACCGTGTCCCTGTAAGCCTCATAATTGACGACTCGACATGTCTTGTCAATATGGCACATTTTGGCATCCC
Organism: uncultured Actinomycetota bacterium; assembly: GCA_963784535.1. GTDB lineage: Bacteria > Actinomycetota > Actinomycetes > Actinomycetales > Kineosporiaceae > CAWARR01. The sequence goes on along the minus strand of CAWARR010000004.1, from coordinate 9,534 downwards.
TCAGTTTGCGGAAGTATTCCCCGACCAGTACAGGCAGGATTGGCGTAAGCTCCCCAGGGAGATCCCTGACAGCTTTGTCAGGGAATTCGGTGAATGGAGCAGGGAGAACGGTGTAAAGGGAAAATACAGTATTGTCCCCTACCCTGCCTGTACAGGATGGATCAGCCGTTTCATTCCCGGGTGGACAAAAAAGGAACTTGAAGAGAGCCTCGGCCTTGTAAGGAATTTAATTGCGCCCAACTGGGATATCCACCCGGAAATGGTAAGTCATACCCGGGTAATTGACATCAGTACAGGGAAGCCATTCCCCTTCGCCACGCCTTATTACATGGAAAACTGGGATTGGAGCCAGACAAAAAGCACAGATGAACTTGCTTCATACCAGGCCTATGCACTTGAAATTTTGAAGGAAGCAGGATTGCCATGTGAAGGGCTGACAACTCCTGGCGGATATGGCGGGCGTAACCAGGATAACCTGGCCCTCAGCACACTTCAGGCAGTGAGGGATGTTTACGGTGCTGAAATACCGCACTATTTCCGGGATGTCATTACCGATAAGGATAAAAGCGTGAAACCACTTGTCCGTTTTCCATCAGGTCTGGAAGGCACTGATCCGAAATGCGTTGTATCCATAATAGGATGTACCGATGACTGGTTTGGAAACTGGGACGGGCTGACCGAAGGAAGCGCAGATAAAATGATCACAAAGGACCTCCTTTCCGGCCGGCTTGTGGAGGTAATCGGGAGTGAAGAACCAGCAATTATGGTTTGTCACTGGCCTGGTCTCTATTTTAATGGCCGCAAAACCGGATTTAATATCCTTAAAGAGGTGGTCACGAGGCTTAAAAGTAAATACGAGAGTCTCATTTGGATGAGGCTGAATGAGATTTCCCGGTATTGGGCTGCCAGGGAGTTAACTTCAGTGACTCTCAGCGGGAAGAAACTGTCATTCAGGGCACCATTTTCTGCTCCTGGCTTTACGGTCAGAGTCAATTTTGCAGTCCGAAATCCCGGTATCAGGTTTGCAGGTGGCGAGGCAAAGCCATTAAGCAGGGTTAGAGACAAAAAAGATATCAGGGCAAACAGCTGGTTTTCTGATGCAAAAAGCTCCATTCTCTGCTTTGACCTGCAGAAGGGATCATGTGAAATAAATCCTGGTTAATCGATTTAATAGTGGGAACGCCTGCGCAGCAGGCAAGGAGGTGCTGCTCACCCTGGTGCAAAAACTCGCAATTCATTAGAAACTTGCGGATTCGGAATTTTCCCCCCAATCTGGGGGAACGCCTGCGCAGCAGGCAAGGGGGTGCCACTCGATGACCTGAGGTCCCTTCTGGGGAACGCCTGTACAGCAGGCAAGGGGGTGTCACGACTTACTTATCCGGTATCTCTAATAAAACAAAATTGTTTAATCCAACCTTAATCAAAATTTAATTCATTCTTAATTAACATCATTCTGATGCAAACTAAATTTGTATTATCTAAGAATGGATCTTAATAATTGAATTTCCGGCAGGCAGAGCTGGTGAACAGATGGCTATACGTGATTTTCAGTCAATAATGACAGAACTGAAAAGACGTTTCAATTTATCCCGTAACATATCTTTTAAATAACAAATTTAAGATTGGTGTATTAATGTACTAAAAAAGAATGAAGCAATGAAACCAAAAATTATTGTAACAACGGTTCTGGTAAGCATGATCACTGCGCTATTCACGCTCCTTCTGTATCAGCATTTTAACGGAATGCAAACAAAAGCGGCGGTTTATGGTGGTGGCCGGTACGATGTAATTACAGCACCGCTTACCCGTACATCCATGCAGGTACAAGAGGTACCCGACAATTTCACTTATGCAGCCGAAAAGACAGTACATGCTGTAGTACATGTACGGGTAAGATCGGTTGTGACGGGAGATGAGGGTTCTGACGATCCGCTTTATGAGTTTTTCTATGGCAACAATGCCCGGCAACAACCAAGAAAGGTGACAGGTTTCGGTTCAGGTGTAATAATCTCACCGGATGGGTATATAATTACCAATAACCACGTGGTTGAAGGAGCTGACTCAATTCAGGTCACACTTAATAACAACAAGACATATATAGCCAGTCTGGTTGGAAGAGATCCGGATACCGATATTGCCCTGATAAAGATTAAGGAAGAGAATTTACCTGTAATAAAATATGGGGACTCGGACAAGCTGATGCTGGGAGACTGGGTACTGGCGGTCGGAAATCCCTTTAATCTCACATCAACTGTTACAGCCGGTATAGTTAGTGCAAAGGGAAGAAGTCTGGATGTGGACGGGAGTTATAAAATAGAGTCTTTTATCCAGACTGATGCAGCCTTAAACATGGGAAACAGCGGAGGCGCCCTTGTTAATCCCAGGGCCGAACTCGTTGGCATAACTTCAGCAATAATTTCACCTACCGGTACTTACTCAGGTAATTCTTTTGCCATTCCGGTAAATATTGTCAAAAAGGCAGTAAGTGATCTTCGTCTGTACGGAAAGGTCCAGAGGCCAATTCTGGGTATAAATGTTCAGGAGGTTACATCGGATATCGCTCAAAAAGCCAAACTCGCTGAGGTGAGCGGCGCCTACGTCGCATCAGTTTCATCAGGTGGTTCTGCAGAGGAAGCCGGTATTAAAGAAAAAGACATAATTGTGAAAATTGACGGGACCAATATAAAAACCCCCGCAGAACTCCAGGAGGTAATTAGTGAACATCACCCCGGGGACAAAATCAATCTTACCTATATAAGGGGAGGCAAGGAATCCACAGTTCCAGTTGAACTTAAAAATATTGACGGCACTACCGGAATTGTTTACGCCAGTATGGGAGAAACAGTTCTTGGTGCAAAGGTGGCATCTATTACGTCACAGGACAAGAAAAAGTATAATATTGATTTCGGCGCTAAAGTAATTGATATTGGAGCGGGGAAACTCAGTGATCTTGGTATCAGGAAAGGAACAATTATCATGACTGTTAACGGGCACGTTGTAAATAGTGCTTCAGATATGCGCGACGCTACATCGGACGGCGAGAACCTATCCTCTATTGAAGGTATATTGCCTAATGGAGCAGGGTTCAGCTACCAATATAAAAACTAACTCTTACATGCCTGGATAAGTATGTATCAGTATTGTTCTGTTTGTACTCAGTACAAAGACTGGAAAATAATCGGAGATAACGAACTTATTAAAAGCAATCAGAAGAAAGTTGCAGATCATTATGTAGTCAGGTTTGAAAAAGCGAATCAAAAGAAAACGGTTTATTATACACTTAATGGACAGACCGTTGTAAACAATTGATCAGTCTAGTCTGGTAATTTATTCCCGTGTCTGATTTTAGTGATTCAGGCCATTGAGACCTAAGAGGCTGTCTCAAAATTCGAGGTAGCCTCTTTAATATAATCTGGCCCCCCAGGCACATCTTTTAAATAACTCCCGGTTAATTTTTTTATCCACCCCGGGTAAGATGAAGTGAACTGTAACATTTTGACTTTTTTTCCTGACATTTGTTATACGCCCGGGAAACAGGATTTGTTTTTAATTTTAAAATCACCGGCGGGTCCTGGATTCTTTCAAAGGCGGGGCAATTAAATAAAACTGTCCGCCGCAGACCCGGGTGCATATGTAATAATTTAACTCCGAACAATATGGAATATGTTAATTTTGGCAACACAGGATTGAAGGTGTCAAGGATATGCCTTGGTACCATGACTTACGGAAAACCGACTGAGCGTTGGCAATGGGCGCTGAATGAAGAAGAAAGCAGGCCTTTTATAAAAAAGGCTCTTGAACTCGGAATAAATTTTTTTGATACAGCCGATGTTTATTCCCTCGGCGCCAGTGAGGAAGTAGTGGGTTCTGCCCTGAAAGATTTCGCCAGACGCGATGAGGTGGTCATTGCCACAAAAGTGTTCAACGCCATGAGCAGGGACCCTAACGACCAGGGGCTTTCCCGCAAACATATCATGACTTCGATCGACAACAGCCTGAGGCGGCTCAAAACCGATCATGTCGATATTTACCAGATACACCGCTGGGATTATAAAACCCCTGTTGAAGAGACCATGGAAGCCCTTCATGATGTTGTGAAAGCAGGCAAAGCACTTTATATAGGTGCCTCATCTATGTACAGCTGGCAGTTCGCCAAAGCATTATTTACATCCGACCTGCATGGCTGGACCCGCTTTGTTTCGATGCAGCCGCATTATAACCTCTTATACAGGGAAGAAGAACGGGAAATGATCCCGCTTTGCGTCGATCAGAAGATCGCTATAATTCCATGGTCGCCTCTGGCACGCGGTCTTCTGACAGGAAACAGGTCCAAAGAAAGAAACGAAACTCTCAGGGCAAGAACCGATGAATTCGGAAAAACTCTGTACAGCGCTGATAATGATTTTGATATAGTTAATCAGCTCGCAAAGGTTGCTGCTAAAAGAAAGCTGCCCGAAGCGCAGGTCGCTCTGGCCTGGATCCTGAGCAAAGATTATATTACCGCACCAATTATCGGAGCAAGCAAGCCGGGTCACCTTGAAGATGCGGTGGCTGCACTTACGGTAAAACTGACACCTGAGGATATCATCCGGCTTGAAGAACCCTACAGGCCACACCCTGTTTCAGGGCATTCCTGAAAATCACCAGGTATGAAACCCGGAGCAGGTTCCGGCCTCCCTACGGCTTAGGCACCGGGAGTTTAATATGTAAAACGTACACCGGTTTCGTCCGGCTGAGCTGATTGTTTCGGCCTGAGTCCGAAGCGTTACGGGAAGCCGGATTCAAAGATTGGACTCATATAACGGGAGCCTTTCCCTTTATTCGTTTTCTGAGGCTTTATTTGCGAAGATGACAATCGTGACAGCAAGCTGTACACCCCATTGCATGGGTAATTCCGAAGATTGGCATCTGAAATTCTGATGGATTTTCGCCGGTCAGTTGATCCATTTCAAACTTAATTTGTTTACCGTAAAGGAGGAAAAGATATGACAAGAAAAACAGTTTCCATTTCTATATTGTCGCTGTTTTTAATCCTGAATGTAGAAGCACAGGATGTATTTCAACTGGTACCCGGGACCAGCACAATGAGAATAACGGGTACATCAACTTTGCATGACTGGGAAATGGCGGTCACCCGGTTAAAGTGCAATGTTACCCTTGAGAAAAACAAGAAATCGGTTACCATCAGTGATGTATATTTATCAGTAGAATCATCGGGCATTATAAGTGAAAGTTCCCTTATGAATAAAAAAGCGCACAATGCACTTCAAGCCGGAAAGTATCCCGAAATAAAGTTCAGTCTTAAGCATAGTGAGAATGCATCAGTTGTGGATGGTAAATTCTCAGAGAATATAAACGGGGTTCTTGTCTTGTCGGGTGTCTCAAAAAATCTGGACGTCCCGGTAAACGTTCAGTTTCAGGGTGATGACAGGCTTCTTGTGACCGGGGCTAAAACAATTGACATGACCGAAATGGGTGTGGTGCCTCCCACTGCCATGCTTGGTACCCTGAAAACAGGGAAAGAGATAACAGTTACTTTTTCACTGAATTTTAAAAGGTTATAGGAATAATTCATAACGATGTCAGACACTTAAACTATGACAAAACCCAGATGGTTGCCTGAAATCAAAAACACGTATGAATATAATTTCAACTATGTGCAGTCCCCCACCGAAGCGGGGACCAGTAAAAATAAAAAGCGGAGACCATTAAACATAAAAAGTATAGATATGAAAATATTTTTAATCATGCTGATTGCTTCGCTGACAATATGTGTAAACGCGCAGCAGTTTGAACCTCCCGTGTCGAACGGTGAAGATTTTACAAAGCCTAAAGTGAAGGTAGGCGGAGATTTTGCACTCCAGTATCAGATGTTGCATCACGAAGCTGACAGTGCACTGATTCCGCTGGGTACAGGGATAAACCTGCCGACAGCCAATTTCAACCTTGATGTAGACCTTGCCAGGGGTATTAAGCTTAACCTTGTAACTTATCTTTCATCCCGCCATCACAATGACACCTGGGTAAAAGGCGGATATCTTCAGATTGATGAACTGCCCTTCATTAAATCACCGGCAGTCGACAGGGTTATGGACTACCTGACTATCTGGATCGGCGATATGGAGGTCAACTATGGCGACGAGCATTTCAGGCGTTCCGACAACGGACATGTGACACGAAACGCTTTTGTGGGCAACTATCTGATGGAGGCATTTATGACATCCCCTTCCATGGAAGTTATGTTCCGTAACAAAGGGATCTTAGCAATGGGGGGCATCACCGCAGGTACTGTCAATCCCGTCCTGACAAAATTCAGCAATAACAAATTCACCGGTTACAATGCAACGGATTACCTCGCCTATTACTGGAAAGCAGGATACGACAGAAAGTTCAGCGATGATCTCAGGGCAAGGCTGACATTATCGGGTTATCATGCTCCAAAACACTATTCCGGTTCTCTTTATTTTGGCGATCGTGCAGGCTCAAGATATTACCTGGTGATGAACAAGGTATCTGACGGGCCTTCCGGCGCAGATATAAGCTCAAACTTCACTTCGGGGAAATTTGGTCCTGGTACTACAAACAAGGATAATTCGTATATGCTCAACCTCTTCGTAAAAGATAAAGGGCTGGAATTTTTCGGTACTTACGAATCTGCAAAAGGCACCTATTCAAGCGGTAAGCAATTTAAATTCTATCAGTTTGGGGGAGAGGCAATATACCGTTTCGGAGACGATGATCAGTTTTATGGGGGTGCAAGATACGATTTTGTAAATGGAGATACGGATCTGTCTGACCCGGGGGACAGATCGGCCGCCAGACTCCAGGTTGCAGCCGGATGGTTTCCTCTGACTTCAACTGTTCTGAAGCTGGAATATGTTAACCAGGATTACAATCGTTTCACATCCCTTTACGGTGAAAACGCAGGATTTCATGGCTTCATGGTTGAAGCCGCCATTTCCTTCTGAGCTTGATACTGTCAGATGAGAAAATTCAAACAACACTCCATAAAAATTGTTTCCTGATAAAACCGGTCTTAGTATTAATACCGGTTTAAATTATGTTGCTGATTTAAAAACCCGAAGAAGATGATGAAGGAAGGCAAAAAGTTTAAGAAGCCCGGAAGGTCAATAACTTCACTTAGCTTATTTCTGCTGCTGGCACTTTTCGCTGGTGGAGGGAAACCGGGCACTATCAATTCTTCGATCAAAACATGTGACAGCTTTGTCAATGTATGGGGCTCTACCAACGTGAATAGGTTTGAGCTGAGTCTGAACTACCCGGTTAAAAGAATATTTCCTATTAAAAATCTTGATTTGGGCACCAAAGAAAATAAGTTTTACAGGATATCGGTGCCGGTAAATCAGTTCGATTCTGATAACAAGCTTATGTATAATGACTTTTTAAAATTGATCAAGGCTGACCGGTACCCTTATATAATCCTGGAAATACCTTACGGTCACCTGCAGCATGTATTCTCAGGTATGGAGTGTACAATGCACAAGATCAATATTACAATTGACGGAATTACCAGAAGCTATGTCATTCCGGGTTCCGCTAGTCACTGCCGGGAGGGTGGAATCTATGTTACGGGTTTAAAGGATATCAGGCTGACCGATTTTAATATTACTCCTCCTGCAAAATTAATGGGTCTAATAAAGGTAAAAGATGACGTTCTTATTGATTTCGGATTTGTTTTTTTACCGGAGGATCAATATAAAATGGAAACTCCTTCCAATTCAGTGCCGGCAAAGAATATAAGCCGCAATGAAAACCAGGGGAATTAAATGCTGAACAGATAATCAGAGGTCAAAAACCTCGTTCATGCCATCAGGCCAAAAAATTGTCCCCCCTGTTATTGAATACTGATTATTCTTACAGGACCTGCTAGTCCTGAGGGCATCAGTTTTGAGTCAGCCCGGTAAAAATTTTGTGTCGTATAGGTAATCTTTTCCCCCGGCATCAGGCTGCTGATCGCCGATAAGCCTGTTAACCCAGAGGTTTGTCACTTTGATCTCCAGCCTGTTGTCTCCCTCCTTTAAATAATCTGTAACATCTATTCTGAAGGGTGATTTCCACAGAAGCCCGGCTGACTTACCGTTAATGTAAACCTCAGCCAAATTTTTAACATTACCCAGGTCAAGCCATAATTGTCCTCCCTGATTGAACCATTCTGCCGGAGCCTGGATGTTCTTCAAATAGGTTCCTGTACCTGAAAAATATTTTATCCGTGAATCCGGACTTTCATTCCAGGGTATCAGTGAGTCGATCGTAATCCGTTCAGGGGCACCACGTCCGGGCTGAAAACTGACCTCCCACGGACCTTCCACTATTTTTACCTGTGTCTCCTTAAGCTGAGGTACCATTCGCGACTTTTCTCCTGTTTTATTGCGGAAGACCACAAAAAAGGCATCATTGGGTTGAAGATGGAATGGGACCTGCGTGGTTGCCTTTCCTGTTGAATATGACACCAGTTCGATCTTTCCGGTTTCGGGGTGCCAGATCTCAGCCTCCCTCCCTGTAACGCGGAAAGATGCGTCAAGGTCCTCAATACGGTTATTCCTGTTGTTGACCCAATAAAAATCGACATCGCCCGATTTCCGGTGTACAAACATAAGCCGTGTATCTCCTTCAGGTTTTGAATATTCAAAATCCGTGACAGGTTCAATCATTTCCATTACATCCTTTAATGGCCTGCCTGTATAGACTCTCCCTTTCCCGAAGCTGTTAACCTCACCATCTGCCGGCCAGAGGCTTTCAACTCTCTTCCGGAATTCATTCATATCGTCACTCAGACTCGGTGAACTGATGGGTCTGGGTCCTGTCACAATTGCACCTGACTTTACCAGTTGTTCGATTTTGCGCAATACCGGAAGAGACATGTAAACGCTGTTTGAATCGAGGGCCAGCAGCCGGTAGGTCATTCCTCCGGGAGTACAGATCAGCCCGTTTTTTACTGTTAACAGATTAACAATTGCATCGGAGTTCACAAAATCATAATTGTATCCCTCCGGAATATCAGGCAGCTCTGAGCCAAAAAGTGCGGTGATGTTATTATCCTCTCCATAAAAATATACAATGTCAGCAACAAACCTCCCCTGTTGCAGCATGTATGAACTGCGGGCCAGGTAGGAGATCCAGGGTGCAGCCTCTTCTGCCCAGGTTTCGTGGCGGGTAAACCACTGTCCGAAAGGACCAGCCCCAGACCAGGTATTTTATCATTAACAGGTTGATGGACAGAAGTATGTATCACAAACCGGTTTAGTCCGTTTGCCATTTCCATGTCGGCTGTAGGCTTGAGAGTCTCAGGCGACCAGGCCCATGCGGTTCCGATAGCCGTCATGGATTCTGCAGCCACAAGGTTTTGTCCGTAGATATGAGCAGCCGAGGCAGATTCACTAACATCGGCTTTATAACGGGTGGCTACTTCGCTGTTATTCCCGTCAAATACGCCCGGGGTCCAGGTTGCACTCATCGGTACAGCAGCTTTTCTCTTAACTTCCATCCCATCGCCGATAAAAGCACGTCCGCTTT